>NZ_NRDO01000045.1 GCF_010231475.1 Citrobacter sp. NCU1 | reverse complement strand
CGCCTGAACGCAAACCGGATAGATAAGAGAACCTTCTTAATTACCGCTTACACATTGACCTTTCAGAGAAAATGGTCGACCATCCAGTAAGCCGTTTTCGTTGAGAGCGGCGTTCTATGGGGTTGTATTTCGTCCGGCATCGCGCGGACTCATCCTTGAAACCATTAACAGGATTAAGGAGTTAGAATGAAATCGAACCGTCAGGCCCGTCATATTCTTGGCCAGGACCACAAAATATCCAACCAACGTAAATCCGTGACCGAAGGTGACAAAACCAGCGTGGTCAATAATCCTACCGGTAGAAAACGCCGCGCTGACAGCAATAAGTAACCGCCTGTTTTCGATATGACGACCAACACCATTGCCCCCGCAATGGTGTTTTTGCTTATAAAACCCCTCTATCCATACACAATGCTTTATAATCTGTGCCCGATTCCCTGGCGCAAGGCAACATATGACGATAAATGACAATGCCAGGGACGGTAATTCAAAAAAGAGTGAGTGACATGGACATCAAAACCAAGAAACCGCGTTCCCTTTATATTCCCTACGCCGGCCCTGTACTGCTTGAATTTCCTCTCCTGAACAAAGGCAGCGCATTCAGTGTGGAAGAGCGTCGTAACTTCAACCTGCTGGGGTTACTGCCGGAAGTCGTCGAAACGATTGAAGAACAGGTTGAACGCGCCTGGATCCAGTATCAAGGATTCAAAACTGAAATCGATAAACACATTTACCTGCGCAACATTCAGGATACCAACGAAACCCTGTTCTACCGCCTGGTGCATGACCATCTCGATGAGATGATGCCCGTCATCTACACCCCAACGGTCGGTGCGGCCTGCGAGCGTTTTTCGGAGATCTACCGTCGTTCACGCGGTGTGTTTATCTCCTACCAGAACCGTCACAACATGGACGACATCCTGCAAAACGTCCCGAACCACAATATCAAAGTGATCGTGGTGACTGACGGTGAACGTATTCTGGGGCTGGGTGACCAGGGGATTGGCGGTATGGGGATCCCTATCGGGAAATTGTCTCTGTACACCGCCTGTGGCGGGATAAGCCCCGCGTACACCCTCCCGGTGGTGCTGGATGTCGGCACCAATAACCAGCAACTGCTGAACGATCCGCTCTATATGGGCTGGCGTAACCCGCGTATTACCGACGATGAGTACTATGAATTTGTCGATGACTTCATCCAGGCGGTGAAAGAACGCTGGCCGGATGTGCTGTTGCAGTTCGAAGATTTTGCACAGAAAAACGCGATGCCGTTACTCAACCGCTATCGTGATGAAATTTGCTCTTTCAACGATGATATCCAGGGGACTGCTGCGGTCACCGTTGGCACACTCATTGCGGCCAGCCATGCCGCAGGCAGCCAGTTAAGCGAGCAAAAAATCGTCTTCCTCGGCGCCGGTTCCGCAGGTTGCGGTATTGCCGAGCAGATAGTTGCGCAGATTCAGCGCGAAGGGTTGAGTGAAGAAGCCGCTCGCCAGCGCGTGTTTATGGTGGATCGCTTTGGTCTGTTAACCGACCGGATGCCTAACCTGCTGCCGTTCCAGACCAAACTGGTGCAAAAACGCGAGAATCTGCAACAGTGGGATACGCAAAATGACGTGCTCTCCCTGCTTGATGTGGTGAGGAATGTGAAGCCGGATATTTTGATCGGCGTTTCCGGCCAGACGGGGCTGTTTACCGAAGAGATCATTCGTGAGATGCACAAGCATTGTCCGCGTCCGATCGTGATGCCGCTGTCTAACCCGACGTCTCGCGTGGAAGCGACGCCGCAGGACATCATCGCATGGACGGAAGGAAATGCATTGGTGGCGACGGGCAGCCCGTTTACCCCTGTGGTGTGGAAAGACAAAACCTATCCTATCGCCCAGTGTAATAACGCCTATATCTTCCCGGGTATCGGTCTGGGCGTGATCGCCGCAGGCGCGTCACGCATTACCGATGAAATGCTGATGTCAGCCAGTGAAACATTGGCGAAATACTCGCCGATGGTGCTCAACGGCGAAGGGCTGGTTCTACCGGAGTTGAAAAATATCCAGACTGTGTCGCGCGCCATTGCTTTTGCCGTCGGCAAAATGGCTCAGCAACAAGGTGTCGCAGTGAAAACCTCTGCCGAGGCGCTGCAACAGGCTATCGACGATAACTTCTGGCTGGCGGAATACCGCGATTACCGCCGTACCTCCATCTAACTAAAAATAGGCCCGGCGGCGAAATGGTCGCCGGGCTATTCTCCCCCCGATGTTTGCAGTAGCGAAATTCCCCCTTTGTGCTTACACTTTCACCATCCATTAACATTCGGAAAATAAAAGGAGGATACTTATGCTGTACTGTGAACGTTTCATCGCTTCACATACATTAGGCGATCGCCAGTGCTCAAGCGTTATCGGTATCGTGCTGCGATAACTTTGGCTTGAGCGAAGCAACCAACTCTTACCTCTTCTCTCGGGCTTACCGGGTTATCGTCAGCGATGTTTGACGAGGCGTTTTCACGCCTGTAACTCTTGAGTAAGCAACAATGAGCACTTTATTAACCGCACAATCTTTACACGTTGATACGGCGTTTGGCCCGTTATTCCGCGATCTCACCTTTACGCTAAAAAAAGGCGATCGTATGGGGCTTATCGGCGACAACGGTTGTGGCAAAAGCACGCTGTTAAAAATTCTCGACGGCAGCGAAATGCCGACGTCAGGTTCTGTTTCTCTGGCCAGTCACTGTCATCTCGCCCGTGTTGAACAACATTTGCCGCCTGACATTCTCTCGTTACCCCTACGGGAGGCGGTGTTGGGGCAACTGCCGGAACGCGAACGCCTCAGCCAGCAATGGCAGGCTGAGTCAATACTCGCGGAAATGGGGTTTACGACGGACGATTTGTCATTGTCAGCGCAAGTTCTGAGTGGCGGACAGCATACGCGTCTGTTACTTGCCCGTGCGTTGATGCGCCATCCTGACCTGCTGTTACTGGATGAGCCAGGCAACCACCTGGATCTCCCCACCTTATTGTGGCTGGAACAGTTCTTACAACGCTGGTCAGGCAGTTTCGTTGTTGTCTCGCATGATCCAAATCTGTTAGATGCAGTCACTAACGGCACCTGGATCCTGCGTGATCATCGATTACACGCCTTTGCGCTGCCCTGTAGCGCGGCCAGACAGGCACTGGCTGACGCCGATGTCAGTGATGCGCTGCGTTACAAAGCAGAGCAAAAAGAGATCGACAGGGTCACTGCCAGCGCCAAACGCCTGGCAAACTGGGGGCGGGTTTACGACAACGAAGATTTGTCTCGTAAAGCAAAGCAGATGGAAAAACACGTTTCCCGTCTGAGAGCCGTGCAGACAGAAGTCACAGCAGGAAGTCAGTGGTCACTAACATTAAAAGGTGAAACCGTTCGTGCAGACCGTTTGCTGGAGATTAACGGGCTGCACGTGTCACCGGCGCCGGAGACACCTGTGCTGTTTTCTGTTCCGGGGGCCAGACTTAAAAGTGGCGACCGGGTTGCCCTTATTGGACGTAACGGCTGCGGAAAATCATCACTGCTCCGGCTTCTCTGGCAACAGTTTCAGTCTGTGCAGGACAATGCGAGCGTCTGTCTGCACCCTCGCGTTTCTGTGGGCTATTATGATCAAACGCTGCAGCAGCTCGCGGATAATGATTCGTTGTTTGATGCGCTTGAGCCGTTTGCCCCACAGCCCGACGTACGCAAGATGGCGCTGATAGGTGCGGGTTTTCCCTGGAACCGTCATCAGCAACGGGTCGATACGTTAAGCGGCGGCGAGCGCTCACGGTTGTTGTTTGTGGGATTGTCGCTGGCGCGGTTTAGCGTGTTGATGCTTGACGAGCCGACCAACCATCTGGATATGCAAGGGAAAGAGGCGCTGGCGCAAACCCTGCAAAGCTTCGGCGGCGGCGTGCTGCTGGTGAGTCATGACAGACAGTTTATCCGCCAAAGTTGTAATCGCTTCTGGTTTATTGATCGGGAGATATTGAGTGAATGGCACGATCTCGAGGCGATCAACGCGCGTATTCGGGAAACGTCTGTTGCGTGGCCGACGACGCCCCGCCCGGCTCAGGAATCAGCGCATTCCCTCGCAGATGACAGCGATCGCCTGCTGGAAAAGCTTCTGCTGCTGGAACAGCAATTAGCGGATGACCTGGCGCGTAAGCCAAAGCACCAGAAGCCGCATTTGCAGGCGCAATGGCGTCAGGAGATCGACGCGCTTATGTTGCGACTAGAATAAGCACGTCATTGGGCACCGTTCGGGTGCCCTCTTCACCTGCCTCGTCAAGCCATTAATATTAGTATTTATTATGATTTGACATGCCCATTAACGGTAAAAAACAGCCTGAAACGCGGAAAATATCGTTCTTCACACTTGCATATATCATCAGAAAAATTAATCCTTACGAGGTAAAAGAGAATAAGACTTACTTGCCTTACTCGCTATGCAGTTCACGATCATGATAAGGAGAAGACTATGAAAGCTGCTGTTGTCACTAAAGATCATCAGGTTGATGTCACTGAGAAAACGCTACGCTCGCTGCAACACGGTGAAGCGCTACTGAAAATGGAGTGCTGTGGTGTGTGTCATACCGATCTCCATGTTAAAAACGGCGATTTTGGCGACAAAACCGGCGTTACTCTGGGACACGAAGGCATTGGCGTGGTCACTGCCATTGGGCCAGGCGTGACCTCCCTTAAGCCAGGCGATCGCGCAAGCGTGGCATGGTTCTTTGAAGGATGTGGCCACTGTGAATACTGTAACAGCGGCAACGAGACGCTGTGCCGTGACGTCAAAAACGCAGGTTACAGCGTT
The DNA here is from genome assembly GCF_010231475.1 of Citrobacter sp. NCU1. GTDB lineage: Bacteria > Pseudomonadota > Gammaproteobacteria > Enterobacterales > Enterobacteriaceae > Citrobacter_D. Next base: position 158,332 of record NZ_NRDO01000045.1, on the reverse strand, counting down.
GATGGCGGTATGGCTGAAGAGTGCATCGTGGTGGCGGACTATGCGGTGAAAGTGCCGGAGGGTCTGGATTCCGCGGCGGCAAGCAGCATCACCTGTGCGGGCGTCACCACTTATAAAGCCGTGAAAATCTCGAAGATTAAACCCGGTCAGTGGATTGCTATCTACGGACTCGGCGGTTTGGGCAACCTGGCGCTACAGTATGCGAAAAACGTTTTTAACGCCAAAGTGATTGCCATTGACGTGAACGACGAACAACTCAAGCTCGCCAAAGAAATGGGTGCCGATCTGGTTATCAATTCACGCACAGACGATGCGGCGAAAATCGTACAGGAGAAAACGGGTGGCGCGCATGCGGCGGTCGTGACTGCTGTTGCGAAAGCCGCGTTTAACTCTGCGGTGGATGCGGTGCGTGCAGGTGGCCGGGTGGTTGCCGTTGGCCTGCCGCCGGAAGCCATGAGCCTGGACATTCCGCGTCTGGTGCTGGACGGTATTCAGGTGGTCGGTTCGCTGGTGGGGACGCGTCAGGATCTGACCGAAGCGTTCCAGTTTGCCGCAGAAGGCAAAGTGGTGCCTAAAGTGGCCCTGCGTCCGCTCGGCGACATCAACGCTATCTTCAAAGAGATGGAACAAGGCCAGATTCGTGGCCGTATGGTGATTGATTTCCGCCGCTAATCGGTAAACGGCGACAGCTTTACGCCTCGTCGCCGTTTGTTTTGCGAAGTGTTTTCCACAAACATCCTCTCCTGCTTCCTCTTTGAACGCGTTCCTCGCAGAATTTTGACAATCGTAGCGAATGTTGTTGCGTTACACGGAACAATAATGATAGCGTTCCTCCTGAAGGAACAAGGATGATACGGATGATCATGAACTTCAGACACAAGGGATTGCGTGACTTGTTTCTTCATGGGCGCACTTCAGGCGTTCTGACAACGCAGGTAAAGCGATTGCGTTGCCGTCTCGCTGTGATTGATGCCGCCTGCCATATTAACGATATCGACATGCCGGGTTACAAGCTGCACCCGTTGAGCGGCGATCGTGATGGAATTTGGGCGATATCTGTCTCGGGGAACTGGCGAATAACCTTTGAGTTCGTCAATGGCGATGCATACATACTGAATTACGAGGACTATCACGCATGAAAATGGCAAATCATCCCCGCCCGGGAGAGATTATTCAGGAGGCGCTGAACGAACTTAACGTCAGTCTGCGCGAATTTGCCAGAGCAATGGACATTGCTCCCTCTACAGCAAGCCGGTTGCTCACAGGGAAAGCGGCGTTAACGCCAGAAATGGCGATTAAGCTCTCCGTGGTGATCGGCAGTTCACCGCAAATGTGGCTGAATCTGCAAACCGCCTGGAGTCTGACAGAAGCAGAAAAAACCGTCGATATTTCAAAGCTCCGCCATCTGGCAATGCAATAATCCACCTGAATCTGGAATTCTTGCTGAGAATGGATATCGGTGCGCCGTAGTGTATCTGATAAAAAAATGGCGCCTTTTCAGCGCCATTTTTACGGTATCGAGTCAAAAGGGATTATAACCCTTCTTCACTCTCTTTTTTGGCTTCGGCTTTCTCGACATCGCGATACCAGCGCGGATGGTGTTTCTTCGCCCAGCGACGGCTGACTTTCCCTTCAACCATGCCTTTGATCGATCCCTTCACCCAAAAGGCCATATACATATGGATGAGGATGGCGTGCATCAGAATAATGCCCGCCGCCGCGTGGATCAGCAGGCTGTAACGCACCACCTGCATCGGGAAGAACTGCGCGAAGTACGGACGCCAGATAATGACGCCCGTCACCAGCAGCACGAAAATCATGCTCATGATCGACCAGAACATCATTTTTTGCCCGGCGTTGTACTTACCCACATCCGCCACTTTGTGTTCATTACCTTTCAGCACTTCCACAATATTCTTCAGCCACGGAATGTCTTTCTTATCCGGGATGTTGTGCTGTACAAAACGAAAGAACATAAACATCAGCGCGACGAAGATAGCGATGCCGAAGAACGGGTGCAGGATGCGCCCCATCTGCGGCGTACCGAAGGTTTGCGTCAGCCATTGCAACGTCGGGAAGAAAAACGAAATTCCCGACAGCGCCACCAGGAAGAAACAAATCACCACCGTCCAGTGACAGGCGCGGTCGATAAATTTCGTGCGCACTATCATTTTTGACTTACTCATGATTTCCCTCCTCTTCGTCGTCCACTTCTTTGTTCGGGCCGATACCAATGTAGTGGTAGATCAGTCCGGCGAAAGTGGCGATAAACCCAGCTGCCGCCAACGGTTTCAACGCCCCTTTCCACAGGTTGATTGAGGTGTCGACTTTCGGGTCCTTCGGCAAACCATGATACAGCTCTGGCTGGTTCGCGTGATGCAGTACATACATCACGTGTGTCCCTCCCACGCCTTGCGGGTTATACACCCCGGCATGCTCATAGCCACGCGCTTTCAGTTTTTCTACGCGCTGCTCAGCCATTTCCAGCATCTCTTGTTTGGTGCCGAAATGAATCGCCCCCGTCGGGCACGTTTTCACGCATGCCGGCTCCTGGCCGACGCTGACGCGATCAACGCAAAGTGTACATTTATAGACGCGGTTATCCTCTTTATTGAGGCGCGGTACATTAAACGGACACCCGGCAATACAGTAGCCGCAGCCAATGCAGTGTTCGGACTGAAAATCGACAATCCCGTTGGCATACTGGATGATTGCCCCGGCAGACGGGCACGCCTTCAGGCAGCCTGGATCTTCACAGTGCATACAGCCGTCTTTACGGATCAACCACTCCAGCTTGCCGTTTTGCTCGGTTTCGCTAAAGCGCATCACCGTCCAGGATTTCGCGCTCAGATCGGCCGGGTTGTCATATACCCCAACACAATGCCCAACCTCATCGCGAATGTCGTTCCACTCCGAGCACGCCACCTGGCAGGCTTTGCAGCCTATGCAGGTGGAAACGTCGATCAGTTTGGCGACCTCAGCCTTGTAATCACGCACCTGGGGAGGCGGCGTGATGGCGTTTGTTGCGGACCGTTTGATGATGTCCTGCGTTTCCAAAGACATATGTTCGCCTCCCTTACGCCTTCTCGATGTTAACTAAAAACGCTTTGTATTCCGGCGTTTGCGAGTTTGCATCACCGACGTTCGGCGTCAGAGTGTTGGCGATAAAGCCTTTACGCGCGACCCCTTCAAAGCCCCAGTGAATCGGGATCCCCACCGTTTCGACCTGCTGACCATTCACCTGTAAGGTGCGCAGACGACGTGTGACGACTGCAACCGCACGAATAAATCCGCGCTTGCTGCTGACTTTCACATAGTCACCGTTGGCGATACCTTTCGCGGCGGCCAGCGTTTCGCTGATTTCCACAAACTGCTCTGGCTGGGCGATAGCATTCAACAATGCATGCTTGGTCCAGGTGTGGAAATGTTCCGTCAGACGGTAGGTCGTACCGACATACGGGAACTGATCCTTCTTGCCCAGACGCAAGGCATCTGATTCATACAAACGCACCGCCGGATTGGAAATGACGTTTGGATGCAGCGGGTTGGTCCCCAGCGGCGTTTCAACCGGCTCGTAGTGTTCCGGGAACGGCCCTTCCGCCATTTTATCAATCGCGAACAGACGTCCCAGCCCTTCCGGCTGCATGATAAACGGCCCGGTAGCGCTGCCCGGCGGAGCGGTATTGAAGTCAGGGATATCGTTACCCGTCCATTTCGCGCCGTTCCACTGGATCAGCATCCGTTTCGGATCCCACGGTTTACCCTGCGGATCGGCGGAGGCGCGGTTATACAGAACGCGGCGGTTCAGCGGCCACGCCCACGCCCACCCCAGTGTGTTACCGAGGCCAGACGGATCGGCGTTGTCACGGTTGGCCATCTGGTTGCCCTGCTCCGTCCAGCTACCGGTATAAATCCAGCAAGAGGACGCCGTAGTACCGTCATCGCGCAACTGCGCGAAACTGCTCAACAACTGGCCTTTTTTAGCGATCAGCACACCGTTGGCGTCATAGAGATCGGCCAGCGCATAGCCGTTGTTTTCTTTGGCGACTTCTTCTGATTCCGGATGGTCGGGCTGTTTGTAGTGCCAGCTCATTTTCAGCAGCGGCTCTACACCTTTACCGCCTTCTGTGCGATAGAGATCGCGCAGACGATGGTAAATCCCGGCCAGAATTTCGCCGTCATTGCGGGCTTCGCCTGGCGCGTCTTGTCCTTTCCAGTGCCACTGCAACCAGCGACCGGAGTTGGCAATGGAGCCATCTTCTTCCGCAAAACAGGTGGACGGCAGACGGAACACTTCAGTCTGAATCGATGCCGGATCGACATCATTGGACTCACCGTGGTTCTGCCAGAACGTCGAGGTTTCTGTCACCAGCGGATCGATAACGACCATGTACTTCAACTTACTCAGGGACTGCACCACTTTGTTTTTGTCCGGGAAGGACGCCACCGGGTTGAAGCCCTGACAGATATAGCCGGTCACTTTACCGCTATCCATCATGTTGAAGTATTTAATGACGTCGTACGACTGATCCCATTTCGGCAGCCACTCAAATCCCCAGTCATTCTCTTTCTGCGCCGCGTCGCCGTAGAACGATTTCATCAGGCTGACAAAGAACTTCGGATAGTTACCCCAATAGTTAACCTGTTCCGCCAGCGTGGCTTTTGGCGTATTAGCCGTCAAATAGGTTTGCAGATCGGTCTGTTTTTCTGACGGTAGCGTCAGATAGCCAGGCAAACTGGTGGAGAGGAGACCTAAATCGGTTAACCCCTGAATGTTGGAGTGCCCGCGCAACGCGTTCACGCCGCCGCCAGCCATCCCCATGTTGCCGAGCAGCAACTGGATCATCGCCATCGTGCGAATGTTCTGCGCGCCGACAGTGTGTTGCGTCCAGCCTAAGGCATAAAGGAAGGTGGTCGTACGATCGGCCGCGCTGGTGGAGGCTAACACTTCGCACACTTTCAGGAAGTCGGTTTTTGGCGTACCGCAGATGTTTTCCACCACATCCGGCGTATAGCGGGAGACGTGCTGTTTCAGCAAGTTCCACACGCAGCGTGGGTGACTCAGTGTGTCATCGCGTTTTGCATAGCCGTTTTCATCGAACTGGTAGTTCCATGATGACTTATCATACTGCCGTTTTTTCGCGTCGTAGCCGCTAAACAGGCCGTCTTCGAACGTAAAATCATCCCGCACCAGCAAGCTGGCATTGGTGTAATGCTTCACATACTCAGCATTGATTTTCTGATTTTCGATCAGATACAGCAGTACGCCAGACAGGAATGTAATGTCCGTACCGGAACGAATCGGCGCATAGATATCCGCAACCGACGCAGTACGCGTAAAGCGAGGATCGACGACAATCAACGTCGCATCATTATTGTTCTTCGCTTCCATCGCCCAGCGGAATCCCACTGGATGTGCTTCAGCGGCGTTACCGCCCATCACCATCACGACGTTGGCGTTTTTGATATCAACCCAGTGGTTGGTCATCGCACCGCGACCAAATGTTGGAGCAAGACTTGCTACCGTTGGTCCGTGTCAGACGCGCGCCTGGTTATCGATGGCCAGCATGCCGAGAGAGCGCACAAATTTTTGCGTCAGCATACCGGTTTCATTACTGGACGCTGAGGCGCAAAGCATCCCGGTAGTCAGCCAGCGGTTGACGGTAACGCCCTGCTCGTTCTTTTCAATAAAGTTAGCGTCACGGTCAGCTTTCATCAGTTTTGCGATACGGGAGAACGCTTCATCCCAACTGATACGCTGCCATTTGTCTGAACCCGGTGCGCGATATTGCGGATAACGCAGGCGATTTTCGCTGTGAACATAGTCCAGCAAACCCGCGCCTTTAGGACACAATGCCCCACGGCTTACCGGATGGTCCGGGTCCCCTTCAATATGGTAAATCGCTTCCTTTGCGTTTTTGGCTCCATCTCCGAGGCTATACATTAATAGCCCGCATCCTACGGAACAGTATGTGCAAGAGTTTCGGATCTCTTTGGCGCGCAGCAGTTTGTAATTACGCGCCTGAGCCAGTGCAGACTTGGGGGCAAAACCAAGCGCTGCGACTGTTGTTCCTGCCATACCGCCCGCGCAGATTTTAAAAAATTGTCTGCGGCTGACGTCCATTGCTTTCCTCTTTTTTACAGGGATGTAACTTCGCGACGAAACTAACAGCTATGCCCATATCTTTTTTGCGTCAAATCAAAAACGAATCGGTTCCGCTACTAAATAGTGCTGTTTGCCTAACATTTGTACCCACAAAGAAGTAGCAGGTAGGATGATTTATTAACGCCAGACTGTTTAAAAGTGCTATAAATTTCAGCTTCTTTAATTAAAAGGAGCGAGGACAGACGAACAGAATGACGAGACAAAAAGCAACGCTAATAGGACTGATTGCCATCGTGCTCTGGAGCACCATGGTAGGGCTGATTCGGGGCGTGAGTGAAGGGCTTGGTCCGGTGGGCGGCGCGGCCATGATTTATTCATTAAGCGGACTGTTGCTTATTTTTACTGTCGGGTTTCCTAATATTCGTCGCTTTCCTGTTCGTTATTTAATCGCTGGCAGTCTCCTTTTCGTCAGTTACGAAATATGCCTCGCGCTGTCGCTGGGTTATGCGGTTACGCGGCATCAGGCTATTGAGGTTGGTATGGTCAACTATTTATGGCCCAGCCTGACGATTCTTTTCGCCATCTTGTTTAATGGCCAAAAAACAACCTGGCTGGTCATTCCTGGATTAATGGTGGCGTTGACCGGTGTCTGTTGGGTATTAGGGGGTGAGAATGGACTTAATCCTGGTGAAATAATCAACAACGTTGCCACCAACCCATTAAGCTATTTTCTCGCCTTTATTGGGGCATTTATCTGGGCGACGTATTGCACGGTCACCAATAAATATGCCCGGGGATTTAACGGTATCACTGTCTTTGTTTTGCTCACCGCCGCAAGTTTGTGGGTACACTATTTATTGACGCCTCAGCCCGAAATGCATTTCACCCTTCCCGTTACCATCAAGCTATTTTCGGCGGCATTAACGTTAGGTTTTGCCTACGCAGCATGGAATGTCGGAATTTTGCACGGAAATGTCACTATTATGGCCGTAGGATCTTATTTTACCCCGGTACTGTCCTCTGCACTGGCAGCGGTTCTTTTAAGCGCCCCACTTTCATTTTCGTTCTGGCAAGGCGCTATTATGGTGTGTGTCGGTTCGCTGCTTTGCTGGCTGGCAACACGCCGTGCCTGAGGGCTACAGTCGGGCCTTAATATCGTCCACTGGATGAAAAACGACCCGATAGCCTATTTCTTGTTACAATTACACATCTTACTCTCACTGCAGATAATAGCCCTGCACCGAAAATTCTTATTTGCTTTTTTCCCATCTTATTGCCATATAGTTAATACACCGTGGATTGTTCATTTTGACGCCACGTGCGCATTTTGTATTCAATTGTTTTATTTTGTGTTAAATATGTTATTAATTTGATGTTATATTGATAACAAATGGCATTTTATGCACAACCGAAACTGTATTTTGCCACATAGTCCGCATTTGTAACTAAACCATTTCAAACAATAAACAGATGTATAATTCACTCATTAAAATATACCTAATAAGAAAGTCCCTTATTTAAATTAATATCATCATGACTATTATGTAGATCCAGATCACATAACTGTAAATATTTGGTAATATAGTGAAACTTATTATTGAACTTATACCACTGCGTAATTTAAAAATGGTCTGCCATTGACGGACGGGTTCGTTTAGAAATGGTTTAGGAAACACACTAAGAAAATTATAAGGATTATTGAGAATGAAACTTAAATTAGTTGCAGTGGCAGTGACTACCCTGTTGGCAGCAGGAGCAGTAAACGCAGCAGAGATTTATAATAAAGACGGCAACAAACTGGACCTGTACGGTAAAGTTCACGCTCAGCATTATTTCTCTGATGACACCAGCAGCGACGGTGACAAAACTTACGTGCGTACCGGCTTTAAAGGCGAAACTCAGATCAACGACCAACTGGTTGGTTTTGGCCAGTGGGAATATGAATTTAAAGGCAACCGTACTGAAGATCAGGGTTCCGAAGGCGACAAAACTCGTCTGGCATTTGCAGGTCTGAAATTCGCTGAATACGGTTCCTTCGACTATGGCCGTAACTACGGCGTAGCGTACGACATCGGCGCATGGACCGACGTTCTGCCTGAGTTCGGTGGCGATACCTGGACCCAGACTGACGTGTTCATGACCAGCCGTACTACCGGCGTTGCAACTTACCGTAACACCGACTTCTTCGGTCTGGTTGAAGGTCTGAACTTTGCCGCTCAGTACCAGGGTAAAAACGAAGACAAACGTAATCCTAACGAAGCCAATGGCGACGGTTTTGGTCTGTCTACCACCTATGAGTACGAAGGTTTTGGCGTGGGCGCGACCTATGCAAAATCTGACCGTACCGATGGTCAGGTCACTTATGGCCGTGCCGACACTCTGAACGCTGACGGCGATACCGCTGAAGTATGGGCTGCAGGTCTGAAATACGATGCGAACAACATCTACCTGGCAACCACCTACTCTGAAACCCGCAACATGACTGTGTTTGGTGATAACGATTATATCGCGAACAAAGCACAGAACTTTGAAGTTGTGGCTCAGTATCAGTTCGACTTCGGTCTGCGTCCGTCCGTTGCTTACCTGAAATCCAAAGGTAAAGATCTGGGTACCTGGGGCGACCAGGATCTGGTTGAATACGTTGACGTGGGTGCGACCTACTACTTCAACAAAAACATGTCTACCTTCGTTGATTACAAAATCAACCTGCTGGATGACAACAACTTCACCAAACATGCTGGTGTAAGCACTGATGACATCGTGGCTGTTGGCCTGACTTATCAGTTCTAATTTTGTTGTAACCTGAAATCAAAGCCAGCCCATGATGGGCTGGCTTTTCTTGATTTGTTGAACCGGTCATAAAGGAGTATGCCGTGCAAACGTTCACTGGACGTTGTCTCTGCGGACAGAGTCAATTTACCGTTAACGTCGAAATGCTTGATGTCTATGCCTGTCATTGCACGCTATGCCAGAAATGGTCAGGTGGCATTGCTATGTATCTGGAAGCCAGCGGTGAACCGCTGATGTCGCCAGAGTCATCAGAACCTTCGCACTTTCCCTCTTCAACGCGTGGCGAACGTTTTTTCTGTTCCGGTTGCGGATGCCCACTGTGGTTTACGCTGACCAACAACGAGCGCTACTTTATTCCGTGGACATTGCTGGAACTTAACGAGGTTGATCGCCGCCGTCTGATTCTGGCCGCGGAAATCTACACCGAAACGCAACCAGCTTTCTGGCGACTGACGGGGCAATACGCTCGCCTGAGCGGTAAAGAAGTCGAGGAGATGGACTACCCCTGTCAATTAACCCATTAAATTAACGCTGCTTTATCTTTGCCAGACTGAACCACATCCCCACCGCCAGTAGGATCAACAGACTTCCGGCGCTGCTTAACGCCACACTGTGCGACCAGGTGAACGCCTGTCTGGCCGCCCCGAGAACCGCTTCGCCAAGCTTTGGTGAGAGCGTATGGGCAAGCTGTACCGCTTCACCCATTGATGACGACGCGCGTTCTATCTCCTGCTCGTTTAACCCGCCCGGTAGCATGACAGATGCCGAGAAACTCCGGCTCAGCAGTAAACCAAAGATGGCGATGCCTAACCCCGCGCCCAGCTCATAGGCCATCGTTTCAATGGCACCCGCGGCGGCGGCTTTTTCTGCCGGTGCCGCGGCCATAATGGCCGCCGTTGATGCCAGCAACGCACTGGCGGCGCTGAATCCGAGCAATGCCATCAACCCCCAGGCCTGCCATTGTTGAGTGCTAAAGTCGGTCAACGCCAGACCATAAAAACTCAACGCGCTAAACGCCATCCCGCCTGTTGCCACCCAACGCAAACCTAGCCGTGATACCAGCATGCCGGCAATGGGACCGCTGAATCCGCTGGCCACCATCACAGGCAGCATAAACAGTCCTGCCTGATACGGCGTTAAACCGTGAACAAACTGCAACTCCTGCGCCATCAGCAGTTCAAAGCCCACCAGCGTTATCATCGCGGTCATCGCCATCACCACGCCACTCAGGATGATACGGTGGGTAAAAAGACGCATGTCGATCATCGGGCGCGAAGCTGCCAGTTGGATGCGTACAAACGCGGCCAGTAACAGCGCCCCCACCAGCAAGGTCAATGCAATCACACCGACCGCAAGATGCCCCTTCAGCGCTGTTTTCGCGCTATAGACCAACAGCAAAATGGCGATGATCAACATGATTGCGTGTGCCAGATTGAGCGACTGCTCGCGACGACCGGACTGTGGCGGTACAAAGCGCGCCGTCAATCCCATTACCAGTAAGACTATCGGTACGTTGATCAGAAATACTGAGCCCCAGTAGAAATGCTCCAGCAACATCCCTCCGACCAGCGGACCAAATGCTGCGCCCCCCGATCCTACGGCGGCCCAAACGCCCAGCGCCATATTGCGATGACGCACTTCAGAGAAAGTCGCGCGGATCCCCGCCAGTGTCGCAGGCACAATCATTGCAGCACCGATAGCCAACAGCGCCCGTGTTGCAATCAACAGGCTGGCGCTATGGGCAAATGCGGCGGCCAGCGAGGCCATCCCAAATAATCCGCCACCCAATAACAGCAGACGTTTAAAACCGATACGATCGCCCAGCGCGCCCATCGGTAAGACCATCCCTGCCATCACCAGGGAATAAATATCAATGATCCACAGCAGCTCGTTGCCACTGGCGCCCAGCGTCATACTCAGCGTGGGAGCGGCAACATGCAGCACCGTTGCATCGATCGCAACAGGGATGTAGACCAGCACAATAATCACTAACGTTAACCACTGACGAAACATAAAACTCCCGCTAAAAACAAAGTTGGACACTTGTCCAGTTTTAGCGATCCTACGGAAAGTTGAACGCATGTCCAGCTTTTTGTTACACTGCCGTCACGGTAAGCGGAGTGAGAGGCGTATGCGCTATTTAAATCGGGATGACCGTCGTGAAGTGATTCTGCAGGCGGCCATGCGCGTTGCGTTGCAGGAAGGGTTTAATGCCATGACGGTGAGACGTATTGCGACCGAAGCCAGCGTGGCGACCGGGCAACTTCACCACCATTTCAGCAATGCGGGCGAACTTAAATCACAGGCGTTTATTCGTCTGATTCGTACCCTGCTGGATACCAATATCGCACCGCAGAACGCTAACTGGCGAACGCGTCTTCATGCCATGCTGGGCAGCCAGGACGGCGGTTTTGAGCCGTACATTAAACTCTGGCGGGAAGCGCAAATCCTTGCGGATAAAGACCCTGAAATCAAAAACGCGTATCTGCTGACGATGAAAATGTGGCACGACGATACCGTGCGGTTGATCGAGCAAGGTCGTGAGGCCGGAGAGTTCACCTTCACCGACAGCGCGGCGGAGATCGCCTGGCGTTTAATTGCGCTGGTTTGCGGTCTGGACGGTATGTACGCGCTTGGCATGACGGAAATGGCCGATCCCGCCTTTGAACGGCATCTGGATCATATGATTTCACGGGAACTGTTTCTCTGATGCTAACTCTGATGTCGGGGTTCTCCGCCAGAGGGCATCGCTCTTCGGTGGACTGCGCGTTATGATGGTTCTCCGACCTAAGGAGAACCGAATGAAACCCCAGGTTTATCATGTTGATGCTTTCACCTCCGAACCATTTCGCGGCAACTCGGCGGGCGTCGTGTTACATGCTGATGGACTCAGCGACGCGCAAATGCAGCTTATCGCCCGCGAACTACACCACAGTGAAACGGCATTCGTCTTAAAAAGCGACGACTGCGATGTGCGTATTCGTTACTTTACGCCAACGGTTGAAGTGCCTATTTGTGGTCATGCGACCATTGCGGCGCATTATGTTCGCGCCACCGTACTGGGATTAGGAAACTGTACCGTCTGGCAACGCTCGCTCGCCGGACGTCACCGGGTCGATATTTTTGCGCAAGAAAATGACTATCGCATCACGCTGGAACAAGGTACGCCAGGCTTTGAGCCGCCGCTTGAAGGTGAGACGCGAACTGCCATCATCAACGCATTCCACCTTTGTGAAGACGATATCCTCCCAGGTCTGCCCATTCAGGTGGCGACAACGGGGCATTCGAAAGTGATGATCCCGCTGAAACCGGAGGTCGATATTGACGCCCTTTCCCCCGATCTTGCGGCACTTATCACTATCAGCCAGCAGATTGGGTGCAACGGTTTTTTCCCGTTCCAAATCCGTCCCGGGAAAAATGAAACCGATGGCCGCATGTTCTCCCCCACAATGGGTATTGTTGAAGATCCCGTAACTGGCAACGCCAATGGTCCTATGGGAGCATGGCTGGTTCATCACAATGTGATGGCGCATGATGGTAAAACGCTACGTATTCAAGGGCATCAAGGGAGGGCGTTAGGTCGTGATGGCGTCATTGATGTGACTGTTACCATTCGCGATAACCAGCCGGAGAAAGTGACGATTTCCGGTACTGCGGTGATCTTATTTTCCGCCGAATGGTCTATTGACCTGTAAGGTTCTCCGCCGGAGGGCACCGCTCTCCGGCAAACTGCGAAATACCTATTTTCCTGCTTCCGGATGGGTATCAAACGCAGACATCACCGCCGCCAGTTCCGCCTCGCTAAAACCGTGCTTCGCATCGTCAACGCCCAGACCAAAACGTGTCTGCAACAGCGCGTACAAACTGGCCACATCGGGCAAGTTTGTCTGCTCTATCGCGTGCCCATTTTGATAGTGCGTAAAATGGAAGTTGGTCAGCGTCAGTTTCCCTCCGTCCGGCAGATGACGACACATCAACAAATAGTGGCGAAAATGCGATTGCGGCCAGTGCGCCGACCAGAAGTTCCCCATCACATAATCACTTTGGTACTGGATGCCGAGATCGAAATAATACATCGCTTGCCAGTGCTCATGGTGGCGGAACTGCAAAATCCACGCATCGCCCTCTTGAATCAGACGGTATTCCCCATGAGGCGTCTGTTGTTCAAGGTTGGCCTGAAGTCGGATCGGCGCGGTCAGCGTTTGCCCCCCGAACCCCACGTCGGCTATCCACGGTTCACCCTGTAACTCCACCAGTAACAAGCGATGAGTGCGTGGCGGCATACTCGCCGGATTCGCCAGCACGACTCTCCCCAGTAAGATGCGAACGCTGAATCCAGTCTCACGTAATGCCCGTTCAAAAACGCCATTCTGTTCGAAGCAGTATCCGCCACGACGTGCGACGATCAATTTTTCTTCCAGCGACTGATCGTCCAGCTGTATTTCTCGCGGTAACAGCACATCGAGGTTTTCAAACACGATGGCACTGTTGTGATGCAAGTGCAGCGCCCGCAGAGTCTCAATGTTGACTTCAGGCGTGCCTGACCAACCCAGGCGGGCAAAATAAGCGTTTAAAAAAGGCGTCATTGGGTATTCCTGTTGATAGCATCCTGTATTTATAACGTATTTTTGCTGTAGCACAGGCGATTTTGTGCGGTGAATGGCGGCAACGGGGCGACAAAATCGCTAATCCCGTTAATATCAATACTATTCCCGTTACGCTTTTCATCTTGCTGAGGATCTGCCATGAGCCGTTTTCGCCCTGTTGAGTTAACGCATGCCTGCCGACTGTTAAATCATGGCCCGACGATTCTGATAACCAGTCGGGATAATCACACTGAACGCCGCAACGTGATGGCGGCGGCGTGGTCGATGCCGGTTGAATTTGAGCCGCCGCGTATTGCAATTGTGGTCGACAAAAGCGCGTGGTCGCGCGAACTGATTGAGCGCAGCGGCATGTTTGGTATTGTTGTCCCGGGGGTGGCCGCCACCAACTGGACCTATGCGGTAGGCAGCGTTTCAGGGCGCGTGGAAGATAAATTCAACTGCTACGGGATCCCAGTGGTAAAAGGTCCGGTGCTCGGATTACCGGTGATTGAAGAAAAATGTCTGGCGTGGATGGAGTGTCGGCTGCTGCCTGCGACATCCGCGCAGGACAAATACGATACGCTGTTTGGCGAGGTGGTCTCTGCTGCTGCCGACGAACGCGTCTTTGTGGAAGGACGCTGGCAATTTGATGACGACAAACTCAATACCCTGCACCATTTAGGTGCTGGCACCTTTATCACCAGCGGGAAACGGGTCACAGCGGCGTGAACATATGCAAAATCCGCCGCATAGATTACACCGTTTACTGAGGCCAATGATTGGATATCGCGGTGTTAGCCGCACAGAGGGATAAATTCACTCTCGTTGTACCTTAAGGCATACTCCCTGAGGGCGGGATTTTCCGCTCGCTTTACTCTTATATGAAGTTTATGACGCCAAATAACCGAAAATCGTCCTGGACCGTCTGGGCCAAACGTGAAGATATGGTAGAACGCGGAATAGCGATTAGCCTGCCGTGGTTCGCTTTTGTCAACATCAGCTTTGCGCTGATGATCCTGTTTCGTAACGCCCTGTTTAATGATGCGGAGACCTTATATCAGGCTAAGAAAATCCTCCTTCACTCCATCGACGGCGCGGTGCTGGGGATAATACTTATTAGCGCCATTCTGATTTTCTCGCCACGCCGAAAATCGTGGCTTTATCAGGGATTGCTGGTATTACTGAGCCTGCTCTGGTCCTGGTGCAGCTACTATTTTATCGACCAGTGGAAATTACCGATTGCCTATCCGCTGTGTTCCGTTTTGCTGCTCAGCGCCGTCGCCGCGCTCTATTTCCACACCCCTTCGTTACTCTCCTACGTGATACCGCTGTGGATTACGGTGCCGGTGGCCAGTGTCGTGCTTAACCACGGGGTCAACCCGCATTTTGCGGTCATTTGGGTTATCTTTACGCTGATTTTGCTCGGCGGGCGCGTCATTCTACTGCGTTGGTTTGATGAAGCCTGGTATCAGAATCAGCACAACAACGTGCTGATTTCTCGCCTGGACGCCCTTGCGCACCGAGACGCGTTGACCGGGGCGGCGAACCGACGCGCGCTGGAGGATATTTTACAGAGCGCCAGCGCCAATGACAGCGCGTTCGCCCTGCTCATGCTCGATGTTGATTTCTTTAAACGCTACAACGATACCTACGGACACCCAAAAGGCGACGCCTGCCTGGCGCAGGTGGCGCACGTGTTGATGCAGTCGGTGCGTAGCCCGGAAGATGTGGTTGCGCGTTACGGCGGCGAAGAGTTCGCGGTGGTGTTGTTTGGCGCATCGCTGCCGCAGGCAGAACAGGTGGCCGCCAGAATCAAAGCCGGTCTGGAGACGGCGGCGATCCCCCACTCTGCGTCGACGGCAAGTGACAACGTCACGGTAAGTCAGGGTATCGCCTGTTCAGCGAAAGGAAAAACGGCTGAACAGACGGTTGCAGAGGCCGACGCCGCGCTGTATAGGGCAAAACAGGCCGGGCGGAATCGCTGGTCGCGCTAGCCGGTTACATGCTGTAGCCCGGTTTTTTAATCAGTGAATCCATCTGGGGGGCGATCTCCGCATCCCAGACCATTTTCCAGTCGTCTGGCTCGATTTCGTTTAACGCCACGCTCACTGAGCGCTCTTTACTTTGCAGGTGGCGAACGATAACGGCGGTAATCTCGGTGGCCAGCGCCGTTTTCTGTTCTTCATTCAAATCGCGGGGAAAACATTTAATATCAACGTGCGGCATAGCAGGCTCCTTATTGTCGTGTGCGTTTAAAACTAGCATACCTGCGAGCAGATTAAATAATTTCATTGTTTTTCAGCACCGTTCGCAGCCGTGGGATCTGGCATACCGCATCGGCAACCGCACTGATGTTCGGCGTATGTTCCTGAAACCAGTCATGGCCCGGTCCCCAACTGCGCATCACGCACAGATAGCAATCCAGCAACGTGAGCTGTTCGCCAAAGGCGTACGGTTCGGCAATGAGCCGATCGTTTAGCCAAAGATAGAGCGACTTGCGATAGTCAATGCACGACTTTTTCAGCTGCAGCGGCGCATCGGCGGTCCAGCGCTCAGGATAGTCAGCATAGGTAAAGGTGGGATACACGTTCGCCACCAGCCAGATAAGCAAGCGCTGGAACTGTTGACGCTCCGGCTGATGAACGGCAGGCGCAAGGCCGGGACGACGGTCGAGGATCATCAGCGCAATGGCGGCGGTTTCCGTCATGATCTCGCCATTTTCCAGTACCAGCGTCGGCACCTGACATAGCGGATTGCGTATTTTTAATAAATCGCGTTGTGGTCCCTCGGCATCAAAACCGGTGACATCCACAAATTTATACGGGATCTCCGCCAGTGTCAGCATGACCTCACTGATTGCCGATCCCCAACCGGGTACACCATAAACAGTCATCATACCGCCTCCACAGTGCGTAAAACGCTAAGTGTAGAACAGCCGGGTCCGTTGCAGGAGACGGGCCGGGGCTACGGGCGAAAACCATCGTCATTTTTTCAATACCCCCACTCGCTGAATCGAGGCCATCCACTGTCTTTTCTGACTTCATGAATTTTAATGCATTGGTTTTGCGTCAAAAAAAATTAGCAGGTAGGATGCTGCGCCACTCATTTTTATCCCTACCCAGAATAACGGGAAAAGGTCGGTGACATGCAGCGAAGCAATCGTTTGGGTAGTCAGCGAACGGGCAAACTGCATTCCTTCGGACAGACAGGCTAACAGGTAACGTAATGCAAATAGACAACGCAAGCTCACTGGAGCAACACGCTGCGAAACGACGCTGGTTGAATACCCACGAGGAGGGGTATCACAAGGCGATGGGGAACCGCCAGGTTCAAATGATCGCCATTGGCGGCGCCATTGGCACCGGACTCTTTTTGGGTGCTGGCGCGCGCTTACAGATGGCTGGCCCTGCGCTGGCCCTGGTGTATTTGGTGTGCGGCATTTTCTCATTTTTTATTCTTCGTGCATTAGGCGAACTGGTGCTCCATCGCCCAACCAGCGGGAGCTTTGTGTCATATGCCCGTGAGTTTTTGGGTGAAAAAGCCGCCTATGTCGCAGGCTGGATGTACTTTATCAACTGGGCGATGACCGGGATCGTCGACATCACCGCCGTGGCGCTGTACATGCATTACTGGGGCGCGTTCGGTGATGTACCACAATGGGTCTTCGCTCTCGGCGCGCTGGCGATTGTCGGCACCATGAACATGATCGGCGTTAAGTGGTTTGCCGAGATGGAGTTCTGGTTTGCGCTGGTAAAAGTGCTGGCGATTGTGGTTTTTCTGGTGGTCGGCACGGTCTTTTTAGGCTCAGGTCAACCGCTGGATGGCAATACCACCGGGTTTCATTTGATCACCGATAACGGTGGATTCTTCCCACATGGACTGCTGCCCGCACTGGTGCTGGTGCAAGGCGTAGTGTTTGCCTTTGCCTCCGTTGAGATGGTCGGGACTGCGGCCGGGGAATGCAAAGATCCGCAAACCATGGTGCCAAAGGCTATCAACAGTGTTATCTGGCGAATTGGTCTGTTCTACGTCGGTTCGGTGGTACTGCTGGTGCTGTTGCTGCCGTGGAATGCTTATCAGGCGGGACAGAGTCCGTTCGTGACCTTTTTCTCCAAACTGGGCGTGCCTTATGTAGGCAGCATCATGAACATCGTGGTATTGACCGCCGCGCTCTCCAGTCTCAACTCGGGTCTGTATTGCACCGGGCGTATTTTGCGCTCAATGTCGATGGGCGGTTCTGCGCCTAAATTTATGGCGAAAATGAGCCGCCAGCAGGTGCCATATGCCGGTATTCTGGCAACGCTGTTCGTCTACATTTTCGGCGTATTGCTCAACTATCTGGTTCCTTCTCAGGTCTTTGAGATCGTACTGAACTTTGCATCGTTGGGTATTATTGCATCGTGGGGATTCATCGTTGTCTGCCAGATGCGTTTGCGTAAGGCGATTAAAGAAGGCAAAGCGGCAGATGTTAGTTTCAAAATGCCGGGCGCGCCTTTCACCTCCTGGCTCACGCTGCTGTTCCTGCTCAGTGTGCTGGTGCTGATGGCGTTTGACTATCCTAACGGCACCTGGACCATCGCTTCCCTGCCGTTGATTGCGATTTTGCTGGTTGCCGGTTGGTTTGGCGTACGTAAACGCGTTGCGGAAATTCACCGTCATGCGCCGGGCACGTCACAGGAAAGTACTGCGGATCAGCGATAAGTTCTGCTGGATGCCCGGTGGCGTGACGTTTACCGGGCATTGGCGAAAGGCCGGAAAGCCCGTTCCGGCTTCCCCCCATTAATTCGCTTCGATCAATTCAGCGACGTCACTGCTGTTAATTTCTCGCTTATTGCCGTCCTGATCGGTGTAACTGGTCATTCCCGTCTCTTTATCCAGCTTTGGCTTGCCCTGGATAACAATGGTTTTTCCCTGTTTTGTCGTCATGACGTAATCGGTGGTGCAACCGGAGAGAGTGAAAAGCATAACGCCCGCACAAAGACACATAAGTGGCTTTTTCATAATGTTCCTGTAGTTATCAATCATTCAAACGTGGCGGTAGTGTAATTCCCTGATGTTGAACTGGCTATTTGCGGGGTGTAACGAGGCATGTCGAAACGTGGGCGGAAAGACAGGAGAGGATTTCCCTCTCCTGTTGAGGATTACAGCGCGATACGAATCACATCATCTGGCTGGGTGGCTTCCTGCTCGCGCGTTGATTTTTGTTTGACGCTCACGTACAGGGTTTTTCCATCCGCCGACAGCGCGAGGCTGTTCGGGAAGGTCGGCGTGTCAAATGTCTTCACGACGTTGTAGCGCTTTGCGTCAATCACGCTGACTTTACCGGCCTGGCGATGGGTGACGTAGGCTTCGTTACGTGCAGGGTTGAACAGCACCGCCAGCGATTCCGGTGCCGCCACGTTGGCCAGCACTTTGCCGTCACGCGTATCAATCACTACGACTTCCGCCGCTTTGGCATCGGTGATAAACGCGCGGTGTCCGGCAGTGTCCAGACTCAGGTTCATAAAGAAGTGCTCTTTACCGTCATCCAGCAATTTCTTGCGACTCAGAATTTTATTCTCAGCGGTATCAATGGTGATGAATTCACCCTCGGCGTTAGTGGTATACAAACGCCCGGCTTTACTGTCGATAGCCAGACCGGTGCTCATCTTACCGGTATTCTGGATCGTGGTTTTCAGTTTGATGGTTTCACCATCAACCACCCAGATAACGCTCTCTTTACCGATGCCGCTGATGTAAACCGTATTGGTTGCATCATCCGCCACCAGTTGGCGAGGTTGCAACGGACGCACCTCTTCTGAACGCTGGCGGGGATCGAGGACCAGACGCCCTTTGACATCCCCCGTTTTAGCGTCAATTGCCGTCAGCGCGCTGTTTACCGTATTGCCGAACCACAGCGTCTGGGTTGCATTGTTAAGGGTTACGCCAAACGGTTTGAGATCGTTGTGAATCGCCTGAGTCACTTCCAGAGTGACCGGATCAAGGCGATACACGATACCGCCTTTGTCTAATTTTCGGCTCTGCGAAGTGGCCAGCCACAACGCATTTTCCTGCTGGCTATAGGCCATTTCATATGCGCCCTTACCCACGGCTTTACGCAGCATTTCATCCGCAGCCTGCGTGCTGAATGATGACGCAACAAGCAGTGAACCTAACAATAATGAACCCCGCAGGCGCGGCGAAAACAGATGACGTAAATGCATGACGACTCCCTTTGATAAATATCTGTATAACTGCTTCACACGGCTTCAACGAGCAACATCATGGTGTCGCCTCTTTTGTTAATGCGAATAGTAATCATTATTTATCTATATGTGGAGCATTCTTTTCGCCTGGTACGCAATCTTCTTAATTTCTCCACGAAGACACGACAGGACGAGTGGTCATAAAGGGAATGGCGTTTTGAAGAGCACAGTATATTCATGCTTCAATAGCGGGGAGTCGCCCCGCTATATTCCGGCGAGATTAATGAAGATATTGCGTTCTAATGAGGGACACATTTTTAGCAATGATGTCATTCAGACACTGGCGGCACGCGTCTTTATCTCCTTGCGCCAGTGCGTCGAGCAACGCGCGGTAATACTCCACACGACTCTGATACCCGTCAGGCACCCCATTGGCATATAAAAAATGCAGGCTGGGGCCCATTCGTACCCACAGTTGTTCAATCATTTGGTAGAGCGTAGGCATATTGGCATAACGGTAAATCTCAAACCGAAACGCGTGATTTGCCAGGAGTCGCTCCTGTATCGTGCCACTTTCGTGCGCCTGTTGATACTGTTCCAGTAGCGCGTTGAGCGTCTGCAAACGCTCGGCAGAAATCGCCTCTGCGGCCGCCGCTACCGCCATACCTTCAAGTTCAGTACGAACGTGGTTGATCTCTTCCCATCCCGCCAGTGAAAGATCTGGCACCATAAACGCCTGCGCCGGGGCAACAGACAATGCGCTCGCGGAGACCAACCGCAGTAATGCTTCACGAACTGGCGTAATGCTGATCCCCAGATCGTGGGCAATATTTTTCGTTATCAGTCTCGCGCCGGGTTTTAATGCACCTATTGTCAACTGGTGTTTCAAACCGTTTTCAACCTGCGTCGTCAGGCTGATATGTGATGTTTTTTCCAAACCGGGCATTTTACATCCTTCAGTTATTCATCGAGCGATATCTCAATTAAATCCTTTTAAAAAGAAAGGGATTTAATTGTAGAAAAGTAAACCTGGTCAGGAATGAAAAAAATAAAAATTAATCGTGATAGTTTACCCGCGTGATATTTCGCTTATTAACGTTTAGTGACGCTTTTTGCGGTGCTTTAATTAAAGCCGGAAATGAAAAATTTGCCCATTTTTTATGGCGGCATTATTACTTTACACTGAGTGATTCCATTGCTGTACCGCTTTGCGGCCATTTTTCCCACTATTCCGGGTCAATAAAAACAGCGCAAAAAAACCGGGATCACTCTCTGATCCCGGTTTATGGATGACTAAAAAATTAATCGATTGATTAAAAAGACTTTATAGTACCTGTCAGAAACTGTACTTCACGCCGATCATCGCTGAGGTATCACTGTAGCCTTTATCACCGATCTGCACGCCGACGTTACCCCACAGATTCAGGTGCGGATTCAGTTGCCCCTCTACGCCGGTTTTCAGTTCCCCGACATCCTGCGAACCGTCCTGGCTTGCACGCATGCCGTCCATCCGGACGCCAAACGTCTCGCTGTTGTGGATCCAGTTGGCTTCCACAAACGGCTGGAAGGTCCGGTTTTTACCGTCGTCGATTTTACTGTGGCCTTTCAGGAACGTACGCATTCCCAGACGGGTCTGCACGTTATTCTCCCCTTCACCGCTGACGCGGGTGCCATTGCTTTCACGGTGATCGTCCGCCGAAACGCCCATCCAGATGACCTGCGCCTGCGGCTGGATATACCATTCATTCAGTGAGCCCTGACTGCCTGTAAACTCGCCCAGTTTGTGCGTGTAACCCGCTTCAAGCGATGCAGTAAGCCCGCGCGATTTGTAGGACTCATTCTGAATATCCTGACCTTTGACGTCATTATCAAACCAGCCATACTGTGCCCAGCTGTCCAGATACATGCCCTGTCTGGTTTCGTCATTCTGATACCAGGTGGCGTAAAGTCCGGCGCTGTAACCGCTGACGGTGCCTTCTGAGCGATAACCAGTGATATTCGAATGGCTGTTGCTGCTGTTACGACCGTAACCGGCCATCACGCCGAGATGCCAGCGTTGCAGCGCATCCGGGCTCCACTGCGCAATATCGCCGCCCAGTTGCACCACATAACGGTTGCTCTGGGTGCTGATTTGCCCGCTGCTGTCTTTAAAGCGGTTATGTCCGCCGACCTGACGCAGCCACATGCTGGTGACTTTCTTCTCGCCAGTGAGCGCGTCGGTATACTGTGGCTCTCCCAGACGATCGTGCAGACGGGTGTTAAACAGAGTATTGGCGGCCATCAGGTTTGCGGTATAGCTGGCCGATTCCGGACGCACAACCGGGATGCCCGGAGCATCCGGTGTTTTTGGCGCGACAGGCTTATCTGGCGTACCCGGTTTTTTATCTTTATCAGACGTATCGGGGTTTGTTGGCTCTTCAGGCGTATCCGGCTTTTTCGGCGGCGTCGGTGGTGTCGCATATTGATTAGTCAGATACCAGTCAGCGCCTTTTTTCTCCAGACTGTATTCATGAATCCCGCCGACAATACGTTCATATTTGGTAAAGACGCCGTCAGACTCGCCTTTCACCTCAACAACGCGGATCCCGTTAAGGGTGTAAGCGCCATGACCACCGGCATTGATCACTTTTAGATAGGTATTACCGGAGGTATTGCCGTTGACCACGATGTTGTCGGTCACGGAGGCATCATCACCCAGCACGGTATTCAGCACGACTGTGCCGTTCTGCCCATTCCAGTTATTGGCGGTCAGGGTACGCCCGGAGCCCATGGGCAGCGAAGACGGCGCAACAAATTGGACCGTTCCCGCGAGATTCATCTCATCCACCCGTGAATCTGCCGTCATGTTCCAGGTGCTGTTTTTGTCGATGTTGATGTCAGTCGGGTCAATCCAGCCGGTTAAGGTCGCGCCATTACGCAGTGACAACGCGGTGTTGTCCTGGCCAATGATATTGCTGACCAGTTGCGCCCCGCTATTACTGCCATCCAGTACCAGTTCGCCGCCGTCAATGTGCGTGTCGCCAGTCCACAGAGTGTGACCTGACAGCGTCAACGAACCATCACCGGTTTTGCTCAGGTTGCCCGCCGATGCGCCGTCGACGATATCCCCAGCGAAGGTGGTGTTATCAATTGTCGTCGCGTTGTTCACGGTCAGCGTCGCTCCTTCCAGACGCACTTCTCCGCCGGTGCCACCCAGTCGGTTTACCTGCTGGTTATTCACGTTAAGATCGAACACGCCGCCGTTAATATTCACCTCATTGCTGCTGGCAATGCTGTCAACCACGTCCGTGCGTAGCGTACCGTTGTTGAGGGTGGTTTTGCCGGTGTAAGTGTTGACGGCATTCAATACCGTTTCCCCGGTTCCCTGCTGGGTCAGGGAACCCGTGCCGGAGACAACACCTGAAAGGGAGGTCTCACCAGGATTGTTGATAACAAATTCACTGTTGTTGAGCACGTTACCCGTGAGCGAGCCTGCCGTTGTTCCATTACCCAGTTGCAGCGTTCCACCGCTGATAGTGGTGCCGCCCGCATAGGTATTGGCGCCCGTCAACACGGTCGTGCCGCTGAGATTGGTCAGGGAACCCAGCCCTGAAACGACAGGCGAAAACAGGTAATTCCCGGAGGTATCGGTGTGATTAAAGACTAACTGGCTACCGGCCGCATGCAGTCTGACTGCCGGTGCTTCTAATATGCCAGGTGCCGCTGCTACAGAGTCTGGCTTTGCGCCGATCACCAACATGCTGGAATCATTATTCACATTGACGCCACCGCCAGCCACCATTTTGCCGTGATCTTCAAGCACCAGAGAGCCAGTACTCGACGCCATTCCTTGCTTTGGTGTAAACCCGATACTCAGTATGCGATTTGTTCCGATGTCCCATGTTGACTCCGCGCCCTTAATCGTCGCCGTCCCCGTAGCACCCGATTCAGTGGCAATACCCCCTCCCAGTGAATTCACGGTGCCGCCGTCGGTAATATTCAATATACCGTCGCCGTGGCGTCCAACATTTAATTGACCATCGGTAATCGTAAAGCGAGAGCCTTCGCCACTGACGTTGACCACACCACGCGTTCCCGCGCTATCCGCAACGTAAGAAACAGAATTGCTGGTGACGTTACCGCCATCAGTAATATTTAACGTGGCGCTACCGCGGGTTCCTACCGTAATTCCGGATGAATTTTCCGCCGTCGCAAATAATTCTGAGTCCGCGCCATCAACGGTAACAACACCAGTGCTATTTTCATTTTGGCCGATATTGATAAACTTGGTGTAGGCTTTGCCACCGTTTTTAATCTCCAGCGTACCGTTGCCTCCACCACCAACCGCGGTGTTTCCGTTACCTGAAGGAACATTTTCGGTGGTGACGCTATCAAACCATGTTCCGCCATCAACTGTGAGCGTCCCGATGTCGTTTTTGCCATAGCCCATGACAGATCCGCTATCCGGACCAGGAATTTGTCCTGATACCACCGTCTCCCCACGGGAAATAAGCAGCGAGCCCGTACCACCTTCACCGATATATAATGCAGGCGGTGATACAGGAAGATCTCCTGCTTTTTTCGAACCATTAAATGAAAGTGCGTCAGCATGCGCTGTTGTGCAAATTGACGCCAAAATAATTAAACCCACACCATTCAGAGGGATTATTTTATAAATATTATTGCCGTTGGAACTCAATATATAATTCTCCATGTTTCATTATTTTTTGGTTGCCAATTCCATTGGGGCAGCCAGGAATAAAATTTAACATAGGGTTACATATTATTTCAAATTTGTGACGGCGACCGCACAAATAATGGTCGTATTTAGTATAAATATTGACTTTGCTAGTAATTATTATTTTTTTCAGATAATATATAAAAAGGATTTAATTACCCCCCGCACTGGCAAAAACATTACGTCATATATGTGTTCTTCTTTTAAAGATGTATTTCATTTCAATCTTCACAGAAGAGTGAATGAGTTCACGCAGCGTTGGATTTAATAATAAAAAAACTGCTCTGAAAGAGCAGTGAATATCAACAGCGTTTGCGGCTTAATTGCCGGTGGGATTTAAACGCACGACCAGATACACGCAGGAGGACGATGTTTCGTTGATAAAGCGGCAGTCATTGGGCGGTCCGAGCTCGAGACAGTCTCCTGCCTTCATTTCATGCCGGGTATCCCCTTCAACAAACACCAGTTCTCCCTGCTGTAACCAGATGAGCTGACGGGCCAGCGCGTAGGACGACGCCGGCATCGGGACATCGCTACCGGGCGGAAGCTCAATCTGCACCAAATCAATGGGCAGGTCGCTGCGCGGCGAGACATGGCGACGCAGATAGTGCGTTTGCGGATCGTGCCAGACCGGTTGATCGGCAAAGCGCAACAGCTTACCTTCTTGCATCTCGGCGCGGGCGATAAGCGTCGACATGCTAATGCCAAACGCGCCCGAAAGTCTGCCGAGAAGCGTTGCCGTTGGGCTGCTCTCCCCCCGTTCAATCTTATGGATCATCGCCCGTGAGACGCCCGCCCGTTCAGCGAGCTCCGTCAACGACCAGCCCCGCGACTCGCGTTCAATACGAATTCTGACACTGATTCGTTGATTTATATTGTCTTCAATAGTATTCATATCGTAATACTATAGTGAACACCCCCTGAGGTTCAACATGCCCATTCGATTTGCCAGCAAAGAAGACTGTGCCGCCATCGCAGAAATCTACAACCATGCTGTTTTACACACCGCCGCTATCTGGAATGATCAAACCGTCGATGTCGACAACCGCATCGCCTGGTTCGAAGCGCGTCAGTTGCTGGGCTATCCGGTGCTGGTCAGCGAAGAGAATGACACGGTGACCGGCTATGCCTCCTTTGGCGACTGGCGAAACTTTGAGGGTTTTCGCCATACCGTTGAACACTCGGTCTACGTTCACCCGGAACATCAGGGTAAAGGGCTGGGGCGCGCACTGCTCAACAGACTGATTGAGGAGGCGCGTGGGTGCGGTAAACACGTGATGGTCGCCGGGATTGAATCGCAAAACCATGCCTCGCTGCATCTGCATGAAACGCTGGGGTTTAAAACGACCGCGCAAATGCCGCAGGTTGGGACGAAATTTGGCCGTTGGCTGGATCTGACCTTTATGCAATTGCAACTGGATGATCGTGTCGATCCGGACGGGCGCAGATGAACCAGACGCTGACCGTTGCGTTCCTGATTGCCGCAGGCATTGGGCTGGTCGTACAAAACACCCTGATGGTGCGTATTACCCAAACGTCATCGACGATCCTTATCGCGATGCTGCTCAACTCGCTGGTGGGAATTATTCTGTTTGTCAGCATCTTAGGGTTCAAACAGGGGGCGGCAGGATTTGGCGAGCTTATCTCCAGCGTGCGCTGGTGGACGCTGATCCCCGGACTGCTGGGGTCGTTTTTTGTCTTCGCCAGTATCAGCGGTTATCAATATGTCGGCGCGGCGACCACCATTGCGGTACTGGTCGCCAGTCAATTGATCGGTGGTTTAGTGCTGGATATCGTGCGCAGTCACGGCGTGCCGCTACGGGCGCTGGCAGGTCCCGTGTGCGGGGCGGTTATGCTGGTTGTCGGCGCCTGGCTGGTCGCCAGACGCACGTTTTAGTCTCGCGACGAGAATGTTCAGAGGATCGTGCCGCCTTTGGTGAGTTGATCGCGGCGCGTTTCCATCTCTTCTTTGTGCTGGCGTCCATGATGCGCAATAGCGGTACGCAAACGTTGCTGCTGGGTAAAACGATCTTCCCGACTCAGTTCGCCATCATCGCTTAAAACAACCAGCAGTTCATTCATATGGCTTATCACGCCCTCGTGAATGGCGGCATCGACACGTAAACTGACTTCATCCAGATGCGACATACTTTCTCCTTAACGCATTAATTTGCTTCAACGATCAGAGTATTATATTCCCGTCTTTTTCGCAGAGAAATTCATCCCCGACGTTGCGTCATTTCACTTAAGTCTTTTTGTTAACGTCAAGATTTTTCCTTGTCCTCTATGCCTGGAAAATTCACCCCTTTTTGCCTCTCTTCTGCCGTTTGTCTCTCGCGGCTCCCCGTAAAGTAGATGCGTGAAGAAGTCTAAGGGACAATAACGTGGCAAAAACTCTCTTGCGTAGCGGCAATCTGGATGACTATCAGGCCGTGGGCGGCGGCGGTCAGGCCGTTTTTGATTCAGCATTGCAAATTCGTGAAACGCTGCGCCTGCGTAAACAGCAGGCCATGGCGGAATGTCTGGCGATACCGCAACTCAACGATACCGGCGAGCGCGTTGACTGGTATTCCCCTGTCGAAGGAGAGGCTATCGCGTGGAAATCCGCTGATGAGGAGTCGCGTTTACGGGCGCTGCGCGTACTGACAGGCATGGTAGAAACGGCCGCGGCACTGAGTCGAAAAAGCCTGCAATCCGCAAAAACTTCCGTACAACTGTTTGGATCATTGCTGGAGAAAGCCCTTCAGTTCCCTGGCGAAAATCATGTTTTTCTGGTGAACGGAAGACCGGTTATCACCTTCTGGGGCTTCGTGAATCTTAATGAAAATACCCGTGAAGAGGTCCTTGATTGCCTGCGAACCGTTGATGCGCCCCCCATGCTTTATGTGGAACCCGAGCCGCAAGATGAACCAGAACCCGTACCCGAGCTAACACTTTCCCAGGCAGATGAACCGTTGCTCATTCCTGTCATCAAACCACTTCCGGAGCCTGAACCGATAGCAGCGGCTGTGCTGAATATTCCTGAGCCGCAAACGCCAGCGCCGTCAGTGAAACCCGCTCGCCGTCTACCGGTGTGGTGTTTACCGCTTGCGGCGGCGCTTATTGTGGGTATCGCAGCGCCATTGCTGTGGAAGCCATCCACGGATGTCACTGAAATCCCCGCGCCCGTGACGCTGGCGGCATCAGAGATGAAACCGTTGCCGCAGACCATCGCCCCGCTGCCGCTACATCAGGCGGAAGTGATCCCGGCACCTCAAACAGAGAAAAAACCGGATCAACCGATAGTGATAGCCGCCATCCCGAAAGATGCGCTGGTGATGGATGCCAATCAGATGAAAGCCGGGACCACGCGTTTTTTAAACGGTAACTGGCGCGTGATGCTCGATGTGAAGGACCCCATCACCGGGAAAGCGCCCTCTCTGCGCTATCAATTGCAAAACAACAAGGGCACCGCTCGCGTGGTGCATGGCGACAGTATCGTCTGCCGGGCAGAGGTGTTCTCTGGTCTGCATCAGACGGGGGAATTGATGATCAAGAGTCGCGGCAATGCGCGTTGCACTGACGGTTCACGCTATCCCATGCCGGAAATTACCTGCAAAGCGGGCGCGAATGACGTCGCGATTTGCACGGCGCGTTACGATGCTCACGCGGCGCTTCCGTTGACGTTCAAAAAGATAGGTGCCTGATTTTATGCTGGTAACTTTGTGTGATTTCAAACAAAGCGTCACGCTCATCGCCAACAGCGGTGTGCAGTTTCTGGATTTTGGGCTGACGCCGCAGGAGTCCGCGCAGTTGGGGCGGTTTGTGCGCAAAACCGCTAATGGCCCTTTGCTGCGTCTGGATTTCGATCTCAGCAGCGGTCGCTATACGTTACCGGGGCGAACCGGTGGACAACCCGAAGTCGTCAAGCCGGAAAGTACCCACACGCTGCATCATTCGCTGGAGGTGCTTGACGGCGTCTGGCTGCCGCTGCCGTTTTTACGCTTTAATCCGCCACGCACTTTCGTGGAAGGCCCGGATAACTGGGCGCGGGTCCAGGTGCGTAAACTGGCAGAGCCAGACGCTGCGGGCAATACCCATCGCATTACCCTGGCGTTAGACAGCCAGCTGGCGCAGACTGTCTCGGCTTCGCTTGCGCCAAATGAGAACGATCTGCTCAACGGTACGCGTTTTGCGCTCGCCTGGCGCGATGACGAAGTGGCTGAGTTTCTTGATCAGACCTGGGTTGACGGCTGGCTGCGGGAATCCTTTCTCCATTATCTTACGCAGGATAACGCTCACTCAGAGCAGGACGTTCAACTGGCGCTACGCAACTTTGAGTATCAGGCGCACTGGCTGAATTTGCTGACGCTGCTGGGCGCACAACTTGCGGTGCCGGAAGTGAAACTGGTTACCCATACGCTCAGCACGCCCGCGATCCCTGTCGATTTGATTCTGGATGTCGGAAATACGCATACCTGCGGCGTACTGATTGAAGATCACGGCGATGCCAACGACGGGCTGCGCCAGACGGCGGAATTGCAGGTTCGTTCGTTAAGCGAGCCACAATTCCTCAACGATCCCCTTTTCACCAGTCGCCTTGAGTTCTCCGAAGCACGCTTTGGCAAGCAGCACTTTTCCGTAGAAAGCGGTCGTGACGATGCCTTTGTCTGGCCTTCGATTGTGCGAGTAGGAGATGAAGCCAGAAAACTGGCCATGCAGCGTTTAGGCACCGAAGGCAACAGCGGGATCTCCAGCCCACGTCGCTATCTGTGGGATGAAACGCCGGTGTTGCAGGACTGGCGTTTTAGCCAGATGAACAGCAAAACCCAGCGCGAGCCGCTGGCCACGGCGTTTCCGTTAATGAACCTGATGAATGACGACGGACAGCCGCTGTTCAGCCTGCCCCAGGATGACCGATTGCCGGTCTTCTCTCCACAATACAGCCGCAGCACGCTGATGACCCACATGTTGTGTGAAATTCTGGCGCAGGCGCTGGGGCAAATGAACAGCGTGGCGACCCGGCTGCGTCTGGGGTTCCCAACCTCGCCCCGTCAGCTACGCTCCCTGATTTTGACGCTGCCGTCTGCAATGCCAAAACAAGAGCGCGAAATTTTCCGCCAACGCATGTTCGAAGCCGTCGCGCTGGTATGGAAGGCGATGGGCTGGCATCCACAAGATGAAGATTTCGCCACCCGCAAACAGCAGGAAAAGAGCGTTATCCCGGTGCCCACCATCCAGATGGAATGGGATGAAGCCAGTTGCGGGCAGCTCGTCTGGCTGTATAACGAAGCGATTTCGCACTACGCCGGTCGCACGGAATCCTTCTTTAATGCGCTCTCCCGCCCGGATCGCCTGCCCGAACCCGGTGAAGTGAAAGGCCGGGCGCTACGCGTTGCCTCTATCGACATTGGCGGCGGCACCACCGATATGGCGGTGGTTCATTACCAACTTGATGACGGTGTCGGCGCCAACGTCAAAATCACGCCGCATTTATTGTTTCGTGAAGGGTTTAAAGTCGCCGGTGACGACCTGCTGCTGGATGTTATTCAGCGTTGCGTCCTGCCTGCGTTGCAAACCCGTTTGCAACAGGCGGGAGTGAGCGATGCCGCCGCCCTGCTGGCGACCTTATTTGGCGACTCGGGGCGCGTGGATACCCAGGCGATTTTGCGCCAACAGACGGCGTTACAGCTGTTTATGCCGCTGGGTCACGCGGTGCTGAGCGCCTGGGAACAGAGCGATGTTAATGATCCGCTGGCCGGATTACATGCCTCGTTTGGCGAACTGTTGTCTCATCGCCCTACGCGCAACGTGATGAACTATATCCAGCAGGCAGTCGATCATGCGTTGCCGCCTGGCGCTGGGGCGTTTGATCTGCTGAGTGTCCCGCTCCAGGTGCAGTTCAGCGCATTGCAGGAGGCGCTGCTGGCGGGCCAGTTCACACTGACCTCCCCGCTTCATGCCGTCTGTGAAGCCATTTCTCACTATTGCTGCGACGTGTTGCTGGTCACTGGACGTCCTGCCTGTTTGCCGGGCGTACAGGCGTTGATCCGCCATTTGCAGCCGGTGCCGGTCAACCGAATCGTCTGGATGGACAACTACCGCGTGCATGAATGGTATCCGTTTAGCCAGCAAGGCCGTATTGGCAATCCGAAATCGACCGCTGCCGTCGGCGCGATGCTGTGCAGTCTGGCGCTGGACTTACGCCTGCCGCGCTTTAACTTTAAAGCGGCGGATATTGGCGCTTACTCCACGGTGCGCTATCTCGGGGTACTGGATAACACGGTGAACACGCTGCGCGATGAGAATGTCTGGTATCACAACGTCGATCTCGACAAACCCGGCATGAAGCTGGACACCCGTCTGCACTTCCCTTTACGCGGTAACGTCACCCTCGGTTTTCGCCAACTGGCGAACAGTCGCTGGCCGGCAACGCCGTTGTATACCCTGAGCATCAACTCCGCCGAACTGGCGAAAACCATTGCCGGAGACGGCGTCTTAAATGTGCGGTTACAGCTACGCGCCACACATAAAGAAACCGGGCCGGAATCTTTCGAACTCAGCGATGCCTGGCTACAGGATGGCACGCCGGTCGCCGCCAATGCCCTGACCCTCAAATTAAATACGCTGGCAGACCGCCGACACAGCGGCAGCCACTACTGGATCGACAGCGGGAGTGTGTACCTGAAATGAGTAAGCCGTTAAATACCACACAGGCCATCATTGACTGGGTTAATCACACTCGTCAGCAGGCAACACGACTGGATGATGAAGCCGATGCCCTGCTGGCGCGACTCTCCCTTGCCGCCATGAAAGAGTCGGCTCTGCACCAGGCGCTGACCACCAGAGGCTGCGTGGGGCTGTATGGGCATTCACAATCCGCCAAAGCGCATCTGCTCAGCGCGCTCTGCAGAGGCGGTAACAGTCAACTGAATATCGTTACGCCAGAACGCAGTTTTGACTATTTTTCTCATATTAATCCGGGGCATGCGCCAACGAATATGGCGCTGCGTTTTACCCGGGACACCCTCTCAACAGACAGTGATTGGCCGCTGCGTTTGCGGCTAATCAACGAAGCCGAACTGGTACAGATTTTTATCGCCCAGGCCTGCGCGCAACCCGCCCATCGAGGGGTTGAAAGGTCGATCATCGAATCACGATTAGAAAAGTGGCAGGCGCTGCGCCAGCATCAACCCGTACCCGGCGTGACGGCGGAAGACGTCGCGACCATTGCCCATTTCTGGCGAACGTGCGTGCCCTCAGGCCAACAACAAATTGATGATGCGCTCTGGCACCAGTTTGCCACCCTCTTGCCTGCTGTCGACCTCACCACCCGGGCAAACGTGTGGGCGTTATTGTGGGGAGAACAACCGGAACTGACCCGCCAATGGTTGGATCTGGCGCATACGTTGCAGCAAACCGGTCATGCTGAAGAGCTGGCGGCACCCCTGAGTTTACTGGTCGATAATTTTGGTTTACCGACGGAAAACTTTCTCACCCAGGGCGCGCAGAACAACGGGGAGACACAGAGCGACGTGGTGGTTCATCCGGTGGTAGACGGGCAACCACAAAATGCGATCAGCCTGTCTCTGGACGCCCTGGCGCTATTGACCCGTGAAGTGGTGCTGACCGTTGAAGATGCGGTGCTGGATAACGTTGATCTGCTGGAGATCCCACTGGCGCCCGACGGCATGCTTTCCCCGTTGTGGCGGGCCAAACTGGAGTGGATGCTGGAGAGTTATCGTCAGCGTTTACAACCCGACGTGTTGGTTATCTGCAACGCCCTTTCCTCCCGTGTGCAAACCCCGATGGTCGCCCGCAAGCTAACAGGCTGGGTGTATGACACTCAACCGTTGCACGACGCCACCATGCCAGGGGTGGTGTGGGCCATTACACCACAGGATGCCCGCTTTGCGACGCAACAAAATCTCGATGAAGCCGTGCAGCAGTTAATGGGCAAGCCCGGTTTACACTGGGGAACACTGCAGGCTCTGGATAAACACAGTTTACAACGCCTGGTGGAGTGGCTCTCGCAGGCGACTTCGCCGATCCAGCGCCAGGCGCGGCTGACCTCATTGAACAGGCAACATCATCAACAGCTCCGCGACCTTATGCTCCCGGACGCAGGCGAGCCAATAGCCACCGAGACGGTTATTCGCCAGTTACAGGCGCAGGCTGCCCGTCATGGCGAACTGCTCGACGGACTGTTACCGCCGATTCACCGTTTTGAGTCATTGTTGCAGACGCAACAACCGCGTGAAGAGCAGGTGAGCGGATTGTTCAGTGAAGAGATCGACCTGTTCGCCGATATGCACGACGTGCCGCGTACAGCGGAACACAAAGAAACCGGCGACCTGGCGCATCGAATGTGGGTTAACCATGTGCGTCAGTGGTGTCGTAACGAGGATAATGCGCGTCGATTAGGTCTGGCGCCACAAACGCTCCGACACACCGTGGATATTCTGGTAACGGCAAGCTATCGGCTCAACCTGCCACAGCATTTACAGCAGATGATGCAACGTGAAGAGGTGTGTGGCGCGCAGTTGCACGCCGGAATTGGCAATTTTATCGCCTGGCTCGGCTATGCGGAAGTTGCAGAAGCCGCGCGTCCGGTCAGCCGAATCCGCAAAGGCAGCACGATTTTTAGCGCGACGGTACAACCGCCGATGTCCCGCTTGACACAACTGGACGAGCAGCCCGTGCACGCCGCCAGTCGCTATGTCTATGACTGGTTGGTGGCACTTTACACACGCGCTATTGAAAACAAAGGATACCTGCATCGACGGGATGTCACAGACGCAGACAAAAAACGGTTGCGCGATCTCCTTGCCCCCACCCGATGACGAGGCTTCGGCCTCTTATCAGGCTGTGTCAGAACAGGGAAAACATCAACGCCACCGGAAAACTCATCGGCCAGGTGGCACCAACAAGCACGGCGCTCAGCAAGCGGATCCGTTTTTTATCGTGGGAGAGAAACCAGGTGATCAAACAGGTGATTGACGCCATGACGGCGTAAACAATTAACATCTTTTGGTAGACAGACATGTCAGGCATCCAGGCCAGAATTAAAAACGCGCACAATATGCTCTTTTTTTTGATCTGCATCAAGCTTTATTGCCCTGCAACAGCAATTTTACAGAAATCCAACACAGCTCTCTAATGTCCAGAATAAGTACTATTGCGAATAGTTTGAAGCCGTACTATACACATAAGGGCAATGTAAAAAGGTGGCAAAAATGAATGTTTCCAGTAAAACCGTAGTGCTGATTAATGTCTTTGCTGCTGTGGGGCTCTTTGGTCTTATCTCTTTGAGATTTGGCTGGTTTTCGTAATTTAATACCGCGCTTGCAATGTAGAGTGGCAGAGAGAATGTCTCCTCTCTGCCCTTTGACTTACGATGTTCTTGTGGCTGAGACGCCCGGTTAATGTTTAACCATAACGTGGCGGACAACGGTGTAATCTTCTAACCCATACAGTGACATATCCTTACCGTATCCCGACAGTTTTTGCCCACCGTGCGGCATTTCACTCACCAGCATGAAATGGGTATTCACCCAGGTACATCCATACTGCAATCTGGCGCTCAGACGATGCGCACGACCGACGTCCCGTGTCCACACCGATGACGCCAGCCCGTACTGCGTGTCGTTCGCCCACGCCAGCACCTGATCTTCATCGTCAAAGACGGTGATGCTCACCACAGGACCGAACACTTCACGCTGCACAATGGCATCGTCTTGTTTGGCGCCTGCCAGCAGTGTCGGCGCAAAATAGTACCCCGCCCCGTCCACCTTTTTACCGCCAGTAACGACCTTGATATGACCGAGCGCTTTCGCCTCTTCCACGGCTCTGCTTACCCGCTCAAGATGGGCCAGCGAACTTAACGGTCCCAGCTCTGTGGTCTCATCTTCCGGCGCGCCGGTCTTCAGGCTGGCGACCGCCGCACCGAGTTTCTCAACCAGCGCGTCGTAGACCCCTTTTTGAGCATAAATCCGGCAGGCCGCGGTACAGTCTTGCCCGGCATTGTAGAATCCAAAGGTGCGTACGCCCTCAACCACCGCATCCAGGTCTGCATCGTCGAAGACAATCACCGGCGCTTTACCGCCCAGTTCCATATGTGTACGTTTAATCGACGGCGCAGTATGACTGATGATGTGTTCGCCCGTCGCGATGGAGCCGGTCAGGGAAACCATGCGCACTTTTTCATGACCCGTTAGCGGATCGCCCACCGTTTTCCCGCGACCAAACAGCACGTTAATCACGCCCGCAGGGAAAATGTCCTTCGCAAATTCGGCCAGTTTCAGCGCGGTGAGCGGTGTGATTTCAGAGGGTTTAATCACCACACAGTTCCCTGCCGCCAGCGCAGGCGCCAGTTTCCACGCCGCCATCATCAGTGGGTAGTTCCACGGGGCGATGGAGGCGACAACGCCGACCGGATCCCGGCGGATCATTGAGGTGTGTCCTTCCAGATACTCACCGGCGGCCAGACCGTTCAGGCAACGCGCCGCTCCCGCAAAAAAGCGAAACACGTCGACAATCGCCGGGCTCTCGTCGTTCAGTACGCAGTGCAGCGGTTTGCCACAGTTTTGTGACTCCAGCGCCGCAAAGACCCCGGCGTTGGCTTCGATCGTATCGGCCAGTTTAAGCAGCAGATCGGCACGGAACTTCGGCGTGGTTTGCCCCCATTCGACAAAAGCGCGATCGGCCGCCCGCACGGCGGCATCGACCTGCGCGGGAGAGGCTTCCGCAATCTCCAGTATCACCTCGCCAGTGGCGGGGTTATAAACGGGTTGCTTTTCACCTTCACCGCTGACCAGCGCACCGTTAATCAGTAATTGATGTTGCATAGCATTTTCCCATATTGTCGTTTATTTACCGTTTTCGGCGAGCGAGTCGCCTTCACGTGTTAGCCACCAGGCACCTAAGATTGGAATTGTTGTCACCAACATCACCAGCAATGCCACAACGTTGGTCACCGGGACATCGCGCGGTCGGCCCAGTTGATTGAGCAACCACAGCGGCAGCGTCCGTTCATGTCCGGCCGTGAATGTGGTTACGATGATTTCATCGAAGGAGAGCGCAAACGCCAGCATGCCGCCCGCCAACAGCGCCGACCCTAAATTGGGCAGCACCACGTAGCGGAAGGTTTGCCAACCATTCGCCCCCAGATCCATTGACGCTTCCACCAGACTCCAGGAGGTGCGTCTGAAACGGGCGATCACGTTGTTAAAAACCACCACCACGCAAAACGTTGCATGCCCCACCACAATGGTGAAAAAACCCGGCTCCAGATTGAGGGTTTTAAAGGCGGTCAGTAAGGCCAAACCGGTGATGATCCCCGGCAGCGCAATCGGCAACAGCAGCAGCAACGAAATCGCATTCTTGCCAAAGAAGTCACGACGCCACAGCGCGGCCGCCGCCAGCGTTCCCAGCACCAGCGCGATCCCGGTGGATAGCGCAGCGATTTTAAGTGACAACGTCACCGACTCAAGGATATCGTTACGTTGCGCGGCGACGCTAAACCAACGCAGCGTCAGCCCCTGAGGCGGAAAGCTAAACGCCGCATCCTCGTTGTTAAACGCATAGGTGGCGATGATCAGTATCGGGAAATGGAGAAAAATCACCCCGCCCCAGGCCGCCAGTTTGAGGAGAAATGGTGCGCGTTCAGAGTGCATCGAACGCTCCCAGACTTTTCACGAACGCCAGATACAGTGCGATCAAAACCATCGGCACCAGTGTGAATGCCGCCGCCATCGGCATATTGCCGATCGCCCCTTGTTGCGAATAGACCATGTTGCCGATGAAATACCCCGGCGGCCCAACCAGTTGTGGCACGATAAAATCACCCAGGGTCAGTGAAAAGGTAAAGATAGACCCTGCCGCGACGCCCGGAATAGCCAGCGGGAGCACCACGTAGCGGAAGGTTTGTCCTGGACGAGCGCCCAAATCGGCTGACGCCTGTAGCAATGAAGGCGGCAAGCGTTCCAGCGCGGCCTGAACGGGGAGGATCATGAACGGCAACCAGATATAGACAAACACCAGAAAACGGCCAAAGCCGGAGGTCGATAGCGTGTTGCCGCCCACCGCTGGCAGCGTCAGAAACGACATCAGCAAAGGTTCCAGCCCCATATGGGTCAGGAACCACTGCGCCACACCGTCTTTTGCCAGCAGCAATGTCCAGGCATACGCTTTGACAATGTAGCTGGCCCACATCGGCAGCATGACCGCGATGTAGAAAAAGGCTTTCATCTTGCCGCGCGTGTAACGCGCCATAAACCAGGCCATCGGGAACGCCAGAATCGCACTGGCGATGGTTACCGCCACCGCCATTGTCAGCGTTCGCAAAATGATGTCGTAGTTGGCGGGATTAAACAGCGCCTGCAGGTTGGCCAGCGTCAGGTCAGGCGTCACTGACATGGTAAAATCGTCAAAGGTATAGAACCCTTGCCACAACAACGTCAGCAATGACCCCAAATAGACGATGCCAAACCACATCAAGGGTCCCAACAGCAGCAGAAACAGCCCAAGCCCTGGGTTGCGCCAGAAAAATCCGGAGATTTTACTCAGGCGGTTTGATGGGGAGGGCGAATGTAATACGCTCATTGCCATTTACCTCTCCTCAATCAACGGCACCATGACGTTCCGTGACCATGACGCCATCACGTTTTGTCCTGGTGACAGCGCGGAAGGCAGACTTTCCCCCGTCAGATTGGCCTGACTGACCAACAGCTTTTCGCCGCCGCTCAGTTTCAGCTCAAAGCGGGTCGCCGCCCCCTGATACTGCACCGCCTGAATCACCCCCACCGTCTGCACTTCACCCGGCACGTTTAACCGAATATGCTCAGGGCGCAGCGAGTACGTTCCGGTAAGACCGCACACGCGGGAGGCCATCGCCGCATCAAACACGTTTGAGGTGCCGACAAACCCTGCCACAAAGGGCGTACGCGGTCGCATATAAAGTTCATGGGGAGAATCAACCTGCTCGATACGGCCATTGTTGAATACCGCCACGCGATCCGACATCGACAGCGCCTCGCCCTGATCGTGCGTGACGAAGATGAAAGTAATGCCGAGCGACTGCTGCAGTTTTTTCAACTCCAGTTGCATCTGTTCGCGCAATTTGAGATCGAGTGCGCCCAGCGGTTCATCCAACAGAAGCACCCGCGGCTCGTTGACCAGCGCCCTGGCAATCGCCACACGCTGGCGTTGACCACCGGAAAGCTGTGACGGTTTACGTCCCTGAACAAAACCGAGGGCGACTTTTTCCAGTGCTTCCTGGGCCTGCGCATAACGCTGTTTTTTCGCAACGCCTTTGACCATCAGACCATACGCGACGTTGTCGAGAATCGACATATGCGGGAACAGCGCGTAATCCTGGAAGACGGTGTTAACGTCCCGCTCCCAGGGCGGCAGTTCGCTGGCATGCTGACCAAAAATTTTAATTTCACCGCCGGAGAGCTGCTCAAACCCCGCAATCAAGCGTAAGCAGGTTGTTTTGCCGGAGCCGGAAGGCCCCAGCATAGAAAAAAACTCACCGTCATTAATCGCAATACTGACACCATCCACCGCCCGTACGTCACCGTACAGGCGTGAGACGTTCTCAAATTCCACTGCGTACGTCATAAATCACCCCAGAGGAATTAGCGACCGCCCATAATGGCAATGTAATCCTGCGTCCAACGGCTGTAAGGCACAAATTTGCCGCCTTCTGCGATTGGCGTTTTCCAGAAAGCGATTTTGTCGAAGAAGGTGTAGCCGTTGGTTTCACACCCTTTTTCACCCAACAGCGGGCTGGCTTTACAGCCATTGGGCACCACGGGCAGAGAGCCAAACCAGGCAGCGACATCGCCCTGCACTTTCGGCGTCAGCGACCAGTTCATCCACTTATAGGCGCAAACCGGGTGTTTGGCCTCGCTGTGCAGCATGGTGGTATCGGCCCAGCCGGTCACCCCTTCTTTTGGGAAGACCGTGGCGATTGGCTGGCCTTCGGCTTTCAGCGCGTTTGCCTGATAAGGCCAGGCACCCGAAGCGACCACGCCTTCATTTTTGAAATCACTCATTTGCACGGTGGTATCGTGCCAGTAGCGATGGATCAGACCGTGCTGGGCGCGCAGCACTTCGAGTACGGCCTGGTACTGTTTCTCATTCAGCTGGTAGGGGTCGGTGATGCCTAACTTCGGTTGAGTCGCTTTCACGTATAACGCGGCATCCGCAAGATAGATGGGGCCATCGTAAGCCTGGACGCGCCCCTGGTTTGTTTTACCATCCGGGAGATCCTGCTTCACAAATACCACGCCCCAGCTGTCCGGCGGTGTTGGGAATGTTTTGGTGTTGTACATCAGCAGGTTCGGTCCCCACTGATACGGCGTGCCGTAGACCTTGCCGTCGACGTTAAACCACTCGCCTTTTACGACGCGTGGGTCGACCTCTTTCCAGTTAGGGATCAACGCGGTGTTAATCGGTTGCACACGTTTGCCCATAATCAATCGCAGCGACGCATCTCCCGAGGCGGTCACCAAATCGTAGCCCCCTTTTGCCATCAGGCTCACCATCTCATCTGACGTTGCGGCCGTTTTCACATTGACCGCACACCCCGTCTCTTTTTCAAACTGGGTGACCCAATCGTACTGTTTATCGGTCTGACCCCGTTCGATGTAACCAGGCCAGGCGATAATATCGAGGCGACCTTCCGGTTTTTCTAATGAGGTGGGCGGTTCGGCGGCGTGTGCGGTCATCAATGTCATACCGAGCGCACACAGGCTGCTGCGGGCAAATTTCTTGCTCATAACGTCTTACTCCTGTCGCAAAATATTGAGCGGCAGCCTTGCCGTAAATATATGTCCTTTCCTAAAAATAGTCGGCGGCTTTGAAGCGCACCTGTCGGGGCAAAGAAATTTAATCAGGTTGTGAGCTAACACGCATTACGCTGCGAATAGCAACAGCAATGCAAAATCTTCTGGAGTATAGACAAGGAGTTAGCGCGCAGCGGAAAAACAAAGCGGGCTATTCAAATTTCCTATGACGGGCAATACGTTAATAGCAATGGAGTTAACAATCGATGATGAATAATTATTTTGAAATTGACCCGGCGCTATTCAAATTAAAACAATAGCGCCCGGGAATTTATTTCAGCATGCCGCGAATCAGATTTCCGAGTTGTTTCACCGCCTGCTCTTCTCTTTCTCCCCAGGGCCAGGCGGTATTAAAACGAAAGAAACGCGTCCAGGTGTCAGCGGTGGAAAACATTTTTCCCGGGGCGATACTGATGTGATGCGCCAGCGCTTGTGCGCTCAGCTCCCCGGCATCCAGCGCATCGGGCAGCTCCAGCCAGAGAAAATAGCCGCTGTCATTATGGTGAATTTTGACCTCTGCCGGAAGGTGGCGGAGCAACGTTTGCCAGGCCTGTTGCTTGCGCTCGGCGAGCTGGCGGCGTAAACGGCGTAAATGCGCGTCATAACGGCGTGTCGCGAGGTAATCCACCAACGCCAGTTGCATCGGCGAACTGGTGGAAAGCGTACTCATCAACTGTAACCGCTGGATTTGTCTGGCGTGCTGGCCCGCAGCTACCCAGCCGATGCGAAATCCCGGTACCAGACATTTCGAAAACGACGAGCAATGTAGCACGCTATCGCTGCGATCCCAGGCTTTGGCGGGCAAGGGTTTTTCACGGCCAAAATAGAGTTCACTGTAGACATCATCTTCTATCAGCATCACGTTGTACGCTTCCAGCAGTGCGACCAGCCGCGCCTTTTTCTCCGGGCTGAGCGTGAAGCCAAGCGGGTTTTGGCTGTTGGTCATTAGCCAGCACGCTTTCACCGGATACTCCTGTAATGCCTGTTCCAGCGCCGCCAAATCAATGCCCTCTTTCACATCGGTCGCCACCGAAAGTGCTTTCAGACGTAAGCGTTCCAGCGCCTGCAATGCGCCGTAAAAACAGGGATTTTCAACAATCACCCAATCGCCGGGTTCGGTCACGGCTTGCAGGCTGAGGTTTAGCGCCTCCAGCGCTCCGGCCGTGATCACGATTTCATCCGGAGAGACGGTTATGCCCTGCTGGGCATAACGGCGTGCAATTGCATGACGCAGCTCGGCATTCCCCGGCGGCAGGTTTTCAATGACGCTCATTGCCGTGGCGGTCTTGCTGACCTGGGCGAGCGATCGGTTGAGCTGCTGTAAAGGAAATAATCGCGGATCGGGAAACGCCGAGGCAAACGGCATGACGGAGGCATCCCGGCTGGCCTGTAACATCTCAAAAATATAGGTATTGATGTCCACCGCCTCATCGCGCATGACCTGCGCAGGCGGCACAACTGGCTGGCGCACCGGACGCGGCGCGACATAGTAGCCCGATTGCGGACGGGCAATAATGCGCCCCTGACTT
This sequence comes from Citrobacter sp. NCU1, assembly GCF_010231475.1. Lineage (GTDB taxonomy): Bacteria > Pseudomonadota > Gammaproteobacteria > Enterobacterales > Enterobacteriaceae > Citrobacter_D. Next base: position 117,588 of record NZ_NRDO01000045.1, on the reverse strand, counting down.
TCCAACAACTGATACGCATGACCGACCGTCATAAAACTCATGCCGCTACTGGCAACCTGCTCTCGCAACGACGGTAAACGGTCGCCGGGCTGCCACACGCCGGAGGCGATTTGATCGCGAATCTGTTCGGCCAGTCGCTGATATTTCTTCATTTCTCTTCCTGAACGCGGACAGGGATAAACGTAGTGTATATCAGTTTACATAACCACCCGGTTTTTGATAACTGTTATGAACAATTTACTTAAAAACCGCGCATTTTCTTGTCTGTCACACGAGCGTCAGTTTCAGTTCTTTCCCCAGCGCTTTGGCCGCAGCCTGGACGGTATCAATTTTCGTCGAATGGCGTAAATCAAAGAGGCGGGTAATTTCTTGTTTTGGCTTACCAATCCGCGTTGCCAACTCCTGCTGCGTGATGTGAGATTCCAGAAATGCGTTGAGTAACAAAATCTTGGAGGTCACGCTTAACGGGACGTCTACGTAAGCATCTGCATCGCAACGCACTGAAGGCTGCGGTATCGATTCATTGTCTTCAAAATAAAATTCAAACGCGGTCATCAGCGCACCAAAGGCCGCCGCTAAAGATTCCTGACGCGTATCACCCTGTGTTAATGCCTCGGGGATATCCGGGAACGACACGACATAACCGCCTTCTGGCGCAGGAGTTAAATTGACGGGATAGCGCATAATGATTTGAGACTCTCGCATGTGGTCAACCTCTTTATCCGTGATGATCAACGCAAACCCAGTTGCTTAAGTATGGCTTTACGCAACGGTTCTTTTATCTCATCGCCGGGATGTCTGGGCATGACGCTGCGTTTCCCGTGATATCTCAGTTTCAAATGATTGGTCCCATTTGTCACTTCAACGCCCTGAGACTCAAGCCAGCGTCTTAATTCGCTTTGCTTCACTGCGCCCCCCAACGGTGTATTATAACCACAAAGTAAACGTTTATGTTTACCCGTCTCTTTATTTAGCATCTATATCACGCTTTTCTTCATCCTGTATCCGCGACATTTAAAAACGGGAACGCGGATTCCAGAATCGCGTTCATCAGCCCCAACACATAACAGCATGCAACTGTTATGGTTAAATAAGCGGGTTCTGTTTCTGCCACTGAACATGCCGGACGCTTAAAATTGCGCTGAATCAATTTTCTCTGTGGAGTTAGGATGTTCGGTCTTGATGCGTTTCACCTGGCGCGGATTCAGTTCGCGTTTACGGTTTCTTTCCACATTATTTTCCCTGCGATCACTATTGGGCTCGCCAGCTACCTGGCGGTACTGGAAGGCCTTTGGCTGAAAACGAAAAATCCCACCTGGCGTTCGCTGTACCATTTTTGGTCGAAAATCTTCGCCGTTAACTTTGGTATGGGGGTGGTTTCCGGCCTGGTGATGGCTTACCAGTTTGGCACTAACTGGAGCGGTTTTTCCGAATTCGCGGGCAGTATTACCGGCCCGTTGCTCACCTACGAGGTGCTGACCGCTTTTTTCCTGGAAGCCGGATTCCTCGGTGTGATGCTATTTGGCTGGCATAAAGTCGGACCTGGCCTGCACTTTTTTTCTACCTGCATGGTGGCGCTGGGCACCATTATTTCAACCTTCTGGATCCTCGCCTCAAACAGCTGGATGCAGACGCCACAAGGGTATGAAATCATCAACGGCCAGGTGGTGCCGGTTGACTGGTTTGCCGTCATTTTCAACCCCTCTTTCCCCTGGCGTTTGTTGCATATGTCCGTGGCGGCGTTCCTGAGCAGCGCATTGTTCGTGGGCGCATCTGCGGCCTGGCACCTGTTGCGCGGCAACAACACGCCTGCCATCCGCGCGATGTTTTCCATGGCGCTGTGGATGCTCTTAATCGTTGCACCGCTTCAGGCTGTGATCGGCGATATGCACGGGCTGAACACCCTGAAACATCAACCGGCGAAAATCGCCGCCATTGAAGGTCACTGGGAGAATCCTCCCGGCGAACCCACGCCACTTTACCTGTTTGGCTGGCCGGATATGGAACAGGAACGTACCCGCTACGGACTGGCGATCCCCGCGCTGGGGAGCCTGATCCTCACGCACAGTCTGGATAAACAGGTCCCCGCTCTGAAAGAGTTTGCAAAACAGGACCGTCCAAATTCAACCATGGTGTTCTGGTCGTTTCGCATTATGGCAGGACTGGGCATGCTGATGATTCTGTTGGGCGCCATCGCACTATGGCTGCGCTACAGAGAGCGGCTATACACCTCACGTCCCTTCCTGCGCTTTGCGCTATGGATGGGCCCTTCCGGACTCATCGCTATTCTGGCCGGATGGGTAACGACTGAAGTCGGTCGCCAGCCCTGGGTGGTTTATGGGCTGCAACGCACCGCCGATGCCGTCTCCGCTCATGGCGATCTGCACATGAGCATCAGCCTGTTGAGCTTCTTTGTGGTCTACAGCTCGGTGTTTGGCGTCGGTTACAGCTACATGATCCGCCTGATCCGCAAAGGGCCGCTGGAAGATGACTCTACGGTTTCGCCAACCGGTACGCCTGCACGGCCGCTTTCTGCTGCTGTCCTCGATTCTCAACAAGAGGCACATCGCTAATGGGTATTGATTTATCAGTAATCTGGTTTGTTATCATCGTATTCGCCACGCTGATGTATATCGTGATGGACGGCTTCGATTTAGGGATCGGCATCCTCTTTCCCACCACCCGGGATGCCGATGATCGCGATGTGATGGTAAACAGCGTCGCTCCGGTCTGGGATGGCAATGAAACCTGGCTGGTGCTGGGCGGCGCGGGATTATTCGGCGCCTTCCCGCTGGCCTATGCGGTGATTGTTGACGCATTGACCATCCCACTCACGCTGATGCTGATGGGATTAATCTTTCGCGGCGTTGCCTTTGAATTTCGTTTCAAGGCCACGCCTGCGCACCGCCCTTTCTGGGATAACGCCTTTCTGGGCGGATCGATACTCGCGACGTTTTCGCAGGGGGTTGTCGTTGGCGCGGTGATCAACGGCTTTTCCGTCACGGGACGCAGTTACAGCGGCGGACCATTCGACTGGCTGACGCCGTTTACACTCTTTTGCGGTGCCGGACTGGTTGTGGCCTACGCGTTACTGGGCGCAACCTGGTTGGTCATGAAGAGCGAGAACCCGTTGCAGGATAAAATGCGGGCGGCGGCGAAAAAGTGGCTGATGGCGTTATTACTGGTCATTGCCGTCATCAGCCTCTGGACGCCGCTGGCGCACAGTGACATTGCCGCCCGCTGGTTTAGTCTGCCAAATCTGTGGTTCCTGCTCCCCGTGCCCGTTCTTGTGGGGCTGTGCAGCCTGTGGCTATGGCAATCGCTGAGCCAGCCGGAGAGCCACGCGCTGCCGTTTATCCTGACATTAGGGCTGATTTTCCTCGGCTTCAGTGGTCTGGGGATCAGTATTTGGCCGCACATTATTCCGCCCTCTATCACCCTATGGCAGGCGGCAGCGCCCGCGCAAAGTCAGGGCTTTATGTTGGTCGGCGCGCTGCTGATTATCCCTGTCATCCTGGTTTACACCTTCTGGAGCTATTACGTTTTTCGTGGAAAAGTGCAACATGGCGAGGGGTATCATTGATGGAACACTCAGTCTGGAAACGGTTGATGTGGCTGGTTATTTTGTGGGGATGCAGCGTCCTGGCGCTGGCCGCCGTGGGCATGTTCTTTCGCGTATTGATGGCGGCAGCCGGGTTTAAAGCGCATTAGTCTGTGTGCCGGGAGCAGCCTCGCTCCCGGCACATGCCTTTCTTCAGCACACGCTGACATATTCTTTTCGCTAATTTGAATTTTTGAATAATAACCCGACGAAAGCATGGGCATGATAGCCGCAAAAGGTAATCAGACGGTGGCATGATGTTGACGAAAGCGTTATCAGTGATATTGCTGACCTGCGCGTTGTTTTCAGGTCAGTTGATGGCGGGACACAAAGGGCACACATTTTTGTGGGTAAAGAACGTAGATCATCAGCTTCGCCATGAAGCGGACAGCGATGAACTTCGAACGGTGGCGGAAGACTCTGCGGAAGGCCTGCGCGAACACCACTACTGGCAAAAATCGCGCAAACCTGACACCCATTTTCGCTAAAACTTAACCTTTACGTTTCGGCAGCGTTTTCATCAGTTCTTCCGGGCTGACCGACGCCACCACACTCCCCGGCAACGGCATTTTCAAAATATGATTTTTGATCTTGCCGATGACATGCATTTCACACGGACGACAATCAAACTTCAGCGTCAGCACGTCATCGCCGTGGACCAGTTGCATTGGCGTGGCTTTCCAGCTCTTGATATTGCCTTTCGCCTGTTTCGGGCACAGGTTAAACGCAAAACGCAGACAGTGCTTGGTGATCATTACCGGCACGTCGCCTTTTTCTTCATGCGCTTCATACGCAGAATCAATCAGTTGTACGCCATAGCGGTGGTAAAACTCACGCGCCTTGCGGTTGTAAACGTTGGCCAGGAAGCTGAGATGGGATTCCGGGTATACCGGCGCGGGCTCCGTCACTGGCTTACGGCGACCGCGCTGATAGCTGGCGAGACGCGCGGCATCCAGCATTTCTGTGGCTTCCCGCCGGAACTGGTTAAGCACGCTGTTTGGCACAAACAGCGCACCAGGCAAATTCACCTGAATATTGCGGGCGTAGTACATCGTCTGCCCCAGTTTGGCTAAACCGTCTTTCAGGTTGCTCAGCGCTTTTTCAGCATTATTGGCTTCATCGAACTGACCGTCCAGGCTATGGGTGATGCTAACGCCCTCTTCGCTGGTCAGCGTCAGGATCAATTGTTCCTGCCAGCCGCCCAGTTCAATATCAACCGCCACCCGGCGCTCGCTGGAGGTTTTGGTTAAGGCCTGCTGCCAGTTGTGGTCAAGGTTACGATTGAGCGGGTGATGTGGGCGCACTTTGTGCAGATCAGCAGGCATCTCGTTTGGCCAGACGCGATAACGATTCTGTCCCGTTTTTTCAACGGTATTGGCGCGAAAACCGACCACGTCTCGCTTAATTAGCACATTTAATCCGTCACCGTTTGCCAGCGGCTCCGTGGCTTCCACGTCGAGATAATCTTTTGCCACTTTCAGAACTTCACCGACCGGAAGACCAATAAACTTTGGCGAATCAAAAGCGCCAATGTCACCTTTACGGTCATTCACAAAATAATCGGTGCTGCCGCGATGGAATGTTTTATCCGTCGAGGGAATAAAGAAATGTTCAGTACGCCCGGCGGATGCCCGGGCCAGGTCGCTACGATCTTCGATAATCGCATCCAGCATCTGCCGGTAATGGGCGGTGATATTCTTCACATAGCTCATGTCTTTGTAGCGCCCTTCAATCTTGAAGGAACGCACACCAGCGTCAATTAACGCCCCCAGATTGGCCGTCTGGTCGTTATCTTTCATCGATAACAGGTGTTTTTCATACGACACAACCCGCCCCTGATCGTCTTTGAGGGTATACGGCAGTCGGCAGGCCTGAGAACAATCGCCTCGGTTGGCGCTGCGTCCGGTCTGCGCATGAGAGATATAACACTGTCCGGAATACGCCACACATAGCGCACCGTGGACGAAGAACTCAATGGTGGCGTCGGTCGCCTGGTGGATCGCCTGAATTTGGCTCAGACTCAGCTCGCGCGCCAGCACAATCTGGGTAAAACCAACATCAGCAAGAAACTTCGCTTTTTCAACGCTGCGAATATCGCACTGGGTGCTGGCATGCAGTTCAATCGGCGGGATATCCAGTTCCAGAATACCCATGTCCTGCACAATCAACGCATCCACACCGGTCTGATACAGATCGGTAATCAACCGTTGCGCAGGTTCCAGTTCATCATCATGCAAAATGGTATTGAGCGTCACAAAGATCTTCGCCCCATAACGGTGAGCGAAAGGCACCAGCTCAGCAATATCTTTCAGGCTATTACTGGCGTTATGACGCGCGCCAAAACCGGGGCCACCGATATAGACGGCATCCGCGCCGTGCAAAATCGCTTCACGAGCGATGGCCGTGTCGCGGGCCGGGCTTAACAGTTCGAGGTGATGAAGTTGCTGGCGCATACAGTGATTACCATCCGATAACAGCGAAATGGCGGCTATTGTAGTCAGAAGCACCGATTTACGAAATACTTTTCCCGTTTAACGCTGTGGGTAATGAATGAGTGAGTGAAAGTGCGCGGTTTGCTCACTGCTGTTGCGGTAGGCGTGGGGGGAGTCCCCGGCAAAGCGCACGCCTTCTCCGGCCTGTAGCGTTTTCCATTCACCGTTGATACACATCTCCAGTTGACCCGAAATAACCACCACATGTTCAATTACGCCGCGTTCATGCGGGGTTGATTCACTGAGTGCGCCCGGTGCCAACAGAATGGAAAAATGGTCAAAACAGAGTTCAGGATCCCAGGGAAACAGCGGTGTGATCACCATTGCTTGCTGTTGTGGATCGAATGCAGGCGGCGTCACGGATTCCGGCGGCGTAATAAAGGTTGAAAACGGTACATTCAATCCCGTCGCTATTTTCCATAACGTCGCCACCGTCGGGCTGGACTCATTACGTTCAATTTGCCCGAGCATGGCTTTTGAGACACCCGTCGCCTCGGCCAGACGCGACAGACTCCATTCACGCTGGTGACGCAACGTTTTCAGGGTGGTGGAGAGATAGTGAGTCAGATTGTCCATTTGCTCCTCCTGCAAAGAGCCAGCTTACCACTTGTACGCTATAACGCACAAATGCTACAGTGAACGACCGCTATAACGCACAAGAAGGTGCCCATGCGTTCGTTTTCTCTTCCTCTGCCCACAGTACTGTCTGGGTTTGTCGCCGTTCTGGTGGGCTACGCGAGTTCCGCAACCATCATCTGGCAAGCGGCTATTGCCGCCGGAGCCACCACCGGGCAAATAGCCGGGTGGATGACGGCGCTCGGCGTCGCTATGGGCGTCAGTACCCTCGCGCTGACGTTGTGGTATCGCGCGCCAGTGCTGACCGCATGGTCAACCCCCGGCGCAGCGTTACTGGTCACCGGACTACAGGGATTGACGCTTCAGGAGGCGGTCGGCGTCTTCATTGTCGCCAATCTGTTGATTGTCCTGTGTGGGGTTACCGGGCTGTTCGCAAGGCTAATGCAGATAATTCCACACTCTCTCGCTGCGGCTATGCTGGCGGGGATCCTGCTGCGCTTTGGGTTGCAGGCCTTTAACCGTTTTGACGGTGAGTTTGTCTTGTGCGCCAGTATGTTTTTTGCCTGGCTGGTGATGAAAATCATCGCGCCGCGCTACGCCATCATCGCCGCAATGTTGGCGGGAATGGTGATTGCATTACTAAAAGGTGACGTTGTCACGCATGATATTCAATTATCGCCGGTGCTCCCTGCATTTATCGCCCCGCAGTTTTCCTTTGCGCACAGCCTTAGTGTGGCACTACCGCTGTTTCTGGTCACGATGGCGTCGCAAAATGCTCCCGGCATCGCCACGATGAAAGCCTCGGGTTATACCTTACCGGTCTCGCCCCTGATCGTTTTCACCGGACTTTTGGCGCTAGTTTTCTCCCCCTTTGGCGTTTTCTCCATTTGCATTGCCGCCATTACGGCGGCGATCTGCCAAAGCTCGGAAGCACATCCGGACGCCAAACGCCGCTGGATGGCGGCAGCGTCAGCGGGAGGGTTTTATCTGCTGGCCGGCGTGTTTGGTGGTTCCGTCACCAGCCTGATGGCTGCCCTGCCCGTGACCTGGATTCAGATGCTGGCCGGACTTGCCCTGTTAGGTACGATTGGTGGAAGTCTGCATCAGGCACTGAACAACGCGACGGAGCGCGACGCCGCTGTCGTTACATTTCTGGTAACCGCAAGCGGAGTGACGTTGCTGGGGATCGGCGCCGCATTCTGGGGACTCATCGCGGGTGGGATTTGCTATAGCGCGTTAGGCCTGGCTCGCCGCACATAGCTGCGACGGTGTTTAAAACGATGGCGGAAGGGTTTTACGAAACGGAACCCGATACGAGGGCGATATCTGTTAAGGCAAGCGAAGAATGGGAGACAAAAAATTGCGCCATCCGAAGATGGCGCAGTGTGCTTATTTCTGACCTGTTTTATTGACATCAAACATGGTCGCATCGGTCGCCATGTCGTCAACAACTTGCTTCAACGCTTCGAACGTCATTTGCGTTTTTTCGTTGTTCAGATCTTTACCTTCACCCTGACGTACAACTTTAATCACCGGCTTATTGGTTGCCGCGTCGACCAGCTCGCCTTCAAAGTAGAGGTGGGTGTCCATGTCACGATGGCCAGTCGCCATCTGCGTACCTGCAACCACTAACGCGACAGGAACCACTTCATAGAATTGCAGCCCTTCTTTGCTGGTATCCACACCGGTGATCGCACCGCGGAAAATCAAAGTGCGAGGACCTGCGGTTGCGACCAGCGGTTTACGCTGCTCGAGTGCCGTTTTCATTTTGGTGTTGGTGTAGCTCAGCAGTTTATCCAGTACTTGCTGTCCAATCTGAGTGCTTGGCTTAGGTACCGGGTAATAGGTAATCGGATTATAAACAATGTTGTCGTAATTTGATTGTTTAAAGCCAGGATCGACCCAACGTAAAACAGGATGCCCCGTAGCAGATTTTGTTTCCTTAAGACCAGAATAGTCTTTTAAAAACCCCGAGTATTTCTCTGGCTGAGTGATTTTCGACGCACAGCCTGATAACGCCAGTAAACCAGTAAGCACTGCAACTTTTATTAAAGTTTGAGCACGCATGAAACGATCCCTTAGTTTTTGAAGATATGCATCTGAAATAATAGCAAAGAGAAAATAAATACGATGTACCAAAAATGGTATCACCTGCACAAATTTTATATCTGCGTTCGGTAAAACAACGAATTCCGAACGCAGTGTAGATCACAATCCTCGTTTATCAATCGGAATTACCCGTTTTTACGCGCCAGTATTGTCGCAAAACGTAATTTAATTCGGTTACCATTAGCATCCGTACGATGTAATTCTCCGACATCTTCGTTGTATTTCAGCAGTTCCCAGCCTTCGTAATAATCGCGCAATTCCCCTTCTTTAAAGGTAAAAGGGAAATCCACGGTACACGGATAGTCTTCCGTATCCATCGCCGCCACGATCAGGTTATACCCTGCTGGTTTTGTGCAGCGCTGCATATTCGCGATCAAACGCGGAACGGTGTTTGCTTCAAGGAACATCAACACCACGGTAGAAACAATAAAATCATATTCGCCGTCAAAACTCAGCGTGTTGAGATCGACCACCTTCTCATGCACATTTTCCAGCCCTTCCGCCGCTTTAATGCGCGCCACGTTGGCGATACTCATCGGGTTTTTATCCCATGCCGTCACATCGAAACCGTTGGCCGCCAGATAAAGCGTATTACGCCCGTTGCCACAACCCAGATCGAGTGTTTTTCCGGGTTTGACAACCTTTACCGCCTCTAACACTTCAGAATGGGTGCGGGTAAGGTCATATTTATCGGTAAAGTAATTTTCGTCACGAAGGGTCATTTTTTATCCTCAGATTTCTGTAATGTTGCACGTTCGGCGCGAATCAGCAGTCGTCCCTGCATCAGTAAAGCAACCGTGCGTACCAGCAATAACGCAATGATAAAATTGGTGAAAATAAACAGTGGGATCGACAACGTATGGAAAAATCCTGTCGATGAGCCGTGCCCCAGATGCAATCCTGTCGTAGCCAGCGCGGAAACGCCGAACGAGAAGCTCCAGAACGAGGCATTAAACGGTTGTGACAGATACCACGGCATCAAGCGCAACATAAAAAGCAGTTGCAACAAACCGTAGCCAAACAGCATCTTCGCCAGAATATCGCCCTCGCCTCCGTTGACGCTCAGCCAGGCGCTACAGGCCACCAGCGCGGGCGCAAGCTGAATGCCAAGCGAGGTGCGTAACATCGTTGGCAGCTCTCCGGCGCTGCGCAGACGCTGCAAAATCACTGGCTCCAGACTCAGCCACGAGAAGACGCCAGCGCCTAAAAACACCAGACCGGCATCATTGAAACCGAGCGCTCCGCAGGCCATCGCGCTAATAAAATTGTTCGCCACCGTCGGCAAATATAACCCTGGCGTCGTGGCCTCTTCAGGGTGTGATCCCCGCCACAAGCCGGCCGTTTGCCACGCGGCGTAGGTCAGTTGAATGACAACGCCAATACTGAATAACGCCACCGATAGCGAACGACACCAGGGAACAAAGCCAATGGCGACCAGCATGGTGGTCGCAGGAAACAGGCTCACAAAGCTACTCATTACCGGATGGCGCACTTCGGCCAGCACACTGTGGGGAAACCGCACCAGGCGACTGAGAAACGCAAGCGTCAGTAATCCCCAGATGATCATCGCCAGTATCACCAGTCCATCGCCAATCCAATGGCTTACAGGCCAAATATGGCTTGCGTACCGCCACGCGAAGCCCATACCGATGGTGCCCAGGACCATGCCAAAGTATCCCGCAGGGAGATTGAGCACCTTGTCGTGCTGATTTTTATTACTCATTTCGTTTAATTTATAAATTATATTTGAAATGCATTTTATGAAATTTCGCTATGTTTATCCAGAGCCGAAATATTTGCTACGGTTATCTTAAGCGACTGAGTGGAAATAACCCATGACCAAATACCGTCTGAGTGAAGAACAGCGATCGTTTAGTTTTCAGGAGAATGGCAGCAAAAAAAGCGTACTCCTGCGCCAGATAATCGCCGTGGAAGATTTTAACGACGTCAAAGCCGGCACGCCAGGCGGCTGGGTGGACACGGATTCCGTTCTCGCGCAGGAAGGTCACTGCTGGATCTACGATGAAAACAGTCTTGCTTTTGCCGGCGCGCGGATTTCCGGGAATGCCCGAATTACCCAATATTGCGTGATAAAAGAGGACGCACAAATCGGCGACAACAGCTGGATAGACCAGGCAGAAATCAGTCATGGCGCCCAGATAAGTGACAACGTCACTGTGCAACATTCCGTGGTGCGAGGGATTTGCCACCTCTTTGGCGATGCGCGTGTTTTGCATCAGTCAGAAATTATCGCCGCAAGAGGGTTAACACGCGCTAACGACCTGATGTTGCAAATCTATGACCGCGCCACGGTGAGTCGCTCGCGGGTGGTGCATCAGGCGCAAATCTATGGCGATGCGATAGTCAATGAGGCGTTTATAGAGCACCGCGCTGAAGTCTTTGACTTTGCCCTGATCGAAGGTAATGCCGAAAACAATGTCTGGATTTGCGATTGCGCGAAGGTGTACGGCCACGCCCGCATCATTGCCGGTACTCACGAGGATGCTATTCCCACCCTACGCTACAGCTCGCAAGTGGCTGAACACGCAACCGTGGAAGGGAATTGTGTGTTGAAACATCACGTGCTGGTCGGCGGGCGCGCCCATCTCAGCGGCGGCCCCATTCTGCTCGATGATCATGTTTTAATTGAGGGCGACACCCGTGTGATCGGCGAAGTAGTGATAGAACACCGTGTTGAGATAACCGACCGGGCGACGGTGGAAGCCTTTGACGGCGACGTGATTCACCTGCGCGGGCCGAAGACCGTTAACGGTGAACAGCACATTACGCGCACCCCCTTAGCCGGTTTACTGTGAAACCGGATCGATGATACGGGCGTACATATTGACGTCGTGATAATCGCCGTTGAGAAATTCAGCCTGTTTCATACAGCCTTCCAGGATGAAGCCGTTGTGGAGTGCTACGCGGTTACTTCTGGCATTATCAACACGGCATTTGATGACAAACCGGCGGATCTCGCCACGCTGGGCATAAAAATGGATGACGCCCTGCAGTGCACGCGAAAGGATCCCCTGCCCCTGATTTTCTTCATCCAGCCAGTAACCGATATAGGCCGTTTTATTAAGCGGTTCGATTAAATTAAACGAAATAACCCCCACGACATCGTCGTGATTAAAAATAAGGTACATTTTGGCGTAGCCACGCTGGTGCAACATCATGTTGCCCTGCACGGTTTTGTGGGTGTCCTCTTCTGAATTGACGAATGGCACCCAATTCAGCGACTGTTGCAGCCACGCTTTATTTTTGAGGATTAACTGATGCAGCGGCGTCACGTAACTTTCTTCTACCGCGCGCAGTTGTAAGGCGTCGTCGAGTGTGATGATGTCGGACATTTCAGGCCATTCCCTTATTAAAAATCAAGATGGCCAGAATAATATCAGATGAAGGGCCTCAATGCGGGTGAAGCCCTTTGAGAACATGCGTTATTCAACACTTTCTTTTTGCAACATTTTAAGCAGATCGTCCTTCAACAGGCGTTTCTGTTACCTCAGGCGAACAATATCCAAATTGTATCCCCGACCATCAGAACCTTCCAGTCGGGCAATCTCGTGTACAGGCATAATTTTACTCGTTGATGTTTTACCTGGACGGTCAACTGGCTTCCGGTATTCCTGTGCCGCGAGCCGCAAAAACCTGATATTCCCAACGCTTCCCGCGCTCTGGCTTAAGCAAAACGATATCGTATGGATCTCCCTGGGGCGTCGTAAAAGACAATGAAGCGTCGCAGAAGCGAATACCGTGAACCGGGATGGTAAACGTCGGCAGGATCACTTTTTCTGAGACGGCGGCCTCTGTTCAGACAGTTATCAGGGTATCCAGGCCTATGCCCGGATACCGCTGCGTTATGGGATGAAAAGCCTCAGACCGTGGCCCGGACATAGTCTCCGGGAGCCTCCGCCAGCACGGGCCAGGTTTCATTCCCGACGGCATAAGCGGCCACCGGCTCTCCCTTCTCCTTGCTTTTCAGCCACTGATGCCAGTGCGGCCACCAGGAGCCAGGGTGCTCTTTCGCCGTGCTCAGCCAGGTCCCGGCATCATCCGGCAGCGTATCGTTCACCCGGTAACCATATTTCATGCCGGCTGGCGGGTTAATGATACCGGCCACATGCCCGGCCCCTCCGAGCACAAACGTGGTGTCGCCTTTCAGGTGTCTCGCCCCCTGATACGTGCCCTGCCATAGGGCGATATGATCGTCACAGGCGGAAACAAAATAACCGGGAATATCGATCCGCGACAGGTCGATATACACCCCGCCCACCTTGAAACCCCGCGGCTGGATCAGCCGGTTATGCAGATAAAATTCCTGCACGATATCCTGCCAGCAGGCGGCGGTGACGTTAATGCTGTCGCTGCTCCAGAACAGCAGATCAAAGTCCCGGGCCGGTTTTCCCAGCAGATAGTGGCTGGTGTAGTAATTCCAGTAGAGACTGTTCTCGCGCAGGGAGTTAAACGTGACATTCATCATCCTGCCATCCATATAGCCCCGCCGCGTGTTCTGTTCGCTGATAACAGACACCAGCGCCGGATCGATATAGGCTCCCACCTCGCCCGGCGTGGAAAAATCCAGCAGCGTGGTGAAGTAGGTGGCTGATCTGATTTTTTTCTTCATCCTTCTGGCCGCATAATAGGCAACCGTGCAGGCCAGCAGAGTGCCCCCGAGGCAATACCCGGCGGCATTGATCTGCCCGCATCCGGTGATCCCTTCAATCACATTCACCGCGTTGACTACGCCGTCCAGCACATAGCGGTCAAAGCCAGTTTCCCGCAGGGAGGCATCCGGATTGCGCCATGACAGCATGAACACAGCATGTCCCTGCTCCAGCAGCCAGCGCACCATGGAGTTTTTCTCACGCAGATCCAGAATGTAGTATTTGTTGATGAGCGGCGGGACGATCAGTAACGGGGTTTTGTTCACCGTCTCCGTCAGGGGGGTGTACTGAATCAGTTCACAGAGGTCGTTCCGAAAAACCACGGCTCCCGGAGTGGCCGCCAGATGCACCCCAGGAATAAAGGCATTTCTGCTGACCTGGCGAATATTCAGTACCCCATCGCTGTGGCGCAAATCATCGGTAAAACGGGCCAGACCGTCCCTCAGGTTTTCCCCATCAGTGTCGGCTATTCGGGCCAGTGCCTCCGGATTGGTGAACAGGTAATTGGCCGGAGAGAGCGCGCTGAGCAGTTGGCGGGAAAAGAATTTCAGCCGTGGGAGTCCTTCGTCGCCCTCTCCGCCCAGGGTGTCCAGCAGCGTGTCGACGCTCCGGCAGAAGTATAAATAGCGCGCTTTCAGCTCACCGTACATATCGTCCTTATTCCATTCCGGGGCACTGAACCGTGCATCTTCAGCCCCGGACAGAACGTCCTGCGTCTCAGCAACCTGTTTCTCCCACCAGTGCTGCATTCTGTCAGCAAACTGCTCCGGAGCCTGAAAAAGCGACAGCAGCGCCTCATTCACGTCCCGGAGATTAATGGCATACAGGGTTGCCAGCACCGGTGCCAGGCTGCTGAGCGACAGAGTGTCATCACTGTCAGCCTCCTGCTGTGGCCTGCTACGGGCAGCGTGTAAAACGGAATCGGTCATAACCATCCCTTTTATTTGCGGGCCTCACGTCAGTGAGGCCCGTCCTGTTATGACCCGGTGCGTGACCGGGCGGCGTTTTCTGTCATGAGCATTTCAATATCGGCCCTGAACGCTCTTGCTATTTCCGTAAACTGGCTACAGTCCTCCACACAGCGCCGGGACAACGCCAGCAGGCTCTCCAGTTGCTGTGCATTGAAAGCCGCCAGGGACGACAAATCCTTCACCTCCCCCAGGGCATGCAGATGGGCGTTGCCGATATCGCAACGGGCCTGCATGGACGCCAGGCTGAGTCCGGTCAGCTCTTCTACGTTTTTGGCCATCATCTGGTTAAAACGGGCATACGGGATCAGGATTTTTTCGACCTGCTCAGACAGGTTTTTGTACATCTTGGTATACATACACGGGGTTCCTTTTTGAGTGAGTAACAGAAAATCCGGGGCATTTTTATGCCATCCGGAGGGATTACATATTTTTCAGTATGACTGCCGTGCCCATGCCCCCACCAATACAGAGGGTAGCCAGGCCTCGCCCGGCCCCACGCCGACGCATTTCATACAGCAGCGTGACAAGAATGCGGTTACCAGAGGCCCCCAGCGGATGACCGAGCGCAATGGCTCCGCCATTCACATTGGTGCGGGCCAGCAGCGCCTCCGCAGGGGTACGGGTGAGCCTGGCGATCTCCTGGATCACCCCCAGCGCCTGGGCGGCAAACGCTTCATTGCATTCACACAGATCGATGTTGTCGATAAGCAGCCCGGCCTTCCCCAGCGCCCCGAGGCAGGCACCGACGGGCCCCAGTCCCATCACATCCGGGGCAACCCCGACCTGATGGTAGCTTTCGATTTCCACAAGCGGCTGCAGATGGTATTTCTCAACCGCCGCTTCTGAGACAACCAGGATGGCGCTGGCGCCGTCATTAAGGCCGGAGGCATTACCGGCAGTCACCGTGCCTCTGTCGGTAAACGCAGGAGACAGAGCCGCTAATTTTTCGATGGTGACACCGTCCCGGGGGTGTTCATCCTGCGCCACCGTCAGAAGACCGCTACGCGACTTCACCTCAACCGGCACAATTTCGTCTACAAATCGCCCCTGGCTGACGGCGGCCACCGCTTTGCGCTGGCTGGCCAGCGCAAAGCGATCCTGCTCTTCACGGCTGATCTCCAGTCGTCGGGCAATATTTTCCGCCGTGAACCCCATGTGGTATCGGTTGAACGCATCCGTCAGCCCGTCACTGATCAGCAAATCCCGCAATTCCAGATGCCCCGGTCGGATGCCGCAGCGGATATCTGCAGGGACGGTAAAGGGGATCTGCGACATGCTTTCAGTCCCGGCCGCAATGACAACCTCCGCATCACCCGCTTTAATGTGGGCGCACGCGTCCATGACAGCTTTCATACCGCTGCCGCACACCATATTCAGGGTGTAGGCCGGAACCCGGTCCGGGATACCGGCCGCCAGGGCGACCTGACGCCCCACCCCCATTCCCTGTCCGGCACCAATCACATTCCCGACGATCACTTCGTCAACGACGGAGGCCGCCAGTTGGACCTGGGCCAGGACGGCTTTCACGGCTTCAGCGCCCAGCCTGGCCGGAGAGAGGGTTTTCAGTGCGCCCTTAAAACAGCCAACCGGCGTCCGTTTTGCTGCCACGATATACACTTTCACAATCTGTCCTCCTGTGCGTCAGTCACGCCTCAGTGCATGTACAACCCGCCATTGACGGAGAGGGTTTCCCCGGTAATGTAGGCGGCAGCGTCACTGGCTAAAAACGCGACTGCCGCCGCCACTTCATCCGGGGTGGCCAGACGCTGCATCGGGATCCCGGCGGTGATAGCCTGCAGCGCTTCCGGTTTCATCATTTCGACCATTGGGGTGCCGGTATAGCCGGGAGCCACAGCATTCACCGTCACACCGGCCTTTGCCCCTTCCGCTGCAAGGGCTTTGGTGAACCCAATCATGCCCGCTTTCGCTGCAGAGTAGTTCACCTGGCCGAACTGCCCCTTCAGTCCATTCACAGAAGAGATATTGATAATGCGGGCATTCCCTCTCTCACACATGCCCGGAAACAGGGGACGGGTGACGTTATAGATGCCATTCAGGTTGACATTAATCACTTCATGCCACTGTGCGGGCGACATGCGTTTAAACGTGGTGTCCCGGGTGATCCCGGCGTTATTGACAAGCACATCGATATGTTTTTCCTGATCCAGTAATTCGCACAGTGTTTTTTCACACCCGCCGGTATCCGTGACATCCAGGGGAAGTAAAAAAACCTGTGTTTCTGAATAATTATTTTTCCTGAACCATTTCAGGGCCTGTAATTCATCGCCGGGAATATAGCAGACAATAACCCGATATCCGGAAGAGACCAGTGCGCGGGTGATTGCTGACCCGATACCACCGTGTCCACCTGTTACCAGTGCTTTTTTCATAAAATACCGCCAGAATAAAAATTAAAAACAGATGAGCCTGCCTCTCTATTTTCAAGAGGCTGGGGAAAATAAAATAAATAACGAACAAATAAAGGCGTCTGGTTTTTACCTCCAATTACAACAAGTCTGAATACAGAGTATTTCGCTTTGGCGGATTATTATTTGAATCTCATCACATCGACGGATTTTAATTAAAAAAAGGGTGATCGAAGTCATGCTTATGCGATCAAAATAGGTTTTTATTGCACAAAAACACTGACAAATAGATCAAAATCGCAATAAATAATCATTTTTCGGCATAAACAGCTTGACTTGCACAAAAATGCGTTAGCATGAATTTAGATTTCAAATTGAGCACTACGTGCTTTTTTAGGGATAAATAGTTATCAATAAAATAGTGCGATCGCAGCAATAAATATTCATGTCGGTATACGGAAATCGACGAGTGAATCAAAAACAGTAAAATGATCCTTAAGCACCATTAAAATAATGAAAACACATTCAGGAGTATTTTTCTTCATTAGACATATGTTCTCGACAAATGAAATAAATGCGATGAATAATTAATAACTGAGCGGGTAAGTTTATTCTCAGGTAATGCATAACAACGGTTACGCATAAATTATCCGTTATGGACGTTCTTGTTTATGAATGTTTTGGCGTAAATATCGTTACGAGTACGGTATTTAAATGCCAGGATGGCAAACTGGATTGGAATTGTCATCGGGAAGACACCAATATAAGGCGGCCTTTTTATTGTTCTTTCGGAACCTCGATAACGTCATCAATAATCCCCAGGGCCAGTCGCGCCATCCATTTCGCAAAGCGAGAATATCCAGGATACTGCTGGTAGATGCAGTCCATCCGCACCGTTGATTAACCTGGATGCGCTGGAGCCGGCTCAAGCGGAGGTAATGGAAATTCCGGCACAGAATCGCTGTACTCAGGGAAGAATGCGAACGGGATCGGGTTTAAATCGTGTACAAACGTCAACGGCGGGAAATGTAAAAACGGCTCCTCCCGGAGGAAGAGCCGTGATAAACGTTATTCGCGCATTATGCGATCGTCAACATACTGACGTTTGTCCGGCGCTGGCGGGAAATAGTGATACAGCCAGGTTTCGCTGATTGCATCACCCTGACAGCGCAAGAACAGGCGCATATCCACCGGATCGGTAGAGTCCGAGGTGGGGTACCAGTCAAACTGAATGCGATAGCCGTCGAACGGCTCAACATAGAGAATTTCGATCTGTTTCGCTTCACCGCTGGAGAGCGTAATCACCGGCTCAATGCCCTTCGGCGCCGCCGCTTTCAGATCGCCGCCGACGAAATCAATGGCAAAACGACGACACCATTTCTCCGGATAATGCTCGCCCGGCGCCCAGCCTTCCGGGAAACCGCCCATACCGGTACGGGTTGCCATCACGCGCGCCAACGGCGAACGTACAGGCGGTTGCGCGCTCCAGTACAAACGGTATTTGAACGCCAGTTCGTCACCGGCTTTAATCGCTTTTTCCGGTTGCCAGAAGCAGACGATGTTATCCAGTGTTTCTCCGGTCGTCGGGATCTCCATCAGACCGATCGTGCCCTTGCCCCATTGATTACGCGGCTCGACCCACAGGCTTGGGCGTTTGTTATACCAGCCCATGATGTCCTGATAGTGGGTAAAATCACGATCAAGCTGCAACAGACCAAACCCTTTTGGGTTGTTGTCGGTATAGGCATTGAACTGCAGTTTTTGCGGGTTATTCAACGGACGACAAACCCATTCACCGTTGCCGCGCCACATTGCCAGGCGATCGGAATCGTGGATTTGCGGGTGAATGGTGTCGCACATACGGCGTTCGTTATTGCCGCAGCTGAACATACTGGTCATTGGCGCAATGCCCAGTTGCTGAATGTCTTTACGGGCATAGATGTGATTTTCCACATCCATGATCACCTGCGTCTTCTCACAATGGATCACAAACTTATAGGCACCTGTGACGCTTGGGCTGTCTAACAGCGCGTACACCGTAAACGTGGTGTCGCCCGGCTTCGCGGTTTCAAACCAGAATGCCGTGAAATCAGGAAACTCTTCTTTTTTGTCCGCGTAGGTATCAACTGCCAGACCACGCGCAGACAAACCATACTGGTAGGTGTCATCAACGGCGCGGAAATAGCTGGCGCCGAGGAACGACACAATATCGCGACGCGCCAGTTCCGGAGCCTTAAACGCGCGGAAACCGGCAAATCCAAGGTCGGTCTGCCCTTCCAGTTGTTTTGTGTCGACGCCTGCATCGTTGTATTTGAACAGTTCCGGGCGGAAGTGGATCTCACGCGCCTGATGCGTTCCCGCATCCACGGAGAACATCCGCACGCGACGACGGAATCCCATCCCGACATGGAAGAACTGCACATCGAGTTCGCGACCTTCAACGTTATTCCACAGCGACTGTTCAGCATCATACTGGATGCTGTTGTACGCCTGCGGCGTCAGTTTCGCCAGCGTGTCAGGCAGCGCGCGCGGCGCTCCGCCCCACGGTTTCTCCGCCAAATCGTGTGCCATAGATTGCAGAACAGAGAAGTCAAAACGGACGGTTTGACCATCAGCAATGTCGGATTCGGCAGCAAACGCGGCGCGAGAAAAGAGAGATGCAATACCACTGGTACCGCATACGGCGGCCATTGCCATTGAACCTTGAATAAATCGTCTACGATCCATACCTGAAAGTGAGTCCTTCTGGTCGTGTGAATGGTCCCGCGCTGGTACGTAACAGCAGCAAGAGAGTGCACGTTTCTGAGCGCTCACTCTAGACAAAATCGATTAATAATCCAATTGTTGCCCGCCGATAATCTGTACAAAAATGAAAATATTTTATGTCGATCGGAACAGACTGATTCCAATGTAAAGTTAGCACAGGGTTATTACAGGGTTGAAACAGGTTAATCGGCGTTAATCCAGACTGACATGATGTTTCATCACCCGCTTAAACAGTGACATCCGCGCCCGCATAAAACGGTTTTCCACCTTAAAACCAGCAAATTTGTTCAGCCCTATCCGTAACAGGCGATCGCGCCCCTGAACGGAGGCAGGCCAGCGTACCGGGCCGTGCAAAACATCACAGGTGCGACTGGCGTGATAAGCAAAACTTACCCAATAATCCGCCACCTGCGACGCAAACGCCCGATCGTTGTCATTAGCATAATAGCGCGACGGTTCCGCCAGCATCAGCGTATCAAAGACATAAGGCACTTCATTACCGTGCCATGCCCCTTTGGCATAGGTGGCATGCTCGCTTTGTGCAACATAATCGAACCAGTATCGCCAGCAGGGTTCGCCGACCCGCTGCTGCGCTTGCATGACCACGTATCCCAGCGTGGTGAACGCCATATCACGACACACCTGGCGTCCCAGTTCTTCATCCCCTTTCACACCGGGATACAACAGTTTGATAAGCCCCAGGCCCAGCCGACGCTCCCGGCGCAACTTTTCGATTTGCCCGGCGAGATCCACGCCAAACACCGCCATCACGCTGGCTTCATCGCTGTTTGAGCCAATCAGTACCGGCATCGGATGCTGTTTTCCAGCAAAAATGATGTCGAGCATCGGTTCCGGGAGCACTGCATCGCCAGAAATCGGCGTCGGGGCTATTTTCAACGGCGCACCGAGCGACCAAAACGCATCTGCCGGGATCGCCCGTAACTGTTCGGCGGTGGCGTTGTGCAGACCAAAGTGCGCGGCCACGGCGACGCCTTTTTCGAGCGCCGTTTCGCGTGGCGTATCGGGCAACGTATACCCGCTCTGAATGATGGCTTTGTGAAAAAGCCCTTTGGCGCGCGGTGAGGCCATTAATGAGAGGACGCTGCGCGCGCCAGCTGATTCCCCAAACAAGGTGACATTGTGCGCATCGCCTCCAAACGCGGCGATGTTGTCCTGTACCCAACGCAGCGCTGCAATCTGGTCAAGCAAGGCAAAATTGTTCAGACATTCGCCCTCTTCGCCCTCCAGCGCCGGATGCGCAAAAAAGCCGAGATGACCGAGGCGGTAATTGAGCGTGACGACCACCACCTCTCGTTTTGCCAACGCTTCGCCATCGTAAGGCGGCAGACACCCGGAACCGATGGTGTAGCCCCCACCGTGCAGCCACACCATGACGGGTAATGGCCGGGAACGTGTCGCCGGGGACCAGATATTCAAATAGAGACAATCTTCCGAAAAACGCCCAGGGTCACCGCCGCCAAGCGCTTTGCAATATTCAATATCCTGCCAGCTTGCACAGGAGAAGGTGTTCGCCTGGCGGACGCCTTGCCACGCAGGCGCAGGTTGCGGCGCACGCCAGCGCAGCTCGCCTGTCGGCGGCGCCGCATAGGGGATCCCACGCCAGAGATGGATGTCGCCTTGCACGACACCCATAATGTTACCCTGCTGCGTGTTTGCCAGCGGGAGGGAGGGGATTTTCATGACAATATCCTGATACCACGTCTTTCACATCCCAACAGGATACCGTGTTCAGAGCAGGCCGCAACGCCGCTTACTGCGTTCTTCCGCCTGCTGGTACAACACAAACTCATCATGGACCGGACAACCCAATGCCTGCTCAAAGGCGTCACGGCTGGCATTGCCGTGGCTGCGTGCCTGCGTTTCATTGCCGAGATTTGACTGAAAAATCCCCGCCGCACTCACCGGCAGAAAATCTTCGTACGTAATGGGTTGCGCCACCACCCACCCGCGCTCAATCAGCGGTTGCGGATCATCCCCCGCATGGATCGCCTGACGATGCGCTTCACCTGATGGGGTCAGGCGATAGCGAAACCAGGCCAGTCCTTGCTGGCGCAGAAGAAATTCGCTATCGGGAAACACTTTGAACACATCCTGCAAATGAAGCTGGTGCGTGAGATTATCTTTACCGGTCCCGGCCTGTTGCAGCAGCGAGTCATACAGCTCACGGCCTTTCGGGGTTAGCGCCACCCCGCGCTGTTCGATTTCACCAAACCTCGCCGAATGGGTTCCCTGCATTTCGCCGGCAAACAGCACCGGTTCTTCCAGTGCTTTAAAACTGGTCTGGCGCAACAGAATCGGCACGTCGCGGCGCGGCGGGCCTTCAATCAAAATTTTGGGTTCAATTCCGCACTCCGGCATCATGGATTGCACCCTGTCGATGTCCAGCGTACGCGGCGTCAGGTGATTAATATGGCAGCCGGGGAAACACACCACATCAGCAATCAGGCGGTGTTCATTGTGCAGCGCATGGTATGTCGCCTCATCGACCGTGGCATGGCGATGCCAGCGAAAGGTCTCCAGCGCTTCCTGAACAAATTCCCGCGCCTGCGCAAGGGTAAAACCGCCCTGCGTATCAAATTCATCCAAAAGCTCACGGCAACGCGGGGTAAAAATATCGCGTTTCGCCAGAATCTCTGCCGCCCGCTTTCTGAGTTCTTCGTTCTCGATAAGCTCGAGTCGCAACAACGAGGTGAAGACGCGGAAAGGATTGCGGGAGAGCGAAGCATCATCAATCGGGCGAAAAGCGGTGGAATGCACAGGGACGCCCGCCTGAGAAAGATCGTAATAACTCACAGGATACATCCCCATAATGGCGAACATCCTGCGCAGTGTGGAAAGCTCCTGTGCGGTCCCTACCCGAATCGCGCCGTGGCGCTCCACGTTCAGCCGCGCCAGTTCATCGGCATTGGCCAGTTTTTCATGCAGTGTCGGGTTATTCTCCAGTACGGATAGATTCACGTCAGCGACAAGTTCCAGCAATGTGCCGTATTGCGGCACTTCCTGCTGGTACATTGCTGACATTGCCTGCGAAAAGTGTTCCCGAATCTCATCTGCCGTGATGGTGTTCGCCATAATGTCATGCCTCCAGTGAATATTACCTGGAGTGTAGAAAACGCTATTCACTCTGGGGGGAAGAATTTACGAAGTGTGATCTCGCCTGAATTCGTTGCCACCCGCGCTTACGCCCTCCTCTCAGATGTCTGACGCGCAGCGGTTTGGTAAACCCCGTACAGAGCAGTACAAAACATAAGCAAAACAAAACAGTTGTAACTTAAATGCCTTAAATGTTAATAATAATTTGCTAACAGGTTATCAAAAATTAATAACTTTACTTGTCACCAACACTGCTTTGTTTTTAACATCTATTATGGAAAAAAATGGTTTGTTCAGTCAGCGCATTCGCTTGCGCCATCTTCATACTTTCGTAGCCGTCGCCCAACAAGGAACACTGGGGCGCGCGGCTGAAACCCTTAACCTGAGTCAACCGGCGCTCTCCAAAACGCTTAACGAGCTGGAGCAATTGACCGGAACCCGTCTTTTTGAGCGTGGACGCCTCGGTGCGCAACTCACGCTGCCTGGCGAGCAGTTTCTTACTCATGCAGTGAAAGTGCTTGATGCGCTAAACACCGCAGGACAGGCGCTGAACCGCAAGGAAGGACTCAATCATGATGTGGTGCGCGTTGGCGCCCTGCCCACCGCCGCACTGGGGATCCTCCCCGCCGTTATCGGACAATTTCATCAGCAACAAAAAGAGACGACCCTGCAAGTGGCGACCATGAACAATCCCATGTTGCTGGCGGGTTTGAAGTCGGGAGAGATCGATCTGGGGATTGGCCGAATGTCCGACCCGGAATTGATGAGCGGGCTCAATTATGAGTTATTGTTTCTCGAATCCCTGAAACTGGTTGTGCGCCCCAACCACCCGTTGTTGCAGGAAACGGTGACGCTGAGTCGCGTGACGGACTGGCCGGTGGTGGTCTCCCCCAAAGGAACCGTCCCCCGGCAGAGCGCCGAAGCCTTGCTGCACAGCCAGGGCTGCAAAATGCCCTCCGGTTGTATTGAAACACTTTCAGCATCCCTCTCGCGCCAGCTTACCGTCGATTACGATTACGTTTGGTTTGTGCCTTCCGGCGCAGTCAGGGACGATTTACGTCAGGCGACGCTGGTATCGCTGCCGATTCCGTCTCAGGGAGCCGGTGAGCCTATCGGGATCCTCACTCGCGTCGATACGTCCCTTTCCTCTGCGGCGCAAACGCTGATTTCAACGATCCGCAAATCCATGCCACTCTGACGCCTCGTATTACCGTCCCGTGCTGGATACCCGGTCAGTAATGAGAAGACAATCAGGCCGGGTCATTCCCGGCCTGTAGTTCAGAACGTTTCCCGGTTATGGGCGGTGGCAGGCTGTAGTAAATGCCGCCCCGGCGCGCTTTTTCCCCGGCTTGTGGCCTGCAAACGAAACGCCCCTACGGCGTCGGTTAATCTGGCGGCCTGCGCTTCCAGAGAGGCGGCCGCAGCAGACGCCTCTTCAACCAACGACGCGTTTTGCTGCGTCACTTTATCCATCTCTGAAATGGCCTGGCTGACCTGCACAATACCCCGGCTCTGCTCATCCGACGCGGCGGCGATGTTCAGCATAATATCGGTAACGCGTTTAACTGCCTCAACAATCTCCGTCATCGTTTCGCCCGCGGCCACCACTTCGCCCGCCCCCTGATCGGTAAGTCTGACCGACTCGCTGATCAGCCCTTCAATCTCTTTCGCCGCTTGCGCACTGCGACTGGCAAGGGTGCGGACTTCACTGGCGACCACGGCAAATCCGCGCCCCTGTTCGCCCGCGCGTGCAGCCTCCACGGCGGCATTCAACGCCAGGATATTGGTCTGGAAGGCAATACTGTTGATAACCGCCGTGATTTCGGAAATCTTCTTCGAACTGGAGGAGATATTCCCCATCGTTTTCACCACGCCAGAAACCATCTGACCGCCCCGACTGGCTTTATCAGACGCGTCTTCCGCCAGTTTGCTGGCATGGTGCGCGTTATCGGCATTTTGTTTCACGGTGGCGGTTAACTCCTCCATACTGGCAGCCGTCTGTTCGATCGCCGCAGCCTGTTGTTCCGTGCGTGAAGAGAGGTCGGTGTTACCTGCCGAAATTTCACTGGTGCCGCGATAGATCTCTTCCGTCCCCTGGCGAACCGTGCCAACGGTCCGGACCAGCGCATGCTGCATTTTTTGCAGGTGACGGCTCAGGCGACCAATTTCACTGCCTCCGGTAGGTTCATCCTGCAAGGTTAAATCGCCAGCGGCGATCTGTTCGATACGTCGGGCGGCACGTTGCAATGGCTGAATCACCGTGCGGCGTAGCACGATAAATGTCATCAGGGTTAATACCAGCGCCAGCGCAAATGCACCAATCATAAACATCAGCCCCAGTTGGCTACGCTGGTGCGCCTGAGCACTCAGCCGGCTTGCCCGTTCCGTGCGCAGTTCGACCGCGTTTTGCAAGGTGGTGTTATACGCGTTGTCCAGCGAGCGCGCCTGTTCGTTTTCATGGTTGATGATGGCTTCAAACATGCCATTTCTGGCGTATTTCAGCATCGGCTGCAAACCGTCGATATAGGCAGTAAAACGGGCGCGCAACGCGTCGTCCAGCGCTTCATCCGCCGGCGTTTTCACCGCTCGGGCCATCCAGGCGTTAAACCCATCCTGCGCCAGTTTGATGCGTTTTTCCGCCTCATTGATGTTCGCTTTCATGTCCGCCATTTCAGCAATACGGCTGGCGGCGCCAGCATGGATCAGACTGATGCGTGCGGTCCGCAGGTGGTCAGCACTATTGGATAGCCCCATGCGCACCTGTATTTCATCTGTCACATCGCGTTGGTCGCGGTCTGCCTGCAACAGAAAATAGCCTGCCAGCCCTGAACTGAGCGCGAACAAAAGCAGGATGCCACCGAGAATGGAGGAAAACAGCGGAACCAGCCGGATATGATGCAAAAAGCCCAGCTTATGTGGTGCCTGCATCGATGATGTATTGTCCATGACCGTCGACTCTCTTATAGGTGAATGCGCAAAAAACGCCCGTAAGAGAATCATCGGCATCTCCCGACAATTGCTTACCCTGAAAAGCGCCGTATTCGTCACATTTCAGAACAATTCATTCCGGAAAATTCAGGAAAGTGCCAGCGGCAGAGACCGCTGGCGGAGTGCTTAGTTATCGCCGAAATGGATAACAGTGCGAATAGATTTGCCCTGATGCATAAGATCGAACGCCTCATTAATCTGTTCCAGCGGCAAGCGGTGGGTAATGAACGGATCCAGTTGAATTTTCCCGCTCATGGCCTCTTCCACCATTCCCGGCAACTGCGAACGTCCTTTAACGCCGCCAAATGCTGAACCACGCCAGACGCGCCCGGTCACTAACTGGAAGGGACGCGTTTTGATCTCCTGACCCGCCCCCGCTACGCCGATAATAATGCTCTCGCCCCATCCCTTGTGGCAGCACTCCAGCGCGGCGCGCATCACATTGACGTTACCAATGCACTCGAAGCTAAAGTCGACGCCACCGTCGGTCAGCGCAACAATCACATCCTGAACCGGCTTGTCATGATCGTTCGGGTTGATAAAGTCAGTCGCGCCCATCTCAGCGGCGAGTTTGAATTTTTCCGGATTGGTATCGATAGCCAGAATGCGACCGGCTTTTGCCTGTACCGCCCCCTGAATAACCGCCAGACCAATGCCGCCCAGACCGAATACGGCTACGGTGTCGCCCTCTTTCACTTTTGCGGTGTTATGCACCGCGCCGATACCGGTCGTCACGCCACAGCCCAGCAGACACACTTTATCCAGCGGTGCCTGCGGGTTCACTTTCGCCAGTGAAATCTCGGCGCAGACCGTGTACTCACTGAAGGTACTGGTGCCCATATAGTGATAAATGGGTTCACCGTTATAGGAGAAACGGGTGGTGCCGTCCGGCATCAGACCTTTCCCCTGCGTGGCGCGAACGGCCTGACACAAGTTCGTTTTACCTGACTTACAGAATTTACACTCACCGCATTCTGCCGTGTACAGAGGAATAACGTGGTCGCCGGGTTTCAGACTGGTCACCCCTTCGCCAACCTCGACGACGATCCCGCCGCCTTCGTGTCCCAGCACCGCAGGGAACACCCCTTCCGGATCATCACCAGAAAGCGTAAACGCGTCGGTATGGCAAACCCCGGTATGGGTGATTTTCACCAGCACCTCACCTTTTTTTGGCGGCGCGACGTCAATCTCAACAATTTTTAGCGGCTGGCCGGGGCCAAATGCAACTGCTGCACGTGATTTCATGTGTCTCTTCCCTTTATCGTCAGGTGATGTCTTTATTTTAGATAAGCGCGAAGCAGATGGCCGATCTCGGCCATGCGCACCGCACGCTGGTCCGGCGTGGTTTCGCCGCTGACCAGTTCATCTTTCAGGTGGATCTCGACCATTTCGCCCATCAGGCCGTTAGATGCCCCACGCACCGCCGCGATTTGTTGCAGAATGGCCAGGCACGGCTCGCCGGACTCCAGCGCCCGCTCCAGCGCATCGACCTGCCCGCGAATGCGACGAACACGAGTAAGAATACGTTTTTTATCTTCAGGGGAATGTGGCATACGCCCTCCATACTATAGGGGGGTATAGTAGCAATGTATGATAGCGGCTGTAAAACAATGATGTGGTGAATGAATAGTTAATGTGAATGATACAGCGGGAGAAACACACAAAACCCCGAATCGTCAGGCGGCCTGGTTTCGGGGTTTCTTTCACGCAGGCAGCGTATCGCCTGGCGGTGGTTTAATGATGCCGGTATTCTCCGGTACTGTGTTGCGGCCCAATGCGTCCTGCTTCAATCAAAATCTCTTCGATAAGCTCTTCAAGGCACTCTTTTCCGTGTTTGTCACAAACCAGATGCACTTGTCTGCAAATCTCATCCCCCTTCATACCATCACACAGCGCCGATTTCAGCATGAGCGTCGCCCAGCGTCGGGCTTCAGAGTGAGTCAGCATAACCCCTCCCGATATCTATAACCTTTTAAGCGTAGTTCGCAGAACAGGCTTTATCCATGTTCAGGCGTCTGATAAAGGGAGAGAGATCGCGTGTAGCGCGTCTGGCAGCACGCTAATAAACTCGTTTATATTTGTCATACAAATATATATAATGCCCGCTTCCGATGTAGACCCGTTTTTTTCACCTGCGTACGGGTCTGGTTAGACGCAGGTGCTTTCTCTTCCCCGTTCAAAGTAAAAACCCGTAAATATGTAACACCGTGAGTTTAAGACCGTGATATCCGGGGCGACCACCGGGTTTGGCGTCCCTCCGGGAACCAAATCCCGGTGTTTCCCCTCATTCATTGGCTTTACGGAACGGTGTTACGCAAGGCGCGGCGATGCGTGATGTCAGGAACGTTTACGCGGCATCATGCGCAACAGCGTATTGTCTTTCCAGAAATAGTGGTGCATCAGCGCGGCGCCAGCATGCAGCGCAATCACAAAGTAGCCCAGGTTTGCCAGCGTGACATGCCAGGATTTCAGTGTATCCGCGAGTTCAAAATGGGCTTCAGCGGCATGTGGCATCACAATCCCGAATGCAATCCAGGGATTTCCCCGGTTGTAAATCATCAGCAAACCGATGATCGGCAGAACGATAAACAGCAGGTAGATAACCAAATGGCCAAGGTGGGCAAGACCGGTCATCATTGGCTTCGGTTTTGGCACGATCGGCGGCGCAGGATACTTAAGCCGGACTAACAGACGCGTCACCATCAGTATGAGAATTGAGATCCCGCACGAAACGTGGACCATATTGAACCACGGACGATAACTTTGAGGCGCAAACCCACGTAATTCCATGGCGCAGTAGGCGCCGATCACCAGTAAAAAGACCAGCCAATGAATGCCAATTTGCAGGCCAGAATACTTATTGCCCATAACAATTCCTGAATAAAAACAATAAAGCGCCAACATAGCGATCTTTTGTTAAAAATTCATTAACTTTTGTTCCCCCGTTTTCAATCGGTTACGGGGAGTCGCAGGAATGGTGGTTGCTGGCAATGGCAGAGTGGACTAAGCCTGGTAGGGAAAAAATGTGGCGTATTGCCGGATCCTGACAGGAGAAAATCATGAGTAAGATTGGCATTAACGGTTTTGGTCGTATTGGTCGTCTGGTCCTGCGACGTCTGCTGGAAGTGAAAAGCCATGTGGATGTGGTGGCGATCAACGATCTCACCTCCCCCAAAATACTCGCTTATCTGTTAAAGCATGACTCTAACTACGGACCGTTCCCCTGGAGTGTTGATTTCACTGAGGATTCGCTGATTGTCGACGGCAAGAAAATTGCCGTTTACGCAGAAAAAGAGGCTAAAAACATTCCCTGGAAAACCACTGGTGCGGAGTACATCATTGAGTGTACCGGTTTTTATACCTCCGCAGATAAAGCCCGTGCGCACCTCGACGCCGGTGCTAAAAAAGTGCTGATCTCAGCGCCTGCGGGTGAGATGAAAACCATTGTCTTTAACGTCAATGATGAGACGCTGACAGCCAGCGACCAGATTGTCTCTGTCGCCTCCTGCACCACCAACTGCCTCGCGCCGATGGCAAAAGCGTTGCATGACAACTTCGGTATTCAGGTCGGCACCATGACCACCATTCACGCCTATACCGGCACGCAATCGCTGGTCGATGGCCCGCGTGGCAAGGATCTGCGCGCATCGCGGGCGGCCGCGGAAAATATCATCCCCCATACCACGGGTGCGGCAAAAGCGATTGGCCTGGTGATACCGGAATTGAGCGGTAAACTGAAAGGCCACGCTCAGCGTGTACCTGTAAAAACAGGTTCAGTGACGGAATTGGTCTCAATTTTGGGTACAAAAGTGACCGCTGAAGAGGTTAACAACGCGCTGAAAAAGGCGACGGCGAATAATGAATCCTTTGGCTACACCGATGAAGAAATCGTCTCATCCGACGTTATCGGCTCTCACTTTGGTTCGGTGTTTGACGCCACACAAACGGAAATCACCGAGGTGGGTGATTTGCAGCTGGTGAAAACGGTCGCCTGGTACGATAACGAATACGGATTCGTCACCCAACTGATCCGTACCCTGGAGAAATTCGTCAAACTTTAAATAATGAGAGGCGGGTCGGGCAGCGTTCACGCTCACCCGACCCGCCCGTTTCTGCTCGCCAATTAGGACTGTAGATAGACGACCTGCGTTTGCAGGTACTCATTCAACCCGTGTTTCCCGTCGGCCCCGCCAATACCCGATTTTCGCCACCCGGCATGAAAGCCCTGCATGGCTTCAAAGTTTTCGCGGTTAATGTAGGTTTCACCAAACTTCAGCCCTTTGATAGCCCGCATAGCAACGCTCAAATTCTGCGTATAAATAGAGGACGTAAGACCATAATCGCTGTCATTTGCCATCTGCAACGCCTGTTCCAGCGTGTCAAACGCCACGACAGGCAGCACAGGCCCAAATGTTTCTTCGTGCATGATGGCCATCTCCTGGCGCACATCCAGCAACAGAGTCGGCGGATAATAGTAGCCTTTCCCCTCAACCGCTTTGCCGCCCAGTACCACTCTGGCCCCTTCTTGTACCGCTCTCGCCACTTTTTGCTCTACCCGAGCCAGCGCCGCCGCATTAATCAAGGGTCCCATCGCGATATCATCCCGCTGTGCCGGATCGCCAAACTGTACTGCTTTCATCGCCTCGCCCAATCGATTGACAAAGCGATCGTAGATCCCTTTTTGCACATAGACGCGTTCCGCGCAGTTACAGACCTGCCCGCTGTTGATCACCCGTGAATCGACAATCGCTTTAACGGCCAGATCCAAATCCGCATCGTCCATCACAATCGCAGGCGCTTTACCGCCCAGTTCCAGGCACACTTTGGTGATATTTTTCGCCGCCGCCGTCATGATTTTCTCACCCGCCGTAATGCTTCCGGTCATGCTCACCATGGCCACTTTCGGGTTGCCCGCCAGCTCCTGTCCCACGGTTTCACCCCGCCCTAACACCAGGTTAAAGACGCCAGCAGGCAACCCGACATCATGCACAATTTGCGCAAAAGCAATGGCATTATTGGGGGTGAACTCGCTGGGTTTAATGACGATAGTATTTCCGGTCAGCAGCGCCGGTGCCAGCTTGCGGGCAATCAAAAAGAACGGGAAATTCCACGGTAGGATCCCGGTGGTTACGCCAAGGGCGCGTTTGAACAGCAAAATATTTTCACCCGGACGGTCGCTTTGCAGGATTTCGCCTTCGTAGCGGCGCGCCCACTCCGCCATATAGTCGATGTAATCCGCCGTAAAGGCGACTTCCACCTGCGCCAGTTGTTGGATTTTGCCGCCTTCCGCAACGATCAAGGCGCCGATCTCTTCTGCGCGCTCGCGGATACCCGCCGCCAGTTTTCTTAACCATCCCGCCCGTTCAATGGCGGGCAATGCCTCCCAGGCAGGCTGCGCGCGCTCCGCCGCCTCAATGGCCTGGCGCGCCTCTTCTGCGCTGCCATCGGGAATGCGGGAAATCAGTTCTTCCGTTGCAGGATTAACCACATCAATCCATGACGTTCCCTGCCAGCTCACAAACTGGCCATTGATATACATCGGGTGTTGTACGGGTGCTGACATGCGCTGCTCCTGTAATTGATTTGTTTTTAACAAGTAAAATCATTGTTAATTAATATCAATCATGAGCACATGCCGCCGTCAGGTTATCGACTTTGTGAAGTTGTTCATAAAAATCGCCCCGAAAGGGGCACAGAAAGGAGAATAGCGCAGAAAAATCATGCCCGTTTGCGGATAAATTGGCGCAAACGGGCAAACATGAGCGGTTAACGCAGGGAGCGGCTTGCTATTGCATCATTGAGCACATTATCGTTTTGCAGGATCTGCCAGGCCGCCTCAACCTCATCGGGAATGTCAATGTGGACAATAAAATCTCGTCCACGCGGTCCGTAACCGGCCTCATTATCACGTACCCGCGGGAGTTCGCCCGCAATTAATGACAGGTAACGCTCAACGGGCCACACCCCTTGCGCCGCATTCGTGAAATCAACCCCCTTTTCCTGATGACGCAACTCCGGCGTAAAACCCGGAAAGCTCAGCCAACGCGGGGCATCCGGGTCATCCCGCGTCACACGCCGGAACGTCGCCAGCGTGCGTCGCTGCATGGTGGGGTCCTGCACCACAATGGCCGTGTTAATGGTCACGGGCGCCTGACGGATTAAAGCGCAGCTGAAACGCGCGTTCTCTCCGCAGTTTGTTGACTGGTCTTCCACCCAAATGGATTCGCCAGGAATTTGCCAAAACTGACTGGCAATGTCGGCCAGAATCGCCGCTTCTGCCCGCCCGGTGGTACGTATCGTGTGATAACGCGGGTGTTCTGCAACCGCCGAATAGAGAAACGACGTCGAGTGGCCAAT
Source organism: Citrobacter sp. NCU1 (assembly GCF_010231475.1). Taxonomy (GTDB): domain Bacteria; phylum Pseudomonadota; class Gammaproteobacteria; order Enterobacterales; family Enterobacteriaceae; genus Citrobacter_D. Next base: position 85,578 of record NZ_NRDO01000045.1, on the reverse strand, counting down.
GCCTCCGCTTATCAGCAGCGGGATACGCTGCTCTTTTGCTATTTTGCAGGCCGCATCGATGGTCGGGATAACGGCATTTCCCGCCAGGACAACGCAGTCAGCCTGAAAGGGTTCCTCAGCGGAGAAATCGTTTTGCGCCAGCCAAAGGCCGACGGTGTTCACTGCCTGTAACGTCACTTCAGTCAGTGGCGGGAATTGACGCATGCTCATGATCCTCTTCATTGTTCTCTGCAGGGTACCGAACTCACTTCGCGAAAATAGCGGATCACTCTGAAAGACGGCCTGTTGAATTTCAGCATTTTTTAGCATCTCTGTGAAATAACAAGAAATAACTAAAAAAGTCGCGGTTGCACCTGGAGATTATCCTGTCACCTTCACTCCAGATAAAGTATTTACTTTCCATTCTCGCAAATAGCAGTGAATCACACTGCAATAATGTTGCCGGTTTAGCCCTTTTATTGGCCTTGTCACTTGTTAAATATTACAAACAATTCTAGTTTGATTAACAATTTAACAACCTTTGTAACGCGACAGGTTGCACCCACACCGATTCGGGTATCACCTGATTTATACTCTCTGTGGCGAGGTTCCAGTAATGACAACGCATCAAAGCAGCACGGCTATCTTGAAGAAAAACAAAAAAGTTCTCATCGCCAGTCTGACCGGCAGCGCGATAGAGTGGTTTGATTATTTTTTATATGGCACCGCCGCCGCACTGGTGTTTAACAAAATATTCTTCCCGATGGTGGATCCGGTCATTGGGCTGATTCTCTCTTATCTTTCCTTCTCCCTCACCTTTTTCATTCGTCCTATCGGCGGGGTGTTGTTTGCACATATTGGCGATCGTATCGGGCGTAAGAAAACGCTGGTGCTTACTCTGTCGTTGATGGGCGGCGCAACCGTGATGATTGGCCTGTTGCCAACCTATGAGATGATCGGGATCTGGGCGCCTATTTTATTGATTCTGATGCGTGTTATTCAGGGAATGGGCATCGGCGGTGAATGGGGCGGCGCACTGTTACTGGCCTATGAATATGCCCCCGAAAAACGCAAAGGCTTTTTTGGCAGCATTCCGCAGGCAGGCGTCACCATCGGTATGCTGATGGCCACCTTTATCGTTTCGCTGATGACCCTGTTCAGTGAAGAAGACTTCCTCTCCTGGGGCTGGCGTATTCCCTTCCTGTTAAGTTCCGTACTGGTGTTGTTAGGACTGTGGATCCGCAAAGATATTGATGAAACGCCAGAGTTTAAGAAGGTGAAGCAATCCGGTCAGGTGGCCAAAGCGCCGCTGCGCGATACGCTGACGCATCACTGGCGCGAAGTGCTGATCGCTGCCGGGTTGAAAGTGGTGGAAACCGCGCCGTTCTATATTTTCTCGACCTTTGTCGTCAGCTACGCCACCACCACCCTGACATACCAAAAATCACAGGTATTGGAAGCGGTCACGCTGGGCGCGCTGGTTGCGACGGTGATGATCCCGCTCATGGGGCTGCTTTCCGATAAAGTGGGACGCCAAAAAATGTACGCCATCAGTGTGTTTGCGCTGGGGCTGTTTATTGTTCCGTGGTTCCTGTTACTCAACACCGGCACCACCTGGGGAATCGTGGTCGCTACGGTTATCATGTTTGGTATCTTGTGGGCGCCGGTGACTGCTGTTCTCGGTACGCTGTGCTCTGAAATCTTTAGCGCTAACGTGCGTTACACAGGAATTACCCTCGGTTATCAGATTGGCGCAGCGCTGGCGGGCGGCACCGCCCCGCTGATCGCGACCGGCCTGTTGGCAAAATACGATGGCGACTGGGTGCCTGTCGCCATCTATCTGATGACCACCGTCGCCATTTCACTGACGGCGATTTTCTTCGCCAGCCGACGCCGCCGCACCGCCGTCATTGACGCGCAAACATCAACCCTGTAATAGCAAAACGGCCAGCAAATGCTGGCCGTTAAGATCCCTCTCAAGCTTAATAAATACTAGCCGCTAATCTGCTCCATCGCTTGCAGAATACGCTTATCCGAGATCGGATAAGGCGTTCCCAGCTGTTGGGCAAAGTAGCTGACGCGCAGTTCCTCAATCATCCAGCGGATCGCTTTGACATCTTCATCTTCACGACGCGCAGGCGGCAGTTTATTGATCCACTGCTGCCAGGCTTGCTGTACGCTTTCGACTTTCAACATCTGCGCCCGGTCGCGGTGCGGATCGGTAGCCAGTTTCTCGAGGCGTTTTTCGATCGCCTGGAGATAACGCAGCGTGTCACCGAGACGTTTGAAGCCGTTACAAGTGACGAACCCGCGATACACCAGACCGCCCATTTGCGCTTTGACATCGGAAAGCCCGAGCGCCATGGTCATATCCACCCGCCCTTTCAGACGCTTGTTGATATTGAAAACGGCAGTCAGGATCTGTTCGACCTGTTTTGCAATGTCGACCACCGTCTCGTTCAGCTCGGCGCGAACTTTCTCATGCAGCGCCGCAAAGCCTTCTTCCGTCCACACCGGCCCACCATTGGCGTCAATCAACTTGTCAACGCCGCAGGAGATGCAGTCGTCGATGAGATCCAGCACCTTACCGTACGGGTTAAAGTACAGGCCAAGTTTGGCTTTGTTCGGCAGCTTCTCGTGCAGATACTTGATCGGCGACGGAATATTCAGCAGCAACAGGCGGCGCAATCCGCACCACATCGCTTGCTGTTGTTCCAGCGGATTGTCGAACAGTTTGATGGCAACGCTGTCGCGCTCATCCACCAGCGCGGGCCAGGCTTTCACTTTGTAGTTGCCGCGTTTTTGTTCGTAGCTTTCCGGAAGCTGACCAAAACTCCAGATGTGCAAACCGCTCTGTTCGATACCGTCATCGGCAACGGCGGAAAGCGTTTCCTGCACTTTGCTCTTCAGCGCCTCTTTCAACGCCGACAACGAACGCCCTTCCTGCAGCTTCTTGTTTTTGTCATCCACCACACGGAAGGTGATTTTCAGATGGTCGGGCACCTGCTCCCACTGCCAGGCTTCGCGGTCAACCGTTACACCCGTCATCCGGCGCAGCTCACGCTCCAGCGAATCCAGCAACGGCAGTTCCAGCGGCGTCACGCGACCTAAAAACGCTTCGGCATAGTTTGGCGCGGGCACAAAGTTACGTCGTATCGGTTTCGGTAACGATTTAATCAATGCGATGACCAGTTCGCGGCGCAGGCCGGGAATTTGCCATTCAAAGCCGCTCTCTTCCACCTGATTTAACAACGGCAGCGGAATATGGACGGTGACGCCGTCAGCATCCGCACCCGGTTCAAACTGGTAGCTTAAGCGCAGCTTAAGATTGCCCTGATGCCAGAAGTTCGGGTAGTCCAGCTTGCTGATGTTTTCTGCGCCCTCTTTGATCAGCATACTCTTTTCAAAGTTGAGCAGATCCGGGGTTTCGCGACTGACTTTCTTCCACCAGTTGTCGAAGTGGCGCGCGGAGATCACGTCATGGCTGATACGCTGGTCATAGAATTCGAACAACGTCTCGTCATCCACCAGAATGTCGCGGCGGCGCGATTTGTGCTCCAGCTCTTCTACTTCGGCGCGCAGTTTCAGGTTTTCACGGAAGAACGCGTGGCGCGTCTGCCAGTCGCCTTCCACCAGCGCGTGGCGTATAAACAGCTCGCGGCAAAGCATTGGGTCTACCTGGCTGTAGTTGACCTTACGCGCCGCGACAATTGGCAGACCGTAAACGGTGACCTTTTCCGTCGCCATCACCGCGCCCTGTGTGCGTTCCCAGTGCGGTTCGCTGTATGAGCGTTTGATCAGATGCTGCGCAACTGGCTCCACCCACTCGGGATCGATCCGCGCGGCGATACGTCCCCACAGACGGCTGGTTTCCACCAGTTCGGCAACCATCGTCCACTTCGGCGGTTTTTTAAATAAGCCTGAGCCGGGGAAGATAGAGAAACGGGCGTTACGCGCGCCGGTAAACTCCTGCTTATCCGCATCCTTCATGCCGATATGGGAAAGTAAACCGGTAAGCAGCGCGATATGAATCTCACGATATTCGGCGGGTTCACTGTTCACCGGAATACCGAGCTCTTTCACCACCTGACGCAACTGCGTGTAGATATCCTGCCACTCACGCACGCGCAGATAGTTGAGGAAATCGACCTTGCACTGACGGCGGAACTGATTCGATGACAGCGCTTTCTGCTGCTCACCGAGGTAATTCCACAGATTCACAAAAGCGAGGAAGTCGGACTCTTTATCGTGAAAGCGCTGATGCTTCTCATCCGATGCCTGCTTTTTGTCCATTGGCCGCTCGCGCGGGTCCTGGATAGACAGCGCAGAAGTGATGATCATCGCCTCGCGCACGCAGCCATGTTTTTGCGCTTCCAGTACCATCCGCGCCAGACGCGGATCGACCGGCAACTGCGACAACTGACGACCGAGCGGCGTCAGTTTGTACGCGGTTTGCTGTTCATCGGTGGTGATCGCCCCCAGCTCTTCCAGCAGGCGTACGCCATCCTGGATGTTGCGTTTATCTGGCGCTTCAACAAACGGGAACGCGGCGATATCGCCCAGCCCCAGCGCCGTCATCTGCAAAATGACCGACGCCAGGTTGGTACGCAGGATTTCCGGATCGGTAAATTCCGGACGCGACAGGAAATCGTCTTCCGAATAAAGGCGAATACAGATCCCTTCCGACACACGTCCGCAGCGGCCTTTACGCTGGTTGGCGGAGGCCTGCGACACCGGTTCAATCGGCAGTCGCTGCACTTTGGTGCGATAGCTGTAGCGGCTGATACGCGCGGTACCCGGATCGATCACGTACTTAATGCCCGGCACCGTCAGGGAGGTTTCCGCGACGTTGGTGGCCAGCACAATGCGACGCCCGCTGTGCGACTGGAAGACCCGGTTCTGTTCGCTATTGGACAGTCGTGCATACAGTGGCAGCACTTCGGTATGGCGCAGATTGAGTTTATTGAGCGCATCGGCGGTATCACGAATTTCACGCTCGCCGCTCATAAAAATCAGAATATCGCCGGGGCTCTCGCGTCCCAGCTCATCCACCGCGTCGAAAATCGCCTGTAGCTGGTCACGTTCGGTATCGTCCGCATCTTCAACAATCGGGCGATAGCGCACTTCCACCGGGTAAGTCCGACCGGAAACTTCAATGATCGGCGCGTTATTAAAGTGGCGTGAAAAACGCTCCGGGTCGATGGTCGCGGAGGTAATGATAATTTTCAGATCCGGGCGACGCGGCAGCAGCTCTTTCAGATAGCCGAGCAGAAAATCGATGTTCAGACTGCGTTCGTGCGCTTCATCAATGATGATGGTGTCGTACTGCATCAGCAGTCTGTCCTGCTGGATTTCAGCCAGCAAGATACCGTCGGTCATCAGTTTGACCATGGTGTTGTCGCTGACATGATCGCTAAAACGCACTTTATAGCCGATACAGCCGCCCGGCTCCGTTTGCAGCTCCTCTGCAATACGGTTGGCGACGGTACGCGCCGCCAGACGACGCGGCTGCGTATGACCGATCAATCCTTTGATGCCGCGCCCCAGTTCCATGCAAATTTTGGGTAACTGCGTGGTTTTCCCGGAGCCAGTTTCCCCCGCCACAATGACCACCTGATGGTCACGAATGGCGTTCAGGATGTCCTGTTTTTTCTGACTTACCGGCAGGTTATCCGGGTAAGTGATGTCAGGACGAGCCGCTTCGCGCAGCAGGACTTTACCTGCTGCCTGTTCAATCTCTTTCGCCATCTCCTGGTAAATGGCCTGTTGTGCATCAGGATTTTTAACCTTCTTCACACCGTGCAGGCGCCGGGAAAAGCGCAGTCGGTCACGCAGCATCAGCGAATCCAGCTGTTGCTGAAGGGTGTGAAAAGTCAATTTTTGTTGTTCTGTCATAACGTTAGAGGGCAGTGCTCTGCCTGATCAAATCTCATTTCGATGTTAGGTATAGATTACCACATCGGTGCTAACCGTGTGTTGTTCAATAATTTCGAACATAGGCTTCGATATATTGCGCTATCACTGCGGCAGGATTGTGAATAAAGTGTCAACAAGCAACGGGGCATCCCCTTCAAACACATACAAGGAAACACCTATGAGCAAGGTATTAGTCCTCAAATCCAGTATTCTGGCAGGGTACTCTCAGTCTGGTCAGTTGTCTGATTATTTTGTTGAACAGTGGCGTGAAAAGCACTCCGCAGACGAGATCACCGTTCGCGACCTCGCGGCAAATCCCATTCCCGTACTGGATGGCGAGTTAGTGGGAGCTCTGCGCCCGAGCGACGCCGCGCTGACGCCACGTCAGCAGGAAGCACTGGCGCTCTCTGATGAGCTGATTGCGGAACTGAAAGCGCACGACGTGATTGTTATCGCCGCGCCAATGTACAACTTCAACATCCCGACGCAGTTGAAAAACTACTTCGACCTGATTGCGCGTGCTGGCGTCACATTCCGCTACACCGAGAAAGGTCCGGAAGGTCTGGTGACCGGTAAACGCGCGGTGATCCTCTCCAGTCGTGGCGGTATTCACAAAGATACCCCGACTGACCTGATCGCGCCGTACCTGAAAGTCTTCCTCGGCTTTATCGGTATTACCGACGTGAATTTCGTGTTTGCAGAAGGGATTGCCTACGGTCCGGATGTCGCGTCCAAAGCACAATCCGACGCCAAAGCGGCCATCGACAGCGTCGTGGCGGCCTAAAAATTCCCCCTCTCACCGCCCGGTGGGAGGGTTTTGTCTTTCTTTTATCTCTAAAAATCCCGCCTGACCTATTTTGTATTACGAATTCCTACCCTCACGATAAAACCACAAGATTAATAAGCCTTTTATTTATTTATGTGATGAATGCTTTGCTCATTTAATCTCCACCGCCATTTTAATTACCGCGTAACAGTTTAGAAAGAATATTTCGTTTAATGAAAAAGTATGATGGTTGTAAAACCATGACCTTTCATAGTTATGAACATTACGCAATTGTAACACTACTGAAATACTCCTTAATATTTATAAACAACGCTAATGTATTTTTATCATTACAAATGAGGTTTCGTGACGTTTTTAAGTCATTTCAATACGTTAACAGCTTTTTAAAAGCTGTTTTTATTATCACCGTACGTTAGAAATAAACTTAGCGAACAAAGTAAATTTAAATATCGGTAAAAAATGGAGGCCCAAAGGTAGTGTCATTTACCACTTAGAAAAGAACTCAGATGCGTAATTATTAATCAGATAATTTTTACAGTCGTACTCAGTACATTTCTTCTGCCTTTATTTTGGTAGATGCGAATGAGAATGCTTATTCAAGCAATGAGGCAATTATCTATGGCTACACAATACGACTTCACAGTAACTCTGCACGACCTGGCGTTTATTCTTCAGCAAATCAAGATATCAGAAGCTGCGACCAATCCGGATGGCAGCGTGAATGGCGATCTGCTTCGCGAATTAGTCTCCAGCCCCCTGCTGCCTTACGGGGTTCGTACCGTGGATGGTTCATGGAACAACCTTCTGCCCGGCCAGGAGCTGTACGGTTCTGCCGACCAGAGCATGCCAAGATTGGTTGCTCTGGATTTGAATGATATGGAGGCACTGGCAAAGTACCTCATTTTAAATCCCAATCAGATGGTGACTGATGCCGATCCGCGCATTATCAGTAACCTGATTTCCGACCAAACCGCGTCGAACCCGGCAGCCCAGGAAGCCCATGACGGGCTGGTTGACGTCCCCGGCGGCGGTACGGTTTCCGACAATGGCAGTTTGTCGATTCCGAACCTCTCGCCTGACATTGGTTTATCACCAGCGTTTAACGGCTGGATGACCTTTTTCGGGCAATTCTTCGACCACGGTCTGGATCTGATCCCCAAGGAAGGCAATGGCATCGTCTTTATTCCGCTGATGCCAGACGATCCTCTGTATAAAGAGCCAGTTCCGGGGCAGCCTGATACTAACTTCATGATTCTCACCCGCGCGAAAGTCGATGCCAATCATGACACCATTAACACCACTACGCCGTGGATTGATCAGAACCAGACCTATACTTCCCACCCTTCGCATCAAATTTTTATCCGCGAATATGTGATGGTAGATGGTAAGCCAGTGCCCACCGGTCATTTGCTGGAAGGGAGCAACGGCGGGCTGGCCACCTGGGCTGATATCAAACATCAGGCTGAAACCTTGCTGGGCATTAAGCTGACCAATCAGGACGTTTTCAATGTGCCGCTGCTGGCGACCGACCGCTATGGCAACCTGATTTTAAGCGAAAATGGCAAAGTCCAAATCGTGACCGGGCATGGGCTGGTGGAAGCCAATGGAGGACCTTTACCTGCCGATACGCTGAGAACCGGACACGCATTCCTCGATGATATTGCCCACACGGCGGTGCCGAAAGCCAACCTGGTGGCCGATAGCGATAGCGACCTCGGCAATGCGCCCGCGGCGGGCACTTATGACGATGAACTGCTCGACAGACACTTCATTACCGGTGACGGTCGTGGTAACGAAAACATCGGTCTTACCGCCGTACACTCGGTGTTCCACAGCGAACATAACCGACTGGTCGAGCAGTACAAAACCACCATCCTTGAAACGAACGATATTGATCTGATCAACCAATGGCTGATGCCAGAACATCAGATTACCGAAATGCCAGCAGACACCAGCACGCTGCAATGGAACGGGGAATACCTCTTCCAGGCCGGTCGTTTCGCCACGGAAATGCAGTATCAACACCTGGTGTTTGAAGAGTTCGCCCGCGCCGTGCAACCGGCGGTCGATCCGTTCGTCTTCTCGAACACGGCGGATATCAACCCGGCTATCTTTGCTGAATTTGCCCATGTGGTTTACCGCTTTGGTCACTCAATGCTCACCGAAACCGTCGCCCGTACCGATGCCGACATGCAAGACGGTGACATCGGGCTGATTGAGGCATTCCTGAACCCCGTCGCGTTCCATGAGCTTAACGGCGAAACTATCTCCAGCGAGCAGGCCGTCGGCGCGATTGTGCGCGGTATGACCCGTCAGGTCGGCAACGAAATTGACGAATTCATTACCGAGGCGCTGCGTAATAACCTGATTGGGTTGCCGCTGGATTTGGGCGCGCTTAACCTTGCTCGCGGGCGCGACACCTTAATGCCCACCCTTAATCAGGCGCGTGAGCAATTCTATGAATTAACCGGCAACAGCGAATTGCGCCCCTATACCAGCTGGGCCGATTTTGGCTCTTTCCTGAAAAACCCGTCCTCGATCATCAACTTTATGGCGGCCTACGGTCAGCATGAGTTGATTAAAGCCGCGACTACACTGGACGGAAAACGAGCGGCGGTGAACTTCCTTTTGTTTGGCGCGGAAGACGATCCGGCGCGTGCCGATGCGCTTGATTTCTTTATGGGAACCGGTGCCTGGGCAGATAAAGAAACCGGCCTCAACATGGTCGATTTCTGGATTGGCGGGCTGGCGGAACGTAAAAATGAGTTCGGCGGCATGCTCGGCTCCACCTTCAACTTTGTCTTTGAAACCCAGATGGAAATGTTGCAGGACGGTGATCGGTTCTACTATCTGAGCCGCGTCCAGGGTCTCAACATGTTGAACGAACTGGAGGCAAACTCCTTCTCCGCCCTGGTGATGCGTAACAGCGATCTGGGCGATCCGGGTTCGTCTCACCTGCCCGCTCACCTGTTCCAGACGCCGGATTACACCTTCGAAGTCAATCAGTCCTTGCAAACGCATGCTGATCCAAAATGGGGCAATGCGCTGAAAGACCTCCTCTTCCCTCTGGTGGTACGCCGTGCGGCGGGAGCGGACGTTGATGGAGATGGCGCGGCTGACGGCGCTTACCTGAAATATTCGGGTGATGGTCATGTGGTGCTCGGCGGCTCGGCGGGCAACGACACCTTAATTGGCGGCAAAGGGATCGACAGCCTGTGGGGTGATGCCGGTGACGACCGTCTCGACGGTGGCGATGAAGCCGACGTGGTACACGGCGGCGATGGCAACGACATCATTACGGACACCGGAACGCCCATTGGCGGGGCTGACTTCCTGCATGGCGATGCGGGACACGACGTCATTTTCTCCGGCAACGGCAACGACCTGATCTTCGGCGGCAGCGGCAGTGACTTCATGGTGATCGGCGAAGATGCTCAGGAAGTCTTTGCCGGACGCGATAATGACTTCGCGCTGGGGGGCTCCGGCGGTGACACCCTGATGGGTAACGAAGGCGACGACTGGTTAGAAGGCGGTGACGGCTTCGATACGCTGGCCGGCGATAACTCCGAACTGTTCTTTAACAGTACCATCATTGGGCATGACGTGCTGAACGGTCAGGGCAACGATACTGACTACGACGGCGAAGGCGGTGACGACATCATGGTCCAGGGCGCGGGCATTCAGCGCAACAACGGCATGTCCGGTTTTGACTGGGCTATTCACAAAGGAGATCCGAACGCCGCCAACTCCGATCTGGGCATTCCGATTTTCGTCAACCAGCAAGAGTTTATCCTGCGCGATCGTTTTGACCTGGTTGAAGGCCTTTCAGGCTGGAAATTTGACGACGTGCTGGTTGGCACTGAGCAACCTATCGGTACTGCGCCGGTTCAGGGGACGCCGCTTTCCAACAACCTGACCCAGGAGGGCGCAGACAGAATCAGCGGACTCCAGTCGATTCTGGGTGTTCCACGCGCAGCATCGGGTGATGCCGTCTTGTTTAACCCGGACAACGGTGGCGACATTTTACTGGGTGGCGGTGGCAGCGACCGCCTCACCGGTAAGGCCGGAAACGACATCATCGACGGCGACTCGTGGCTGAACGTGCGTATCGCAGTATCCGGGCTGGCTGGGGTAACCAGCGCAGACAGCATGAACGAGCTCAAATCTTACATGCAGGCGGGCACGCTCAAACCGAACCAACTGTCGATTGTGCGGGAAATTCTCCGCGACGGTAATGGCACTGAAACCGACGTTGCCGTCTACCGGGATCTCAGCAGCAACTATCTATTTCAGCGTAACACCGACGGCAGCCTCACGGTCAATCATGCCACTCCGGCGGCAGGACTGGCGTTCAATGATGGCGTAGACCGCCTGCTCAACATTGAAAAAGTGGAGTTTGGCGACGGCGAACAGCTCTGGGTAACGGCACAAAAAGCCACCGGTAATCTCGCCATCAGCGACGGGACGCCGGAAGTGGGCGATCTGTTGCAGGTCAATCTGTCTAATCTGCTGGATGGGAATGGTATTGCCGCCGATACGCCAATCACCATGACCTGGCAGGCGCTGGTCGGCGGTCAATGGCGCGATCAGGCAACAGGTACGCAGTTCCGGGTTCCGGGGAATATTCTGGGCGCGCCACTGCGGGTTGTTGCCAGTTTTACCGACCGCATGGGCGATGCTGAAACACTGGTGTCGTCGCAAACCAGCGCCGTGATGGTCCGCGATCAGCCCACCACCGGTTCACCAGTCATCAGCGATCTGACGCCAACGGAAAGCGTCACGCTGACCGCCGTAGTCTCCGGCATTGCGGATGCAGACGGCTTAACCGGAGATAACTTCCGCTACCAATGGCGAGTGAGCCAGCCAAACGGAGGATTCACCAATATTAACGGCGCGACGTCAGCGACCTACACTCCGCCTGCCGCCATGATTGGGCGTACGTTGCTGGTTGTGGTGACGGTCACGGATGATGAAGGAAACCCATCCGTCGTCCTGACCTCTTCGGCCACCCAACCGGTTGGCGACATGATTGTTGGCACCAACGCGTCAAACACCCATTCGGGGACGGCGTGGAGCGATGTCATCCTTGCACAAGGCGGTAATGACACCCTGCTCGGTCAGGCGGGTGACGATCTGCTGAACGGCGGAGCCGGCGATGACGACATTGAAGGCGGCAGTGGTCGGGATACGCTGATTGGCGAGGCCGGTAACGATCAACTTGATGGTGGACTGGATGCCGACACGATGGAAGGTGGCGCTGGAAACGACCTCTATATCGTGGATAACGCGGGCGATGTTGTGACCGAAGGGGTGAATGCGGGGACCGATACTGTCGAGACCAGTCTCGCCACCTGGGTCATGGCGGACAACGTCGAAATCCTCGAATATACCGGTTCAGGGAATTTCACCGGTACCGGTAACGCGCTGGCCAACACCATCACCGGCGGCAGCGGCAATGACAACCTATCCGGGCTGGGAGGAAACGACCAGTTGCTGGGTGGCATTGGCAACGACACGCTCGACGGTGGCGACGGTAACGACAACCTGCAAGGGGCAAACGGTGTCGACACCCTGTTGGGGGGCGCAGGCAACGATGTGCTCTCCGGCGGTCTCGGCAATGACGTACTGACCGGCGGTGCGGGTAACGACAGCATGGACGGCGGTACGGGTGACGACCGCTTCATCTTCTCAACCGGGTTCGGACAGGACAGTATTTCCGGTTTCGACAGTAATGCTATCGGCGGACAGGATCTGATTAATATCTCCGGAATGGGCGTTACTACCGCAAACTTTGCCTCTACTGTTTTGATTTCGGGAAATAATAACCAAACGATCATCACCATCGGCGGCGATGTTATTACGCTGACGGGTGTTGCGGCCAATACCGTCAATTCCACAGACTTTATTATTTAACGTCTGGGGAAATTATTAATAACTCGATAAACGAGTAAGGAGCCTATTATGCCGCGCCAGCAAACGCCAACTGAGCTACAAAATGCGTTGAAAGGAAGTAAGCCTGCATTTCTGATGTTACTGTTTTTTAGCAGTATGATTAATATGCTAATGCTGGCGCCGGCAATTTATATGCTACAAGTCTATGATCGCGTGTTGGTCAGTAAAAACACGACCACATTGTTAATGTTGACATTGTTGATAATCGGTCTGTATACCGTTATCTCAATGATTGAATATGCCCGCGCCAGTGTAATGACGCGATTTGGCAACCGACTGGATGTGAAATTAAATCAATTAGTCTTTAATGCCGCATTTAAACGCCGGGTGAGCACCCGTGAAAATAACCCGGCGCAGGCGCTGGCCGATCTGGCGCAAATTCGCCAATTTCTCTCGGGCAACAGTTTATTTGCCCTGTTAGATATTCCGTGGACACCCTTCTATTTACTGATTGCGTTTATCGTCCACCCGCTTTTGGGATATCTTTCCATCGTCGGGATACTGATTTTATTTACCCTGACACTGGTCTCCGAACTGTCGACCAAAAAGCCGATTCAGCAGGCGCACGCATTAACCATCAACAATACCAGTAATCTGAATAAGCAATTACAAAACTCCGACACCATTGAAGCGATGGGCATGCTGGCAACGCTGAAAAATCACTGGCTGGCGCAACACAGCAAAGTGCTGGTTCTGCAAACGCAGATTGCGGACAAAACTGCCACATTAAGCAGCCTGAGCCGCTTTGTTCGCATCTTATTGCAATCTATTTCACTGGGCGCGGGGGCCTTACTGGTGATCGGTGGTCAAATCACCCCCGGCCTGATGATTGCCGCCTCCATTATCCTCGGCAGGGTGTTGAACCCGGTAGAACAGGTTATCGGTAGCTGGAAACAGTTTGTGCAGTTTCGCAACGCCTGGCATCAAACTTCAACGCTGTTACGGGAATTTCCGGAGCAAAAAGAGGTGCTGACGCTGCCGCGCCCAAAAGGCAATATCAACGTCGAGGGTGTCTTCGCCGCGCCTCCGGGTCAAAAATCCCCAACGTTGCGTAATATCTCCTTTCAACTCGGACAGGGAGAAATACTGGGGATCATCGGCCCCTCCGCGTCCGGAAAAACCTCGCTGGCGAAACTGTTGGTCGGCGTCTGGAGCCCGCTCTCCGGTAAGGTTCGTATTGATGGCGCGGATATCTGTCAGTGGGACAAAGCATTGCTTGGCCCGTCCCTCGGCTACCTGCCGCAGGATGTGGAGTTGTTTGACGGCAGCATCGCGCAAAATATCGCACGCTTTACCGACAACGACAGTGAACTGATCGTTGCGGCAGCGCAACTTGCGGGGGTGCATGAGATGATTTTGCGCCTGCCGCAGGGATACGATACTCCACTTGGCGCCGAGGGATACCAATTGTCGGGCGGCCAACGGCAGCGAATCGGGCTGGCGCGGGCGGTCTTTAACAACCCGGCATTCATCGTGCTGGATGAACCCAACGCCAACCTTGATGACGCGGGTGAACACGCCCTCATCAAGGCCATCAATACGTTACGCACCCAGGGGCAAACGGTGATCATTATTTCACACCGACCGACGCTGCTGGGCGTCGTCGATAAAGTGTTATTGCTCAACGAAGGGGCGATTCAGGAATTCGGTCCACGCGACCAGGTGTTTGCCAATTTACGTCAGGCAAATATTTTAAAATCGGTCCCCAACGCCTCAACCACACCACCTCCTGCCCCGAATAATGAACCACAACGAGAGGCTTTATAATGAAAAAGCGTACAGATAATTCTGCAACGTCAGAGACTGCGAGTGTCGATACGAATATATGGCCGCCTTTAATCCGAGGTCTCGTTGTCATTATTCTGGGAGTGGGTGGTTTTATATTATGGGCGGTCGGCGCGCCACTGGACGCCGGTGTCGTTGCTGACGGTACGGTTACTGTCTCCAGCAATCGTAAAACCATTCAACATTTAAGCGGCGGCCGGGTGACCGATATTCTGATTAAAGAAGGCAATCTGGTTAAGAAAGATCAAATTCTGGTTCGCCTGGATAAAATGGCGCTTGATATGCGTTACAGCGCATTGATTGCACAATATATCTCGGCCAAAACCCATGAGGACAGGTTACTGGCCGAAAGGGACGGTCGCGATACGATCGTCTATAGTGAGGAATTGATAAGCCAATTTTCCAGTAATAAGCGCCTTGTTGAAGTCCGTCAATTACAAGAAAAGCTGTTTGAGACTCGCAGAAAAAATATTCAGGATGAATTATCCATGATTCAGGAAACGCTGGATGGGTTGACCGGACAAACCGAAAATTTAACCAAGATAAAAGGGTTTCGCGAGCATCAATTTACGCTTATTAGCAGAGAACTGGGCGCCATTCGCGCCCTGAGCGAAAAAAACTACTATCCCAAGGCCCAGTTACTGGTGCTTGAGCGGGAAGCCGCCGAAATCTCCAGCAATGTCTCAGAAGACATACTCAATATCGCCAAACTCAAGTCTCAGCAAAATGAGATGAAAATCAAAGCGTATCAAGTACAGCACCAGTTTCTCCAGGAAGTGGAATCGGAGCTGACCCTCAAACAAAAAGAGGTCGCGATGCTGGAAGATGAGTTAGCGTCGACCCGACACGAGCTGAATAACACGGAGATCCGCTCGCCAATTGACGGGATCGTGCTGGACGTAAAAGTCAGTACCGTCGGCGGGATCATTCAGCCGGGTGAGCATTTGATGGATATTGTCGCCGCAGAACAACCGCTGCAAATTGACGCCAAAATCCCGGTGCATGCCATTGATAAAATGACGCCGGGACTGACCGTCGATGTGTTATTCCCGGCGCTCAACCATGCCTTATTACCTTCGGTTCCGGCACAGGTATTGACCGTTTCGGCCGACCGCCTGATCGATAAAACCACGCAACAGCCCTATTATCTCGCTGAAGTCCGGGTCTCCCCGGAAGGCGTGCATCTGTTGGGAAATTACAAAATTAAAGCGGGAATGCCTGCCAGCGTAACGATAAAAACCGGTGAGCGCACATTTTTGAGCTATCTGTTTAAACCGTTACTGGCCCGGCTGGAGTTGGCTTTCAAAGAGTATTAATACGTTAGAGAATCTGTCACTCTGACGAAGGGTGACCTTATGTTCACTGCTTCTCTGAAACCACACTCCCTGTGAACGTGCAAGGGAGGCTCGCCGCCGCCTCCCTTTCAACCCTGGCTCCTGCCGGGATTGTTAAGGGGGCGGCGATAGCACCCTTTACCCGTTCACGGGGCATGAAATACCAGAGAAGCGAAGCACATAAAGTGAACGGAACCGTTCGCAAAATCAGCATGTTGTCCGTTCCGGGTAAATCCTGAGAGGGCTAACCCTTACATGGCCGACTTCGGTCGCAGGTTCTCATCAAATTGCAGGCGTTTACGACCCGGTTCTTCTTCCCGCAGCGGTTCCACCTGATGCATCGTCAGCTTGCAACGCTCTACCAGTACCTGATACTCACGTGTCCCCTGCTGCTTCCATGCCATCTCCTGAGCGCTCAGCGCGCGGATAGCCTTCGCCGGGCTACCGATAATCAGGTAGTCCGCCGGCATTTCGGCTTTCGCTTTCACAAATGCGGCGGCGCCGACGATGCTGTTTTCACCGATCACCGCTCCGTCCATGACCACCGCGTTCATGCCCACCAGCGCGTTACGGCGAATCGTGCAGCCGTGCAGGATCGCGCTGTGTCCAATGTGGCCATTCTCTTCCACCACGGTGTCCTGTTCCGGAAAACCATGCATCACGCAGTTATCCTGAATGTTCGCCCCGTCTTTAACGACGATACGCCCAAAATCCCCCCGCAGACTGGCGTTCGGCCCCACGTAGACCCCTTTACCGAGGATCACATCGCCAATCAACACAGCCGTCGGATGGACGTAACTCTCTTCAGGCACCACCGGGGTCAATCCATCTATTTGATATATTGGCATACTGCCTCCTGATCTACGCTCAGACCGCCAAAACGCTGGAACCAGAGACTACCCGGCGACGGCAACTCTCCTACCGAGGTTTCCCCTTTTTCACTGACAAACGCCAGTGCGCCTGGGGCAACACGTTGATAAATGTTGATACATAGCTGACGCGCCGTCTGTCCTGCCCAATGCGCCGGTAATAACTCTTCGGGCAACAATGGATCTTTCAACACCACGCGTCGATAGAAATGGATGAGCAGAAGCTGAATATGAAATGCGCGCTGCGGCGTTAATTCGTCGGGCTCCACCTCTTTCAACAGCGGCAACAAGGGGCGAAATGCGTTGATAAACGACTCGTACATCACGTTTTGTTCGGTCAGTTGCCAGCACTCTTCAACCCTGGCGCGCAACGCTGCGCGCGAAAGCGCCAGCGGAGAATACGCCTCAAAACAGATCACGTTCTCCGCGACACCGGCCTCGTGCAACAGCGACTGCACATCC
Source organism: Citrobacter sp. NCU1 (assembly GCF_010231475.1). GTDB lineage: Bacteria > Pseudomonadota > Gammaproteobacteria > Enterobacterales > Enterobacteriaceae > Citrobacter_D. The sequence goes on along the minus strand of NZ_NRDO01000045.1, from coordinate 68,494 downwards.
GCAAGCTGTTGCGACGGTGACGCCATCAGACTTGGCGCCAGGGTGCCAAATCCCTGCCAGATCAGCTGTTTTTTGACATCAGCGAGGGTGTTTTTGTCTAACCCTTCAGACAACAGCAACAGCCATTTGCCATTCCACGCGGGCTGTTCAGCGCGATAAATTTTGGTTTCCGCCCGTCGGGTTAAACGCAGACCTTTGTCACTCAGACTGTAGAAACTGCGGCGTCCCAGACGCGAGACATTCAGCCAGCCCTCTTTGTTGAGCCGAAATAGCGCGGTACGCACAAAGCGTTCGCCAAAGCCCAGCCCTTCCAGCAATGCCGCCAGACTCCCGAGCCAGATTTCACCGCCGCGATGAGAGAGCGAGTCGCCATAAAGCGAGGAGATAAGTGAGGTTCCACTGATGTGACCAGCGCTAACCGCCTGCTGGATGAACGTGTCGAGTTTACTCATGTGATTCATTCTGTTGTCATTTTTTCCCTATGATGAAGCATAGCACACTCCTTTTTTTCTGAACCTCTCCCAAAAGGGAGAGGTTCAGATTTGCGTTAGCCGTTAGCGGCGATGTTGCGTAAATCGAACACGCGGCAGGCTTTCCCTTCTGAACGCGGAATACTGCCGCAGTTCACAATCATCACGTCAGTCGAAATACCGACCATCGATTTGATGCGGTGACGCAACTGATGGCATACCTGACAGCGCTGTTCATGGGTCAGCGTCAGGCTGCTCTCTTTCAGTTCTACCTTCACGGAAAGTGAATCGAGATGTCCGCGACGGTTTACCTCAAGCTGGTAATGCGGCGACAGATGTTCGAGCTTGACGATCTCTTCCTCAAGTTGTGAGGGGAAGACGTTCACGCCGCGAATAATCAGCATGTCGTCGCTGCGACCACTGATGCGGTCCATACGGCGCATCGTGCGGGCGGTGCCCGGCAGCAAACGCGTCAGATCGCGGGTACGGTAACGAATCACCGGCAACGCCTCTTTGGTCAGCGTGGTGAACAGTAATTCGCCCTGCTCGCCATCGTTCAGCGGCGTGCCATCATTCGGGTTCACGATTTCCGGGTAGAAGTGATCTTCCCAGATGGTCGGACCGTCCGCCGTTTCGATACACTCCATCGCCACACCAGGGCCCATCACTTCGGACAGGCCATAAATATCCAGCGCAGTGATCCCCAGACGACGCTCAATTTCTTTACGCATTGCCTGCGTCCACGGTTCCGCGCCAAACACGCCGACACGCAGAGAGCACTGGCTGGCGTCGCCGCCCATCTGGCGCTCCAGTTCTTCAATTAAGTTCAGGCAATAGGACGGCGTCACCATAATCATATCGGGCTGGAAATCACGGATCAGCTGCGCCTGTTTTTCGGTTTGCCCGCCAGACATCGGAATCACCGTGGCCCCTAAACGCTCTGCGCCGTAGTGCGCGCCAAGCCCGCCAGTAAACAGCCCGTAACCGTAGGCGACATGAATTTTATCTTTCGCGCTGCCGCCTGCGGCGCGCAGTGAACGCGCGACAATATTCGCCCACGTATCAATATCATTTTGGGTATAGCCGACGACAGTCGGTTTGCCGGTGGTTCCTGAAGAGGCGTGGATACGCACCACCTGCTCCATCGGCACCGCAAAGGTGTCGAACGGGTAGTTATCGCGCAGATCCTGCTTGGTGGTGCACGGGAATTTGCGCAGGTCGGCCAGCTCTTTGAAATCGTCAGGATGCACGCCAGCGGCATCAAATTTGCGGCGGTACATCGGAACGTTGTCGTAAGCATGTTTCAGCGTCCACTTCAGGCGCTGGGTTTGCAGCGCCTGTAATTCATCCAGCGACGCGGTTTCAATCGGATCCAGTTGTATTGTTGTTTTCGTTGTCATTGTAGGGTACTCGCAGGTTGTTATGCTCAAACACGTTCCAGAATCATGGCAATGCCCTGACCCACACCGATACACATCGTGCACAACGCATAGCGACCGTTGCGGCGATGCAGCTCATGGGTCGCGGCTAACGCCAGCCGGGCACCACTCATTCCCAACGGATGGCCTAACGCAATCGCACCACCATTGGGGTTAACATGAGGGGCATCATCTGCCAGCCCCAGTTCCCGCAGCACACCCAGCGCCTGGGCTGCAAACGCTTCATTCAATTCGATAACGTCCATATCGTGAATACTCAGACCTGCACGCTCCAGCACTTTGCGGGTGGCAGGCACCGGACCGAGTCCCATCAGGCGCGGTTCAACCCCGGCAGTCGCCATCGCGACAATGCGTGCCCGTGGGGTCAGTCCCTGCGCAACGGCCATCTGCTCGCTGGCAACAATCAGCGCTGCGGCCCCGTCGTTAACGCCAGACGCATTACCGGCGGTGACGACGCCATCACGACGAAACGGGGCTTTTAGCGCGTTGAGTTGCGCGAGCGTCGTTTCCGGACGCGGATGCTCGTCATGTTGTATTTCTGTTACGGTGCCTTTTTTATTCTTCAGTACTACCGGAACGATTTCCTGCGCCAGGATCCCCATCTCTTGCGCTCTTGCCGTCCGCTGCTGACTGCGTAACGCGAAGGCATCTTGATCTTCACGCGTTATCCTTAACAACTCAGCTACATTCTCTGCCGTTTCCGGCATGCTGTCAGTACCAAATTGCTGCTCCATGAGCGGGTTCACAAATCGCCAGCCAATGGTGGTATCAAACATCTCCGCCTGACGCGAAAAGGCGCTGGTTGCTTTTCCCATCACGAAAGGTGCACGAGACATTGACTCCACGCCGCCGGCGATCAGCAGATCGCTGTCGCCCGATTTGATGGCCCGCGCGGCAAAGCCCAGCGCATCAAGACCAGAACCGCACAAACGGTTGATGGTGGTGCCGGAAACGGTTTGCGGCAGACCCGCCAACAGTGACGACATTCGCGCCACGTTGCGGTTATCTTCGCCCGCCTGGTTGGCGCAGCCGAAAATCACGTCATCAATGCGTTGCGCGTCAAGCTTCGGGTTACGCACCAGCAGTTCACGCAGCGGGATAGCCCCTAAATCATCAGCACGTACGCCCGAGAGCGCGCCGCCGTAGCGACCAATGGGAGTACGAATTCCGTCACAAATAAATGCATCGCGCATCAGGCTTCTCCTGTGATGGTGCCGCCGGTGCGGTGAGATTTACCGCGAAACAGCGCGACCGTTTTATGCTGTTGGTTAACAATTTCGATGTCGTAAACACCGGTTTTTTTCCCCTGATGACGCACCTGAGCGGTGGCGGTCAGGACATCGCCCGCAAATCCCGGGCGTAAAAAATCAATGGTGCAGGCCGAGGCCACCGCCGCCAGTCCCTGACTGTTGCAGGCGTAGGCAAACGCGGTATCCGCGAGGGAAAACAGTTGCCCGCCGTGGCAGCTCTGATGCCCATTCAACATTTGCGGCGTGACGGTCATCGTCAACACGGCAAAGCCGTCATCCATCTCAAGAATGTTGATACCCAGCGCTTTTGCGCAGGCGTCGTTCTCATACATTGCGTGGGCGTTTTGCCAGGCGTTATGACTCATAACCAGACTCCAGAAGCGCACGCTGGCGCAGCAATGAGCAAGGGCGATAGCGTTCTTCACCGTAATGCCGTTGCAGGTTTTCCAGCAGAATCAGCAGGCGTTGCCAGCCGAGACGTTCCCCCCATGCGAGAGGTCCACACGGATAATTGACGCCAAGCCGCATGGCGGTGTCGATGTCCTGTTCGGTGGCGACCCCTTTTTGCAACGCGTCGAGGGCTTCATTGACGATCATCGCGACGGTACGCCAGACCAGTAACCCCGGATAATCAGCGATGTGCAGCACGTTTTTTCCCTGCTGTTGCAGGTAATAAATGGCTTTTTGCGTCGCCGAGCGCGGATTGCTGTCTGCGGCGGCGACAATCGCCACATCGCCTTCCATGCGATCCACCACCACTACCGCGCGCCCGGTACGCAATGCCAGCGCCTGGGCGGTTTCGCCCTGCGTTTCAATCAGCAGCACATCGTCAAGTTCGGTGACACCGTCACTTCTTTTTTCAATCTTCACCGGGCCGTAACTTGCACTCACCGCGCCGACAACCTCGGCGGGCGAGCGCTCGGTACGCCAGTCATAGACGCCGTGGCCGCTTTTTTTACCCAGACGCCCCGCCATCACCAGCTCTTGTTGCACGAGCGAAGGCAGAAAACGGCGCTCCTGCCAGAACGCGTTAAACACTGAGCACGTCACCGCAAAGTTGACGTCCTGACCAATCAGGTCGGTCAATTCCAGCGGGCCCATCGGAAAACCACCGCCGCCACGCAGCGCGGCATCAATGACCTCCGGCGTCGCAACCTGCTCTTCCAGCGCGCGCCAGGCTTCCGAATAGAACGGACGGGCCACCCGATTGACGATAAATCCTGGCGTAGACTGGCAGCGGACGGGCTGTTTACCCCAGCTCATCGCCAGATTGCACAGCTGCTCCACCACCGCCTCTGAGGTCGCTAATCCGCTGACCACTTCAACCAGCTTCATGACCGGCGCGGGATTGAAAAAGTGCAGTCCGGCGACACGCTCAGGATGGCTAACGCTGGCCGCGATCGCCGTAATGGAGATCGACGAGGTATTACTGGTCAGCAGCGTGTGAGGCTGGCAAATTTCCGCCAGTTGGGAAAACAGCGCCTGTTTAATCTCAAGACGTTCTGACGCCGCTTCAATCACCAGGTCGGCCGCCGCCAGCGAGTCGATATCGGTCACCGGAACCAGCCGCGCCAGCGTCGCCTCGCAGGCTGTCGCCGCAAATTTGCCTCGCGCCACGCGAGACTCCAGACGACGGCGAATTCCGTCAACGCCGCGAGAGACAGCGGCCGCTGAAATGTCATACAGCAGCACCTGATGACCGTGGCTGGCGGCGACTTCGGCAATGCCCGCCCCCATCGTGCCACTGCCAATCACTGCGACGGTCTGTACACGTGTCATCATGTTATTTCCCCGTGAATTGCGGTGAACGCTTCGCGAGAAATGCGCTGACGCCTTCCCGGTAATCCGCACTCCGCCCCGCCAGACGCTGATAATCGCGCTCCAGATCGAGCTGTGCATCCAGCGTGCTGGTTTCCGCGTGGTTGAGCGCCTGTTTGATAAGTCCCAGACCAAACGTGGGCTGCGCCGCCAGATGAAGCGCCAGTTGCTGTGCGGTGTCGGAGAGTTTCTCATCGTCCACCACCTGCCAGATCATGCCCCAGTGGTGCGCCTGTTCTGCACTCAGCTTGTCGCCCAACAGCGCCAGTCCCATCGCACGTGCTCGCCCCGCCACGCGCGGCAACAGCCAGGTGCCGCCACAATCGGGAACTAAACCTAATTTACTGAATGCCATCACAAAATTGGCCGAGCGGGCAGCAATGACGATATCGCATCCCAGCGCCAGCGTTGCTCCGGCGCCCGCCGCGACACCGTTCACCGCGCAGATGACCGGTTTGGGCAGTTTGGCCAGACGACGCACCAGCGGGTTATAGAAACGTTCTACAGACATGCCCAGGTCGGGTGCAGGTCCGTTAGGGTCGACGTTACGGTCGTTAAGATCCTGCCCGGCGCAAAAACCGCGACCGGCCCCGGTCACCAGCAGGCAGCGGATGGTGTCATCACGCTCGGCCTGTTTCAGGCACTCAGCCAATTGCTGGTGCATCACGTCATTGAAACTGTTCAGACGCTCCGGGCGGTTGAGCGTAATCGTCATCACGCCCTGTTCAACATGACTCAGAATGAAATCCATGATTAGCGTCCTTTAAAAACAGGTGAGCGTTTTTGCAAAAATGCGTCGATCCCTTCCCGGCGATCTTCCGTTGCCGAAAGCAGCGTAAAGAGCTGGCGTTCTTGCGCCAGTCCGGCCTGGAGGGGGACTTCCTGCGACTGGCGTAGCGCAAGCTTCGCCGCCTGTAGCGCCAGCGGTGAATGGCGCGCCATCAGCGCCGCTTGTTGCAAGGCATACTCCAGCGTCAGCGCCGCCGGGTAGACATCACTGACCAGTCCCGACTGCAACGCCTGCTGCGCGGTAATGCTCTCACCGGTCAGCACCATTTTGTGGGCAAGCGATTTCCCGACGCTGCGAATCAGACGCTGCGTTCCACCGGCGCCCGGCATAATGCCCAGCGTGATTTCCGGCAGACCAAAACGGGCGTTATCCCCGGCAATCACCACATCACACAGCAACGCCAGTTCACAGCCTGCTCCCAGCGCGTAACCGTTGACGGCGGCGATCAACGGTTTATTAAAGGCGTTGATACGGGCCCACAGATGGACGCGCGCGTCGTTGAGCGTGGCGGGCAGATCTTTTTCCGCCATTTCATTCAGATCGGCGCCGGCAGCAAAAAAACGTTCGTTGCCGGTGATCACACAGACGGCGATGTCGCTGTCGGTCGCGGCGGCTTCCAGTTCGGTCGCCAGTTGCGCCAACAGCGCATTGTTCAGAGCATTGCGCGCCGCCGGACGATTCAGCGTTAGCTGCAATACGCGATCGTGTCGGGTGACAATCAGTTCGTTCATGCCATCCCCTTCGCATCAAAGTCGACAACCACATCGCTGGTGAGCGGCAGCGCCTGGCAGCTCAGGACATAACCTGCCGCCAGTTCGTCCGGCTCAAGGCTGTAGTTGGTAACCATATCCACTTTTCCACGCACCACTTTGCATTTACAGGTGGCGCACACCCCGCCTTTACAGGCGTAAGGCAAGTCAGCGCCCTGACGCAGAGCCGCATCGAGAATGCTTTCGTCATCGGCCGACAGCGTGATTTCGCGGTCACGGCCATCCTGACGCACGGTCACTTTCTGCCCTTGCGCCTGGACGCTGGTCGTGCGTTTTACCGCCGTTCCTGGGGTGTTGAACCGCTCCAGATGGATGCCCTTTTCCGGCATACCGAGCGCTTTGAGCGTGGCTTCCGCCTCATCCATCATCGCCGCCGGGCCGCAGATAAAGGCTTCGTCGAACTGGCTGTAATCGACCAGATGCGTCGCCAGCGCCGTCAATTTTTCGCCGTCAATACGCCCGTGCAACAGGTCGCTGTCCATCGTCTCCTGACTGAAAATGCACACCAGTTGCAGACGCTGCGGGTATTTATCTTTCAGGTCGGCCAGCGCCTGGCGAAACATCATGCTCTGGCTGCTGCGGTTACCGTAAATCAGCGTGAACTCGCTTGCGGTTTCGGTTTGCAGGGTGGCAGACAAAATCGCCAGCATCGGCGTAATACCGGAACCTGCCGCGATCGCCAGATAGCGTCCGTGACGTTGGGGTTGCGGCTGATAACTGAAATGTCCCTGCGGCACCATCACCTCAAGCGCCATGCCTTGTTTAATCTCGTCGCGAGCATAGTGGGAGAAGCGTCCGCCCTCGATAGCCTTTACCGCCACGCTGATTTCACCCGGATTCAGGCTACGGCAGATGGAGTAACAACGGCGTAGCTCCGTCCCTGCCAGTTGCGCTTTCAGCGTCAGGTGTTGACCTGGGCGAAAACGATACGCGTCCTGTAACGCGGGTGGCACCGCAAAGGTGATGGTCACCGCATCGCGGGTTTCGGGTTCTACTTTTGCCACCGTTAAGGAATGAAACGTTGTCATGGCAACCTCAAATACATTTGAAATAATCGAAGGGTTCACGGCAGGTGTCACAGCGCCAGAGCGCTTTGCAGGCCGTTGAACCAAATTCACTGATAAGCGACGTGTGTACGCTGCCGCAGCGCGGGCAGCTCACCTCAGCCGGGAGATGCGCATGGCAACTGTGTCCGACCGGCGGGCTAATGCCGTACTGGCGCAGGCGCTCACGGGCATCCGGCGTCATCCAGTCGGTGGTCCAGGCCGGATCAAGGCGCAATACAATGTGAACGGGCGTAAAACCGTGCGTCGTCATCGCCTCGCGGATAGCACCGATCAGATGTTCCGTCGCCGGGCAGCCGGAATAGGTTGGCGTAAAGCCGATGACCCAACCGTCTCCCTGTTGTGCGACGCTGCGCACCATGCCGAGGTCGGTAATGGTCAGCACGGGAATTTCCGGGTCCGGGATCGCGCTAAGCAGATTCCAGATTTCGCGTATTTGTGCCGGTGCTACCTCTGCCAGACGTTGCATGACGACTCCTCCGTTACCACTGCTGACCAGGATACGCGCGCTGGAGGTACTGCATTTCCGCCAGCATCGGTCCCAGATGTTCGGTATGCAGCCCTTTTTTGCCGCCTGTGCGGTACGCCGCCTCTTCCGGGACAGTCAGCGCAGCGGCGCTAAATCCGGCGAACACTTCGGCTTCCCATTCCTCGCGCAGCAGTGCGGGATGAACGGCAATACCGGCGTCGCTCAGGGCGATATCAATCTCGTCGGCGTCGAACAACTCGGAGGTAAAGCGCCAGAGCGTGTTGACCGCCTGCTGCATTTTTTGCGCTGACACCTCAGTGCCGTTGCCCAGACGTTCCAGCCAGCCACGACTAAAACGCAGGTGATAACGGGCTTCTTTAATGGCTTTGGCAGCGATCGCGGCAAGCTGTTGATCGCGGCTTTCGGTGAGTCGGGTAAACAGCGCTACGTGCCAGGCATCAATGAAATACTGGCGGGCGATGGTGTCGGCGAAGTTGCCGTTGGGCTGCTCAACCAGCAGTAAGTTGCGAAACTGGCGTTCATCGCGGCCAAACGCCAGCGTGTCTTCGTCGCCAGTGCCTTCCAGTTCGGCGGCATAACTTAAGAAATTGCGCGCCTGACCGAGCAAATCGAGGCCAATGTTGGCGAGTGCGAGGTCGATTTCCAGCTCCGGGGCATGTCCGCACCACGCGCCAAGACGTTGCGACAGCACCAGACAGTTATCCCCCAAACGCAGGGTATAAGCGGTTAACGTTTTCATTCCCTGCCTCACATGTGCTCAATGCCATCGGGGATGGTGTAAAACGTCGGATGGCGATACACCTTGCTCTCCGACGGGTCGAAGAACTCGCCGCGCTCTTCCGGTTGAGAGGCGACGATTTCGCTCGCCTTCACGACCCAAATCGAACACCCTTCGCTGCGGCGAGTGTAGGCGTCACGCGCATTCTCCAGCGCCATCCGATCATCTGCTGCGTGCAGGCTGCCCACGTGACGGTGCGACAATCCCTGCTTCCCGCGAACAAAAACTTCATATAACGGCCAGTAAACTTTGCTCATTGTGTTTCCCCTTAAGCGACCTTGCGGGCGTGTTGTTTTTGCGCATGCGCCAGTGCGGCTTCGCGCACCCACGCCCCTTCTTCCCAGGCTTTGCGTTTGGCATCCAGACGTTCCTGGTTACAGACGCCACGGCCGTTGATCACCTCGTTGAACTCCCGCCAGTCGATCTCGCCAAAGCGGTAATGGCCGCTTTCCGCGTCCAGGCGCAGGTCCGCATCCGGTACGGTCATGCCCAGCATTTCAACCTGCGGGACGGTGTTGTCGACAAAACGCTGACGCAGTTCGTCGTTGCCAAAACGTTTGATCTTCCACGCCAGGCTTTGAGCGCTGTTCGGCGAGTTGTCGTCGTTCGGCCCAAACATCATCAACACTGGCCACCAGAAACGATTAATGGCGTCCTGAAGCATCTGCCGCTGAGACTCGCTCCCTTGCGCCAGCGCCATGCAGGCTTCGAACCCCTGACGTTGATGAAAGCTTTCCTCTTTACAGATTTTCACCATCGCCCGGGCATACGGTCCGTACGAGGTACGGCACAGCGCCACCTGATTCACAATCGCAGCGCCGTCAACCAGCCAGCCGATCACGCCGATATCTGCCCAGCTCAGCGTGGGATAATTAAAGATGGAGGAGTACTTCATGCGGCCATCGAGCATCTTCTGATAGATGTCTTCGCGGGCGCAGCCGAGGGTTTCCGCCGCGCTGTAGAGATACAGACCGTGCCCGGCTTCGTCCTGCACCTTCGCCAGTAAGATGGCTTTGCGACGCAGTGTCGGTGCGCGGGTGATCCAGTTGCCTTCCGGCAGCATGCCGACAATTTCAGAATGCGCATGCTGACCTATCTGGCGGATCAGCGTCTTACGATAGGCTTCAGGCATCCAGTCCTGCGGCTCGATTGCCGTCTCTTGCACTATGCGTTGCTCAAAGCGTTGTTCTTCGGTCACGTCATCACCTTTACGATTCCAGTTTTCGTGATTTAAAACAAAAAATGAATCACGTTGTTTTATAAACGTTACACAATGGTTAATTAAAACCCCAAGATTTGTTTGTGTAATTTGTGACGCGATTCGCAAGCGATTTGTCTTTTTTCTTTATATTCAGACAAATAACGAACCACATGTAACACCACGCGATCACATTGTTAATAAAATATTAAAACAAGGCTTGATTTTTATGATTCATAAATCAACTATTCATAGCGAGATCACGTAACATTTGGAGAGAAGAGATGCAGCAACTAGCCAGCTTCTTGTCCGGTACCTGGCAATCTGGCCGGGGCCGCGCCCGTACAATTCATCACGCCATCCACGGCGAAGCCTTATGGGAAGTCACCAGCGAGGGCCTCGATATGGCCGCCGCTCGCCGGTATGCTATTGATAAAGGGGGAAATGCGCTTCAGGCCATGACCTTTATTGAACGTGCCGCGATGCTGAAAGCCGTTGCCAAACATTTGCTCGGCGAAAAAGAGACCTTCTATGCGCTCTCCGCGCAAACCGGCGCCACCCGGGCAGACAGTTGGGTCGATATTGAGGGCGGTATCGGTACGCTGTTTGCTTATGCCAGCATGGGCAGCCGCGAACTCCCGGACGATACGCTTTGGCCAGAAGATGAACTGATCCCCCTTTCTAAAGAAGGCGGTTTCGCCGCGCGTCATGTGCTGACCTCAAAATCCGGCGTGGCAGTCCACATTAACGCCTTTAACTTCCCGTGCTGGGGCATGCTCGAAAAACTGGCGCCGACCTGGCTGGCTGGCGTACCGGCAATCGTTAAACCGGCCACCGCCACCGCCCAGGTCACGCAGGCGATGGTGAAATCGATCGTTGAGAGCGGTCTGGTGCCCGACGGTGCCATCAGCCTGATTTGCGGCGGCGCAGGCGATCTGCTCGACCAGCTCGACAGTCAGGATGTGGTCACGTTCACCGGCTCCGCCTCAACGGGCCAGTCATTGCGTGTTCACCCTAACATCGTGGCAAACTCGATCCCCTTCACTATGGAAGCAGACTCGTTGAACTGCTGCGTCCTCGGTGAAGACGTGACGCCAGAAAGCCCGGAATTTGCGCTGTTTATCCGTGAAGTGGTGCGTGAAATGACCACCAAAGCCGGACAAAAATGTACTGCGATTCGTCGTATCATCGTGCCAAATGCACAGATTGAGGCAGTGAGCGAGGCGTTGGTCGCCCGTCTTGGAAAAGTCGTGGTGGGCGATCCGGCTCAGGAAGGCGTCAAAATGGGGGCGCTGGTCAACGCCGAACAGCGTGCCGACGTTCAGGAAAAAGTGAACCTGCTGGTCGAGGCCGGTTGTGAAGTGCGTCTTGGCGGTCAGGCGGATTTAACCGCGCCGGGGGCGTATTTCCCGCCGACGCTGCTGTTCTGCCCTCAGCCGGACGAAACCCCGGCGGTTCATGCCACAGAAGCCTTCGGCCCTGTCGCAACGCTGATGCCGTATCAACACGCCGACCACGCGATGGCGCTGGCACGTGCGGGCGGCGGCAGCCTGGCGGGAACGCTGGTGACGGCAGATCCTGCGCTGGCGCGTCAGTTTATTGCCGGGGCCGCCCGCGCCCACGGCCGTATTCAGATCCTCAATGCAGAATCCGCCAAAGAGTCCACCGGACACGGTTCGCCGCTGCCGCAACTGGTTCACGGTGGTCCTGGACGTGCAGGCGGCGGTGAAGAACTGGGCGGCCTGCGGGCGGTGAAACATTATCTGCAACGCACGGCTATCCAGGGCAGTCCAACCATGCTTGCCGCGATTGGCAAACAGTGGGTGCGTGGGGCGCAGGTGCTTGAAGACAGAATTCACCCCTTCCGCAAATACTTTGAAGAGTTGCAGGCGGGCGACAGTTTGCTGACGCCGCGTCGTACGATGACCGAGGCGGATATCGTCAATTTTGCCTGTCTGAGTGGCGATCACTTCTATGCGCACATGGACAAAATCGGCGCAGCGGAGTCCATTTTTGGCGAGCGCGTCGTGCATGGCTACTTTGTGCTTTCTGCCGCCGCAGGGCTGTTTGTCGATGCGGGCGTCGGGCCGGTTATCGCCAATTACGGGCTGGAGAATCTACGCTTTATCGAGCCCGTGAAACCCGGCGATACGATTCAGGTTCGTCTGACCTGCAAACGCAAGACGTTGAAAAAACAGCGTTCAGCGGAGGAGAAACCGACGGGCGTTGTCGAATGGGCGGTAGAAGTCTTTAACCAACACCAGACACCGGTCGCGCTTTACTCCATTCTGACGCTGGTCGCACGTCAGCACGGGGATTTCGCGTCCTGATAATCAGTAACCGGGCGGCCTGTTGCGGGCTGCCCGGCATTCCTCAGTAAAACAGCAATGCAATCAGCCAGACTGCCCACAGCAGCGCAATCAACCCCAAAGCCTTGCGAAATTGTTTAAGCGCCCCCTGCCGCCGCTCGCTTAGCGTTAGCCGTTGCAGCCTTTCGCGCCGCCAGATGAAAAAGAGCGCAACACCCGCCTGCTCATTATTTTCCTGGTTGATCACCGCTAAATACTGCGCATCCAGCCAGACTCGCCAGCAGCCGAAACCGGCGAGTCCGCACAGTAATGCGATAACCGCGCGCACTATCCCAGCCTCACCGATAAACACCACCCACATCAGCGGCGCAAGGATAAAAAACAGCAAAAAACGCCAGCTCGACAAGGTTTGTTGCAGCAGAGGCGACACGACATCCTCGTCACGCGTTACACTGTCACACTTGTTTTCCATTGTTCCAGTAACTCCAGATGTTCAGGGGTGAAGACCACCTGCGAACGGGCTTCGCGGACACGAGCAACCGCGTGTGCGACGTCCAGCGTCGGGTAGCGCCACAGCAACCAGGCTGCAACGACCAGGGCACTCCGGGAAAGCCCAAGCGCACAGTGAACAAGCACGCTCCCGTGCGTGGCGCGTAACGCTTCCAGCTTCTCTACCGCCAGACGCAGCGTCGCCGGGTCCGGGTTCACCAGATCCAACAGAGGGACGCACTGGTAAACCTGTCCATGCACGGCGGGTGAACGCGCAAACTCACTGGTCAAATCCAGTACCGCACGTGCCGTTGGCGGCGTTCGTGGGTACACCCCCAAAGATACGCCATCCGCAAGCGGGCTTACCGTCGGTAAACGGCGGGTGTAGAGGCGCATCGAAAGCCACATGCCTGCGCGCCAGGGCAACAACAGCCACCACGCCGCGCCGCTTAATCGCCCTTTTTCATCTTTTTGCAGCGCGTCTGCGCCTAAAACACTATAGGCGAGTGAAACAATCATCAAAGCAATGGCGGGCCACCACAGCCAGTACGTCACCCGCGTTCCCGCCAGACACACCAGCGCACCCGCGAAATAGCGTCCTGCCAGGGTGAGATGTTTTCCGCCAGCCCATTGCCAGCGCCATGTGCCCTGCGCGGGGATCAGCCAGTCAATCAGCATCCCGACGGCCAGCCCGGTGACGACATCAATGGCGTGATGCTGCCAGGTCGTCAGCACAGAAACCGCGATCAACAAAAACCAGCCGGTACTGAACGTCCGCCAGCCGCCGCTCAGATGGCGGTGGAAATGCCGCCACAGCAGCCAGCATAAAATAATATGCAAGGAGGGCGACTGATTGTACGGCAAATCAAACTGTTCAAGCTGGCCGAACAACCAGCCCGCCAGACCGTTAATTTCTGGTCTGACAAAGGTAAAACGCAGTGGAAACAGCAGGAAACCGGCGCAGGCGATAAGCGACGCCAGCGCCAGTCGCCCGACCAGACGGCGTTGTTCATTCAGCGACGTGCAAATAAACAGCGACAGGCCGTACAGCAGGTCCAGACTCCAGTAGGGAATGATGGTGAACGGCACAAACGGAATATGCCGTTCCCAGTCAAAGACGATGCTGCCGATACCGTCTCGCCCGGCGGTGAATTGATTGACCTGTCCGTAGGTCAGAAAGAAAAACGGCGCAAGCAACAGCAGCCAGCCGAGACCCTGAACGAAAATGGGGCGTTGAACCGTCATGATGCGCGACGCACCGCCATTGAGACGGTGAAAATGCCCCATTCATCGATCAACTGGGCGCATTTATCGAACCCCGCTTCGTGCACCAGCGCATCCATTTCCCCCTGGGTACGCACGCGCATCACCCACGCTTTACCGTCTTTGTGGCTGGTGAGCGACCAGGCGATGGTTTTGAGCTGCGGATGCCAGGGCTGCCCGGTGTAGATCAGAATGCCGCCAGGCTCTATCGCTTCTGCCAGTCCGGCAAGCGAGTTACGCACCAGCGTATTCTCGGGAAACAGTTCATACAGCCCGGAGACAATGCCCAGCGTCGGACGCGGTTCAAGCGAGGCCAGTTCCGTACGGTTAAAGGCATCTCCGTGTTCAAAACGTGCCCTTCCCGCCATTCCGCGCTGCGCAATCATCTCCTGACCTTTCAGGACGTTTAGCTCGCTGTAGTCGCGCAGCAATATCTCACTCGCCGCCGTTTCGCCTTGCAGCGCATCGAGCACGTAGCGTCCGTGACCGGCGGCGATATCCACTACCCGCACCGGCGTTCCTTGCGCCTTCAGTTGCGCGACCGCGTGTTGGATCAGCGTCTGAAGATGCGTTTTTCGCTGCCGAATGCCTTTCCAGCCCACGCTGTTGAGGTAGTTCTTATCAATCAGACGCCCCAGCGCGCTGCTGCCCTGCGGCTGATTACGATAGACGTAGTCCAGCGTACTACCAGAGTCAAAACCGGTCTCAAATCCCAGACGAACGCCCGTGGACTGCGTTCCCAGCATTTTCATGGCGTAACGCAAACCGCGATAAGCGATATCGTCGACAGAGAACGGTTCCGGCCCGCCGCTTAAGATACGCCAGGTGTCTGCGCCAGGACTCCAGCGGTCTTCGTGACGATAGTCGAAGCATTGAGGCGGTCTGGCGTAGAGCGTATCGATAAAGTCCCGCATTTTATCAAAGGCCAGATGCCGCTCTTTTTCGCCCAGCGTATCGTGATAAAAACCGGGTAAAACATGCAATTCTTTGAGCGGACTGCGCAGACGCTGGTAAAAATCGATCTGTGGCTTTCGATGCACAACGAAATCTTCGCCGGAGACCAGCAGCTGGACAGGCATAGTAATCGCCCCCGCGTCGCTGACAATACGCTCTGCCGTTTTATAGAGATCGAGCAGGATATTGACCGCAATCGGGCGGGTGATCAGCGGGTCATGATTGAAACTCGCCACCCGTTCGTGATCATGCGTCAGATACTTGCCTTTGACATAAGAATTGACAAAGAAAAGCCCGCGCAGGCGATGCATCAGCGCAAGCCCTGGACGGGCAAACGGCACGTACAATTTCACCTTAAACGCCGGAGATGCCAGTACCATGCCACGAATTCGCGGGGCATAATCATGGGCCCAGGTCGCCGCCATTACCGCACCGACGCTTTGTGCAACCACCACGACCTCTTCCAGCGTCGTCTGGCTGTCGGCGGCGGCAAAACGGACAAACTCATCAACATCTTTCACCGAACGCGCCAGCGACGGACTGTATCCTCGCATCCCCGGCGAACGCCCATGGCCCCGCGCATCCCATGCATAGAACGCGGTATCCGGCATCGCCAGTTCATCAACAATGTGTTGCAGCCGCCCGGAATGTTCGTGTCCGCGATGAAACAGGACAATCACTTTGGCGGTTGTTCCCACCGTCTGCGCTGGCCAGTGGCGATAAAACAGCTCGCAATTGTCGCTGGTCAGAAAATGTCGTTCATCCGGTGTGCGATGTTGATTCATGAGTGTGATTTCCTGTTGTTTGTTGCTGAAGCGCCAACAGTTGTTGCTTCAGTTCATCCATAAACACGTTTTTCTCGGGATGACCAGGCAGCGCGTCACCCACACAGACATCAATAAAGAGCGGAAGAGGAATTCGATTTCCCCGCGCCATCACCTGCTCTGTCCCGCGCAGCCAGACGGGAATAATCGGCACCTCCGGCAGGCGTTGGCTCAAATGCCACACCCCGGATTTCAGCGGCGACAGTTTCCCAGGCTCCCCCCGCGTACCTTCCGGGAAGATAATCAGTATCTTGTTGTCGCGAAGCGCCTGTTCACACTGCGCCAGCGGATTGGCTTCCCCGCCCTGGCGAGAGATGGGAATAATATTGATGATATTGAGCGCGAACCAGGCCATCCCTTTGTTGCGCAGAAAATAGTCGGCCGCCGCCACCGGATGGATCTGCGCCTGGCGGCGCAGGGGAAACAGCGACAACAGGGCAAACACATCCATATGGCTGTTGTGATTCGCCACGATAATCGCCGGTCCCTGTTGTGGTAAGCGTTGACGATGTTTAACCCGCAGCCCCAGCCACAACCAAATCACCGGCCAGACGATGCACAATGAGAACAACGTTCTAAGCAGTTTCGTCATCATAGGTTAGTAACAAAAATAACGAATGAAATGAAAAAAGACTGGCGCCGTGAAAATCAGCGAGTCCAGCCGGTCGAGGATCCCGCCGTGTCCAGGCAATAACGTGCCGCTGTCTTTCACGCCAATATCACGCTTGATGGCCGACATCACCACATCACCACAGAATCCAGTCACCCCGATGATTAGCCCCGCAAGCAGCGCCATCGGCCAGCTTAACGGCGTGAGTATGGGTCCCAGCAACAGCGCCAGCAGCGCCGTGGTGGCCACGCCGCCCACCAGTCCTGCCAGCGTTTTATTGGGGCTGACTGTCGGCGTCACTTTGATACGCCCAAGCGATTTTCCCCACAGATACTGGGCAATGTCGTTAAATTCGGTTAAACCAACCAGAAAGAGCACCAGCAACGCGCCGGTTTGCTTGTCGTCAGCAGGCAGCACCAGCAAAAACGCGACGTGACTGAAGGCGAATACGGTCGTCATCAGACTCCAGTGTAACTGGGAGGCGGTACGCAAAAATCCCTGCGTATCACCGGCGATCACCATCCGCGCCGGTAAAAATAAAAAGACATACACCGGAATAAACACCACAAACATGCCGTACCAGCCAATGCCGATGAGCCAGTAGTTAATGGGAATGGCGATAAACATCCACAACAACGGCATACGATCGGAATGACGAGAAGGCACCAGCGTCAAAAACTCTTTTAACGCCATAAAACTGACGATCGCGAAAAAGGTCAGCGCCAGCCAGTGCGGGCTTAACATCGCCAGCGAAAACAGAATGATAATGACCCACCAGGTGCGGATACGTAACGTCAGTTCACGCCAGTCTTTGCCGGGACGTAGCCTCACCAGCAGCATGTTCACCACCGTCGCCAGTACTAACAGAGCAAAAATGACCGCCAGCGATTTTTCCAGCAACATCATTTCGCCCCCTCTTCACGCAATGCGCTCCGACAACGGTTCACCACCGTCCACAGCAGCAGCGCGATTGCGACCGCCCAGACAAGGTTGTTCCATTGCACAAGCCAGGGCCAGATGGCCAGCGCCAGCCCCCACGCGCCAAACACCAGTGCCCTGTCGCTTTTACCTAACGGGCCGCTGTAGTTACGTACGCCGTTGATAGTTTGAACCAGCACGCCGCAGAATTCCGTCATCGCTGCACAGAACAACATCACTAATACCAACGCCAAAGAACTGGCGGGCAGAAACAAAAACGGCAGGTAAAGGGCAATGTCTGATACGACATCCCCCACTTCATTAAGAATAGCGCCCAGGCGGGATTGTTGATGGCATTCTCGCGCCAGCATACCGTCCAGCGCATTGAGCGCCATGCGAATAAATAGCACCACCGGCAGCAGGAAAAACAGTTTCGGCTCGGGGAAGTAACTCAATACCGCCCCGGTGACCAGGGAAAGTGCCATTGCGGCAAGGGTAACGTGGTTGGCAGTCACATGGCGTCGGTTCAGCCAGAACATCAATGGACGCAGAAGTGCCTGAAACGCGGGTTTTATCTGATAAAGCGTCATTACCTTTCCCTGATAATTGATAGACCTCTCTATTGTGTATCAAGTATTAATAATGGACTAACGCTTTTCACCCTGCCGGTGAGTAATTCGGAAGTTGCACCCGAAAATGATAACAAGTGAACGTCATCGCCGCGCGTTTACCACCGGTTGACGGGATCTGGCACATCTGACAAATAACCTGGCAAATGCAAGCAAACCGTTTCCACTGTCCGATTGCTATGTTAGCGATAGATAAACCGCACGCAAAAGCGGTCGCAAACGCAGAACAACACAACATGACGAGGTTATATATGGACCTGACTCCCCGCAAAACAGCGCTGGCGTTGGCTGTCGCCCTGCTGTGCTCCTGGCAGTCGCAGGCATTCGCCCATGGCAGTGAAGCGCAAATGCTGCCAATGACAAAAACCCTGCAGGATTTTGGCGCAGATGTGCAGTGGGATGACTACGCGCAGATGTTTACCATCAGCAAAGATGGCGCTTTCGTGAAAGTGAAGCCGGGCGCGAAAACGGCCATCGTCAATGGTAAATCCCTGACGTTGCAGGTTCCGGTGGTGATGAAGAACAAAAAAGCCTGGATCTCCGAAGGGTTTATTAATGAAGTTTTTCAGTCCGATCTGGACCAAACCTTCCAGGTGGAAAAACGCCCCCACCCGCTTAACTCGCTGACCGCCGACGAGATCCAACAGGCCGTTGAGATTGTCAAAGCCTCGCCTGATTTCAAACCGAATACCCGCTTTACCGAAATTTCACTGCGTGAACCGAACAAAGAGGAAGTCTGGGATTTCGCGCTGAACGGAACCCCGGTGAAACAGCCCCGTAAGGCCGATGTCATCATGTTGGATGGCAAAAATATCATTGAAGGCGTGGTTTCGCTGGATGACAAAAAGATTGAATCCTGGACGCCTGTCAAAGATGCCCACGGCATGGTCTTGCTGGACGATTTCGCCACCGTGCAAAACGTGATTAATGGCAGCGAAGAATATGCCCAGGCGCTGGCAAAACACGGGATCACAGACCCGAAAAAAGTGATCACCACCCCGCTGACCGTCGGCTACTTTGATGGCAAAGACGGCTTAAAACAGGATGAGCGCTTATTGAAAGTGATCAGCTACCTGGATGTCGGCGACGGTAACTACTGGGCACATCCGATTGAAAACCTCGTCGCCGTGGTCGATCTTGAGCAGAAGAAAATCATTAAAATTGAAGATGGCCCGGTGATTCCGGTGCCGTTGACACCGCGCGCGTATGACGGTCGAGATCGCCATGCCCCGACGGTAAAACCGCTGCAAATCGTCGAGCCTGAAGGTAAGAACTACACCATTACTGGCGATATGATCCACTGGCAAAACTGGGATTTCCACCTGCGTCTGAACTCGCGCGTCGGCCCGATTATTTCAACCGTCACGTTTAACGACAATGGTAAGAAGCGCAAGGTGATGTACGAAGGTTCGCTGGGCGGCATGATCGTTCCTTACGGCGACCCGGACATTGGCTGGTATTTTAAAGCCTACCTGGATTCCGGCGATTACGGGATGGGGACGCTGACCTCGCCTATCGAGCGTGGTAAAGATGCGCCAGGTAACGCCGTACTGCTGAATGAGACCATCGCGGACTACACCGGTAAACCGACGGAGATCCCGCGCGCCGTGGCTATTTTTGAGCGCTACGCGGGTCCGGAATATAAACATCAGGAAATGGGTCAACCTAACGTCAGTACTGAACGTCGCGAGTTGGTGGTGCGTTGGATCAGTACCGTCGGCAACTACGACTACATTTTTGACTGGATTTTCCATCAGAATGGCACTATCGGCATCGATGCGGGCGCCACCGGGATTGAAGCGGTGAAAGGCGTACAAGCGAAGACGATGCATGATCCAAGCGCGAAAGACGACACCCGTTACGGCACGCTGATCGATCACAATATTGTCGGCACCACCCACCAGCATATTTATAACTTCCGTCTGGATTTAGACGTCGATGGCGAGAATAACAGCCTGGTGGCCATGGATCCGGAAGTGAAACCGAACACCGCTGGCGGACCGCGTACCAGCACCATGCAGATTAATCAGTACAACATCAGTAATGAGAAAGATGCCGCGCAGAAATTTGACCCAGGCACCATTCGTTTACTGAGCAACACCAACAAAGAAAACCGCATGGGTAATCCGGTTTCCTATCAGATAATCCCTTACGCTGGCGGTACGCATCCGGTAGCAACAGGCGCCAAATTCGCCCCGGATGAATGGATCTATCACCGTCTGAGCTTTATGGACAAACAGCTGTGGGTCACGCGTTACCATGCCGGTGAACGTTTCCCGGAAGGCAAATACCCGAACCGTTCAACCCATGATACGGGGCTTGGCGAGTACACCAAAGACAACGAGTCGCTGGACAATACCGACACCGTGGTCTGGATGACGACCGGCACCACCCACGTTGCTCGCGCGGAAGAGTGGCCGATTATGCCAACCGAATGGGTACATACCCTGTTGAAACCGTGGAACTTCTTTGACGAAACACCGTCGTTAGGCGCAGTTAAGAAAGAGAAGTAACGTTGGGAAAGAGAAAAACGGCGCGTTGCGCCGTTTTTTTTATCCCTGCATAAACACCACCTCCTATGGCGGTGGTCAGCAACAGGTTTTAGCTTTGCCGTTTTGATTGTCTTTGGATTTAAATCTTTCAGAACAGGCAGAGACTTTTACTGGCGTCGGTGTTTTGCAAGGGTAAAAAACCACCTGTATAGCAGGTGGCATTGATAACGCCCCATAGTGGCGTACTAAAAGCCCTAACAAAAAGTTGTCAGCAACCGATTTGGTTTTACCTGAATGTGTATGGATTTAAAACTAACAAAACGGGCGGAGGTTTCTTTTCGGGAACGTAGTCATCGCAGTCAATTCCTCCGGCTATGCTGGTGATTTTTGCGAAAATAGGGGGGCGAGAGAAGAGTACAACGTGCTCAATTTTCTGATGATGGGATATCCGACCTGCATATGAGGTACCCGGAAAGCGACACGCTACCGGACACCCCATCAGAGATTAATAACGCACGCACACCGACTTGGTTTCACACCAGCCGTCCAGCCAGTCCGGACCGAAATCGCGCCCGGTACCAGACTGTTTCATTCCGCCAAACGGCAGGTTGGCATCGATCAACGTATGGCTGTTAACCCATACCGTTCCGGCCTGTAAACGGTCGGTATATTCCAGCGCTTTGCTGATATTTTGCGTCCAGACGCTCGCCGTCAGACCGTATTCCGTATCGTTCGCCAATTGAAGCGCTTCTTCACCATCCGCCACACGTACGAGATTAACAACCGGACCGAAGACCTCTTCTCGCGTCAGGCGCAGCTTCGCATCTGGGTTCACCACCAGTGTCGGCGTCACGTAGTAGCCATTCGTGTCCGGAACTGTCGCACCGACGATCAACTCCGCATGATTGGCACGGGCATCGTCAAGGAAGGTCTGTACTTTGTCGCAGTGCGCTCTGGAAACCAGTGGGTTAATCTGTGCCTGTGGCGACATCCCCGGCCCAATGCTCAATGATTTAACCGCCTGCTCAAAGCCGCTCACCAGCGTGTCAAAAAGCGGGGCTTCAATGTAAATGCGCGAACTGGCGGCACACACCTGTCCCTGATTCAGGAAGCTCCCGGTCATCAGACCTTCGATTACCCACTGTGGGTCGGCATCTTTCAGTACAATCGCCGGGTTTTTACCGCCTAACTCCAGGGTCACGCCTGTCAGCCTGTCGGCCGCCGAACGCGCGATGTTTTTACCTGTTGCCGTTGAGCCCGTGAAGCTGACTTTCGCGATATGCGGATGCGTGGTGAGTGCGGCGCCGCACACGGCACCGCTGCCGGTCACCACGTTGAAGACGCCATCCGGGATCCCGGCTTCTGTTGCCAGTTCCGCGACACGTAGCAGCGTAAGCGGCGTGGTTTCAGAGGGTTTGATAACGATAGAGCATCCCGCCGCCAGCGCAGGCATCACTTTCCACATCCCGATCATCAGTGGGAAATTCCACGGCACAATCCCTGCAACCACCCCCACCGGTTCTTTACGCGTCCAGGCCTGATAGCGCGCGCCCTGCGGTAGTGGAATAGAAAGATCCAGCGTTTTACCGGCAATTTTGGTCGTTAATCCAGCGGTATAGCGCATCCAGTTCAGCGTGCAACCGACTTCGAACGCGCGGGAAATCGCGATCGATTTCCCCTGTTCCAGGGTTTCGAGCTGTGCCAGCTCTTCACAGTGCTGTTCAACCAGATCGGCGAAACGTAGCAGGATTCGCTCGCGTTCAGCGGGTAATTTGCCTGCCCAGGAGCGCGAAACAAAAGCACGCCAGCCGCACATCACCGCGCGATCGACATCGGCGACGCTGGCATCCGCCGTTGTGCCTATCACCTCACCGGTGGCCGGGTTGTAGAGACTGAGCCGTTTATCGCCATCGGATGGCGTCTGGCGCCCATCAATCCAGAGCCCATGCTGCCTGTCCAGAAAGTGTTGTACCGCTGCGAGGACGGCGACCTGTGTATCAGACATACATTTCTCCTTACTGTTGCAGGTTTTCCAGACAGTTTATGCCGCCTTCACAAAACGGGCTTTTTGCTCTGTGACAATCGCTTTGTTTGCTGTGACAGGCTCCGCAAATACCAAGAATAACCCCTACAAACCCTATGCCCGGCGGGCGTTATTTCCTATAGTCAGCCACAACGCCCTTGCAATTTGCAACATTAATGCAACAGAACTTAAACAATGCACAAGGCAGCGAGATAAAAATGGCTGGTGTGAGCGAGAAGGACCAATACGAACAATGGCTGGCGCAAATCAATCAGGTTTGCGGCAGCTTTGCCGCCCGCCCGTTGGCGGGAGAATTTGTTGGCAAACTGGAATCAAGTTTTGCTAATAATCTGAAGCTAAGTACGGTCACGGCGGGAGGGGTAAACCTGTTTCGCACCCGCCAGGAAATTAAGCACAGCAATGACGCCTGGTTTTATACCGTGTTCCAGCTCGACGGTAAGGCGGTGATGGAACAGGACGATCGCCAGATAGAACTTGAAACCGGCGACATAACGCTCATTGACGCCTCACGCCCCTGCTCTTTTTACTGGCCGGCAAAAGCCCGTCAGGTTTCACTGTTGCTGCCACGGCAGATCCTTGAACAACACTTTCGCTTTCAGGAAGTCAGCTGTGCGCAAAAGCTCTCGCGGGATCTGCCCACCGTACAACTGAGTCACCGACTGTTGCAGGAGAGCATGAGCAATACAGGGATGAGCGAGACGGAAAGCGAAGCCGCGCTGGAAGCCATTGTGTGTCTGTTACGGCCTGTCCTGCAACAGCAAGAGAGCTTACCGCCGCGTAAAGAGCGGCAGTTTCGCAATGTATTGTCGCTGATCGACGCACATATACAGTCCGAAACGCTACGCCCGGAATGGGTCGCCGCCGAGAGTGGTATGTCGGTACGCAGTTTATACCGCATGTTTGCGGATAAAGGTCTGGTGGTGGCGCAATACATTAAAAATCGCCGTCTTGATCTTTGCGCGCAGATGCTGCGAACGGCCAACGGAGAAGAGAAACTGGCGGGTATTGGCTATGCCTGGGGGTTTGCCGATCATAGCCATTTTTCGACCGCCTTTAAGCAGCGCTTCGGCATTTCGCCAGGCGAATACCGTAAGCGCTATCGCTAATTATTTTTGCATCCATTTTCCGTTGATGCCCTGAACATACTCGCCAGGCTTCGCACGTTCGACCAGCTTTTGCCCTGCCATTTTCGCCACTTGATCAACCGGAATATGATTGGTTTCGGCCAGTTGTTGATAGCTGGCGTTGCGCGCCTCATTGATTTTTTTCACCAGCGTTTGCGTTTGTGCGTCGTTTTTCAGCGCGACCAGATAACCGTTCAACGTTTCCCCGACGCGCCCCTGGCTGCGGGCTTCATTCAGGGTCAACGCCATCACATTGCCGCTCAGCAAACTCAGAATAAGCACCGTCAGTGTGAGCTGTTTTTTCATCATGACCTCAGAATAAATCGCTGCGCGACTTCAGTAAGCTTTCGACGTCTTTATCCACTTTGATATGAATTTCATGTTCAATTTTGACGTTCATATTGATGGTGATGGGCTCTTCGGGCGCAGCAACTTCAATACGGGGCGTACAGCCGGTCACTAACGCAGAGGCACACAGCGCCAGCATGGCAGTCATCGTTTTCATTGTGGTTCCTCACATTCCTTGCCTTCCGGGCAATGGGTTTCTGGCAACGCTGTATTTTGTTCTAGCCATGCCTGTAAATTGTCGCCAAAACGCAGACTGCGCCAGAGCGTAAACACATTCTCTTCATGGGTGTAGTTCAGGTTTACCCGCCCCACTTTTCCATCAACGCGACTGCTACCTGCAATTGTCGCCTGCATGGTTAAGACACCCAGATTATCTAAATTGATTTTCGTCCAGGAATGGGCAATTTCCATATAACGTAGCCAGTTGATCGCCGCTCCCGCAGCCATATTGTCTTTGACTACGGCGTCGGCAGTGTCTTTGTCAATACGCAACGTCATGGGGCCTGGATTCGTCAGCCAGCCATCTTTGATGATCCATTTTTCATTGTTCAACCACAGCGGTAGCGCACCGCTCACCGGGCCGGACATCGCAAACTGTTTGGGATTGACCGCACTGATAAGCTCGCTTGAAGAGATGTTCTGCACACGCAGAAGTGCGGGATCGTGCTGCGGCATCCGCAACTGCTGCATGGTGACTTTCCCGCCCAGCAGATCGACGCTGACATCGCTCAACAGCAGCGGATCCGCTTCACTCCAGGGGTAATTGCCCTGAAGGTCGGCCGTAATATTTTTTGCCGTCACCTGGTTGACGACTTCTGCGATACGTAACGAAACCGGCCCCCGCGTGCCCAGTTGCCAGACGCCAGCGCTAAAACGAAACGGCAGCACAAAATCCACGCCATTGATTTCATTGTCAGGCATCCACGCGCTACCGCCTTTCAGCACGCCGTGCCCGCCCGCTTCAAAACCCTGCTCTTGTGCAGCGGAAAACGCAATCTGCGCATACAACTCGCCTTCGCGTAATTTCATCTTCCATTCAGGCGGTATCAACGGTTGAAAAACCGTCAGTGACTGCTTTGGCCACCAGGCTTGCCCGCGCAGACGCACGCCATCCCAGCGACCGTTCACCCGTACTGGTCCGATCGCCCCCGCATGCAGATCGCCTTTGTACTGGAAAAAAGTGGGATCGCGACCGTCGACGCTGAATTTCAGGGTGGAAGGCGGTAATACGCTGCCGCCGGTAAAGGTGGTTTTCCCGGCATCAAAGGACAATGCGCCGCTGAAGGCGGGTTTCTTCGCGTCACGAACCCACACCACCGGTTGTTCGAGTATCAGACGCGGGTTATCCACCTTCATGGTGCCGTACTGCAGTTGGTCAAATCCGGTAGACAGATCGGTAAGGGTGATTGTTTGGTCATGCCACTCTCCCCGTCCTGCGACATCCCAGTGCGCATGCATCGGGGTAAAACTGCCCGTGCCCCAGTAACGCCACTGCCAGCGCCCTGCATCTGGCAGAAAATCATTCGCCATGCCATCGAGGTGCAGAACGAAGTCGCCCATTTTATTCTCATGCGCGCGCAGAATGGCCTGCAGACGGCCATCGACCCCACGCGGCGTCACCTTCACGCCCGCCAGCGGCCAGCGGATCTCATCAATATCCAGAGAATCGATCACCCGACCACGGGAACGCAGCAATGCGCCTGGCGCAAAATCCAGTTGAGGCGCGGCCAGACTGCCGGTGAGTTGTGCGGGCAGGATAGCGTAGAAAATCAGGTCGCCCTGTTTCGCTTCCCCGGTGACCTGCAATGGCATCTCACTGTTATCCATGCTGAGTTTCCCCGGCCCGAACGTCAGCACCGCGTTCCCTTTCCCCGCATCGCCCTGAGTAAGCACGTTCAACCGCCCGCTCACGACTGCATTTTCAGGGCCAGCCTGCCAGTTCTCTATTTTGAGTCCCATCCGCCCGCTGAGCGGAAACCCCTGATACGGCCACGCCCAGCGCCCGTCGCTAATGGTGAGCTGCTGACGCGTCACTTCCCAAGGGAGATCCAGCAACGGATCCGGATTATCTCGCGCCATCACCACCAGTTGACCGGCATTATCGCGCCAGTCAATTTCGGCATCCACCAGGGATGGCTCCTGCGGCAAGCTGAGTGTCGTCACCGCATGCCCGCTCACGGGCAGCCCATCAGGGACCAACGGCAGAGTGAATTCCCCGACCAGTTTCACCGGCGGCTGTTGTTCGAAAGCGGAGACTTCCAGTTCACTGACGGTGAGAGCCTGCCCGCGCAGGTGGCCCTGGAATTTGACTTTATCGCCCTGATAACGGAGTTGCTGGAGAGTCGGGGTCAGAGAGACAGACAGTTTCCCCTGCCACTCCTGCCACGGAGAAAGGATAATTTTGTCGATATTAATCCAGGTATTCGGCAGCATCGACTGCCATTCAGCCAGCGTTTTGGGGGCAGCCGGTGATTGTTTAGCTTCGGGGAGTTTTGCCAGACAAGCTGAATCAAGCTCGATTGCGCCAACATTTAACAACCAGCGACTCGGGTGAGAAAGCCCGGCCTCTGTCACCTTCGCTAACTGACAGTCACCGACCAGGTAGCGCAGTTCAGGAATATGTAATCCATCACGCGTAAGACGCGGACTCTTATCCAGCGCGATGCGCGTCCCCACAGGCAGCCAGATACCTGCCAGTGTGGGAACCCATAACCCAAGCGTCATAATCAACGTCAGTGGTATCAGGGCCAATAATAGAAGTAGTGCGAGAACGGCTTTATATTTACCCTTCATGGGTAGTTAATGTCCTGATTTAGCGAAAAATATAGCCGGTTAAGGCCCGTATTGTGGCATGTTTGATCGTGCTGTTGAAGACGGCGCCACTAATAAGGATAGATGCTCTAAAGTTATATGTAATATTATATATAATACAGATTTTTCATAAAGATATCTAATGAATCAGGGACATAGAGACGAAGAGCATCACGGCGTCCGTATAGGATATTTCGCCGTAAAATATCCAACCGACGCCCGGATGCCTCCAGACGCTGGATACCTGACGCCGGATAAGAGTGATTGTCGACGCGCGATCATAACCCCGCCCCTCTCCTTGACGATTTATATCAACGCAAGCACCTGCGGGATGTCCGCTGGCCGGTACAGACGCAGGGAGATTCTTCGATCAGCTTTTTGGTCTGTTCATCATGAAACCCGGAATTTGTCACCTTTTCCCGCTTTGGTATTTCGGGGGAGTAACGCAATAAACCGTACCCGATGGGTTAAAAAATCACGACGATGCGTGGTGGAGACGTTATCCCACATGTGTCTGGTGTCAATATAACGCCTTAATTTATCACAGCAAATAAGCAATAAAGATCCACAGATAATTCAGTATCATTTATGTCAATGGTGACTTAATTCTCCACTAAAGAAAAACAAGATTAAGCAAAATTAATCAAAAAAGTCATATGCATAATTGACATAATATTATGATATTTCTTAATGAGCATCGTTATGATTACTTCATTGCAAAAAAAACATAAAAATAATATAACGTTTTTTTCACTATTATCTCTCGGTGCATTCTTGCTTCTGTGGTTCGCACCGTTGAACAGCAGCCATTACAAACTCTCACTCTACCCGGTCATCGCTACGTTTACGGGGGCTCTGCACATCCAGATAGGTAGTTTTATGATAATGAACTACTTAAGCTATCGTAAAAACAAACATCTACTCCCCCTGGCATGCGCATTTCATAGCTCAGGGATATTGTTATTTATCGCACTCTACGTTTATTTTTCACATTCAGTAGAAACGAGCCTCGTTTTTAATGACATTGCCACATTACATGCTATAAGAATAACACTCACCACCGGTTTGTTTATCGTTGCACTCTATTTATATAAAAAAGAAAAAAGCCGACAAAAATATCACAACGTAATTGTCTACTCTGTTTTTCTATGGTGCATTTTGCATCTTACAGTCGCTATTTTTTATTCAATAAATGCAGTTTCACTGCCTTTACAACTGATCAATCCCACCACCTTTGAGTGGTTACATCCGTGGCACGGATTGTTCATCTTCGTATTTATTTCGCTATGGGTAGGTATTGTGTTTTTTATCCTTAGCCTGACGAAATTAAAAAACCAGTTCTGGCTCAGTATGTCTCTGGTGGCGTTGAGCAACATCCTGATTTTTACCACGTTGTTTAAATATTCCCATATGAACTCTGCGGGTTGGTATCTTGCCCGGGGAGTTGAGTGCCTGGGCTCAATGGCGGTAATGACCGTCTTAATGTCCGATATCTTCCATCGTTTTAAAGCGTCACGCCAGGCTTATGAGCTTTCATACGAAAATTCAGTTCGCGATCCAATGACCCGTCTTTTTAATCGCGGATATTTTTATAACTCGCTAAGCAATGAAATTAAAAATTTGACTCCGCAGAAGCCGCTCAGCATTATTTTTTGCGATATTGATCACTTTAAGTCAGTGAATGATACGTGGGGACATTTGCAAGGGGACAGAGTTATTATCAAACTTGCAGAATTAATGGTAAGCCTGGTTCGAGAACTCGATATTGTGGCCAGAATTGGTGGTGAGGAGTTTGCTATTCTACTCCCTGACTGCCATACACAACGTGCGCAAAATATTGCCGAGAGGATACGAAAACAGGTCGAGAAGGCCACCCCTGCGTCAACCAACGGTGATTTTCCACGAACCATCACGGTCAGCCTGGGTATCGTTTCTTCAGTGGATTGCACGATGGCTGCTGAGCAACTTGCGGATTGGGCCGACCGCGCACTGTATATGGCAAAAAACCAGGGGCGCAATCAAACTGTCGTCTTTCCCAAAGCGCTTATGTCGCAAGATACAGTGTAATAATCAATTGGCCGGAACCTCCATTTTCTGAATGGAGGTATCTCGCCCCTCTCCGTAAACGAACAAAATCACGTCTCGTGCTGAACGATGGCGTTGCCCCAGAGAACCCAAAGAAAAGTCTGTGTTAAAGAAAGCGATCTGACTTAAAGAAGATACATACAGGGACAATAGATGCTCTAGAATTATTCATTATGTCCATATCTATCAATTAGTTTTTAGATTTTGTAAGATAATTTTAATCATGTTAATGTGAATCCATTATCACTGGAGAAAATCTTATGAAACTCGCTGTCTATAGCACAAAGCAGTACGACAAGAAGTACTTGCAGCAGGTTAACGAGGGATTTGATTTCGAACTTGAGTTTTTTGACTTTTTGCTGACCGAAAAAACAGCAAAGACGGCGTATGGCTGTGAAGCGGTGTGCATTTTTGTTAACGATGACGGCAGCCGTCCGGTGCTGGAAGAGCTGAAAAAGCATGGCGTTAAGTACATCGCCTTGCGCTGTGCCGGGTTCAATAATGTGGATCTGGATGCGGCAAAAGAACTGGGGCTGCAGGTTGTGCGCGTCCCGGCCTATTCTCCTGAAGCCGTGGCTGAACATGCCATAGGCATGATGATGACGCTCAACCGCCGTATCCATCGCGCTTATCAGCGCACCCGTGACGCGAATTTCTCTCTGGAAGGCCTGACCGGGTTTACGATGCACGGTAAAACGGCCGGGGTGATCGGCACGGGGAAAATCGGCGTTGCCACGCTGCGGATCCTGAAAGGTTTTGGCATGCGTCTGCTGGCGTTTGATCCCTATCCCAGCGCTGCGGCGCTTGATCTGGGTGTCGAATATGTCGACCTGCCCACGCTGTTTGCCGAGTCGGATGTGATCTCCCTGCACTGCCCGTTAACACCGGAGAACTACCATTTACTCAACCACGCCGCCTTTGATCAAATGAAAAATGGGGTGATGGTCATCAACACGAGTCGTGGCGCACTGATCGATTCTCAGGCGGCCATTGACGCGCTGAAAAACCAAAAAATCGGTTCACTGGGGATGGACGTTTACGAGAACGAACGCGATCTGTTCTTTGAAGATAAATCGAATGATGTGATTCAGGATGACGTTTTCCGTCGCCTGTCAGCCTGCCATAACGTGTTGTTCACCGGACATCAGGCCTTCCTGACGGCTGAAGCGTTGATCAGCATTTCTGAAACGACGTTGCAGAATCTGAAGCAACTGTCCAACGGTGAAACCTGCCCGAACGCCCTGTTTTAACCTTTTCGCTCCCCTGCCGTCAGGGGAGCATTTTCAGATAATCACCAATGATTTATCTGACCATATTATTATTATGGTAAATATTCCCCATTATTGAATGTAGAGAACCGTCATGCAAAAAATCGTCACGCTGGTTGCACTCAGCATGCTAATGGCTGGTTGTGTGAGTAACAGCAAAGTGTCCGTTAACAGCGATCAGCTGCAGCACCACCGTTTTGTTCTTGATAGCGTTAACGGCAAGCCGTTCCCCGCCAGTAAAAATCCCCCGGAACTCAGTTTTGGCGAGAAAATGACCGTTTCGGGGAAAATGTGTAATCAATTCTCCGGCGAAGGCAAACTGTCCGACGGCGAACTGACAGTAAAAGAAATGGCGATGACACGCATGATGTGTGCCGATCCGCAATTAAACGAACTGGATAACACCATCAGCACCATGCTCAGGAAAGGGGCGCAAGTCGACTTAACCGCCAACCAGTTGATACTGGCGACGGCGGAACAGACGTTAACGTATAAACTGTCAGATTTAGTGCAGTAAATCGGCGGCGATTAATAGCTGCCGCAACTCCCGGCGGCGAGCGACTGTTCACTGCAGCGTTTGCCGTTGGGTAATGCACACATGCCGATGGCCGAACCATCAAGCTGGCGAGCCACGGAGAGCGAACCGCCGATCATGGCGCAGTTAGCCTCACCAGAACTGGACATTGCCGCTCGTAAACCGGGTGCCACATGCGCTGCCGTTGCCTGCTGAACAGGTTCACTACTGCAGGCCGATAATAATAAAGCGGCACATCCCACCAAAAACGCTGCGCGCATTTCTCTCCCCTCTAAAAATTTACCAAAGACAACACCGCCATAAATAATAGGCAGTGGAATCTGCGGCGTCGAGAGGCAATGTGCGCATTTATGCGCCCTGGTGACATTTTATGGCAATTTTTCATGTCAGTTCGATCACATCTTGCACTCTGTGTCTCTTCTGGACATCAATCATGAACGGTAAGGCCCCGGATAGCGATCGGTGCTGTGTGACGCTCTTCTTACAGAGTCCAGCCATCACGCCCGGCGGCCTTACGATAGTACAGCGCTGCGTCCGCTTTCTGAAACAATTGACTATCCGGCCCTATCGCCACACCGATACTCAACGTCACCTTGCAGGCGGTTCCCTGCACGGAAAGATTCCTGACTTGCGTAATCAAATGCTCAAGATTTTCCGCCAGCTCATTTCTGTCCATTAATAACAGGGCGGCAAACTCGTCCTCACCGATGCGATAACCCTGCCCCAGTACACGCATTATGGTGGACGCAACATGCTGTAAGACGACGTCGCCGGTCTGATGTCCGTAGGTATCGTTCACTCTTTTAAAATGATCGACGTCTATCAGTACCAACGCAAATGGCGCACTCCCCGTGTTTAATTTTTCCATGACGTCATCAAACGCCCGTCGGTTGAAAATTCCGGTTAGCGGATCGATATGGAGAGCCTGGTGGTACTCATGATAACGTTGCCGAATGCTCTCAAGCTCTACCAGGGTTTTATCAACGAACCATGCCTCATGCTGCTGTTGCTGAAGTTTTAGTCCGTTTTGATGGTCGATTACCCGCAGTCCATTTTCCACAATGCGCACCTCATTGCTCACGATGCGCAGCAAGGAGCGTATTCCAAATAAGGCAACAATACAGAGTGCGCCAAGCGGCAATAGCACACGCGTCAATTCCTTATACAGAATGGTCAGAAATGTCTCCGGCGGCAGGTAAAGGCCAAGCTCCCAATCAACATAGGAGAGCTGCCGGTGAAACAACATACCGTCATAGAGTAATCTGAACGTATTTTGTTCATTTTTGGCTTTCAATTCGGTGTCTACTTTCACAAGCCATTCAGGGTTTATTTCTGAGATCATGGGACCATTGCGCTTGCGAAGATATAACGTCCCTGGATTTTTCCCTAATGCCCTTGCCAAGATCTGGTTAATCCTGTCAAGTGACATATCTACCATCATCAGGCCAATGCCTTCCCCCGTCGCGCCCTGAAAACGCCGGACCATTGTCAGGACTTTCTGCCCGGAAATGTACTCAGAATAGGGACCGACCCATCGAATTACCTCGCCCTTCTCTTTCAACACTGAATACCAGGGGCGTTGAGTGGCATCATAGCCAGCGGGCGGTTTCCAGGGAGGATAACACTCCAGACGTTGGTCATTGACATGGTAAAAATAGATGAAATGCGCTTCTTTCTTGATGAGATGAACCACTTCCCAGGTGGAGTCCTGTACCGATTCACCGCGACGTATGGTATTACGATCCACCCTGTTACTCAGCGCGGTAAGCTGACGTTCACTTTCCTCCACCATATCTTGCAAATAGATATGGTCCAGGGTTTGTAACATCAGGCTATAATTGCTGAGGATCTGTTGTGCGCTTCTCTGATAGTTTTGCACAATCACGGCTATCGTGAGCAAGATGATGCTGATACCGATGACCAGAGACAATTTAGCGTATAAATAAAGTCGATAACTCGATTTCGGCACAGTGTATTACCAACCGTTCAGTTTTTATTAATTAATATCCAGCATGGATTTATGGAACGTTTGCAGCATCTGTCGACCACGAACGGATACTCTCCCCTCAACCCATAATAAAACCTCATTGATAATTTCAGTTTTACGGGTGCTAATTTAATAATTAATTTTACAAAACCAAAATATTCACAATAACCTAAATAATTATATTCGCAGTCCATGCAGCAACAGTACTGTGTAGATAAGAACATAATTATTAACACACTGGCGACGATAACGAGCCTTGACAATTATCAATAAAACAACACATCCATTACACAAATTACGTAGTAATTTTAAATTCAATTAAGTTTAGCATCACTAACATAACAACCTTATCCCCGCGCCCCCCCTTTTTTAGCGCTCTTCTTTGCTGCCGTGGTGACTAAAATATAAACAGTGGCTTATCGAAGCATAATGCGTTAAACATCAAATCACCTTTTCTATTCCGGTCTTAGACGCATTACGTGCACCGTTTACGCTCACGGGCGCTTATCAGTACAGAAATCATCGTCGCCACCGCAGAGACAGAAAACTGAGCGTCAACACTCACGGTTCGTACGATCTTCTGGCCCCTCCAGAAAAAGCGCGACATTGTTTTGAAACTTGCCAGGAGGAGTCTGGTTTCAAAAGACAAGATTACGTTATCGCGCCCCTTCTCAACCACGACACACGTTTACCCGCAGGATGCTAAACCCAGGCGCACATCCGTCATTCATCGCCGTGCGCCAGGTTGGCGTTTAATGGCCCGGAGAACGTCATCGGAATCAGGTAGATATGCTTCACGAAAAAATCAAAACCGAAACGCCCCCTGTGTCATTTTGTGCACTTGAAAGCCTCATAACTTCAAGGGAATACAGGAAAGTCCTATAATTAGAGGATAACTACAGGACTCGCCGATGTTTCGCGCGTCCCTTTATTTTGCGCAATGTAAGGGTGTCATATGATTACTATTGACGGTAATGGCGCGGTTGCTTCAGTCGCGTTCCGTACCAGTGAAGTTATCGCCATCTACCCGATTACGCCAAGTTCGACCATGGCTGAACAGGCGGATGCCTGGGCCGGTGACGGGCTTAAAAACGTGTGGGGGGACACCCCGCGCGTCGTAGAAATGCAGTCGGAAGGCGGCGCCATCGCCACTGTTCACGGCGCATTACAGACCGGGGCGTTGTCTACATCGTTTACGTCCTCGCAGGGTCTGTTGTTGATGATCCCGACACTGTACAAACTGGCCGGTCAGCTTACCCCGTTTGTGCTTCATGTTGCTGCCCGGACCCTCGCGACACACGCGCTGTCTATTTTTGGCGACCATTCCGACGTGATGGCCGTTCGCCAGACCGGCTGCGCCCTGCTGTGCGCCAGCAGCGTTCAGGAAGCGCAGGATTTTGCGCTGATATCGCACATCGCCACCCTGAAAAGCCGCGTGCCGTTTATTCATTTCTTTGATGGCTTTCGTACATCGCATGAGATCAATAAAATTGTCCCGCTGGCCAATGACACTATTCTGAGCCTGATGCCGCAGGCTGAAATTGCCGCACACCGCGCCCGCGCGCTGAATCCGGAGCATCCGGTGATCCGCGGTACTTCAGCCAACCCGGACACCTATTTCCAGTCTCGCGAGGCGACCAACCCGTGGTATAACGCCGTTTACGACCATGTTGAACAGGCGATGAATGACTTCGCCGCTGCCACCGGGCGCCAGTACAAACCTTTTGAGTATTACGGTCACCCGCAGGCGGAACGCATTATTATTCTGATGGGTTCTGCGATCGGCACCTGTGAAGAGGTCGTGGATGAGTTGCTGACTCACGGCGAAAAAGTCGGCGTGCTGAAAGTCCGCCTGTATCGCCCCTTCTCCGCCCGCCATTTACTGCAGGCGTTACCGGAATCCGTTCGTTCTATTGCCGTTTTGGATCGCACCAAAGAACCTGGCGCGCAGGCGGAACCGCTGTATCTGGATGTGATGACTGCGCTGGCCGAAGCCTTCAACGGCGGAGAGCGCGAATCCTTACCGCGCGTCATCGGTGGACGTTATGGCCTCTCGTCAAAAGAGTTTGGCCCGGACTGTGTACTGGCCGTCTTTAACGAACTGAACAGCGCCAAACCGAAACCGCGTTTTACCGTAGGCATATATGATGATGTAACCAATCTGTCACTTCCCTTGCCTGAAAATACCCTTCCCGGCAGCGCAAAACTCGAAGCGCTGTTTTATGGTTTAGGCAGCGACGGGAGCGTTTCAGCAACCAAGAATAATATCAAGATTATCGGTAACTCCACGCCGTGGTATGCGCAGGGGTATTTTGTTTACGACTCCAAAAAAGCAGGTGGCCTGACCGTGTCTCACCTGCGGGTGAGCGAGCAGCCGATTCGCTCTGCTTATCTGGTCTCCCAGGCGGATTTCGTCGGTTGCCACCAGCTGCAGTTTATCGACAAGTATCAAATGGCAGAGCGTCTGAAACCAGGCGGTATTTTCCTGCTTAACACCCCCTATCACGCCGATGAGGTATGGTCGCGACTGCCGCAGGAGGTTCAGGCGGTTCTGAACCAGAAGAAGGCCCGTTTTTACGTTATCAATGCCGTCAAAATTGCCCGAGAATGTGGTCTGGCTGCCCGCATCAACACGGTCATGCAGATGGCGTTCTTCCATCTAACACAAATTTTACCGGGCGACAGTGCGCTGGCGGAGTTGCAGGGCGCCATTGCGAAAAGCTACAGCAGTAAAGGCCAGGATTTAGTAGAGCGTAACTGGCAGGCTCTGGCGCTGGCCCGTGAGTCAGTCGCCGAAGTTCCTCTGCAGGCGGTGGACCCACACAGTGCGAATCGTCCCCCGGTCGTTTCCGACGCTGCGCCTGATTTTGTGAAAACGGTGACCGCCGCCATGCTCGCCGGTCTTGGCGATGCCCTGCCCGTTTCCGCGCTGCCGCCGGACGGCACCTGGCCGATGGGTACCACCCGTTGGGAAAAACGCAACATCGCTGAAGAGATCCCCATCTGGAAAGAAGAGCTGTGTACCCAGTGTAACCACTGCGTCGCCGCCTGCCCTCACTCGGCCATCCGCGCCAAAGTGGTTTCGCCTGAGGCTCTGGAAAACGCACCGGCCAGCCTGCATTCGCTGGATGTGAAATCACGCGATATGCGCGGTCAGAAATACGTCCTGCAAGTTGCGCCTGAAGACTGCACCGGGTGTAATTTGTGTGTCGAAGTTTGCCCGGCGAAAGATCGTCAAAATCCGGATATCAAGGCCATCAACATGATGTCGCGTCTTGAGCACGTTGAAGAGGAGAAAATAAATTATGACTTCTTCCTCAGTCTGCCGGAGATTGATCGCAGCAAACTGGAGCGTATCGATATCCGTACCTCGCAGTTGATTACGCCGCTGTTTGAGTATTCCGGCGCCTGTTCCGGCTGCGGTGAGACGCCGTATATCAAGCTGTTGACGCAGTTGTACGGCGACAGAATGTTGATCGCCAACGCCACCGGGTGTTCTTCAATCTATGGCGGTAATTTGCCTTCAACGCCTTACACCACCGACATTCATGGTCGCGGGCCCGCGTGGGCAAACTCATTATTTGAAGACAACGCCGAATTTGGCCTGGGCTTCCGTCTGACGGTGGATCAACACCGGGTACGTGTTTTGCGCCTGTTGGAACAGTTCGCAGATCAGATCCCTGCAGAATTAAACGAAGCGCTGCATGCCGATGCGACGCCTGAAGTTCGCCGCGAACAGGTCGCCGCATTACGCCTGCATCTTAAAGATGTTGACGCTGCGCGTGAGTTATTAAGCGATGCCGATGCGCTGGTCGAAAAATCAATCTGGCTAATCGGTGGTGACGGATGGGCCTATGATATTGGCTTTGGCGGTCTTGACCATGTATTAAGTCTGACCGAAAACGTCAATATTCTGGTGCTGGACACCCAGTGTTACTCCAACACGGGTGGGCAAGCGTCGAAAGCGACGCCGCTGGGCGCGGTGACGAAATTTGGCGAACACGGGAAACGGAAGGCGCGTAAAGATTTGGGCGTCAGTATGATGATGTACGGTCATGTTTATGTCGCACAGATCTCATTAGGAGCGCAACTGAACCAGACGGTGAAAGCGATTCAGGAAGCTGAATCGTATCCGGGACCGTCGCTTATCATCGCCTACAGCCCCTGCGAAGAGCATGGCTACGACCTGGCCTTAAGTCACGATCAGATGCGTCAGTTAACCGCGACCGGCTTCTGGCCACTGTATCGCTTTGACCCACGTCGGGCCGATGAAGGTAAACGACCGCTGGCGCTGGATTCTCGCCCACCGTCAGACGCGCTGGCCGACACGTTGCTCAACGAGCAGCGGTTCCGTCGCCTGAATAGCCAACAACCGGAAGTGGCCGAGCAATTGTGGAAAGACGCGACGGCGGATCTGCAAAAACGTTATGACTTTCTTGCGCAATTAGCCGGAAAAGCAGAAAAGAGTGATGCGGAGTGAACCTGAAAGTAAAAAATTAGCGTTCAGATAAAAAAAAGCCCGAACAATGGTTCGGGCTTGTCAATTTATTCGCTGGGAAATAAAACCCCATCGCAATGGCCAACGAAAAAAGCAAAAAGTGACAATAAAGGCATATAACCCGCGCAGAATATCGCAACAAATTTCGCTTGTATAATTTTTATTTTGTATATATTAAGCCAAATCATTCACCGAAATTATCATCATTTCAATGGAATTATTTGTTTAAGATTTTACTTAACATGTAACAATTCATATTTATCGATTTACGGAACTTCTCATTTAGCATGCTTTTACTCCCTCATACGGGTAGTCACAGGTAATTAAAAAAAACTAAAGGATTATTTCGATGAAAAGAAAAGTATTGGCTCTCGTAATTCCTGCCATGTTAGCCGCAGGTGCTACCCACGCCGCTGAAGTTTATAACAGCAACGGCAACAAATTAGATCTTTACGGTAAAGTAGTCGGTCTGCACTATATGTCTGACGACGCTGGCGCTGATGGCGACCAGTCCTATATGCGTATGGGTTTCAAAGGCGAAACTCAGATCAATGACGACCTGATCGGCTTCGGTCAGTGGGAATACCAGGTTAACACCAACACCACAGAAAGCGACCACGGCAACAGCTTCACCCGTCTGGGTTTCGCGGGTCTGAAATTCGGTGACTACGGTTCATTCGACTACGGTCGTAACTACGGCGTAATGTACGACGTAGAAGGTTGGGTGGATATGCTGCCAGAATTCGGCGGCGACTCTTACACCAAATCAGATAACTTCATGACCGGTCGTGCCAACGGCGTAGCAACTTACCGTAACAACAACATGTTCGGTATGGTTGACGGTCTGAGCTTCGCATTGCAGTTCCAGGGTGCTAACGAGAACCAGGTTACTGACGAAAATGGCCAGGAGATCCAGGAAGGTACTGGCAACGGTAACGACAAACGTAATATCAAAAACTCCAACGGTGACGGTTTCGGTATCTCCACCTCCTACGACTTCGGTATGGGCTTAACCCTGGGTGCGGCATATACCTCTTCTGACCGTACTAACGAGCAGGTTGAGTTCTCTACTGCAGGCGGCGACAAAGCTGACGCATGGACTGTCGGTGGTAAATATGATGCGAACAACATCTATTTCGCCGCAATGTACTCTGAAACCCGTAACATGACCCCGTATGGTGATAGCGACAACACCATTGCGGAAAAAACTCAGAACTTTGAAGTCACTGCTCAGTACCAGT
The DNA here is from genome assembly GCF_010231475.1 of Citrobacter sp. NCU1. Lineage (GTDB taxonomy): Bacteria > Pseudomonadota > Gammaproteobacteria > Enterobacterales > Enterobacteriaceae > Citrobacter_D. The sequence continues at coordinate 29,998 of NZ_NRDO01000045.1, read as the reverse complement.
TCGACTTCGGTCTGCGTCCGAACATTTCTTACCTGATGTCTAAAGGCAAGGATCTGGGCACCGACGGCGACCAGGATCTGGTGAACTATGCTGAAATCGGCCTGACTTACTACTTCAACAAAAACATGTCCACCTTTGTTGATTACAAAATCAACCTGCTGGACGAAGACGACAGCTTCTATGCTGACAACGGCATCGCCACTGACGACATCGTAGCCCTGGGTCTGGTTTACCAGTTCTAAGTCTACTGGCCCGCTGGCAACAGCGGGCTATTCACTCTTCCCCATTCTTCACCCCACTGTTTTATTTCTGCTAAAACTACATATCTGTTGCACGAAAATCCCCGACGGGTAGATGATGGCTGGCATAAGAACCTGTCATAACGGACACCTGCAATGCACCACCATCCCGTAAAATCATCGCGAATCACATCCATCGGTTATGATGAAACATCCCGCACGCTGGAAATTCGCTTTCATCACCCTGATGCAGTTTTGCAATATCAGGATGTTCCCGCCCGCATATTTCACCATTTTCTTAATGTTGTCTCCAAAGGGCGATTTTATGACGGCGTTATTAAGGGAAAATTTCCAGAACGGAGACTGAAATGACACAAAATGTGACGCCCGTCATTATACATAAAGTGCTATCAGGAGATAGAATTCAGGTGGATACTTAAACAGGAGGTTTTATGAGCAGAATGATTCTTGTCCCTATCGATATTTCCGATTCAGAATTAACTCAACGTGTGATTGCCCATGTCGAAGCGGAGGCAAAAATTGACGATGCACAGGTCCATTTTTTGACTGTGATCCCGTCACTGCCCTACTACGCCTCATTAGGTTTGGCGTATTCAGCTGAGTTACCTGCGATGGACGATTTGAAAGCCGAAGCAAAATCTCAGTTGGAAGAAATTACCAGGAAGTTCACTATCCCCAGAGACAGAATCCATCTGCATGTTGAGGAAGGCTCTCCAAAAGATAAGATTCTGGAAATGGCGAAAAAATTACCGGCTGAGATGGTGATTATTGCCTCGCATCGCCCGGATATCACCACCTATCTGCTTGGCTCCAACGCCGCTGCCGTGGTGCGGCACGCGGAGTGTTCCGTACTGGTTGTTCGCTAAACGTTGCTGCCCGCAACGCCGTTGCGGGCTTTTAGCCGCTTTTCTTTATAACGAAATCCGGTGAAAACCAAATAACAGTGCAGGTGCCAGTCGATAAAAAGGCACCGGACGCCAGAAAAAATACCCCTGTAAAAAATGAATCCCCTTCGCATTCAGGTAATCAGCCTGATGCTGCGTTTCAACACCTTCTGCGATGATTTTTAACGACAGGTTTTTCGCCATATCAATAACGCAGTCAACCAGCAGGGTTGAGTCCGGGGTATTGCTGATCCGCCGCACAAAGCTTTTATCAATCTTGATGAAATCAACCGGAAATTCGTTGAGATAAGAAATACCGGAATAGCCGGTACCAAAATCATCCAGCGCCACCAGTACGCCATGACTACGCAGACGGGCAAACATCGACAGACTTTTCGGTGTTAGGGCTAAAGGTTCCCGTTCTGTCACTTCCAGTACCAGGGTGATTTTTTTCGCGGACAAGACATCCAGCAGATGTAAGCAATCATACTCCAGCACTTCGCTTTGCCCGTGCGCCGCACTGATGTTGATACTAATATGCAGACCTTCCGGTAAGTGAGGGATTGCCGGAGTAAGATCGTCGATGACCCGCATCATCAGTTTATGCGTCAGTTCGATAATCAGACCGGTCTTTTCGGCAACCGGGATAAAAACATCAGGAGGGATAAAACCCGCTTCAGGATGCTTCCAGCGGGCCAGAATTTCGAAACCGGCAATTTTGCCACTCGCCCCATTTACCACGGGCTGATAAAAGGGAATGATCTCTCCCTTGTCGATAGCCCGGCGTAAGTTCTCCTCAGGGGTCGTGTATTTACTCAGATAGCGATGGAGTATCCATCCGGTAATCAGCGACATGATCGCAAGGATAGCGGTAAGAAAGCCACCCTGAGAGGTCAACCGAGTCAGACTAAAAAAAGGCGGTGGGTCGTATTCAATTCTGAAAGGATAACGTGACGATTGCTGATGCGCCTTGCCCTGCCTGTCTGACGAAATAGGCCTGACGACATCATTGTAATCCAGCATTTTATTACCGACTACAAGGGTAAGCTGTATTCGGTTGGACGCGGTCTTAAGCGCGGTGTTGAGATGCACGAATCCAATACTTGCCCCCACATAACCAGAAATACCCGGCGCCAGATAAAAGAGCACAGGGGTTCCCCCGGTGATTTCATCGCCAGGATAGAGTGTAAGACTGGCCGCGGTCGATTTATCTTCGTGAATTTTTCGCGTCTGACTGCCCAGCAGAGAAGAACACCATACTTCGTGATTTCGAATCAGGACTACATAACGTAAATGTGGCCCCATTGCCGCTTCGCGATTCAATACCCGCTGCGCATCAGGAGTGCAGGAACCGGCGGTCAGCGGGCGAACAATGCCAACCGCTTTAATGGCTTCATCCACCATACTGTCAGCAAGGGATACCGACAGTTTTGCTTCCTGTACCCTGTCTGTGTATTCCGCGCGCCAGAGTTGCCAGTTCAGCGCCGTAACACCGACAATAAAAAACACTAAACCACAGACTAAGGAGACCAGCGTAGCTCGCATAATGGCTTTCCAGTTTGGGAGATTTTTTATGGCTTTCCTGAATCGTAAAAATAGTCGGCTTACAGAAAAAAAGTGTGATTAATCAATAAATATTTAAAATATCCGTTCTCAGCTTGTTCGACGCGCCGGGAACACAGCTAAACGCGGGAAAGCACAAAAGCCGTACACGGCGCAAAATCGCCCGGAGGCAAGATAGAACGTTGCTATAAAACGTGCTGACATTCGTCGCCGTAATCCGTACCATACGCGACATACTTTTACCTGTTGGCTTTTGCCAGCCTGAACTAACCCGTCATTTATCACTAGCCAGATGGGCATGATAATGCGCCCACCCTTTTGGTGCCTGAGACAGTAAACAATGCAAGAAAATCAAGAAATCACAAAGAAAGAACAATACAACCTGAACAAATTACAAAAACGTTTGCGTCGTAACGTGGGCGAAGCGATTGCTGACTTCAACATGATCGAAGACGGTGACCGTATTATGGTGTGCCTTTCCGGCGGGAAAGACAGCTACACCATGCTGGAAATTCTGCGTAATTTGCAGCAAAGCGCGCCGATCAGTTTTTCCCTGGTGGCTGTTAACCTCGACCAGAAGCAACCCGGTTTCCCGGAGCATATTCTGCCGGAATACCTGGAGCAGTTAGGCGTCGAGTATAAAATTGTCGAAGAAAACACTTACGGGATCGTAAAAGAGAAAATTCCGGAAGGGAAAACGACCTGTTCCCTCTGCTCGCGCCTGCGCCGCGGCATTCTGTATCGCACGGCGACAGAACTCGGCGCGACCAAAATTGCGCTTGGACATCATCGTGATGATATTTTGCAGACGCTGTTTTTGAATATGTTCTACGGCGGCAAAATGAAAGGAATGCCGCCAAAGTTGATGAGCGATGATGGTAAGCACATTGTCATCCGTCCGCTGGCCTATTGCCGCGAGAAAGATATTGAGCGCTTTGCGCAAGCGAAAGCGTATCCGATTATTCCGTGTAACCTCTGCGGCTCGCAACCCAACCTGCAACGTCAGGTGATTGCCGACATGCTGCGTGACTGGGATAAGCGTTACCCAGGGCGAATTGAGACCATGTTCAGCGCGATGCAAAATGTGGTCCCTTCTCACCTGAGCGACATCAACCTGTTTGACTTCAAAGGGATCCAGCATGGATCCGACGTTGTGAACGGCGGCGATCTGGCGTTTGATCGCGAAGAAATCCCGCTGCAACCGGCGGGATGGCAGCCAGAAGAAGATGAAAATCAACTGGACGAGTTGCGACTGAATGTCGTCGAAGTGAAGTGATTTTTTGGCGTCTCGGGTCTGATACCTGAGACGCCCTCTTAACGCTTATTTCAACAAGCGAACCCGGCAAGTTTTGCCTTTAATCTTACCGTTTTGCAATTGTTTCCACGCTTTATGCGCTATCGTCTGGCGAACCGCCACATAGACGTGCGCCGGATGCACGGTAATCTTACCAATATCAGCACCCTCCAGACCGATATCACCGGTCAACGCCCCCAACACATCGCCAGGACGCATCTTGGCTTTTTTGCCGCCATCGATGCACAGCGTCGCCATCTCAGCCTCCAGCGGAAGAATCGGGCTGCTACCCGGCGTCGCCAGCCAGTTGAGTTTAAGCTGTAACATTTCAGACAAAATATTCGCACGCTGTGCTTCTTCAGGGGCGCAGAAACTGATAGCCAATCCACTTTGACCCGCGCGGGCGGTACGACCGATACGGTGTACGTGAACTTCCGGATCCCACGCCAGCTCAAAGTTGACCACCAGTTCCAGCGATTTGATATCAAGACCGCGGGCGGCCACATCGGTGGCGACCAGCACGCGCACGCTACCGTTTGCAAAGCGAACCAACGTCTGGTCACGATCGCGCTGCTCAAGATCGCCGTGCAGCACCAGAGCACTTTGCCCTGCGGCATTAAGCGCATCACACACTGACTGACAATCTTTTTTGGTATTGCAGAACACCACACAGGACGCGGGCTGATGCTGGCTGAGTAATTTTTGCAGCAGCGGAATTTTGCCCTGCGCAGAGGTTTCATAAAATTGCTGCTCAATCGCAGGCAGCGCGTCGACGGCGTCGATTTCAATGGTGAGCGGCTCCCGCTGCACCCGACCACTGATAGCAGCAATAGCATCAGGCCAGGTGGCAGAAAATAACAACGTCTGACGCGAAGCGGGGGCAAAACGGATCACCTCGTCAATCGCGTCACTGAATCCCATATCGAGCATGCGATCGGCTTCGTCCATCACCAGCGTATTCAGGGCATCCAGCGAAACGGTGCCTTTTTGCAGATGGTCGAGTAAACGCCCCGGAGTGGCCACAATGATATGTGGCGCATGCTGGAGAGAATCACGTTGAGCGCCGAAAGGCTGCCCGCCGCAGAGCGTTAAAATTTTGGTGTTGGGCAGAAAACGCGCCAGACGACGCAACTCTCCCGCAACCTGATCGGCCAGTTCGCGGGTAGGACAAAGCACCAGCGATTGCGTCAGGAAAAGACCCGCATCAATATGCTGCAGAAGTCCAAGACCAAACGCGGCCGTCTTGCCACTGCCGGTTTTTGCCTGTACGCGAACATCACGCCCGGACAGAATGGCTGGCAGCGCGGCAGCCTGTACCGGCGTCATCTCAAGGTAACCCAACTCGTTAAGATTCTCGAGTTGGGCGGTAGGCAAAACATTCAGGGTAGAAAAAGTCACAATTCAATCTCGTTGTAAAAGGCTTATCATAAGCAGGCGCGTATCCTCGCAGATCTCCGCTTACGATGCGACATTTTAATCGGTTCTTCATCTGGCGGCGGATCTGGCATGGGCTGCGGACGAGGAATGGGATCGGGCATCGGTATCGGATCGGTTGGCAGGGGTTCCGGCTGACGCGTATGCAGGTGCAGCAGGGTTAAAAAGCGGCTCATGTTACCCTCCGGTCATTCAGGCTGACACTTTTAGGGTAGTCCCGCAGGCAAAAAAAAGCCGACTAATCTAAGTCGGCGTCGTACGAATCAATTGTGCTATGCAGTAATTCAAAAAAGGAAGTAAGACAATATGGAGCGCAACGCCCATCGCTTGACGTTGCATTCACCTGCGAGAGAGATATTGCCCCGAATAGGTGGATGATTTATTGACTTCGCTCAAACTATACGGCGTTTTCATGCTCACAGAGGATTAAAAATCGTTGTTGTTACAACCATTTACTACGATGCAACCATAAAGTAACACCACCAATCAGCACCACTAACAGAATGCAAAACAGGGAAAATCCAAATCGCCATGCCCCGCCCGGAATTCCGCCGAGGTTAACGCCGAATAAACCGGTCAAAAATGTGCTTGGCAGAAACACCATTGCCATTAATGACATGGTATAGGTTCTGCGCGACAGCGACTCTTGCATCACCTGCGCAATTTCATCGGCCATGATGCCTGTGCGCGCAATACACGCGTCAATCTCATCCAGCCCTCTTCCCAGACGATCGGCAATGTCCTGCATCCGGCGACGTTGGTCGTCATTCATCCACGGCAGACGTTCGCTGGATAGCCGCGCGTACACATCTCGCTGCGGCGCCATGTATCGTCGCATCACAATCAGTTGTTTACGTAGCAACGCCAGAAAACCCCGGGGTGGAATTTGCTGATCAAGGAGATTGTCTTCCAGGTCAATAATTTTATCGTGAAGTTGTTCAATAAACTCGCTGGCGTGATCGGTTAACGCATCGCACACATCCACCAGCCAGCTACCGCAATCTTCGGGGCCAGTGCCTTCCTGCAAGTCGCTCACAACGTCATCCAGCGCCAGAACTTTACGCTGTCGGGTGGACACAATCAGACGCTCATCCATATACAGGCGCATCGCAACCAGTTGATCGGGGCGTTCGTCGGTACTGCCGTTGATGCAGCGTAATGTAATTAACGTCCCTTCCCCCATCCGGCTCACTCTGGGGCGCAGGCTTTCACCCGCCAGCGCGTTGCGCACATTATTGGGCAGTAACGGCGTGGTTGCCAACCACTGCGCGCTGTCAGGATGGGTGTAATTAAGATGCAGCCAACAGGGGTGAGCGTTGTCAATAATGTCATTATCTTCTAACGGCTTCACGCCACCATTGCCGTCCAGCAGCCAGGCAAAGACAGCGTCCGGCACGTTAACTTCTGATCCCTTAATGGCTTCCACAGCGCCTCCACAATCATTCATTCTCACCGATAGTCTAGCCTTCGGCGAATGTTAAGCAATATCTCATTATCCCATTGTGCTGAAATGATTCAGAAATATCGCTCAAATCCCCGTAGGGATCGCTCAACTCGCGTATCTCTCCAGTGCCATGTTCTCTCCGGTTTGGGGAATGCAATGTGGTTGTTCTATGTGAAAAAAATGTTATTGGCCGGGGGTTTTATCAGGCCCTTGGCACAAATTACTGCTAGATTTATTTGCACGATATTCTCTCAATGGTGAGCCAGATGTTGCACGTTGCCTGGGACCCCGTTCTGATTGGCATTTCTTTTTTAGTCGCTTTTATCGCTTCTTTCGTTGCTCTTGACAGTGCCGGTAAAGTCGCGATTTCCAGTCATCGTGTCTCGGCTTTCTGGCGTTTTTCTGGTGGCGCGACTCTCGGTATGGGCATCTGGTCAATGCATTTCATTGGGATGCTGGCGATGAAAATGAGCATGCCAATGAATTATCATTTTCTTCTCACCGCGTTATCTTTTCTGATAGCCCTGGTGGCCGCCACGCTGGCTATCACTATTGCCATTTCCGGCGATACCCTTTCAAGGAAAAAGCTCGTTGTTGCGACGGGAATTTTGAGCTCTGGCGTGGTGAGTATGCATTATGTCGGGATGGCCGCTATTACGGAACACTCTGCTATTCGTTGGGATGCAAGTCTTATTGCACTCTCCGTCGTCATTGCCGTGGCGGCATCCGGCGTCGGATTATGGCTGGCCTTTCATCTGCGACAACATTCCCGCAGAGTATTCATCAATCGCCTTATCGCCGCACTCATGATGGCACTGGCGATTTGCGCCATGCATTACACGGGGATGGGAGCCGCCACATTCACGCATTATGCGCACACACCGCATTCGGGCATGAATACGGTCGACTTATCGGTCTGGGTTTCCGCCATTACGCTGATTATTCTGGGCATTATGCTGATTATTTCGATGATTGATTCTCAGTTGCGGACCTCCCGGCTGGCAGACAATTTGCATCAGTTAAATTCCCGTCTTGAATATAAAACCCAGTTTGATGCCCTCACAGGCCTTGCCAACCGCACACAAATCGATATGTGCCTACAGGATTGTCTGCACCATTCTGCGCTGCATCAGCAACATTTTGCGCTGGTGTTTATCGATTTAGACAGGTTCAAGATGGTGAATGATACGTGGGGCCATCACATTGGCGATCAGCTACTGATTGCCAGCGCACGGCGGATCAGCAAATGCCTTGACGACACGATGACGCTCGCCCGACTGGGCGGGGACGAATTTATGCTGCTCGTACCGGGTAGCACAAAAGAATCGCTATCCTCCTTACTGACGAGGATTGCCGGGGAAATCAATGCCCCCTTCCCACTCTCCGGGCACATGATTCGTGTCTCGCTGAGTGCCGGAAGCAGCTTTTATCCTGAACATGGTTCCACGCTGCACGACCTCAAAGTGAAAGCCGACGTGGCGATGTACCATGTTAAGCAGAAAGGCAGAAATGGCTGGGCCATTTATTCGCCGGAAATGGAGGCTCTTGTGAGCTCTGCGGCAGGGATTTTGCAGGACCTCCCGCTGGCGCTTGAGCAACGTCAATTCGAACTGTGGTTTCAGCCCAAATACACTGCCGGAGACCATTCTCTGACCGGTTTTGAAGCGTTACTTCGCTGGCGACATCCTGAACAAGGCCTGCTGCTACCGGGGGTATTCCTGCAAGCGCTGGAAGATACCGGGTTGATTATCCCGGTAGGAAACTGGGTTATTCAGCAAGCCTGTTTCCAGCTTTACCAATGGAAACAACAAGGACACCCTGAATGGTCACTTGCCATCAATCTTTCCCCCACACAATTTGAACAGCATGATATCGTCGACATTGTTTCTGAGTCGCTGAAACGTTATAACCTCTCGCCAACACAATTAACGCTGGAACTCACTGAAAGTGTTGCCTTTAAAAACTTATCGCGCAGTGTAGAAATATTGAATACATTTTCTGAAGCAGGGATCATCGTTTCTATTGATGATTTCGGCACCGGTTATTCAAATATGTTGATGTTAAAATCGCTTCCGGCACGCGAATTAAAAATTGACAGGGTATTTATTAAAGATCTCGCTGAAAACAGCAAAAATATGAAAATAGTGTCTACTATTATCGACATTGCGCATTCCATGAATATGCGCGTTGTTGCTGAAGGTATCGAAACCCCGGAGCAAGAAATGCTGCTAACCCGCATGGGCTGTGGCGTGCTGCAAGGTTTTTTGTATGCAAAACCGATTCCAGCGAATAGAATCCAGGAATTGATCCAAAAAGACAGTATCGTAAAGCAGTTGAAAGCTGTGTCCCCATTAGCTCCGCAGCAAACTATTTCGCTGTAAGAGATTGATGATAAGAATGATCTGCCAATAATTGGCTACACAGCATGTGAAGATAACAGGATTATCGATGATTGCACACGAACTCAATGCCCTTGATTTATTAACCGTTCCTGTTTGGATCGTCGCACCGCATCAAGAAACACTGGTATTCTCAAATACCGCTGCGCGGGAACTGATGCAGGAAAATACATTCAGTCAACTGCGAAAAGGGTTATTTTCGGCCCACGCACAAAATGAATTATCCAAGTATATCACTGACCTACAAAACAAGCGGGATATTGTAGAAATCCTGACAGTGCATTGTCATGGTCAGGAAAATGCGCTGACCTGCCGACTTACCCTCAAAACACTCGCAACCGGGGATGAGGTGATACTCTTTGAGGGTTTTGAAGTGCAGGCGGTGCAAGGGCTAAAAGCCAGTCGTTCTGCAAACTATCAGCGCAAGAAACAGGGTTTCTATGCCCGTTTTTTCCAGACAAACACCGCGCCAATGCTGCTGATAGATCCCTCCAGAGAGGGACTGATTGTAGATGCTAACCTGGCGGCCATGAACTTCTACGGTTACAGCCACGACGTCATATGTCAAAAACATACGTGGGAAATTAATGAATTAGGCCGCCATGTGTTGCCTGTTATGCATGAAGTCGCGCGCCTTCCCGGAGGGCATAAACCGCTCAACTTTGTTCACAAGCTGGCTGACGGCTCCACACGTCATGTACAAACGTATGCCGGCCCGATCGAAATTTACGGCGACCGTCTTATGTTGTGCATTATCCACGACATCACTGAACAAAAGCGGCTTGAGCAGGAACTGGAACGCGCCGCAATGCATGACGAACTCACCGGTTTATTGAACCGAAGGCAGTTTTATCAACTAACCGAACAGAGCCAGACGCCCCATTTAGCACTGACGCAGGATTACAGTTTGTTGCTGATCGACACCGATCGCTTTAAGAGCATTAACGATCTTTATGGCCATTTGAAAGGCGATGAGGTGTTGTGTGCCCTTTCGCGCACGCTTGAAGAACACGCCCGTAAAGGCGATCTGGTTTTTCGTTGGGGGGGAGAGGAGTTTGTACTGCTGTTGCCGCGCACGCCGTTGGATACGGCAATGACCATCGCCGAAACCCTGCGCGCCAGTGTCGCTAAAATCAGTATCGCTGGCTTACCACGTTTTACGGTCAGTATTGGCGTGGCGCGACATGAACAGAATGAAAGTATCGACGAGTTGTTTAAACGCGTGGACGATGCATTATACAAGGCAAAAAATAACGGACGTAACAGAGTACTCGCCGCCTGACGTCGCATGATGCTGTTGATGCGTCACGGAAGACGCTGTGTTTTTTGTCCTGATTTTGTGGCCCGCTCCGGGCCGCTGTAGGCGCATGTTAACGTGATGTCGCTAGCGACTGCGCTTGGCGTGACGTTCCCAGTTTTCTTGTTTCGCCTGCGCGGTTTTGCGCAATGCAACATAGCATGCACCGCTGCCACCATGATGCGGTAACGCCGGACACCAGGCCTGCACATCGTCGAACTCTGCCAGCCATCGTGCGAGATAACTGCGGATGATATTGGCATGTGAACGGTCTTCCCGTCCTTTACCGTGGATAATCAGCACATTACGTAAGCCGTCCTGTAATGCCTGTAAAATGAAACTAAACAACATCTTGCGGCACTCTTCAACAGGCTGGCGCAATAAATTCAGGCTTGCCTGCTGGCTGTACTTACCTAAACGCAGCTTGTCGATCACCCCTTGCTGCAGACCTTCCCGACGACATTCCAGCGGTTGACTGAGCGGGATAACCTCCAAAAAATCGGTGGTGAGAAAATTATCAAGCTGGAGCGTATCCAGACGCTGCGGAGCGCGCTGATTGCGCGTGGGCTGCCAGTGTATATCCGTGCAACGCTTTAGCGGCTGGACATCCTCCATGGCGTCAAGAAATAGCGATGTGTCGTCAGGCTTCATGATTCATCCTCCCGCTTTAGCTTCTGTACTATCATAACCGCACGATATTATGTCGACAACGCTTTACAGTTGTTTCCAATAACAGATCAAAATGCATCGCGATATCGGACACTGAGCGACTCCGCCTTCTCTTTTTAGGGTATAGATGCCGATCATGGTCGCGTGATATCGTGTCATTTTTCCGATCGTGTCGGAAACATCACTGTTCTGAATAAAGGGGAACGGATGCTGAGATTACTTCAAGACAACATAGCGACCCCACTGGGGCCGCTGTGGGTGATTTGTGATGAACAATTTCGCCTGCGCGCAATTGAGTGGGAGCAACATAGCGACCGTATGGAGCAATTGCTGGATATTCACTATCGCAGCGAAGGGTATGAGCGTGTTGTCGCCAAAAATCCCGGCGGCCTGAGCGATACGCTCTCTGACTATTTTGAAGGCAATCTCAGCATTATTGATACGCTGGAAACCGCCACTGGCGGCACCGATTTTCAACGTGAGGTGTGGCGGGCGCTACGCGCCATTCCGTGCGGACATGTCATGCATTACGGCCAGTTAGCAGAGCAATTAGGTCGCCCTGGCGCCGCACGCGCTGTCGGCGCCGCCAATGGCGCGAATCCCATCAGTATTGTTGTGCCCTGTCACCGTGTCATTGGGCGTAATGGCACGATGACCGGGTATGCCGGCGGCGTGCAGCGAAAAGAGTGGCTACTGCGCCATGAAGGTTACCTGCTGCTTTAAAATCCAGGCATTTTGTGCCATCCACTTCACACTTTACTATAAAGTAATCCTGGATAATTTGAGGGTTTTCAAAGGGATACAAATATTCACCTGACTTATATATGAATTATCCCCTATTGAAGGTAGCTCAGACTTACGTGCTCACCAAAAAGATGTTAAAATTGACAAATATCAATTACGGCTTGAGCAGACCTATGATCCCGGAAAAGCGAATTATACGGCGCATTCAGTCTGGCGGTTGTGCTATCCATTGCCAGGATTGCAGCATCAGCCAGCTTTGCATCCCGTTCACACTTAACGAGCATGAGCTTGACCAGCTTGATAATATCATCGAGCGTAAAAAGCCTATTCAAAAAGGCCAGACCCTGTTCAAAGCAGGTGATGAGCTGAAGTCACTCTATGCTATCCGTTCCGGCACGATTAAAAGCTATACCATCACCGAACAAGGCGATGAGCAGATCACCGGTTTTCACCTTGCAGGGGATCTGGTCGGTTTTGACGCCATCGGTAGCGGTCATCACCCCAGTTTCGCCCAGGCGCTGGAAACCTCAATGGTATGCGAAATCCCGTTCGAGACGCTGGATGACCTGTCGGGCAAAATGCCGAACCTGCGTCAACAAATGATGCGTCTGATGAGTGGCGAGATCAAAGGCGATCAGGACATGATCCTGCTATTGTCGAAGAAAAATGCGGAAGAACGTCTGGCGGCCTTTATCTACAATCTGTCTCGCCGGTTTGCACAACGTGGATTCTCTCCGCGTGAATTCCGCCTGACCATGACACGTGGCGATATCGGTAATTACCTTGGGTTAACGGTAGAAACCATTAGCCGTCTGCTGGGGCGTTTCCAGAAGAGTGGAATGCTGGCGGTTAAAGGTAAATACATTACGATCGAAAATAGCGATGCGCTGGCAGTCCTCGCCGGTCATACGCGTAACGTTGCCTAATCTTTTAGCTAACGCGTCAATTATCCTTCTGTCAAATCGGTAGATTTTATCGATTTGGTAGAAGGTTTTTCATCATTTCACTCGTTTAGTTATATTTCAGATAAATACCGATTACGCATATCAGACAATAACGGCTGTTTTACTATCACCAAACAACCTCCAAATCTGGGTATCAAAAGCCAGATCTGTATGGTTTTCAAAGTACTTCTCAGGACCAAAAACCCTTCATTTTCAGCTAATATCCGTTGAAGCATCGTGTGGCCTCCCTGTTTTGAGATCACGCCGTCTACTATCCAGAACCGTTTTAATCCCCTTCGCTTCCCGCTTATTGCTGATATTTCCCCCTGACTTTATCGCAAACCACTCAGTGTCAGGCACTGAAGGGATTGGCGAATAATATCTGGAACTGACGGTAGAGCGACGACCCCAGGGACAGTTTTCTATGATGGATTGAGAGGGAAAACGGTAGGCAATGGGTGGACTAAAAACGCAAAATACCGTACTCAGGCGGGTTCAGAAGGCACTACGGCGAGTGTTGAAATATTCACCTTGCGAATAGTAGATATCAAGTATGATGCAGAACAATACTCACTCTAATACTGCGTGGAAAAATGACAGTTTGTCCTGGTAATGTCGTTGTTATCTATACAATTCATTGTAAAGGAATCAAGTGATGAAATTTCTCTTCTGCCATGTTGGATGGATGGCCAGTTATCACGGTGCGACGGATGAAGATTACCCTCTGAAAGGCGGAAAATACAACGACAGCTATATTGGGCACGAAGCCTGCAACTTTGTGGACATTAATGGCTTTTTGTATGGGTATGTCCAGGTTTCGGAAGGAAAAACGATTAATATCGGCAGACTTGGGGCCGATCGCGGTGATACATCTATCGAAAATATCACTGTTGTATGGCTGGCAACAGCCCCGGATGGTGGAATTGTCGTCATCGGATGGTATAAAGATGCAACGGTTTATCGTCAGTACCAGAAAACACCAACACCTTCAGCGCGTCATCTCAAGGATGACATTCTGTACTACAACATCAAAACCGAAACCAAAAATGCCTTCCTCCTGTCACCAGGTGAACGAACTCTGTCTTCGAAAAAAGGTAAGGGTTGGCCAGGTCAATCCCCGCTATGGTACGCATCAGAACCAGAAAACCAACAATTTATTGAAAAAGTAAGAGCGTTAATAAACGATAAATCAATAATAAAACCCACCCAGTCACCCGATGCTCCAAATGCAGCGGGTGTCACGGATCTGGATTTAATAGAAGCCGCCACCGAAGGCCGGGATATGTTAGTTACGCATATCAAAAAAGAACGCAACCAGGCAATAATAAATCGAAAGAAAAGGCATGTTCTCAAGGCGACTGGCCATCTCAGGTGTGAAATCTGCAACTTTAGCTTTAGGGATGTCTACGGAGATATTGGCAGTGATTTTTGCGAAGTGCATCATATCAAACCATTATCCGAAGCAAGCGAAAAAATAGAAACCTCATTGGACGATCTTGCTATAGTTTGCTCGAATTGCCATCGAATGATTCACCGTATAACGCCAGTGCCCGGTATTGAAGAGTTTAAATCCCGGTTTGGTTTTGATAGTACAAAAAATTAATGCCGCCCCAGAGCTGGGGTTATTTCCCCAGTTCTATCTACGCTTCATTGCTTACCCGTTGAATAACCCGCTGACGTGTCTGTGCCCCCGCGGGGTAGCTCAGTTCGGTTACACACATCGATTCCCGTAATCGAAAGCATTCAGCAATTTCGACACCACGAAGTGGATCACTACATTCAACCAACTGAGTGAGCTGTTAACTAGATTAACCTCTCTTTTATCACCTGTCCGATGGGACATGTGATATCATTATAATTTATAAGGTTTATTTGAAATGGATTGAGTATATGCGCCAGGATCAGGTCAATACGCCGAATAACCCTATACCGACAGCATTGCCCTCAGAGCAGCACAGCTCCTGAAGAAAGTTGTTCAATTTAAACGGTATAGAGCCAAAAACCATAAATTTCCCCAATTTATTGATCTGGCAGAAGGTTCTTCCCTGTTTCAATTACCATATATGGGTTACTCTTTTAAATACAGACTGCGGTGACAGTTGTAAGGAGACCCTGTATGGCTATGTATCAAAACATGCTGGTAGTCATCGATCCTAACCAGGACGATCAACCCGCATTACGGCGAGCTGTTTATTTGCATCAACGGATTGGTGGCACAATCAAAGCCTTTCTGCCGATCTATGACTTTTCCTATGAGATGACCACCCTGCTGTCGCCTGATGAGCGCACGGCAATGCGTCAGGGCGTTATCAGCCAGCGAACAGCATGGATACGTGAACAAGCAAAATACTATATTGATGCAGGTATTCCTGTTGATATTAAAGTGGTCTGGCACAACCGTCCTTTTGAGGCGATCATCCAGGAAGTTATCAGTGGCAAGCATGATCTGGTCCTGAAAATGGCACACCAGCACGACCGACTGGAGGCCGTCATCTTTACCCCTACTGACTGGCATCTATTACGGAAATGTCCAAGTCCGGTGTGGATGGTGAAAGATCAGCCCTGGCCTGAAGGGGGTAAAGCCCTGGTTGCGGTAAATCTGGCAAGTGAAGAGCCGTACCATAGTGCGCTGAACGATAAACTGGTCAAAGAGACGCTACAACTCGCCGAGCAGGTCAACCATACCGAAGTGCATTTGGTTGGCGCTTATCCTGTCACACCTATCAATATTGCCATTGAATTGCCTGAATTTGATCCGAGTGTGTATAACGATGCGATCCGTGGCCAGCATCTGCTGGCGATGAAGGCGCTGCGACAAAAGTTCAGTATCAATGAGGATGTCACACACGTTGAAAAAGGCCTGCCGGAAGAAGTCATTCCTGATTTAGCAGAACATCTGCAAGCGGGGATTGTGGTGTTAGGTACGGTCGGACGCACCGGGATCTCCGCAGCGTTCCTCGGTAATACAGCGGAACAGGTCATTGACCATCTGCGTTGTGACCTGCTGGTCATCAAACCCGATCAGTATCAGACGCCGGTTGAACTGGACGACGAAGAAGACGATTAATCGCTCATGAGAATGCCGGATGACGGTGTAAATACCTTATCCGGCCTGCCATCAAGGCCCGGCCAGTGCGTCGGGCCTTTTTCTGATTAGTGTTTATCCTCACCGCCCAGGAAATAGATCCCCAACGGAATCGCCAGTAAGATCGTAAAGACCAGGCTATAGACGCAAATCATCGAAGATTGAATAACATACATTGACGTCGTCCAGTCAGACAGCGGAATATCGTATTGCTCTATCACCCCTCCGATGGTCGCTCTCGTCACCACTGACGCTGCAATGATAAATACCCCCAGCAGGCACAACAGAAACTTCTTCCCCTTTGCTGTCTTCAGCGTTGTCATGATCATAGTATCGTCCTTTTGCAGATGAAAGCTCTGTTACTTGCGCGTAACAATACCACGACAACACGCGATTGTCTGCTCGATAAGTTGTGACATTGCGTTCACATTAACGCCACACTTCTGAATCTGGCGCTAACTGCGTTATTTTTCTCGCCTATTTAATTATCCGCTTTCCGTCCATTCTGATAAAATATCATCCCTTCGGGTTGGTCGTAATGCATAAATAGCCCTCCAGGAGCAATAACGATACCTATGACAACGGATTTCATTTTAAAAAATGCTTTCAATCTGGCAATAATCTTCAGTTGCAGCGCCGCGCTGGTGATAATGCGATTCTGGCTCTACCGTAAATTAAAATGGCAGAAAGGTTTTATTTTTCACGCTGCCCAGTTCTTTATTTACGCAATTATCATCGGCACGGTGGGTAGCATCATCAATAACGTCATTGCGAATTACAAGCTGACGTTCATTTCAGCCAGCGCCATCGACTTTATCTGCACCTCACTGATTGCGCTTATCCTGACGATAAAACTGTTTTTAGTGATCAACCAATTTGAGAAAGCGCAGATCGATAAAGGTCGCGATGTGACCAGCGCCAGAATCGTGTCGCGTATTATCAAGATAACAATCATTAGTGCGATCGTTTTACTGTACGGCGAGCACTTTGGGATGAGTTTATCCGGTTTGCTAACCTTTGGCGGGATCGGTGGTATCGCCGTCGGGATGGCGGGTAAAGATATTCTCAGTAACTTCTTTTCCGGCATTATGCTGTATTTCGACAGACCTTTTAGCATCGGCGACTGGATCCGTTCTCCCGACAGAAATATCGAAGGTACGGTGGCTGAAATTGGCTGGCGGATCACCAAAATTAATACGTTCGATCACCGCCCACTGTACGTCCCGAACTCTATATTCTCTTCTATTAGCGTCGAAAACCCAGGCAGAATGACCAACCGACGCATTAAAACGGTGATCGGGTTACGTTATGAAGATGCCGGGAAAGTCCGCGAGATTGTCGCGGCGGTGACAAGCATGCTTGAGCATCACCCTGATATTGACCAAAAGCAAACACTGCTGGTTTATCTCAACGAGTTCGGGGATTCATCGCTGAATATTCTGGTCTATTGCTTTAGTAAAACCACGGTATGGAAAGAATGGCTCGCGGTCCAGCAAGATGTTTATCTGAACATTATTGATATCGTGCAGAGCCACGGCGCTGATTTCGCGTTTCCCAGCCAGACGCTTTATCTTGATGAGCCAGAAAAAATCAGTCATTAACCCGGTCGACTATTTTCGCCAAATACGCATCAAGATGATGTCGGCGTAAATAGTCTTCCAGCTCTTTTGCCCATGCTTCACCCTCCCCGAGAATTGCGCGGCTGTGGGTTGCCGCATACAAATAGCGGTTATCGTACAGATTTATCAGCGTTTGATTTATCCCTTCGATATTAACACCAGGGTTTTGCTGCTGTTTCTCCAGCGCCCTGACAATACGAGTTCGTTCTTCTGGGGACGACGGCAGTTCCCGCTCATTGAGTTCACTCAGTACCAGAAATTCGGGAGGTATCCCCTCTTCAATGGCGGCCTGCAGACGATAATGGCCATCCAGGATCACAAACGATCCCAGCCCGGCAATGTACCAGACCAGTATCGGCGGCAATGTCCCCTCGCGACACTTTTTACGCCACCATTTCAGCCGCCCTGCATCGGGTTGTATAGAATAACGTCCGAGCAGCAGATTCCCGCCCCACCACCAGTCGGCTAATGTGACGCTGTCGGGATGGGCAAGGTCGGGAAAATCGACCCCATAAAGACTCCACTGACAGCCGAAATTCCCGCTACTCTCCGGCGATTCAAAACGCCAATTTTCCACAGGGATGGGCTGTTGACGAGAATACGGGGCTGAGGGTTTCACCGCAGACATTGGCCTTAGCAACCAACGGCGTGGAGACAGGAGTGGAACAGGCGCATTCATCAACTGACGGGAAAAATAACGACACCACTCGCCAATCCAGCTCCCCTGCGGCTTGCCTTTGATGAACTCGACATCGTCCGATGTCACGGGAGGTAATACATCTCGCCTTCCCGCGTAGTCGGAATTCAATATCACCCACACGCCAGAGTGATCTTTCAGCATGGAGGCCCAGAATAGCGTCTCGCCATAAAGCGTTAACGCCATCCGACCATGATGACCACTCAATATATCGACAGCCTGGACAGCACCCGAATTTTCCCGGACCGTCAGCGTTAAACCCTGCCAGTGGTTATTGCGGTCAAAAAGGTCTTTCCACCAATATCCTGTCATTTCCCTCTTCCCTGAAAGCCCGGCGATAACACCGGGATGTTAGTGGGATAGTAAGTGAAAAGGAGGCGCTGGCGCCAGCCTTGTAGACTGATGCGAGTTCGCATTCCCTCTTCCACCAGGCTATATCTTAGACATCTTTATTCATACAGGGGTGGTGAGGATGGGCAAGAAGATTCTAATGCTGGTGGGTGATTACGCTGAAGATTACGAAACCATGGTGCCGTTTCAGGCATTGCAGATGATTGGTCATCAGGTTGATGCGGTCTGCCCTGACAAAACCAAAGGCGACTATATCATGACGGCGATTCATGATTTCGATGGCGCCCAAACCTACAGCGAGAAACCGGGTCACCGTTTTACGCTCAACGCCGATTTTGCGGCGGTAGAAGAAAAAAATTATGACGCGCTGTTGATCCCCGGCGGACGGGCACCAGAATATCTGCGGTTAAACGATAACGTCATCAAACTGGTGCAGGCGTTCGACGCCGCACGTAAACCTATTGCCGCTGTTTGCCACGGCGCCCAGTTACTGGCGGCCGCCGGTATACTGAAAGGACGCACCTGCAGCGCCTACCCGGCCTGTGCGCCGGAAGTCCGGCTCAGCGGCGGGCAATATGCTGATATCGGCATTGACCAGGCACATGTTGACGGCAATCTGGTCACCGCCCCTGCCTGGCCAGCACATCCGCAATGGTTGGCGAAATTTGCCGAACTCTTACAGCAGTAAAATGGTGAATGGGTAAAAAGACGCTGGCGCTATTATAGCGCCAGCGTTGGGTATATTGTTGACGGTATATCAGTGCTTCACAATATACATTGTCCGGCTGTAGGCCACATCTTCCGGGTTTGTAATGGGATACCCTTTCAGCCAGGGTTTAATTAAACGGCCATTGGTGTACTGATAAATTGGCGCAATCGGCGCCTGATCCATCAGGATTTTTTCTGCGGCATTGTAATCCGCATTACGTGCCTGCGCTGTATTTTCCAGGGTTGCCTGGGTCAGCACCTTATCGTAAGCCGGATTGTTGAAACGAGATATATTACCGGTATGTGTTGATGTCAGCAGCGACAGGAAAGTAGACGGTTCGTTGTAATCCCCAACCCAGGAAGCACGGATCACATCAAAATTACCGATATTACGGCTATCAATATAGGTTTTCCATTCCTGGTTTTGCAGTTTTACATCCACGCCCAGGTTTTTCTTCCACATTGAGGCCACGGCGATCGCAATTTTTTGATGATTTTCAGACGTATTATACAGCAACGTCAGATTTAACGGACGATCCGGACCATAACCTGCGGCGCGCAGTAGCGTTTTTGCCTGAGCATTCAGTTCTTCCTGACTCATTTGCTCAAACGGTGAAGGTTCAGGTGTAAATCCTGCCGTGACATCCGGGGTAAAATGCCAGGCCGGTTTTTCCCCGGTCCCCAACACTTTTTCAGCCATAATACGCCGGTCGATGGTCATGCTTAATGCCAGTCGCACACGAGAATCTGCGGTCGGCCCTTTTTGTGTGTTGAAGGCATAATAATACGTCCCCAACTGCGGTGGGGTATAAACC
The DNA here is from genome assembly GCF_010231475.1 of Citrobacter sp. NCU1. Lineage (GTDB taxonomy): Bacteria > Pseudomonadota > Gammaproteobacteria > Enterobacterales > Enterobacteriaceae > Citrobacter_D. Next base: position 9,791 of record NZ_NRDO01000045.1, on the reverse strand, counting down.
TGACCGGGAATATCCTTCAGCAATTTCTGATACAGATTTTTCGGGAAGGACTCCGTGATATCAATATCCCCCGCCAGATAGCGTTTGGTCGCGGATGATTCCTGGTTAATTGGCAGGAACGTCACTTTTTGTATGACGGTTTTCGCATTATCCCAATAATGCGTATTCGGCACGACAACCAGTTTTTCATTAACCACGCGATCTTTCAGAACGTAAGCACCGTTGCCGATCAAATGACCTGGCTTAGTCCAGTCCTTTCCGCTTTCTACATTGGCTTTCTGCACTGGATAAAATGCAAAGTTGGCGGTCAGATTTGCAAACCAGGGTAACGGTTTATCCAGGTGAACTTTTAACGTCCGTGAATCAACGGCAATGACGCCCAATTTATCCGGCGTGGCTTTCCCATCAATAATCGCCTGCGCATTATTAATTCCCGCCAACGCTGCAAACCAGGCGAACGGTGAAAGTGTCTTAGGATCAACCAGACGCTGCCAGCTATACACAAAATCATGTGCTGTGACCGGGCTACCGTCGGCCCATTTGGCGTTCTCACGCAGGGTAAACGTCCAGACACGGTTGTCATTGCTCTTCCATTGGGTTGCAACCCCCGGAATAATTTCACCTTTGTCGTTTTGATTGACCAGGCCTTCAAACAGGTCACGAATCACCTGAATTTCTGGCAATCCAACGGCTTTCGCCGGATCAAGCGACGCAGGCTCATCTTTGATATGGCGCACAAGCTCTTGTTTTTCTGCCAGTACCGTTCCGTTGGGAACATCTGCAGCATGTGTCTGAGAGATGCTGCTAACCAACAGCGCACAACAGGTTACTGAAACAGAGAGCTTCATAAGGGACCCCAATCGATGAGTTAATCCTGAATAAAATGACGGCGTAATTATTTGTTTTAACTATGGGAAAAGCAAATAACTTCCCACAGAAAATTGATATTACAACGAGAACACGAAGTCTACGAAAACGATTTGATTATCCGTGAAATTTGCACAACACTGCGATTAATAACTCCAGCATTCAGAGACGCTTATGACCGTTACTCGCCCTCGCGCCGAACGCGGCGCATTTCCGCCAGGCACCGAACATTATGGACGTTCACTCTTAGGGGCGCCGCTGATCTGGTTTCCGGCTCCCGCAGCCGATCGTGAAAGCGGTCTGATTTTAGCGGGCACCCACGGTGATGAAAATTCATCGATGGTCACGCTCTCCTGCGCGCTTCGCACCCTCACCCCTTCTTTACGTCGTCATCACGTGGTACTGGCCGTCAACCCGGATGGTTGCCAGCTCGGACTGCGCGCTAATGCCAACGGCGTCGATTTAAATCGCAACTTTCCCGCGGCAAACTGGAAGGCGGGAGAAACGGTTTATCGCTGGAACAGCGCTGCTACAGAGCGCGATGTGGTGTTGCTTACCGGCGAACATTCGGGTTCGGAACCGGAAACGCAGGCGTTGTGCCAACTCATTCACCGTATTCACCCTGCGTGGGTCGTGTCGTTCCACGACCCACTGGCCTGCATTGAAGACCCTAAACACAGTGAATTGGGCGCATGGCTGGCGCAGATGTTCGAACTGCCGCTGGTGACAAGCGTAGGTTACGAAACACCAGGGTCGTTTGGCAGTTGGTGCGCCGATCTCAACCTGCACTGTATTACCGCCGAATTTCCGCCCATTTCATCCGACGAAGCCAGCGAAAAGTACCTGCTGGCAATGTCGAATTTGCTACGCTGGCATCCTAAAGATGGAGTTTGCCGGTCGTAAAATGCAGCGCTGGCTCGACATCCACTGCAAGCCAGGTCGGGCCATCAAGATCGGCGAAACTCACTTGCGTCGACAGAGGGAGCGCGGCGCTAATCGCACGCGACGTGCACAACATACAGCCCAGCATTAAACCGAACCCCTGCGCTTTGGCTTCGGTGGCTAACGCTAATGCTTCCGTCAGCCCTCCTGTTTTGTCCAGTTTGATGTTGACCATCTCATAACGCCCTTGCAGCGATTTCAGGCTGCCACGGGTATGGCAACTCTCATCTGCGCAAATAGGCAGCGGGTGAACAAAATTCTCCAGCGCGGCATCATCCTGCGCCGGTAACGGCTGTTCCAGCATCGCCACCCCCAAATCTGCCAGAAGCTGACAGCGGGCAGCCAGACCGCTTGCATGCCAGGACTCATTGGCATCAACAATCAGCGTTGCCTCGGGAACCGCCGCACGAATCGCCACCATACGTTCACTGATCAGTCGGTCATCAAGCTTCACCTTCAGAAGTGTCGCCCCGTTTTCCCACAGTGCCGCCGCGCTGGCCGCCATTTGTTCTGGCGTTCCAATCACCACGGTTTGCGCCGTAATCACCGGTGAATGCAATGTGATGCCAACGAACTCAGTCAGCGATTGCTGCTGCTGGCGGGCGCTTAAATCCCATAATGCGCAATCTACCGCGTTACGCGCAGCGCCAGCAGGTAGCAGTTGCTGTAAGTCCTCACGGGTCAACCCTTTTTCCAGTTGCGGGGCAATGCTCATGACCTGCGCAAGCACCGAGGCATCGCTTTCACCATATCGAGGGTAAGGCGTACACTCACCGATCCCCTTCACTCCGTTTTCTTCCAGCTCCACAACCACCACATGCGCTTTTGTCCGACTCCCCCGCGCAATGACAAAGGGGGTATGCAGTGGCCAGGCTTCCTCATACACCTTCACCGATCTCATTCGTGCTCCTTACGTGGCGGCGGCATGCAATTCACCACAAATAGCGTTTGCTGTGTTAACTACTGATGGCATAAACTAACCGCGACGTTAACTATATGTAAACAGGAAGATAACCATGTCACAAACCGTTCATTTCCAGGGCAACCCCGTTGCAGTCGCCAACACCATTCCTCAGGCTGGTAGCAAAGCGCAGGCTTTTACCCTCGTGGCAAAAGACCTGTCTGACGTCGCACTGACTCAGTTTGCTGGCAAACGTAAAGTGCTGAATATTTTCCCGAGTATTGATACCGGCGTATGTGCGGCATCGGTACGTAAGTTTAACCAACTCGCCACAGAAATCGACAACACCGTTGTGCTGTGCATTTCTGCCGACCTGCCATTCGCCCAGTCTCGTTTCTGCGGCGCGGAAGGCCTGAGCAACGTTATCACCCTCTCCACGCTGCGTAACAGTGATTTTCTGAAAAACTACGGTGTGGAAATCACTGAAGGTCCTCTGAAGGGTCTGGCGGCACGCGCCGTTGTCGTTCTCGATGAAAACGACAACGTCATTTTCAGTGAGCTGGTGAATGAAATCACCAACGAACCTGACTACACCGCCGCGCTGGACGTTCTGAAAGCCTAATCCCTGCGGATACAAAAATGCCTCCGGATGTGGAGGCATTTTCTTCTATGTTGTTACTCGTGTTGTTACTCGTCGTTCTTCTTCTGGCTCAACCCATACTCACGCAATTTATTGGCAATCGCGGTGTGTGACACTCCCAACCGTTTCGCCAGCTTACGCGTGCTGGGATAATTGCGATAAAGCTGCGTCAATACGGAACGCTCAAAACGACTGGTAATATCATCCAGTGACCCTTCCATCGCATCTTCTCCGACAGCCACGGTCGCGGCATCGTAATCCGGCAACAGAATATCTTGCGGGCGCAGCTCGTAGCCTTCCAGTTGAGTTAACGCCCGGTAGATAGCATTTTTAAGCTGGCGCACGTTGCCTGGCCAGCCGTAACGGGTGAGTACCGTTCCAAGATCGGCGGCAAGTTTCGGCCTTGGCACTCCCTGCTCATCGGCAAAACGCGCCACGAACAGCTCAGTGAGCGGCATAATGTCCTGCGGGCAGTCGCGCAGCGGCGGCAGGTTGAGCGTCAGAACATTCAGGCGGTAGTACAGGTCTTCCCGGAACAGTCCTTTTTGCACCAATTCCACCAGGTTCTTCTGGGTGGCGCAAATCACCCGGACATCCACGTGAACTTCCTGGTCTTCGCCCACCCGGCGGAACGTACCGTCATTGAGAAAGCGCAACAGTTTGGTCTGCATACGCGGCGACATCTCGCCGATTTCATCCAACAGCACCGAGCCGCCGTTCGCCTGTTCGAAGAAGCCTTTTTTGCCTTCCGGTGCGTGGCCAAAGAGCTCACTTTCCACCGCATCTTCCGGGATGGAGGCGCAGTTCAGCGCCAGGTACGGTTTTGCCGCGCGTGGGCTCGCCAGATGACAGGCATGAGCAAAGAGATCTTTCCCTGTCCCGGTGTCTCCGGTGATCAACAGCGGCGCACTCAACATTGCCAGTTTACGTGCCTGCTCAACCACATGTTTCATTTTTGCGCTAACGGCAATAACCTGACTAAAGGCACTCAGATCCTGGGTATTCAGGTTCTGTAACTGGCGTCCCATCCGCAGGGTGGAGCGCAGCATCACCACGGCCCCTGTCAGCATATGTTCGTCGTTTTCGCCCTGAAGATGGACCGGCGTAATTTCCATCAGGAAATTCTGGCCGTTGATCACCACATGCTCGTTGTGGGAGCCCTGCGGATTTCCCTCCAGCCAGCGCTGGAAGTTAAAACCATTGATCAATTGCGCCGCCGTGTGATTACGCATGCGCTCCAGGTTTTGCGCGAAAAGTTGACAGCTCGCAGGGTTCGCCATCTCCACTTTGCTTTTCATGTCCAACGACATGACCGGCTCCGGGAGCGCCTCAAGCAACGCGCTGAGCGCCAGATGTTCGCGTTCAGACGGCATCCACGGCACGGTGCGCACATCAGTGACGCCCGCAATGCGACGAATCTCCGCCATCAGGCTGCTGAAGTTAGTGAACTCCAGTTCAGCGAAATTAAGGTAAATCCGCCCGATGGGGTCAATCTCAATACCACGTAAATCGATGCTGCGAAGTACCAGTAAATCCAGCAATTCACGGGTCAGACCTAGACGATCTTCACAAAAGACTTCCAGACGCATGGGAACCTTCACCTAAACAATGAACTATTAGACAGATGATAAGCCACTATTCGGTTAGCAGGAAGGAGTCTGTCAACAAATATTGACAGCATGGTGGAAAAATGGGCGCTGACGCGTAAAGTTGTACGCTCAGCACCCATAATCAGGGTTAATTTTCGCGGGACGATTTGTTTTTCTGCAGCGTCTCTTTGAGCTGCCCCACCAATTGGCGCCGAAAATCCCCCAGACGGGGTTTATCATCATCAATCCACGGTAAAGGACGGCAAAGCTCCATCGCTTTAATCCCCAGGCGAGCCGTCAACAGCCCTGCGCCTATGCCCTGCGCAGCGCGGGTGGACAGACGAGCCGCCAGATCCTGCGACATCCAGTCCATCCCCACTTCACGCACCAGTTCACTGGCGCCCGCAAACGCAATATTCAGTAGCACCAGACGGAACAGCCGCAAGCGACTGTAATACCCCAGTTCAATACCGTACAACGTGGCGATGCGGTTAATCAGGCGTATATTACGCCAGGCAATGAAGGCCATATCCACCAGCGCTAACGGGCTGACGGCAATCATCAGGGTCGATTCGGCAGCCGAGCGGCTAATTTCTCGCCGCGCCTGCGCGTCCAGCACGGGTTGCACCAGATGCGCATACAGGCTAACGACTTCCCGATCATTTTGCGTCTCATGAATCGAGGCGTACCAGCGTTGCAACGCCGGATGTGATTGATCAATACCCGCCTGCTGCGCCAGCTTCTCACAAAAAACGCGCCCCTTATCGGTACCGACACTGTGTAACAGTTCGCGGGCTTCATCACGCTCATGCGCACGCTGACGTAACCGCCACAGCCGACGCCACTCGGTAGCCACCGACCCAACGCCTGCGCCGATAATCAACATGCCTGCTGCACAGCCGCCAAGCGCCGCCCAGTCCTGGGTTTGCCAGGCATTCATCGTCCACTGAACGCCCTGCGCGACGACGCTTGCACCAAAAAGCGCCAGACCGCCCATCACCATTTTGCGCCACAGGCTGCGTTTAGGACGTAGCGCCGCATCGATAACCGCTTCTGCCTGCCCTTCATCCTCCAGCGGCTCTTCTGTCTTCGCTGGCGCGAAGGTCTGCGCCTCTGTCTCGCTGAAGGCGTGTTGCGACTTAAAGGTCGGATGTTGGTCTGTTTCCAACGGCCCGGCGAAATCGATACGCGGTTTCAACGGTTCGGTCATCGCAATTTATCTCCTATCAAAAACTCCAGCGCGGCATCCAGACGAATGTGCGGCAACGGTTGGTCCACATCCATCACCCGCGGGCGAAACGCTTCAAACTGAAACCCCTGACTGTCCCAGAACGCCTGCCCGGGCAGACGCGCGGGCACCTCCCCAGGATAGACGGTCAGTGGTTTACCATCGCTCAGGCGATCGCCACGCAGCGCAGGGATTTTTTCACCATTCACCTCAATCAACCCGCTGGTGGTCGCCTGGACGGAGGCCAGCCCCAGGCAATCCATACTGATCCCCTCAAAGGCGGCATTTTGCCAGGCATCCTGGATCAGTTGCTGGAGCAAAGAAACCATATTGGCGTGTTGATCGACGGTGACGTGGTCCGCTTTGGTGGCCGCAAACAGCAATTTGTCGATCACGGGCGAAAAAAGCCGACGGAACAACGTACGTTGACCGTAATGAAAACTCTGCATCAGTTGCGTCAAAGCCAGACGCATATCATTAAACGCCTGCGGTCCGCTGTTGAGTGGCTGTAAGCAGTCCACCAACACAATCTGACGATCAAAACGCAGGAAGTGGTTTTTGTAGAACCCCTTCACCACTTTTTCACAGTAGTAATTAAAGCGCTCGCGCAACATTCCGGCATTGGTGTGTTTGTCGGCCTGCGCCAGTTTTGATTCGCCAATCGCATCCACATCCGGCCACGGGAAAAATTGCAAAGCCGGCGCGCCCGCCATATCTCCCGGCAACACAAAGCGTCCCGGTTGAATGAAATGCAAACCTTCTTGTTTACATTGATGCAAGTATTCAGTCCACGCGGTCGCAATGTCAGCCAGACGGTTTTCATCCGCAGGCGCCAGCGGATCCAGCCCCTGGCATAACTGACGCCATTTGGCAGACCACTCACCCCGTTTGCCTTGCAACAGACCTGTCATTTGTCGTGACCAGCTCAGGTAATCCTGCGCCAACATGGGTAAATCGAGCAGCCATTCGCCGGGATAATCCACAATCTCCAGATACAAAGTGGAGGTATCTTTGAAATGGCGCAGAAGGGAATCATTAGATTTGTAGCGTAAGGCGAGACGAATTTCACTCACGCCACGCGTCGGTGTCGGCCAGCCAGGAGGCTGACCATAAAGCTGAGCCAGCCCCTCATCATAGGTAAAACGCGGAATACCAAAATCACGTTGCGGCACCCGCTTTACCCCAAGCAGGCGCTCTTCCCTCACTGCGCTGAGTAATGGCAGACGAGCACCGGTATGCACATTCAGCAGTTGATTCACCATCGCCGTGATAAACGCCGTTTTACCACTGCGGCTCAGCCCGGTCACCGCCAGGCGCAGATGTCTGTCGACCCCTCGATTGACCAGTGCGTTGAACTCGTTTTTAAATCGCTTCATCGCCTTCCCGTTGTGCCTGAAGAACCGAAAAAATATAACAAGCAGGAATTAAAGATAGGGACAAATTCTTAATTATCAATTCAGTGGCTATATGCCTTTTAGCATCTTTCAATGAAATGTTGATTGATCCCTGAAGAGGTACCTGCTGATACTGCTCCGAAATACGCGCCGTTTTCCCCTGTTTCGCCGCCAAAACCGGTACGCTCTGCGCAAGTACCAACGCAAAAATCCCTTTTCTCAACATGTTATTGTCTTTGCGGGTGTTGATAGAAAAAGAGATTCTACGCCGGATCTGAATCAGAGAGTGCGGGCTCTCTATTATCATCCATAGCGGCGGGATATTTTTGCCGCGACACGTCTCAATAGGGGTTCCAGCGCCAACGCCAGCAACATTTTCAGCGGGCGGCGAGCGACGGACTTGATAGCCCACCCTGCCACACCTGCCGGGCCATAGCGTAGCGCGGTCAGCAGAACCAGTTTTCCTGCGAGTTTAACGCCCGGCTTTACCTTTTGCCCGGCGCGTTGCCAGCGTGTATTCATCTGATGAACTCTCTTTATTACAACTGACGGAAACGGCTACGCAGCGTGAATGTGTCCGACGTAACATAGCGCTCCATTTCACGCAGACGCTTTTCACCCGCCGCCAGTTCCCTGTCCACAGCATCCAGCAATTCACCGCTTGAAGGTTGTTGCTCGCCCGTGGTCATGTTATCTGGCAGTGGATCCAGCACAAACGTCAAAATGATATAAGCGACCAGCGTAAAGAACGCCAGCCCGAAGAAAATCGACAGCACCACCAGAATCCGCACCAGTTTCACCGGCACATCTAGATAGTTGGCGATCCCGGCGCAAACGCCGCGCACCATACCCTGCTGCGGAATACGCCAGAGCTTTTTATTCAAATCAATCCCTCCCATTAGCGATCCCTCCAGTTCGGATGTTCTGCATCGAGAATGTCTTCCAGCGTCTGAATGCGCTCGCGCATACGTTGCGCGTCTTCGGTTAATTGCGCCAAACGTTGTTGCTCACTTTGCGACAGTTCCCCACGGCTGGCGCGGTTGCTGTAATGCAGCCATAACCAAATCGGCAACACAAACAGCACAAAGATGGTTAACGGTATGGCCAGAAATAGCGCGCTCATGAGTACTCCTTACAGGTAATGAGCGGCGGCGCATTCAGACGCCGCCTGCAGTTATTATTGATTGTCTTGTTTCATTTTGGCTTTCAGTTGCGCCAGTTGCTCGCTGATTTCATCATCGGCTTTCAGGTCGGCAAACTGCTGATCCAGCGTTCTCTGTTTGCCAAAGTTATGGCTTTCCGCCTCCGCTTCCATCTGATCAATACGGCGCTCAAAAGATTCAAACCGGGCCATCGCTTCGTCCAGCTTACCGCTGTCCAGTTGACGGCGCACATCACGAGAAGAGCTTGCGGCCTGGTGACGTAACATCAGGGCCTGCTGGCGGGCACGCGTTTCACTGAGTTTATTCTCCAGTTCGCCAATCTCTTTCTTCATGCGCGTTAGCGTGTCGTCCACCAACGTTACTTCATGTTCGAGGCTGGCAATCAGATCGGTCAGTTTCTGCTTTTCAATCAACGCGGCACGCGCCAGATCGTCTTTCTCTTTACGCAATGCCAGTTCCGCTTTCTCCTGCCACTCTGCCTGCTGACTGAGTGCCTGCTCAATGCGACGGGACAGCTGTTTCTTTTCCGCCAGCGCCCGTGCAGAGTTGGAACGGACTTCAACCAGGGTGTCTTCCATTTCCTGAATCATCAGTCGCACCAGTTTCTGCGGATCTTCAGCTTTTTCCAACAGCGAGTTAATGTTGGCGTTCACGATGTCGGCAAAACGAGAAAAAATACCCATAATTCAATCCTCACAATTTTTCTGATGTTGGGCTATGCCCTGCTGTAGCTCTATTACAATTCACGTGCCAACTTTTTATCTTATTGATTAATAATCAAATGTATAATTTTACCTCGCCGGAAATTCAGGTTACAGTGGTGAATAAGACTAACAAGTGGTGAATAAGACTAACAAGTGGTGAATTTCATCATGGCAGAATACAAAGATAACCTTCTGGGTGAAGCCAACAGTTTTCTTGAAGTGCTGGAGCAAGTTTCTCATCTGGCACCGCTGGATAAACCAGTGCTGATTATTGGTGAACGCGGAACCGGTAAAGAGTTAATCGCTAACCGCCTGCACTATCTCTCCTCCCGCTGGCAGGGGCCGTTTATTTCGCTAAACTGC
>NZ_NRDO01000044.1 GCF_010231475.1 Citrobacter sp. NCU1 | reverse complement strand
GACCAGTACTGTTAACCAACACTGTATAGATATTAAAGTCACTTCGAAAACTCTTAACAGAATATTTCTTTTATAGCATATTTTTAATTAAATAACAAGCGTTACAAAAATCATGTGGCACTATTTGCTACATAACTACTGTATTGATGGGTTCGAGTTGTTTGAAAAAGGCATTTTTCTGGAATTCCCTCCAGCTGTCCCACGCCTTACGGCTCGGTAAGTCGATACCCAAAACATCTTTAATAATGGCTCTGGCTCTCTTGCGGGCAACAGAAATAGTTTTAGGGGTATCAAGCGCTATACAGAACTCATCCTCTTTATCCGAACCAGCATTAACGACGGGTAATTTTCTCTCATCAAGCGCTTTAACAACTTTCAATAGAACTTCTTTCCGTTCTTCCAGAGAATAGTCATGGCCTCTATCTTTACGTGACTGTTCCCGCTTCTCATCGCGCAACATGCTGGTTTTGTGTTCTTCAGCAGCATACATCATCACATGAATTTCACTTGATGAATAATCGCCATTATCAAGCTTCTGAATCAGGATTCTCTTCAAATACTCACGCTGTAAAGTCTCATCAACTCTTGAACCACTAATATCACACAGATATCCATACTCATCAGCAATGCATACATCATCAAAATCAATCGTCATGTGTTTATGACCATGTTTGATGGCAGTTTTTAATTCCTGGGTAATGTTCGCATATGCATCTTTACAGGCAATGAGTTCATCAAGAGACCAAATTGCGCCAGTCTCATAACTTACAGTCAGGAACTTACTATTCAGTTTAGTTTTCATGCTCGTAATCTCTTTAAAGTTAAGTTGCTGAAGAGGTTACACGAGAATTTTAGAGGTTCAACGGGAGAAGTGTAATGTTAAATTCAATCGGGTGGCATTAACAATTTAATAACAAATTATTGACATCGTACGGCAATTCTGGTATTATGTCTGTATAAGGTTAGTGAGACAGCCTTATAACTCATGTAGTCCTCCTGGTCAGAGAACACCTGTAAAAATCGAAGTATGGTACATGGTATTCATGTACCTGCTTTGTATTGCTCTCTCGAGTAAAAGTGATTTCTGTGAAAGTTAAGTCCTTTCATTTTGCCTGATGTAAATCCACGAGTTAGACGTGGTGTGACGGTTCCCTTATTCCTCTCCAGATAAGGGGCTTTCACAGAAATCATTTAAAACCCTCTATTCGGCTAACCTCGTGTTAGCCATTATTTTTATCTGGATAACGAAATGATTAAATTTGAACCTGTCTCAAACGGTGCTCTCGTTCTGCTTGTCTACATCCTCTGTGATGCATTTAAACATCTTCTGTGAGGCTTTTTAAATGCCAGATGTAAAAGACATTATTAACCTGCTGGCTGAGCAGGAAGAGCAAAGAATCCACCAGCAAGAACTTCAGTCACAACGTGAAACCGAATTAAAACAGAAGCGTGTTGATGCTGAAAGATTGCAGGAGGCGTTAACAGTTGCTTTAAAGAATCGTCAGTATAGCAAAGACCTTATGATTGAGCAGTTGAAGCGTGACCCTTCATCTCACGGTGAAGTTATCGCAAAACTTCTCTCTGATACTTTTGAAGCCATTTTTATCTTCAAATATCCAGAGGCTGACAAAAAGATTCTTTGTCTGCAAGAGCAGATTGAATCACTTGAACATATCTAACATTGAATATTATTCATCAGGAAAACAATATGAATGAAAAAATTTGAAACTTTTAACCTAGACACAGTGCCATTTACTGATGCAGTAAATATCATCTTCCTTGAGCCTGAAGAATTGCTGCAGGGTATCTATAACGAACTTATTGATAAGGGTATTCCTGATTTTATCGCGTTACCTGCGACAAAAAAATCAGTTGAGATTTCGCGTGCGGAAATAATCAAAACTTTAAAGCGCGTATTTGATAACACAACCGATGTGTCAGCATGGGAGCCAAAATAATGATTAACCCGAACGTTAATACAGTGACCCCATCGCCGTATGGCATGTCTACCAAACATACAGTAACACCGCCATCACCAATCAATGGTGGTATTGATGAATCTCGCTGGGAGGTATCAGTCAGTGAGGCTCAGACTTTTAATAAAACTTTCCAGCCTGAGATGTCAGAAATCCCAGAGCACCTTACCAGTTACGAAAAGAAAGTCTTTATTGAGCAAAAATACAGGCCTCTGTTGATTACTGCAATTGGTGCGCATCGTGATGCTTGCGATACCGTCTCTCATTTCGAAGATAACTCCGATGTCTATAAGATTAATGAGCGCGTCAGATACGCAATGACGCTGAAGCATCCAGAAGTGAAAACAGTCCTTTGCCGTGGAGTGGAGCATTTTAAGCATCTTTCGATGTCAGGTGACCTTAACATCCTTGGGTACAGGCTGGTGGATACCCGCATCACTGGTGATAGTCAAACTCTGGTATTCATCCCGAATGATAAGCAGAGCTTGCAGTCCTTCAGTGAGACGCAAGAAGCGCATGTTTACGCTGACCATGTTTATGAGCTTGAACTAAAGCGTCTGCTGAGTAAGCGTAATCGTGCGGCAATAGAGCTTCAGGGGTTGCGTGACCATGTAAATGATATCTGGTCATCAGTTGACGATTTTGAAAGTCTATTTAGTTCATCGGTACGCAAGGGAAGAAAGTAATCTTCCTGCTTTCACATAAAGCAATTAAACGGGCTGCCACGGTTGCATAAACCTCTGGCGGCCTTTTTTATATATGAGGTAATAATAATGGCTGGTGGAACTTTTACAGTCTCAGAATTCGTTGTTGAGATGAATTTCGATGCAAGCAAGGTCTTAAGAGGGCTTGAATCCCTCGAAAGAAAATCCCAGGCAACAGCGGTCAAAATTGAGAAGCAATTAAACAGTGCTTTCTTGCGGTTGAACGGTGCCCAGAAAACAGGTGATATGTTTGCACGTATTCAGCGTCAGGCTTCGCAAACTGCAACGCATATACAGCGAGAGTTACAAAGAGGATTTGCAGTCGGTGGTGTTGGTACAGGTATGTTCACCCGTTATGAATCTGAAGGTGTGCGGGCTGCTGAACGTGTCAGGGAGGCATTACGAGAAACATCACGAGCGGGGAGACCTGAATCTGGTTCAAATCCTCGACCATATACGCCACGCCCAAGACAAGGTTTAGCTGGTGCAGATGCGATACGTGATATTCATCAGCGTCAAACGACATCTTCATTCTATGGCAATATGCAACTGCGCAACCCTGAGCAGGCTGCTGATTACAGACGCAGGCTGGATGCATTGCGTAACGAATCACTCATGAATAACCGTTCTATGGCTGAGTTTCGTCAGTCTTTACGAGCTTTAAACTTTGAATTTGGGCAGACCATGCGTCAGGCCTCTATGCAATGTTCTCAGCAGCGTTTAGCAGCAGCTAATCAATCTGGCGGTATTGGTGGTGGTATGTTCGGTAAACTCGGTGGTGCTGCTGCTGCGTTAACACTTGCATTTGCTGCACTAAACCAGACGGTCGAGTTCTTCAATCAATCATTAGAGGAAGGGCGTAAAAGGGAGCGTTCAAACCTGATGATGAAATCTGCTTTCGGTGATAATGCTGGAGAGCGTACTCGACAGGTTGATGCCATCGCTGATAAGTACGGGGTAGACAAGGTTACTATGCGCGAAACCTATGCTAAATCCCGTAGTTCGTTTGACATCAAAAAGTTCTCTGATGCTGACGTTCTCAAGATGATGGAAGAGCAGCAGGTGTACGCTACGGCTAAAGGTGTGACGGTTGATGAACTCTCAAGAGCGAACGTAGGTCTGCGACAGATAGCGGGTAACAGTTCGGTCACAAAAGAAGATTTCAATCAGTTGGTCGAAAACGTTCCCGCTTTAGCGCAAGACCTTGCAAGAACACTAAACGTCTCTTCAGGTGAGGTATACAAGAAGCTAAAGACTATGACCCCTGCTGATGTTGTCGCAATCGTTAACAAAACCATCGAACAGTCGAACGAAAGGAATAATTCTAAAGAGTTGGCGGCGAACTCATTTAGCGCCACGGAGGGCAGATATTATGCTGCAATCAAAGATGCTCAGAACAAGTTCTTTTCCGGTTTTGCACCTGGTTTAATCGCATTCTATGAAAAGATGACGAGAATCATCACTGATAACAGTGACATTCTTGTTCAGGCTGGTGAGTGGGTTGGCGATTTCCTTCTCGGAGTTGCAAACGCTGTTGAGTGGATTGTTAGGCTGACAAAGGCATACATTGAATTCAACTCTGCAACCAAGAAGTTTACCAGTGATATGCTGGACGCTGTAAAGGGTTGGTTTGTTGAAATGTTCAATTCTTTACCGGATTGGGTAAGAAAGCCGATTCTGGCTTTCGGCAATAGCCTGATGAATAGCTTCTCTGAAATCTTCAACTGGATTCTGGACAAGCTTGAATCAATCCCAGGTTTCGGGAAATTAATTCAGGAAGCTCGTCAACAATCACGTATTGAGAGTGCTGCTAACACTCTGAATGATGACTTGATGGCAATAAACCCAAAGCCACTTTTCGCGCAATATGATGTTGCTGAAATGTTCCCTGGTTTATACAGTCCAGTGCCAGCGTTGACGCAGTTGCCTCAGACTTCATCATCACAAAGTCAGCGTATTCTCGTAGAGGTGAAGTCTGACCCTCAAAAGTCGCAACAGTCGATAGATGTAAATCTGCGATACCCTGACGGATATGTTCAAACGATAAAGGCTGATTTTGAAAATAGCCTGAACAATCGTCTTGAATCGCAGATAATGACGGCTCAGGGACTTGGTGGTTCATGGCAAAGTCCAGGTCAGAATGCTGGCTTCTCTCCATCTTTGCTGAGGCGTTAATGTAAGGTCAAATCCTCCGGCGTAATGATTTGCATAACAATAAATCAACAATCACAAAACAATTTATTGACAATTGCACCTCGTTATGGTACTATTGCTTCTAGTGGTATTATTTTTCTATTTTGAGGTGTGAATGTATGAGCAAATTAAACTAAATCGTCAGTACGGATTACCTGATAATTTCAGAGTTCCAACAAAGCAAGATATCGAAAAAGCTGTAAGCGAAGTTCTCTCGGAAATACTCCCGTCTGCACCAGCGCCATTATCTAAACCCGTAGTAACTATCACAAAGACAGGTAAGGTTCGTAAGCCTCGACAGGGGAAAGAGACGCCGAATCTCTTCCACGCTGAATTTAGACATATTCACAGTTATGACAATATGCCATCAAAGGTGGAGGATATCTTTATGGGGGCTGTACGTCAGACTCCCACTGGTAGTAATATCAATCCATATGTTATTTTCGGTCTACTGAAATTCCTGAGCACGATTTCTACAGAATCCGTTTACATGGCTATTAATAGTCGCAGACCTAAGCATGAGCATATTTCAGTTGGCTACGCTCAGCAATTAGCTTGTTCTTGCCGTAATGTTATTAGCGCCTTCCAGCATCACGAAGAAGTTAAAAATATAAATGGTTACTATAAAGATGATACTCTGTGCGATGATTTCGATATTGAATCTGATGCGGAAGGTTACAAAAATTATGTTCAGCCTTTACAGACTTCTGAGCAGAAACGAGTATTACTTGTTCAGGCTGGTTTAACTCCATATCAGATTGATTCTCATATGGGCGCTGATAAGGTTATGTGGGGCTTCAGCATTCACTCTAAAGCCAGTTGCGCTATTCAGGTTGATTCTGACAGTGCGTGTTACCACAGCGAGTCTGATGATGTGGATAGCCTGAAGTGGTTGCCTGAATTGCGCTGTTACGTTGACGTAAATACAGGTGAAATGTTTGACTGGTAAGCCCCACCATATAAAAATATAAATGGTTACTATATAAGAGAACCTCTGATAAGTTTTCTTTACAGCTACGGGAGCCATCGAGCATGGCGACCATATCAGGCTGCATAGCGAAGCGAGAGCCGTCTTTTACTCTTTTACTGTGACCACGTTATTACCTACTGAACAGAACCCTTATCACATCTAAAAGCCTTTCTTCGTCCCTTATGCGTGGACTCAACTTGACCAGTGATAAGAATCTGTTCAGATATTACAAGATATCTCTGATGCGTAAGCCATCGAGCTACGTTGAAGAGCGAGAAGAAAGATTAAAAGTAATGTTTACCCATCACATCATCATTGTTCGTAATCTCCGATTACTCAAATGGGCTACAGGAACAATGTTTAAAGCAGATTACAAACTATGAATTACACTCCAGAGCAAATCAGATAAATTGAAATCAACATGAATCGTATAGCAAGACATTTTATCTTTTATCAATTAACTAATCCGCAATTTGAAGACACATTCTTTGAATGTAATCAATATTTATATAACCGTGTACTTCTGAAAGTCCAGGAATACGCCGGAGCAAATATCTAATGCACATTACCCCTGAACACATCTCACTGTTTAAGTTTGCAACACAGCAGAGCAGTACCAATAACCTCGTGACAAATGTCCTGCGACTGAAAGCGGAATGCAAAACACATAAGCAAATTGCTTCTATCCTCGGTATCTCTTCCAGCTACGTGAATCACATTATTACCACTGTTCGTAAGCAATCTAAGTTAATTAACTAATTGATTTATAATTGTATTTTCAGTATCTGTTTAGATGCTGACTATGCTTTAACCTTCGATATGATTTCCCACTTACCCAATCTCAAAAAGACACACAACATACAGAGGTCAAAATGACTACTAACACAACATCTGGTGATTCATCTGTTCAGGACGTTGAACAACCGTCACTGGCTCAGGAATGGTTTACCGCTATCCTCACCGGTGACTCTAAGAAGCTCCTGACTTATGGTCTGACGAAAGAGCAGGTTAATGAACTCGATACAACATCAGCACGTTCAGACGCTGCAAAGCTTTTGCTTCAATCTGAGAACACTAAAGCAAGGTCTACTTCTAAGCGCGTTCAGGCTGCTGCTGTTCTTGGTGAAAAGGACTCTTTACCAGCGACTACACCACTAGCTAGTAAGGCGACATTTACCACCAGGGCTACATTCAATCCAACTCCTTCTAAAACGTTGAAAGCTGTTTAATGCAATTGTATTTTTTACAGCACGGGTAAGCTATTGCAATACACTTCTGCGGATGGGATAATTCACCCATAAATTGAATAGGTACAATCATATGAACGTTGTTACTTACTACCGAATCTCTAAGAAGGGTACAGGGTTAGGTCTGGAATCACAGAAAGACTATTGTGATGCAGCGATAGCGTCCAACTCTTGGTCAGAGGTAGCCACTTTCACAGATGATGGTATATCAGGGGCGCTGTCTAAGCGTCCTGGTCTTCAGGCTGCTATGGAAGCATGTAAAAAGCACAATGCATGTTTGTTAGTTGCAAAAGTAGACCGTTTATCTCGTGATGTTGAGCATACAGCTTCAATCATGAAACAGGTCTGTGTAAAGGTTGCCACTATGCCTAACGCTGATAACTTTCAGATTCACCTTTTCGCAGCACTGGCGCAACAGGAAAGGGAGTTTATTGCTCAGCGTACAAAGGCTGCGCTAAAGAAACTGAAAGACCGTGCTGAGTCAGGTGATACTGAAGCGCAGAAGAAGGTAGCTAATCGTGATGCTCAGATTCATAATGTTCAGAAACTCGGTCAACAGAAATCTGCACAGGTGCGTCAAGCGATGTCTCAGGACTACTTACAGATGATTGAAGACACGATGTTAGCAGCAGAGGCCAAGGGTTTTAACTCTTACCGTAAGATTGCAGAGTATATGAACACTAAAGGCATTAGAACAATCACTGGTAAGAAATGGTCAGTGTCCACTGTACAGCGTCTGAAGGGGCAATCAGAACGAGCAATGTGATAACACTATCTCTTCAGCGTTGTAAGACATGGCGCTGTTACTATCAAGCTTCGCCGGAACATCTAAATACGTGTAATCTCTTCAGGCTGCCTTATGGCGGTCTTTTTCGTTTCTTCCACCAATACTTTTGGATTTTGCCAGCAAGAGTAACTGACTCTGCCAGCCCTATTAAGCAGGTATACAGTCTCCTGGATACTTTTGACAGACAAACCACCAGCACTATTACCAGTGGCTAGTCAGATTTTTTACGAGAAGAAAAAAACAACAATATGGTCATTACAATCCAGAAAAAGTATCTTATCCAGCATATTTTCCAATGGGGAATGCTGCATGCATACAATGCTGGAGAAGTACAATGTGCATTTTGATTATGAAGTGATAGAAGATTTTCGCGATGAAGTGAACAACAACAGCGATTTTGCTTTTAAATACTTTCAAAACAAGGATGGTAAAAATCTTTGGAACCCAATCTGTAGTTGCATGGATTGGATAAGCGTAGCAATTCGATACATCAATAATTATCCAGAGCTTTCATCAGACCTTGATGTTAAAGCGATGCAGATTTTCTCTTTGATTTCTTCGATAGATATCATCAATGAATCTGTTGAACAACTGCACAGAATTCTTGTTAATCGTGACCTCAAAAAGTGGCCTTTCAAAGGTAGTAAGCATATTTTTGAGGATAAGCGGCATCACTTATCAGGTCATGATGATGATGGATACTTTAAAGAAATTCGTGCAATTTTCGGGGCACACCCAACAAAACTACAACATGGTAAAGAGAGGATGTTCGCGAGTTGGCCTCATGACCATTCCTTCGATGGTGATGATTTTACTGTCAGTCTATACAGTAACATTCCTGATAAGCCTGATGTGAGCTTTGGTATTCGCATCGTCGAACTACTATCTTATGCGAAAGAACGTTACGAATATATCAATGAGCTACATGATGCACTTATTGGTTTGTACGATAATTATTCACTCCAGCTTAAAGGGGTTAAAATACCACCCACATCATCCATAGAGGAAGAACTTGAGACTTTATCTAGTGAGTCCGAAAAACGACTGGATAACGACCACTACAGAAGTACAATTAGTGAACTCCAGGTGCTATTTGCCACCACAGTAACAGAACCGCATCTACAACTTGAAGAGCAGGAGTTCAAAGATGAACTTCTGGTAATGACTGCTGAAATAAGAGCCAATCTGCAATGTATGCGAATCGAAGACCTGGAACATGACATTCTTTACGGCTCACTACCAGGCTTTGCTTTGAGCTACGAATTACCAAAGCTATTTACTCTTCTA
This sequence comes from Citrobacter sp. NCU1, assembly GCF_010231475.1. Lineage (GTDB taxonomy): Bacteria > Pseudomonadota > Gammaproteobacteria > Enterobacterales > Enterobacteriaceae > Citrobacter_D. The sequence continues at coordinate 81,603 of NZ_NRDO01000044.1, read as the reverse complement.
CATTCAGACCGATATGACCCTTTGACTGACTACTACTTCAAGCAACTTAACAATTATTGTGACGGCAAATACACTTTCAGTGTCCGTGATGGTAAAAGTCTGACTTTGTTGAAACTGCGCATGATGCTGTATACAGAACGTAAACGGGAAAGAGAGGTTAATAAGTATTCTGCACATTCAATTGGGTATATAAAAAAGATAGTGCATCGATAGAGGTGACTATTGGAGAACACAACCGTCCTCAAAGGTCTGAACTTCCCTGGCGTGGGGGGGGGGACTGCTATGAGCAAAGTTCATGATGTTTGAGAATCTTAAACACTCAGCCTTTTGCTTATATTAAATCTTTGTTGACCTGCTTTGATGCTGGATTTCTTCTCCTGAAAATTGCAAAATCTTCTCGTTATTTCATTCACGATTCATGCACTTTTCATTGCTTTTCTTGCGTAACGTGCTGAATTTATTATATTAATTGCAAATGGCAAACATATCCCAACTGGCGATGGCAGAGAGATGGGAAAAACGGGATAAACGCAAAAAGGTGCGGGTGAGTTGTTGATAGTTTTTATTGTCCATGTATCCTCTTCGGCGGAATGTGCAGGTCAAGACTCCCACCATAATAGGTAGTTTTGCTTACCGGTACCTTTTTTTAGTCCGCGAAGCGGTAAAATCTCCCTCGAAAATAAAAACAAATGCACACAGCAAGATGAATCCGATCTATTGGGTTGTATTTGCTCTTCTGGCACTGGACGCCATCAGGGAAATGGTAGGGGCATCCTCCATTCTGGGAATGTGGTAGCGAGTTGTTGGTCGAGTCAGGAAGAATATCCGGGCATTACGAATTACGTGATGCCCGGATTTCTTATCATCAGGCGTGTAACCGATGGTGTAAGCGCGCGCCGACCAGAATCGCCAGTACCAGCATCAGTGCAATAAACCCGCCAACGCCGTTCCAGCCATAGTTATGCCAGAATATGCCGCCAAGTGTTCCGGCGATACTGGAGCCGACGTAATAGCTAAAGAGATAAAGTGACGATGCCTGACCTTTCGCCCGGCGTGCGCGAGGGCCAATCCAACTGCTCGCGACAGAGTGCGCGGCAAAAAAACCGGCAGAAAAAAGCAGCATACCGGCAAAGATCAGCCATAAAGAGCTGAACAGCGTCATCAACAGCCCCATCAACATCACGCCCGTCGAAAACAGCATCACCGGACCGCGTCCGTAGCGGGTAGTCATGGCACCGGCTTTTGGGGAGCTCCAGGTTCCCGTAAGGTAAGCAACGGAGAGCAGCCCTACAACCGCCTGGCTCAGTTCCCAGGGGGAGAGCATCAACCGGTAGCCGATATAGTTAAACAGTGTCACGAATGATCCCATCAACAAAAAGCCCTCGGCGAACAGTAACGGCAAACCTCTGTCACGCCAGTGCAGGCGAAAGTTGATGAACAGCGTTTTAGGCCGTAGCGAAGTGGGACGGAAATGACGGGATTCCGGTAATATTTTCCAGAACATTAATGCCGAGGCGAGCGCAAAACAGCCAATCGCCGCCAGTGCGATTCGCCAGTTGAAAAAATCGGTCATGACTCCGCTTATCAGGCGTCCGCTCATTCCGCCAATCGAGTTCCCGCTGATGTACAGCCCCATAGAAAACGCCACAAAACTGGGGTGAATTTCTTCGCTCAAATAGGTCATTCCCACCGCAGCAACGCCGCTCAGCGACAACCCAATCAAGGCCCGCATGATCAGAATGCCATGCCAACTGGTCATCATGGTTGACAGTAACGTACAGCAAGAGGCGAGAAGTAGTGCGGTCACCATCACCGGTTTACGGCCGATGGCATCGGAAAGCGGGCCGGTAAACAGCAAGCCGATGGCCAGCATTGCGGTCGAGATGGAAAGAGAGATACTGCTGCTGGCCGGCGATACGCCAAACTCATGAGACAGCACGGGTAAAATCGGTTGAACGCAATAGAGCAGGGCGAATGTCGCCAGTCCGGCAGAAAAAAGCGCGAGGGTGACGCGCATAAACGGGGAGGTACCGCGTTTTATAAATTGATTCGGCTGGGAAATAATCTGTTCATCAACATCGCTTGCCGGGGCGGTATCGACAATAGTAGTACGGCTCACGTGAAATCCTTGCTTAACATCCCCGTAGTTTAGGTGACGGGTATGACCACCTGAAAAACTGACTCATTAAGCCTTTTTCGCGCCATTTCGGTCTGGGAATGTGTTAATCCCCTGTCCGGTCTGGCTGCAACAATCGCGGCGAAGAATCAGACTTAAGAGTAGGAAAATCAAAATATTCTGTCTAATATATTAATAATCTCAAATAATACTTTAAAGATATGAATATTGAGTTACGACACTTACGCTATTTTGTGGCGGTTGCGGAAGAACTGCATTTTGGTCGCGCCGCCGCACGTCTAAATATTTCTCAACCGCCGTTGAGTCAACAAATTCAGATCCTTGAACAGCAGGTTGGGGCGCGACTGTTGGCGCGAACCAATCGTAGTGTGGCGCTGACGGCCGCCGGAAGGCAATTCCTGGCTGACAGTCGGCAAATACTGGGGCTGGTCAATGAGGCTGCGGCGCGGGCGGAGCGTCTGCATCAGGGAGAGGCGGGCGAATTACGCATCGGCTTCACTTCCTCTGCGCCTTTTATTAAAGCGGTCTCTGATACCCTTTCCGGGTTTCGTCAGGATTTTCCTGATGTGCATATGCAGACTCGCGAGATGAACACCCGTGAGCAGATTGCACCGTTGAGTGAAGGGGCGCTGGATATGGGATTGCTGCGCAATACGCTGCTTCCGGATACGCTAAACCGGGAGGTGATACTGCATGAACCGTTGATGGCGATGATCCCGCGCGAGCATAAACTGGCGCAAAAACCGGTGGTGACGCTGGCAGAGATGGCGAAGGAGCCGTTTGTCTTTTTTGATCCCCACGTCGGGACGGGTCTGTATGACGATATCCTCGGGCTGATGCGTCGCTATAACCTGACGCCAGTCATTACCCAGGAGGTTGGGGAAGCCATGACCATCATTGGGCTGGTGGCGGCAGGGTTGGGCGTTTCGATTTTGCCTGCCTCCTTTAAACGCGTGCAGATCGATGAAATGTGCTGGATACCGATCGCTGAAGCCGATGCGGTTTCGGAAATGTGGCTGGTCTGGCCAAAACACCATGAACAAAGTCACGCCGCGCAACGCTTTCGCCATCAGCTGTTATCAGCAGTAAGCCGTGCTTAATTTAGTTTAAAAAGGGGGTAAAATGTGCGGTAAATCACACGGCTACGCAAAAATTTGACGGCGACTGTTGAACTCCTTCACCATAGCCTACAAATTATTTCGGAGCGCGAAAATAAAGGGAGTCAGAGGTGGTTGCTGATAGTCAGCCTGGGCATATCGATCAAATCAAGCAGACCAACGCAGGCGCGGTTTATCGCCTGATTGATCAGCTGGGGCCGGTATCGCGTATTGATCTTTCTCGCCTGGCACAATTGGCGCCTGCCAGTATTACAAAAATTGTCCGTGAAATGCTTGAAGCGCATTTAGTGCAGGAGCTGGAGATCAAAGAAGCGGGTAGCCGTGGTCGTCCTGCGGTTGGGCTGATGGTGGAAACGGAAGCCTGGCACTACTTGTCTATTCGCATCAGTCGCGGAGAGATTTTCCTTGCCTTACGCGATCTGAGCAGCAAACTGGTTGTGGAAGAGTGTCTTGAACTTCCCCTTGTCGCTGACATTCCGCTGCTTGATCGCATCATCACGCTGGTCGATCAGTTTTTTATCCGTCATCAACAGCAACTTGAGCGGTTAACTTCTATCGCCGTCACCCTGCCGGGCATTATTGATACTGAGAATGGCATTGTCCACCGTATGCCGTTTTATGACGATGTCAAAGAGATGGCGCTGGGGGAAACGCTGGCGCAACATACCGGTGTACCTGTCTATATTCAGCATGATATCAGCGCATGGACGATGGCCGAGGCGCTTTTCGGTGCCTCACGCGGCGCGCGCGATGTCATTCAGGTGGTGATTGATCACAACGTGGGGGCCGGTGTCATCACCGATGGTCATTTGCTGCACGCAGGGAGCAGCAGCCTGGTCGAGATCGGTCATACGCAGGTCGACCCCTACGGTAAACGCTGCTACTGCGGTAATCATGGCTGTCTGGAAACCATCGCCAGCGTGGACAGTGTTCTTGAGCTTGCGCAACTACGCCTCAATCAGTCGATGAGTTCTACGCTGCACGGTCAGCCATTAACGGTGGACTCGCTGTGTCAGGCCGCCCTCGAAGGGGATTTACTGGCAAAGGATATCATCAGCGGTGTCGGAAGCCATGTGGGACGGATTCTGGCCATCATGGTGAATCTCTTTAACCCGCAAAAAATCCTGATCGGTTCTCCCTTAAGCAAAGCGGCGGATATTCTTTTTCCCGCTATTGCCGACAGCATTCGCCAGCAAGCGCTCCCGGCGTACAGTAAGCACATTGCCGTGGAGAGCACGCAGTTTTCAAATCAGGGGACAATGGCGGGCGCTGCACTGGTAAAAGACGCGATGTATAACGGCTCTTTGTTGATTCGTCTATTACAGGGTTAACATTTTTTCACTGTCGTACGAAAAATTGCGCTATCTCAAGCCGATTCCCTTTGTCATACCTTAGACTTTCTCCGCTGTATTATTTTCCTGGCTTATATTTTTGAAGCATAACGGTGGAGTTAGTGATGCTGAAGCGTTTCTTTATTACAGGTACAGACACTTCTGTTGGGAAGACAGTGGTTTCCCGCGCATTACTACAAGCGTTAGCGTCAGGGGGTAAAACTGTCGCGGGTTACAAACCGGTCGCCAAAGGAAGTAAAGAGACACCCGATGGGTTGCGCAACAAAGATGCGCTGGTGCTGCAGAGTGTCTCTTCTCTTGAATTGCCTTATGAGGCCATCAACCCTATTGCGTTAAGCGAAGATGAAAGTAGCGTGGCGCACAGTGGTCCAATCAATTACACCTTGCTGTCCAATGGTCTGGCGAATCTGAGCGAACAAGTCGATCACGTCGTTGTGGAAGGCACTGGAGGATGGCGGAGTCTGATGAATGACCTTCGTCCATTATCCGAGTGGGTCGTGCAGGAGCAGCTTCCGGTATTGATGGTGGTGGGGATCCAGGAAGGCTGCATCAACCATGCGCTGTTGACGGCTCAGGCCATTGCCAATGATGGACTTCCTTTGATGGGCTGGGTTGCCAACCGTATCAACCCAGGTCTTGCGCATTATGCCGAGATCATTGATGTACTGGGTAAAAAAATTCCTGCACCTTTGATCGGTGAACTGCCATATCTGCCCCGCGCAGAGCAGCGTGAGCTTGGGCAGTACATCCGCATGTCAATGCTTGGCAACGTACTGTCAGTAGACAGAGTCGTGGCGTAACGTTCACGATAACGCGAGCATCCGTATTTCGGGGAGTAAACGATATTCCCCGGTCATTTCACAAATCATCAACGTAGACATTACTGGCACATCCGTGGTGGCTGCCAGTAACATCGCCATTCCCATTAATCCCAACAGAATTGTTCATTCTTCCTGACCCGAAAGCCAGAACCCCCGTCGACGGCGCCAAACAGCATGCTGATTAACAGACCGTCGAACAAGGGGTAAACACGCCGCCGGGCGCGCCGGATCGTGACTGGCGAGCACGCCCAGCCCGTTTCGAGGCAAACTTACCGGAACAGCGGTTTTACTGCGACGGGGATCAGCAGCTGCGACTGCCAACTGGCTAACGTATGCTGCGCCAGTTGACCCAATGCCTGGTAAAACGGATGGTTGGCATTCTCAACGAAAACGTCCAGAAAACGGCCCGACCAGGGAAGCAGATGCCAGGCCAGAAGCTGTTCGCATTCTGTATGGCGGTCATTCTCAGCGAGCCACGCGGCCAGAAGCAGAAGAGAACCAAAATGATCTTCAGGTTCATTTTGCTGCATCTCAAACTGAATACCGTTGTCGCGCATCCACTGGCGTAACGCCAGCGTCGAGTCGCCAAAGAGCACGCTTTCTCTGTCTAACCAGACGGAACCCCAGGGCGGTGAGGGCAGAGCCCACGGGCCAACGAATAATCTCTGCCAGGCTTCAGACAGCGATTCATCGCTCTTTGCCTGAAAGGTGGTCACCAGCGGCGCTAACAGCGTCGGCGAAAGTGGCCACTGTTCCTGCCAGCCCTCAGTGGTTAATGCCTGAACCAACGGGGCGGCTTCGCTACTGTCGGGGGCGTAGTAAAACAAGGCGCCAAGCACTCGCGCCGCTATCGAAAACTCGTTACATTGTGTAAATGAGGTCATGCAAAATATCCTAAAAGATGCGGGTTCCTCCGCACGAGTTTATTAGCCCGCAACCGCCACACCGACCGTCGTATGCAGGCCATAAAAGAGACTGCGTTCTCAATCGCGCGGGCCAGAAACCGCAATTTAGCCAGGGTTTTGAGGTATTTTAGCGGGAATCACCACCCGCGACCAGAATCTGTCCCCTTACTGAGTCCAGACAGCGCCGTTGAAACATCCACGGCGCTTCAGCGGCGGGATTTAAACTTTCTCGATTTCCACCAAATTCGTGTGCTGTGGATTCCCCTTTGCCAACGGCGAAGGGCGCTGCGTAGTCAGCGTGTTGACGCAAGCGCCATGATCGACTTGATCCCCTGACATATCAGCGTCATGCCAGGCACCCTGACCCATGGCGCTTACGCCAGGCAGAATGCGCGGTGTCACCTTCGCGGGAATACGAAGTTCGCCACGGTCATTAAACACGCGCACCATATCGCCGTTGGCGATGCCGCGTTGTTGGGCGTCTATCGGGTTTATCCATACCTCTTGTCGGCAGGATGCCTTCAGGACCTCAATGTTTCCGTAGCTGGAGTGGGTTCTGGATTTATAGTGAAAACCAAAGAGTTGAAGTGGAAATGTGCTACGTTTGGGGTCGTCCCATCCTTCAAATGTGGAGGCATAAATCGGCAGCGGGCTGATGATATCGCCTTTTTCCAGCTCCCAGGTGTTGGCAATGGTTGCCAGCCTGCTGGAGTAGATTTCGATTTTTCCCGACGGGGTTTTAAGCGGGTTCGCCAGCGGATCTTCACGGAATTTTTTATAGGCCACGAAATGGCCATTCGGGTCTTTACGTTTATAAATACCCATTTTCTTTAATTCGTCGTACGAGGGAAGCGCCGGGTCTTTTTCCAGCATTTTGGCATACAAATATTGTAACCACTGCTCCTGTGTTCGCCCTTCGGTGAACCGCTGATGAATATCCGTGCCGAGGCGCTTTGCCACTTCGCTCATAATCCAGTAGATCGGCTTACGTTCAAATTTAGGCGCGGTGGTCGGCTGGATAAAAATTAAGTAACCCATATTACCGGCGGAGTCGTTGGGAATAATGTCCTCTTGCTCGACGGTCATCAGGTCTGGTAGCAGGATATCGGCATACTTTGCCGAAGAGGTCATGAAGTTCTCGATCACCACGATCATTTCGCATTTCGATTCATCCTGCAAAATCTCGTGCGTTTTATTGATATCCGAGTGTTGGTTGGTAATGGTATTGCCGGCATAGTTCCAGATAAATTTAATCGGTACGTCCAGTTTTTCTTTGCCACGAACGCCGTCACGTAAGGCCGTCATCTCCGGGCCCCGGACAATGGCGTCTGTCCAGCTAAAACAGGAAATTTGCGTTTTAACCGGGTTTTTCGGCAACGGCATACGCTCAATTGTGATGGTGTACGTGGATTCACGGGCACCGCTGTTGCCACCGTGGATCCCCACGTTGCCGGTCAGAATTGGCAGCATGGCAATAGCGCGTGAGGTTAATTCGCCATTCGCCTGGCGTTGGGGACCCCATCCCTGGCAAATATACGCAGGTTTGGTTGTGCCAATTTCCCGCGCGAGTTTCACAATACGATCGACCGGGATGCCGGTAATGTGCGATGCCCACTGTGGCGTTTTGGCGATGGCATCTTCGCCCTGACCCAAAATATAGGCTTTGTAATGCCCGTTGGCTGGCGCGTCAGCGGGGAGTGTTTTTTCATCGTAGCCGACACAACAGGCGTCAAGGAAAGGCTGATCGACAAGATTTTCATCGATCAACACCCAGGCAATCCCCGCGACCAATGCCGCATCCGTACCCGGTCGAATGGGGATCCACTCATCTTCACGACCCGCAGCGGTATCGGTGTAACGTGGATCAATGACGATCATTCTGGCCTTCGAGCGTTCCCGGGCTTGTTCAAGGAAATAGGTAACACCGCCGCCGCTCATTCGGGTTTCAGCAGGGTTATTGCCAAACATCACCACCAGCTTGGTGTTTTCAATATCGGAGGTACTGTTGCCCTCATTTGAACCGTAGGTATAAGGCATAGCAGCAGCGATTTGCGCTGTGCTGTAGGTACCATAGTGGCTGAGAAATCCGCCGTAACAGTTCATCAGACGGGCCACCAGCGAGGCGTAAGGGGAGGAGCGGGTAATATTGCCGCCGACGATGCCAGAGGAGTAGTTGATATACACGGCCTCATTACCGTATCTGTCTACGGTGTTTTTGAGGCTATCACTAATGGTATCAAGGGCCTCTTGCCAGGTGATCCGCTCAAATTTTCCTTCCCCACGTTTGCCTACGCGTTTCATCGGATAATTGAGGCGATCAGGATGATTAATACGTCGACGAATAGAGCGGCCACGTAAACAGGCGCGTACCTGATGATCGCCATAAACATCGTCGCCGGTGTTGTCGGTTTCAACCCGCCAGACTTCATTGTCCCTGACGTGAAGGCGCAAAGCACAACGACTGCCACAGTTAACGGAGCACGCACCCCAGACGACTTTATCATCCTCCGGTTGTATTGCTTTTTGCACAGCCGCCGCTGCAGCACGTACACCGAAGGGTAAAGCGAGGCCACCTGCGGCGAGCGCGAGTGAGCCAATGGCTGTGGATTTCACCAACGTTCTGCGGCTAATGCCACCGTGTTGCTCAATTCTGGACATCACTCACTCCATTATCGCAATCGTTATATAAATTGTTTTATATGGGAATTAGTATCTTGCTAATAATGAAATGAGTTTACCCTTGTGTGATGAAGGGGTATTAATCCATGTCAATATAAGGGATGCCCCCCAGGAACGGAGGGCAAAATGGGGATCACTGCGGTTCGACGGTGGGACCATCCTGAGAAGGCGTGCTATTTGCCGGGGCGTTTCCGCTACTCGTGCGGGTGTAGAGGATTTTGTGGGTGTCGTTTGCACAATGCCCCACCACCTGAGAATCAGGCTGATCGGCCTGATCGTTTGGCACGATGTTTAAGGTAAAACTCGATTCCGCCACACCGTTGTTGATGATCCGCTGCTCAATATCGCTTTTGACTCTTTCGCACGATTCCGGTGCCGCCATGACCCACGGGGAGGCGGTCACCAGTAAAAAGACGGCAATTCCTCTGGTTAGGTTCATCATTCACTCCTTCATATAGAAAACGATAAATAAAGCATAGCATTTGTAGTATACCCCTCTGTATTTGAACGCAACCCATTGAAGGTTCTAAAAAACGCCACGTCTCAAAATATCCCCCAAACAGTACTGCCAGTTTGTCCCTGGCATTATTACTGCGTGTCGCCCTGGCGATGCACAAAAAATAACCGCAATTGGTATACTTTGAGTGCGACCATGCGCGAATTCAATCTAAGGAGGTGCGCAATGGACATAGCAGAAGTGAAATCATTCGGTATTCCTGACGAAGTACGCGAGTTTCCGAATGGGCGACTTGAGCTCCTGAATATAGGGGGGGCGATAGTCGGTCGTGCGGTGCTGGAGCCTGGATGGCGTTGGGCGACATCCGTGCAGCCCATCGTTGGGACGAAGAGTTGTGAAGCACCTCATTTTCAGTATCACGTTGCCGGGGTGTTGCGGGTGAAAATGGACGATGGCTCTGAATTTGATTGTCTGCCCGGTAATTTGTCACGGATTCCCCCCGGTCACGATGCCTGGGTTGTGGGGGATGAATCCGTGGTCATTGTTGACTTCCAGGGAATGGTTGATTGGGCTAAGCATAAAGAGGGCGGCTGTACTGACTCGCCATAAACCAAAAGGGTTACCCAACACCAGTACGATGATCATCCTTCATCACCGTGTATAGGACCCATTCTTCGGAGTGGGTCTTTTCTTTGTAGGGAAGAGGTTCTGGCCACCCGCAATCCTGGCAACATATCGCCCCGAAATCGCCACATGTAGCGTGTTATTCTGTGTTCATTACGCTATGGCGTAACCCTCTGTATTTGCTAATATGATTGAGAATCTTCCCTGTAACGCGGTGAATAACGTGACGAAAAAGGCGCTATTGAGTTTTCTGTGTGTGATGCTTGCTGGATGTGATAACGCGACCAGCCTGGTTTCGTATACGCCGGAAATGGCGAGTTTTTCCAATGAGTTCGATTTTGATCCGTTACGTGGTCCGGTGAAGGATTTCAGTCAGACGTTGATGAATGATAAAGGCGAAGTGGCAAAACGGGTCAGCGGTACGTTATCGCAGGAAGGCTGTTTTGATACGCTTGAACTTCATGATCTGGAAAACAATACCGGGGTGGCATTAGTGCTGGATGCCAATTTTTACCGTGATGCCGAGACGCTCGAAAAAAGGGTGCGCCTGCAGGGGAAATGCCAGTTGGCAGAGTTGCCTTCGGCAGGGGTTGTCTGGGATACCGATGATAACGGCTTCGTTGTGAGTGCTGCGGGTAAAGAGATGCAAGTACAGTACCGCTACGACGCCGATGGCTACCCGTTGGGTAAGACCACGGTCACCAAAGACAATAAGTTGTCGGTGAGTGCTAAACCGTCTGCGGACCCGCTGAAAAAAATGGATTATACCGCCGTGAGCCTGCTTAACGATCGGCCCGTGGGTCATGTGAAGCAAACATGTGAATATGACGCTCACGCCAACCCGACCAACTGCCAGCTTATTATTGTTGATGAAAGCGTTAAACCAGCAGTTGAACGGAGTTACACCATCGAAAATACCATTGATTATTACTAAACCGCAGTTTACTGCGCGGTGGGTTTTAGCAGCTGAGAACCTGGCGTTTTGTGTTGTGCCAAATACTGCTGCTGGAAGATACACATCCGAATGGTATTGCGGTATTCGCCGTTGATAAAAAACTCATGAATTAATTCACCTTCTATCATAAAACCTAATTTGCGATAGATGTGAATCGCTTTCTCGTTTTCTTTATCGACGATTAAGTAAAGCTTGTAGAGATTGAGCACGGTAAAACCGTAATCCATCGCCAGTTTTGCTGCGCGAGAGGCCAGCCCCTTTCCCTGGTAATCCGGAGAAATGATGATCTGGAATTCAGCGCGGCGATGCACATGGTTAATTTCGACCAGCTCAACCAGACCGGCTTTCTCACCGTTGTATTCGACGACAAAGCGGCGTTCACTCTGGTCATGAATGTGCTTGTCATAAAGATCTGAAAGCTCGACAAAGGCTTCATAGGGTTCTTCAAACCAATAACGCATAACGCTGGCATTATTGTCGAGCTGGTGTACAAAGCGTAAATCTTCGCGCTCAAGCGGGCGCAGTTTGACACTGTGGGCGCTTGTCATACGGTATCCTTACATTCCTTCATGAACAGTCATTTTAGGGTGCAACAGTGCGGCCGGTGCGACGATCCAGACAGCGAAGGGTATTCGGTTCCCAGTAGGCATTGATATTAGCACTTTGTTCACATTTATCGCGCTTATCAAATGCGGCGTCAGCTTTGTCCCACTCTTTTTCTGTGCGGGTATTCACTTTATTGCGCAGCTTACGCGTATCGTTCCATTGTTCCTTTTCCATCGCGGCCTGTTGGCGGCTTTGCGCGCTGTCCCCGGATTCAATCACCAGTTTGCTGGTTTCTGCCATTGCACAAGTGGTGTACATGACGGCACCCAGCGTAAGCATTGCCGTCAGGCACAGGCGTTGGCTAAGTGTTTTGTTCATTGTCAGTTCCTTTAATTGAATGGGCTAAAAGCGATTTAATGCGTCCAAATTCTACACTATTTCGGCGCGCAGAGCATACCCGCCTTAAGGGCATGGATACGCTAAGGATATTCTGACGTATCATGGTTAAATCGACAGTCACTAAAAATGAATAATGTTAAAAATTACGCTTCTCTTTTTTGTTACGGCGCTATGCGAAATCATCGGCTGCTTTTTACCCTGGCTCTGGCTTAAGCGGGGCGCAACGGCCTGGCTGCTGGTTCCGGCGGCCGTTTCACTGGCGCTGTTTGTCTGGCTGCTGACATTGCATCCGGCGGCCAGCGGGCGAGTCTATGCGGCTTATGGCGGCGTCTATGTTTGTACGGCATTACTGTGGTTGCGTTTTGTCGACGGCATCAGGCTCAGCGTGTATGACTGGTCAGGCGCCGCAATTGCGCTCTGTGGCATGCTGATTATTGTGGCAGGCTGGGGACGCGCGTAAGCGTCCCGATTTTGTGATGAATCAGTGATTTTTTGATCATTATACTTGTATGGTAGTAGCTCAGTTGGGTAAATTTCCTGCATCACAAAAGAGGTGTAAGGAATAAAAATGAAGATTGTAGGGGCTGAAGTTTTTGTCACGTGTCCAGGGCGTAACTTTGTTACTCTGAAAATTACGACGGAAGACGGTATTACCGGTCTTGGCGACGCCACGCTCAATGGGCGTGAGTTGTCGGTCGCATCGTATCTGAAAGATCATCTGTGCCCTCAGCTTATCGGTCGCGATGCGCACCGTATCGAAGATATCTGGCAGTTCTTTTATAAAGGCGCTTACTGGCGTCGTGGTCCGGTGACGATGTCTGCCATCTCTGCTGTGGATATGGCGCTGTGGGACATCAAAGCAAAAGCCGCCAACATGCCGTTATATCAATTACTGGGCGGCGCTTCTCGTGAAGGCGTGATGGTGTATTGCCATACCACCGGTCATACGGTCGATGATGTGCTGGAAGATTATGCGCGTCATAAAGAGATGGGTTTCAAAGCGATCCGCGTGCAGTGTGGCGTACCGGGTATGAAAACCACCTATGGCATGGCGAAGGGGAAAGGGCTGGCTTACGAGCCGGCAACGAAAGGGCAGTGGCCAGAAGAACAACTGTGGTCAACCGAGAAATACCTCGACTTTACCCCCAAACTGTTTGAAGCCGTACGCAACAAATTTGGTTTTCATGAGCACTTACTGCACGACATGCACCACCGTCTGACGCCCATTGAAGCCGCACGGTTTGGTAAGAGCATTGAAGAGCATCGCCTGTTTTGGATGGAAGATCCCTCCCCCGCGGAAAATCAGGAGTGTTTCCGCCTGATCCGCCAGCATACGGTCACGCCTATTGCGGTCGGCGAAGTCTTTAACAGCATTTGGGATTGTAAGCAACTGATTGAAGAACAACTGATCGATTACATCCGTACCACGATCACGCACGCAGGCGGCATTACTGGCATGCGGCGTATTGCTGATTTTGCCTCGCTGTATCAGGTTCGTACCGGTTCACACGGCCCATCCGATCTCTCTCCGGTTTGTATGGCTGCTGCGCTTCACTTTGACCTGTGGGTGCCGAATTTCGGGGTTCAGGAATATATGGGGTATTCCGAGCAAATGCTGGAAGTCTTCCCGCATAGCTGGACGTTCGACAACGGGTATATGCACCCTGGCAATAAACCGGGTCTGGGCATTGAGTTTGATGAAAAACTGGCTGCGAAATATCCGTATGACCCTGCGTATCTGCCCGTTGCCCGACTGGAAGATGGCACCCTGTGGAACTGGTAATTAAAGCAAGTTAGTGAATATAGGAAATAAACATGGACTTCATTAATGATCGCTTTATGATCGACAATGAAGTCGGTGCTCGGTTGTATCATGACGTCGCAAAAAATCTGCCGATCATCGATTATCATTGCCATCTTGAAGCAAAAGACATTTACGAAAATAAAAGCGTTGAAGATATTACTCAGCTTTGGCTTGCAGGCGACCATTATAAATGGCGTGCTATGCGGGCGAATGGCATAGATGAATATTTTATTACTGGTGATGCAAATGCTGAAGAAAAATTTCAGGCATGGGCTGAAACCGTGGAGGCCGCTTTTGGCAACCCACTATATCACTGGACTCATCTGGAGTTGAGTAAATACTTTGACTGCAAAGTGAACCTCGATAGCCAGAACTGGCGTGAAGTGATGGAACATTGTAATCGGGTTATTAAACAAAACAATTTTAGACCGCGTTATTTGATGGAGTGTTCAAACGTAGAGGTTATTTGTACAACCGATGCACCGCTGGATTCTCTGGAGTATCATCGATTATTAAAACAGGATGAGACCTTTTCTATTAAGGTGTTGCCGACATTTCGTCCAGACGATGTGTTTAATGAAAATGTGATTGAGTTTGCACAATTTGTTACGAAACTCTCTCATTTAACGGATGTCAGAATAGAAACGTTCGACCATTTTTCCGAAGCTATTGGTAAACGTATTGACTGGTTTCATGCAAACGGCTGTCGTATTTCTGATCACGGTCCTGTCAGTATTTATTATCAGGAAAGTGAACCTGAACATGTGAATCATCTATTTTCCCGTAAGGCTGCAGGAGTAACTCTGACGGGGACAGAAGAAGCACAGCTCAGTAGTGCTATTTTTGTCATGCTTGCAGGACATTACAAAGTCAGGGACTGGGCGATGCAGATTCACTTCGGTGCGATCCGCAATAATAATAGTCAAAAGCGTCAGCAATTGGGTATTAATACGGGTTTCGATTCTGTCAATGATCAGTCGTCTCTGGCGTCATCGCTCAATCAATTATTGGATGCAATGGTAAAGGCAGACGCGTTGCCAAAAACCATCCTTTATAACCTCAATGCTACCTATAACGATGTTGTTGCGACGACTATCGCTAATTTCCAGAGTGCAGAATACGGCGTTAACTCACCAATGCAGTTTGGTTCCGGTTGGTGGTTTAACGATACGCGTCGCGGGATGGAAAATCAGTTAAATAGTTTGGCCGACCAGGGGTTACTCATGCATTTTGTCGGTATGTTAACGGACTCACGTAGCTTTGTTTCCTATACCCGACACGATTATTTTCGCAGAATACTTTGCAATCTCATCGGTGGATGGGTCGATAAAGGCGAGGTGCCGAATAATCAATACATTCTGACACGAATGATAAGAAATATTTGCCACGATAATGCCAATAATTATTTTAAATTCTGAGACGTTTAGTTGAGGATAGAACATGACTCGTACCAATAGAAAAATAACGATTCCAATTAGTATCGGCTATGGCATGACAGATATTATGGGAGGTGGTGCATTTACGGTTATTGGCGCCTGGCTCCTTTTTTTCTACACGACTTTTGTCGGTCTGTCGCCAGTAGAGGCTGCATCGATAGTGGCGATTGCAAGGATAGTTGATGCGATTGTTAGCTTATTCATGGGGTCTTTTACTGACCATTTTTATAAAAATGCGCTAGGCAAAAAATTTGGCAGAAGACGTTTCTTCTTGCTCATTGGCGCGCCATTAATGCTGGTTTATATTTTACTGTGGGTGACTGGAATGAATTTCTGGTTCTACCTTTCAGTTTACCTGGCTTTTGAAATTATCGCTGCAATGGTATTGATCCCGTGGGAAACATTGCCTTCTGAAATGACAAAGGATTTTAACGGGCGGACGAAACTTTCCACTTGTCGTATGTTTCTTTCTGCAACCGGTACGTTCCTTGCCACATTTATTCCGGGATTATTAATCGGTCATTTCGGGGAACATGATCCTAATGCTTATTTTATTAATGGCGTAGTCTTTGCTGTGATGTTTATGGTCTGCGTATTTATTTCCTGGAAAGTGACATGGGAACGTGAGTTAACGCCGGAAATGCAGGCAGAACTTGAACTCAGTAGTCAACCCACAACGCTGGCGGAAAAGGTGGCGCTGGTAGGAAGACTGTTCAAAGAGTATGCCTCAACATTAAAAGTGCGTGCATTCAGAAAACATCTGGCCATTTATCTTTTTTCCTTTACGGCGAAAGATGTCTACAACACAGTCTTTGTCTTTTTCTGTGTTTACTGCCTGAACGTCTCTTCAGCACTGGCAGGGACATTGTTGTCAATGAGCATCGTGGGGTTACCTGTCACACTTCTGGCAGGGGTAGCGATCATTAAATATGGTCCATCACGGCTTTACGTTTTTGCGTACACATTGATGATGTTGTGTCTGATCGGTCTTTTTATGGTGTACCAGTTCCCGGGGGAGAGCAAAGTCACGTTGCTGGTGGTTCTCGCTGCGTTGTATCAGGTGGGGCGTTGCGTGCTGGAATTCACCCCATGGAATGTATTCCCTTTCATTCCAGACATTGATGAAATGATCACACGCCAACGTCGTGAAGGTCTGTTTGCGGCTGTGATGACGTTTTCCCGTAAGACGACAGTGGCTATCGCGACCTTCATCGTGGGATTGATGTTGCAGAGTGGAGGATTTGTGAAGGGGAGTCAGGTTCAGCCTGAACAAGCTATTAATACCATTGCTACGTTGCTATTTGCAGGGACTGCAGGGCTGTTAATTCTGGCGTTGTGGCAGGCGGTAACATTCCATCTGAACAAACGAACCCACAAAATTTTTGTCGATGAAGTCGATCGTTTAAAAGCCCACGGTGCGAAGCAGGATGTTGATCCTGAAACCCGCCGAATTGTTGAAGATTTGACGGGATATTCCTATGACGCGTTATGGTGCGAAACGGATAAGACGGTCGTTAAGAAAACGCATTCAACCATCACAATGAGTTAATAAAATACATCCCTGTCGCGAGCCAGGGATGTTACACAACTTAAAAACATGTCATACCAATCGACAATTAATTAACTCAAATCAAGAACACGCCAAATGAACTCGTTAATCTAGTATGGCAATCAACGTTCTCTACAGTGAGTCAAAAAGATGCAAAACAAGCTATTAACCGCTAAGGCAATACTCCCGACCTGTGATCGCAGCAAACTGGTGCCGCGTATTGTCCACCTTGGTTTTGGTGCGTTTCACCGCGCCCACCAGGCTATCTATGCGGATATCCTTGCCGCAGAGCACGGCAGTGACTGGGGTTACATCGAAGTTAACCTGATTGGCGGTGAGCAGCAGATTGCTGACCTGAAAAACCAGGATAATTTGTATACCGTGGCCGAAATGTCTGCTGATGCCTGGACTGCACGCGTTGTGGGTGTGGTCAAAGAAGCCCTGCATGCGCAGGTCGAGGGGCTGGAGACTGTTCTCGCAAAAATGTGCGAACCGCAGGTTGCCATTGTTTCCCTGACGATTACTGAGAAAGGGTACTGTCATTCTCCGGCAACAGGGCAATTGATGCTGGATCACCCGATGATTGCTGCCGATCTGCAGAACCCACAGCAGCCTAAATCCGCGCCGGGAGTTATCGTTGAAGCGCTGGCGCGCCGTAAAGCGGCAGGTTTGCCGGCATTCACCGTGATGTCCTGCGATAACATGCCTGAGAACGGTCATGTAATGCGTAATGTGGTGACGGCGTATGCACGTGCCGTTAATGCTGAACTGGCGCAGTGGATCGAACACAACGTCACGTTCCCTTCAACGATGGTTGACCGAATCGTTCCGGCTGTCACCCCTGATACGCTGGACAAAATTGAACAGTTAACCGGTGTGCGTGACCCCGCGGGTGTGGCGTGCGAGCCGTTTCGCCAGTGGGTTATTGAAGACAACTTTGCCGCAGGGCGTCCGGAATGGGAAAAAGCCGGTGCCGAACTGGTTGCCGATGTTATCCCGTTTGAAGAGATGAAGCTGCGCATGCTGAACGGTAGCCACTCTTTCCTGGCATATCTTGGTTATCTGGCGGGCTATCAGCATATCAATGATTGTATGGGAGACGAAAATTACCGTCTCGCGGCGCATACGTTGATGCTACAGGAACAGGCGCCAACCCTGAAAGTGACAGGTGTCGATCTCAAGCGTTACGCCGACTTACTGATTGAACGTTATAGTAACCCGGCGCTGCGCCACCGGACCTGGCAGATTGCGATGGACGGTAGCCAGAAATTACCTCAGCGTATGCTGGACTCTGTTCGCTGGCATCTGGCGCATAACAGCTGTTTTGATTTGCTGGCGCTGGGCGTAGCAGGATGGATGCGTTACGTCGGAGGTGTGGACGAGCAGGGCAATGCGATTGAGGTCAACGATCCGCTGCTTCCTGTCATTCAGAAAGCGGTTCAAGGGAGCCTGGAAGGTGAAAGTCGCGTTCAGGCGTTGTTGGACATTGACGCGATCTTCGGCAATGAGTTGCCGCATGAAGGTCTGTTTACTCGCAAAGTGACTGACGCGTATCTGTCTTTGTTGGCGGACGGTGCGAAAGCGACCGTTGCAGCGTACGTCGCGAAACAGAAATAACCGTGTTGAAGTAGCCGAAAGGCGTTTTATATAGCCGGGAATGGCGGTGTCGCTTCCCGGCAGTCACATCATCACAATGCCGCCTGGGGCGGCATTGACACCGTTTAGTTCATGCCGAGACGAATCAGTTCGATGGGCGCAAACTTACCCTCACAACCTTCAATTTCCACCGTTTTCCCGCGACGGATCTGTGCTGCATCCAGGCCATCGGTGTCAATTGAGGTAATTTTTCCCGTATGTCCTGTGCCGCTAATCATGACCCGGCTGCCAGTGGTGATTGCGTTACGGTTACGATCGTATGTCATCATGGTGTTTTCTCCTTTCTAACTTACCGTCAAAGCCCGCGGGCTTTTAGTCCCACGTAACGGGCGTCATATAAATACGCTTCTTACGAAGGATTTTTTTTGTTTTTGATCAAGCTCACGGCTTTTTGAGTAAGAATGTGCGGGGAGAAAAAATACGTGGAAACTCACCCCGTGCGGGGTGAGGGGGGCGAATTATTCTTCGCTAAACCAGTCGCTGTTTTCCTGACGAATAAGCTGTACGGATTCACCGATTTCCTGCAGGTGGACAGTCATCGCACGTTCAACGGCATCAGCGTCATGATGTTCAAGCGCGGCAAAAATATCATGATGTTGTCTGAGCAGCATCTCAGGCGGCGAGACGTGATCCAGACTCATATAGCGCACGCGGTCAATGGTCGCTTTAATATTCTCGACGGTGTCCCAGGCCAACTGGCAATCGGCAATGGTTGCCAGTTTCTGGTGAAACTCATCATCGAGCTGGAAGAAATCATTAAGCTGTTTACGATCAATCGCAATACGCTGCTGATGCAGATTTTGTTCCAGTTGATAACACTGGCTGTCCGTCATCATTGACGCGGCGCGACGAGCCACTGCGCACTCTATCGCCTGGCGGACAAAACACCCATTTTGCACCTGCGATAACGAAATTTTGTTCACATAGCTACCGCGCTGCGGGCGGATTTGGATCAGCCCATTTTCCGCCAGCTTGATAAACGCTTCCCGCACTGGCTGGCGTGAAACATTAAAGCGTACAGAAACTTCTTTTTCAGAAAGCGGTGTGCCAGGTGCAATCAGGCAATGCACGATGTCACGACGAAGAATGCGGTAAATTTGCTGATTTACCGGCTGTGTAGGGTTGAGTTGCGTTTCGACGGTCATGCGCTCTTACTTTTTAGAGAGTTAACCCGATTATTCTACCATTTTTTTGCCATGGGCTATACCCGGCCAAAGGCCGGGTAGCGTAATTAGTTTCGATGAACGCTAAGTCCGGCAAAGGATTGTGTCACGGGCATCATTTCCAGGGTATTGATGTTCACGTGAGCGGGTAACGAGGCAACCCACCATACGGCTTCGGTGACATCTTCTGGCGTTAATGCTGTTGTGTTTTCATAGGCTTTACCCGCTTTCTCATCGTCACCTTTGAAGCGAACGTTAGAGAATTCAGTACCGCCCACCAGTCCCGGTTCAATATCCGTGACACGCACTGCGGTACCGTGTAAATCAGTGCGCAGATTAAGACTGAACTGACGAACAAACGCCTTGGTGGCGCCATAGACGTTGCCACCGGCATACGGCCAACTGCCCGCCGTCGAGCCAATGTTGATGATATGACCACGATTGCGCTCAACCATGCCCGGCAGCACGGCGCGAGTCATATAAATCAAGCCCTTATTGTTGGTATCGATCATGGTTTCCCAGTCGTCAACGTTGGCTTTGTGCGCGGGTTCAAGCCCAAGAGCCAGCCCGGCGTTGTTGACCAGAATATCAATGTTGCGCCAGTTGGCAGGGAGCGAGGCCAGCATTTGTTCAATGGCTGCACGATTACGCACATCCAGTTGTGCCGTTAACAGGTTCTCTCCCAGCTCATCTTTTAATTCCTGAAGGCGTTCCTGGCGGCGGCCTGTGGCAATCACTTTATGGCCATTCTCAATAAAACGACGTGTAATACACTCACCAAAGCCTGCCGTTGCACCGGTAACTAAAACGATCATCTCACTGTTCCTCAACGCTTTTTGTGTTGTACTACCATAGCACGTCATATCTGTCAGGGGGTAATCCTGGTTAACGAGATTGCGGTCATTTCAAGGGAGGCCTACTCTATGAACAAACCGTTTCGGGAGCGAAAGATGCTGTTATCA
This sequence comes from Citrobacter sp. NCU1, assembly GCF_010231475.1. Taxonomy (GTDB): domain Bacteria; phylum Pseudomonadota; class Gammaproteobacteria; order Enterobacterales; family Enterobacteriaceae; genus Citrobacter_D. Next base: position 61,040 of record NZ_NRDO01000044.1, on the reverse strand, counting down.
AATCCATTCTTAAATCACAGTGTGTTGCCGTATCAGGCACCGCGTTTTGATCTGATTGAAGATCACCATTATCGTCCCGCCTTTGATGAAGGAATGCGGCAAAAACGCGCAGAAATCGAGGCGATTGTACAAAACCCCGAGGTCGCGGATTTCGCCAATACCTGTTTAGCGCTGGAGCAAAGCGGTGCGTTACTGACGCGCGTCACCAGCGTATTTTTCGCCATGACGGCGGCGCATACGAACGACGAATTACAGCGGCTTGATGAGGCGTTTTCCGGCGAACTTGCCGCGCTGGCGAATGATATCTATCTGAACAGCGCCCTGTTTGCGCGCGTGGACGCCGTCTGGCAACAGCGTCAAAAACTGAAACTGGATGCAGAATCCTTACGACTGGTGGAGGTGATTCATCAGCGGTTCGTACTGTCCGGGGCGCAACTTAATGATGCCGATAAGGACAAACTTAAACGGCTGAACACCGAGTCAGCGACGCTGACCAGCCAGTTTAACCAGCGATTGCTGGCGGCGAATAAATCGGGTGGACTGGTGGTGGATGATGCGCACGCGCTGGCCGGTTTAAGTGCCGAAGAGGTCGCCCATGCAGCACAAGCCGCCACAGAGAAGGGGCTTACGGCGCGCTGGTTAATTCCCTTGCTTAACACCACGCAACAACCGGCGCTCGCCGCGCTGTGCGACCGGCAGACCCGGGAAAATCTCTTCAAGGCGGCATGGCACCGGGCGGAAAAAAAGGATGCCAATGACACGCGCGCTATCGTGCTGCGTTTAGTGGAAATTCGCACTCAACAGGCAAAACTGCTGGGCTTTGCCCATTATGCAGCGTGGAAAATAGCCGATCAGATGGCGAAAACGCCTGAAGCTGCCCTGGCGTTTATGCGGGCTATTGTCCCTGCCGCACGTCAGCGTGCGCTTGATGAACAGGCGGCGATCCAGACAATCATTGATCAACAGCCGCGCGGATTCACGGTGCAGCCGTGGGACTGGGCGTTCTATGCCGAACAGGTGCGGCGCGAGAAGTTTGCGTTAGACGAAGCGCAGCTCAAGCCATACTTCGCTTTAGACACCGTTCTGAATGAGGGTGTGTTCTGGGCGGCAAATCAGCTGTTTGGCATTAAGTTTATTGAGCGTTTTGATATTCCGGTTTATCACCCTGATGTTCGCGTCTGGGAAATATTCGACAGTGACGGCGTGGGACTGGCGTTGTTTTACGGTGATTTCTTCGCGCGTGAGTCAAAAAGCGGTGGCGCCTGGATGGGCAACTTCGTCGAACAGTCAACGCTCAACGAAACCCGACCGGTGATTTACAACGTCTGTAACTACCAAAAACCTTCCCCTGGACAACCGGCACTATTGCTTTGGGATGATGTGATCACGTTGTTCCATGAGTTCGGACATACATTGCATGGTTTGTTTGCGAGCCAGCGCTACGCGAGCCTTTCAGGGACCAATACGCCACGAGACTTTGTTGAGTTCCCGTCGCAGATCAACGAACACTGGGCGAGCCATCCAGCTGTTTTTGCGCGCTATGCCCGGCATGTTGAAACGGGGGAAAAGATGCCGGATGCGCTGCAAGATAAAATGCGTCGGGCGAGCTTGTTTAATAAAGGCTATGACATGACAGAGTTACTGAGCGCGGCTTTACTGGATATGCGCTGGCATACACTGTCGGCGGAATCCCCCATACCGGATGTGGACAGTTTTGAATCGCAGGCGTTAGCGGCTGAGGAAATCGATCTTCAATCCGTGCCGCCACGGTATCGTAGCAGTTATTTCGCCCATATTTTTGGCGGCGGTTATGCGGCAGGGTATTACGCCTATCTGTGGACGCAAATGCTGGCAGATGATGGCTATCAGTGGTTTGTCGAACAGGGCGGATTAACGCGGGAAAATGGTCAGCGCTTTCGGGAGGTGATTTTGTCACGGGGCAACAGTACTGATTTAGCTCAACTTTATCGCCAGTGGTGCGGCCACGATCCGCGAATTGATTCGATGCTGGAGAATCGTGGGTTAAACGGATAAGGCTTTTTATTGTTGGGAAAAGAACCGGGTGCGATGCCCGGTTTTCTATGCGATTTTCCTTCCCCAAAACCTCTCCAAAATAAATTTTTGAATTCTGAAAAATGAGCAGGGGAAATGACGCTAACGTCGCCGTTGAACTGGTTCTACTCTGAGGACTCCGACATGACCACCTTTCATCAACTGACTGCCACCAGCCTGCGCGGCCAACCCATATCCATGGCCGACTACGCGGGTAAACTGGTTCTGGTGGTTAATACCGCCAGTCATTGTGGTTTCACGCCACAATACGCAGGCCTTGAAGCGCTCTACAAGAAGTACGCCGACCAGGGGCTGGTGGTGCTTGGTTTCCCCTGCAACCAGTTCGGTAAGCAGGAACCCGGCGGCACCGACGACATCGCGCAGACCTGTTTCATCAACTATGGTGTGAGTTTCCCGATGTTCGAAAAAGTGGAGGTCAACGGCGCTGCGGCGCACCCGGTATTTCGTTACCTGAAAGAAGAGTTGCCCGGCATGCTGGGTGGGCGGATCAAGTGGAACTTCACTAAGTTCCTGATCGGACGAGACGGCAAACCGCTCAAGCGTTTTGCACCGTTCACCACTCCAGAGAAAATGGAAGCCGCAATCCTTGCTGCACTTAAAAGCTAAGTATTCCTGTAATTCGAGGCATTTCCTTTTAGAGATCGTCCAAAAAACTGAGGATATCCGTGCGAGATTAACGCCCGATTCACGCTGTGAGTTCAAGGGTTCTTAGCCGACTTTCAGATTTAACCGTGTCCTTATACAGCGAACTGTTTGGTGATCTATGGGCTAATCCAGGGAGTCAGGTTGACGTTAACCTGACTGCGCTCTGCCTGATTTTTTCCAGCAATTTTCAGTCCTGCCCCCCTAAAATGGGGGGATGAGCCAACAAGTCCCTCTCTTTGATTTACGTGCCATAGTGCCCCGATTCATTGCTGTGTATCGGTACTTTTTGGAAAAATCATAAACGGACTTAGACATGACCAAAATTTTGATGCTGGGAACTTCCACTTCTCGCTCAATGCCGACTATCTGTTCTGATTAAAATGGTTAAACCCATTTGCTGTATCTTACATATAGGTAAGCAACAATAATAATCCAAAGTACAACGAAAATCCCTGGGTAAAACGGAATGAAGCGAACAATGAAATAAGCACCAATCACACTCACTATGACTGGCACAAGGTAAAAAAAGACTGCAATTGCCATAGAATCAGTTTCTTCATTTCTTCAGTATCTCATACAAAGCATCGGCTATAATTTCAGGCCTGTTATCTCCTGACTCTGTTTGATAAATAATCTTTGTCATGAACGGTTCAATTGTGAAGTAAAGCATTTCTAAATTTTTTTTATAAAGTAAATTATAATATTCGGAGTTCTGGAATTTTAATTTATTTGCTGCTGAGGCAGCTAGTTGAGCATTGCCATATATTGACGCGCCACTAATAAACCATGACGCAAATTTATTAACCATGTTGATATGAATTTCTTTAAAGTCACCTGAACTAATAATTAATTTTGCAATAGTTATTGCCAGTGACATATTGCTGACTTTGCCAGCCGCTTTGTTAGCTGCAAACCCTGGTTTTTCGTGTAGGAAAGGCACGAGAACATTCGCATTGTTGTTATCGATTTTTTTAAGAGTTTTCCTAAAACAAATGGAGGCCATATCGACAGTGACGTCCTGGCGATTAAAAATCTCACCTACAACCAAAAGCAATCTCTCATCTTCTCGCATCATGTCACGGCACGCGCTGCGATAGTATTCATCAGGGATAACGCAGGAACCATAGTTGATCAGGCGTTGTGCCCATTTTCGCGCTGTTGATTGTGGATATCAGATTTCCGTGGATGCTGCGTAGAGAGTTTGTGAGGTCTATTGCTAATTGTCTTTTGGACTGCATCTGTAGTTGTAAATAGGTCTGTGACATTTTATTACTCCATGCTGTATCATTTTTGCCTCATAATTGATTAATACTGATAACAAGGGCAAGTATGATGGCGGGAAAAAAACGGAAGGCATTCATTTACGTCACGACTGTTATTATTTTTTTTCTAATAATTCCTGAGTTCATTTTCCGTATACTTAGTTCCGAACATCTTTCCTGGTTGGGGTATGTAACAAGTTTTGGTGGCGTAATTAATCCTCTTCTGTCAGTGATGATTTTTATGGGTATCCTCTCCATCATGCTCGCTATTACAACGGTTTATTTTGTAGGGAAAATTTATCAAACTTTATCACAATATAAACGTAATTAATGTTCGGCTGTGTGTAATTGAATCGACACTGCGTTGATAGTGATGCTTTTGGTTGGCCTGGACTGCCTCCTGGCTATTGATGTCCACCGGGCAACGTCCACTCCTTGCTCACAGCAGACAGTTGTGTACAAAGGGGAAAGCAATCGCCTTCATTCTCTATATTGTTTTGAAAAACTCCGATTCTTGGTTTTTCACATTACCACGGCACGGGTTACTGCGTGCCAGATGAACATTTTCCAGGTATTGTACCGTCGGCAACAATATCTTGCTTTTTTCCCTCCAATATCCTGCCGCATCCATTCTCGTACGGCCTCCGGAGACAACACCAAAGGTCGCCGAACGTGGATATCGATTAATCCCTCATCAACAACTGACGTCACAATCAGAAAACCGTCAGCCTCATCGCTGCGTTAGAAGGGGACGCTGCCGATTTCCGCCATGAATATTGGCTGCCCATCAGCTTGGTGAACGAAGTAGGGCTGATTGTTGTCATCATCCTTCATCAATCCAGTGAGGGGATGATCAGACAATCGAAATATCAGGAGCCGGAGGGAAAAATGAACTGTCAATTTAGGTAATTATGTCCCCGATAATTTGAACTACACCGCAAGGGATCTGAATAATGACGGATATAGAATCTGAAACGTTTAGTAATGGTTTAGGATTATCGACTTTTTTTGGTTTGCCTTTTGTTTAAAATCATAGAGTTGTAAATCACCGTAACCCGCTACAGGGTTTCTATGACTAAATTGACAAAAATATGCTTTTCTCTCGCTAGACTCTATAACATCAAGGATGAAGGAGGGAGGATTAGCAATGATTAAAAGAGCCGCCGAAATAGATAACATCTTACTGAGCCTGAATCTATCTATTGATGCCCATTACAAGTGGTTGGTAAAAATGTTTCGCTGCGTGGCTTCTGGCGATATCACTCAGCCAGAAATTATCCATGTTAATTCCTATTATTTGTGCGAATTTGGTCAATGGATAAATAATCATCCTGCGTGTGAAGACGATGAAACAGGATATCTCTATCATATAGATAACGCGCACATCGACATGCATGTCAGTGGCCGTACTTTACTGTCGGCAATTGTCGAAAAAAGATGGCTGCCAGAACATTTTGAGCATTTTCAGGACACATTATTAGCGTTTACTGCCGCAGTGACGGACTACAAAATATACCTGCTTAATATCCGGAGCAATATGGATATATTGACGGGATTACCGGGGCGACGTCTTTTGGATGAGTCTTTTGACCGTCAGCTTGTTGAAGCCAGTCCCAGTCATTTATATCTGCTGTTATTGGATATCGATCGCTTCAAGTCCGTTAATGACACCTATGGGCATGTGATTGGTGATGTTGTGTTACGGGCGCTGGCCTCTAATCTCTCGGCATGGACCCGGGATGACGAAACGGCTTACCGCTACGGCGGGGAAGAATTTATCGTCATCATCAAAGCACAAACAGACGACATGGCTTGTCAGGCTGGAATGCGTATTTGCGACTTAATTGCCAGAAACAGCATTCCCTACCCTGGCGGCGAGATTAACATCACTGTGACCGGAGGAGTGACCCGGGCGCGACCCGGAGAACCTCTGGATGTGGTGTTGGGGCGCTCGGACCAGGCCATGTATGAAGGGAAACAAACGGGCAGAAATCGCTGCATGTTTATCGATGAACAGCAAAAAATCACCCGAATAACCCGTTGTGAGCCTGTTCACCCGATCTTTACAAAATCGGCTGTTGGCTGACATAACTCTTCATTAGAACTGTTAGTTTATATTTAACTAATTGATTAATGGAATAATAGCTGCGTTATGGAGGCCACATGAAGTTATTCGCGGGTAAAAAACGTCAAGGTAAACGCTGGAATCGTCGCCCTGAGTCTCAGGATTTACATCAGATACAGTCGCCAGGAAGGTGGGTTTCGCGGACCGCATGTTGTCAAAGTAAAAAAGGATGGAAGCGAGAATGACCCGTTTTGCTGGTTTAGTTCCGTGTTGTTTAACCTTCATTGAGATTGTCAGTGATAGGGTGTATGCGAGCCGTTGTCATCGCAGGGAATTGCCAGATAACGTATAAAGCAAAACACAAATCTATCCATGCAAGCATTGACCGCTGGTTCATCCGGCGGTTTTTTTTGCCCGTTTTTCAGGTAAAAAAATAGCCCCTTGTGCAGTGATGCAACAAGGGGCCATGTCGGTGCGTCATTATCTCCGTTCATTAGTCATCCCATTTGTGACTGAAGTACGCGGCCAGAAAGCCAGAAAATAAAATAATTCCCAGTACCGCCATAAAAACGTTCATGTTACCCAGCATATTATCTCTCCTGTTTTGATGTGTTTCCTCGTCTACCTTTATTTCATTTCGTTGATATCTATCATGGCACAATGAACTTAAACAAAAGATGAATTAGATGATGATTCTAAATTTAGCGTAAGTTTTTTCACCGCATGATGGCCAGAAATATGAAAAAACGTAACCAAAATAGCGATGTGTAGAAAGGGAGGATAACGGAATTTGCATTAATAGAGGGCAATGGCAGGTGATGTGCATCAATTTGTCACATCGCGTTGCACTTTTGCAAAGCATGACTGTTTCATGATGGTTCATTTCCTTCTTTGAATGTCTCTTCATTTGGCGTTGCCATCACGAATTTTATCTTCGTTAAATAACAACACATTGATATTGATATGCTTTAAATAGATGGCATCGATTTTGCCTTATCGCTTCTGAACATCGGTGATATGCGCTGATTTGTCTTACCGATCGCGCAGGGACTCTCAGCAAGCCAAATTTCAGGAGTGAATATATGCAGCGTCGTACATTACTAAAAGCATTTGCCCTGTCAGCCTCGGTTGTTGCAATGGGGCTGAGTTTCAGTGTTCAGGCGGCCGACACCATTAAGGTCGGCATTATGCATTCTTTATCTGGCACGATGGCCATTTCTGAAACCCCGCTCAAAGAGATGGCGTTAATGACCATTGCTGAAATTAACGCGAACGGTGGTGTTCTTGGCAAAAAACTGGAGCCAGTGGTGGTTGATCCCGCTTCGAACTGGCCGCTGTTTGCGGAGAAAGCACGCCAGTTGCTGAGTCAGGACAAGGTCGCGGTCGTGTTTGGTTGCTGGACTTCCGTCTCGCGTAAGTCGGTGTTGCCGGTCTTTGAAGAGTTGAACGGTTTACTGTTTTATCCCGTGCAGTATGAAGGTGAAGAGATGTCGCCAAACGTCTTTTATACCGGCGCCGCGCCAAATCAACAGGCTATTCCGGCCGTCGAATACCTGATGAGTGAAGATGGGGGTGGGGCAAAACGTTTCTTTCTGCTGGGGACTGATTATGTGTATCCACGCACCACCAACAAAATTTTGCGTGCCTGGCTGCATGCAAAAGGGGTCGCGGATAAAGATATTGAGGAAGTCTACACCCCGTTTGGCCACAGTGATTACCAGACCATCGTGGCGAGTATTAAGGCATTTGCCGCTGGAGGCAAAACGGCGGTGGTGTCCACCATCAATGGCGACTCCAACGTGCCGTTTTATAAAGAACTGGCGAATCAGGGCGTAAAAGCAACGGATGTTCCGGTAGTCGCTTTTTCCGTGGGCGAAGAAGAGTTGCGGGGGATCGACACCAAACCGCTGGTGGGAAATCTGGCGGCATGGAATTACTTTGAATCGATTGATAATCCAGCCAACCAAAAGTTCGTCGCAAAGTATCGGGCCTGGGCCAAATCGCATGCGTTACCTAATGCGGATACGGTGGTGACTAACGATCCGATGGAAGCCACGTATGTTGGCCTGCATATGTGGGCGCAGGCGGTAGAAAAAGCCGGTACTACCGATGTGGACAAAGTCCGCGTAGCCATGGCAGGTCAATCCTTCCCGGCACCCTCGGGCTTTACCCTGACGATGGATACGACCAACCATCATCTGCATAAACCCGTCATGATTGGCGAGATTGAAGGCGATGGACAGTTCAACGTCGTGTGGCAAACCGAAGGGCCGGTTCGCGCCCAGCCGTGGAGTCCGTATATTGCCGGTAACGACAAAAAGCCTGATCAGCCGGTTAAGACCGCCAGCAACTAAACCGATCTCTCGCCCTCTTGCGGGAGGGCCAGTTCTGGAGAATGCGCTCATGAAAGCCATGCGCTTTATTCGTGGTCTGTTGCTGATGGCGGGATTATTACCATTATGTGTTCAGGCAACCGATGCTGATACTTTTACCGCGGCCAACCGCACACAGCAGGCGACCTTACTCGAACAGTGGGCGATAACGCCGGAGGCACAGCGTTTACCGCTGCTGAAGGCGCTTGAACAGGAGCATCTTTTTGCCGACAGCGCGAAGCACGCGTTTATCCTGAACGGGACGCATGCTGTTTCGCTTGGCAGCGGCAGCGCCCCTGAAGGCGAACTGAAAAAGATTCGTCTGACCAATCGTCTGCGTGCTGCGCTGACGACGGCCATCGCGACACATCATTTTTTAAGTGACAGTGTCACTAATAGACTGTCTGCCGCAAAGGTATTACAACGGAATGCATCGCCAGCGATGTACTCTTTTTTGCAGCAGAGACTGAGGCAGGAAACGGATGAGGGGGTGAAGTCCCGTCTGGCCATTGCGCTGGCAAACCTGCAACTGACCAGTCCTCTGCCAGAAGTCAGACGCCAGGCCGTTCAGCTGTTGGCCGACTCGGATGATCCTGAAACATCGTCCCGTCTTACCCCCTTCATGAGCGCCCGGCACGAGCCGGATGCCCGTGTTCGGGCGGCAGCGGCGGACAGTTTACACACGCTGTCGCAACGAATCTGGCTAAGTGACCTGCTTGGGCAGGCGTTTATGGGATTGTCTCTGGGGGCGATTTTGTTGCTGGCTGCCCTCGGATTAGCCATTACCTACGGATTACTTGGCGTGATTAACATGGCGCACGGTGAGATGTTGATGTTAGGGGCTTACAGTACCTGGATCGTGCAGCAGTTCATGGGGCAGTGGTTCCCGCAATGGCTGACGTTTTATCCGATCGTGGCGCTGCCGATAGCATTCTTGTTTACCGCGGGTGTCGGAATGGCTCTCGAGCGTGGGATTATTCGCCATCTTTACGGGCGACCTCTGGAAACGTTGCTGGCAACCTGGGGGATCAGCCTGATGCTTATTCAACTGGTTCGTATGACGTTCGGGGCGCAGAACCTTGAGGTGGCCAACCCGGCGTGGCTTTCCGGCGGGGTTCAGGTTTATGCCAGTCTGATCTTACCGTGGAACCGTATTGTTGTGCTGGGGTTCGCGCTCTGCGTACTGTTCTTTACCTGGCTCATGCTGAATAAAACGCGCCTTGGCATGCGCATCCGAGCCGTGACACAAAATCGCAGCATGGCAGCCTGCTGCGGTGTTCCTACGGGGCGAGTGGACATGCTGGCATTCGGCCTGGGTTCCGGGATTGCCGGATTAGGCGGCGTGGCGTTATCGCAGTTGGGCAATGTTGGGCCGGAACTGGGTCAGGGCTACATCATTGACTCCTTTCTGGTGGTGGTGCTCGGCGGTGTGGGGCAACTCGCAGGGAGCGTGGCGGCGGCGTTTGGGCTGGGGATTTTTAACAAAATTCTGGAGCCGCAACTCGGCGCGGTGCTCGGCAAAATCGCCATCCTGGTGATGATCATTCTGTTTATTCAAAAACGTCCCCAGGGGTTATTTGCACTGAAAGGGAGGATCATTGACTGATGACGATGCCAATGACATTTGCACTGGCGCGTAAGGCGCCACGGGCGACAACTATTATCGCCACGATCCTCCTTCTGACGTTGACAGTGCTGCCGTTTCTGGCTCTGTTGCCCGCAGACCATCCGTTGGCGCTCCCTGTCTGGACGTTGACGCTGGCGGGGAAAATGCTTTGCTATGCCGTTGTAGCGGTGGCGCTGGATCTGGTTTGGGGGTATGCCGGAATGCTGTCACTGGGGCACAGTCTTTTTTTCGCCCTCGGCGGATACGCGATGGGGATGTATTTGATGCGCCAGGCATCTGGCGACGGACTGCCTGCTTTTATGTCGTTTCTGTCCTGGAATGAACTGCCGTGGTACTGGTGGGGAACACAACATTTTGCCTGGGCGATGTTGCTGGTGGTTCTGGTGCCTGGCGTGCTGGCGCTGATCTTCGGTTTTTTTGCCTTTCGTTCAAAAATCAAAGGGGTCTATTTTTCCATTATGACTCAGGCGTTGACCTTTGCGGGGATGCTGCTGTTTTTCCGCAATGAAACAGGGTTTGGCGGTAATAACGGTTTTACGGGCTTCACCACGCTACTTGGGTTTCCGGTGACGGCGGTCGCTACCCGGATAGCATTGTTTCTCGCGACGCTCCTTTTGCTGGTGCTGGCACTGTGGCTGGGTAGTGTCCTGGCGCGCAGTAAATTGGGTCGCGTGCTGACTGCGGTACGAGATGCCGAAAATCGGCTGATGTTTTGTGGCTACGACCCGCGTGGATTCAAGCTGCTGGTGTGGACGCTTTCTGCGGTGCTGTGTGGGATGGCGGGCGCGTTGTATGTCCCGCAGGTGGGGATCATTAACCCTGGCGAAATGTCGCCGACCAACTCTATCGAAGCGGCGATTTGGGTCGCGCTGGGCGGACGAGGAACGCTGGTGGGGCCGGTGATTGGCGCGGTCGCTGTCAACGGCGCGAAAAGTCTGTTCACGGTCATTATACCGGAATACTGGCAGCTCTTTCTGGGGCTGATTTTTATTGTCGTGACCCTGTTTTTGCCCCGGGGCGTCATGGGGCTGTTTCATAAGGGAGAGAAATGATGCGACCCGATGATGGACTCTTCACCCGCCAGTTACCGGGCGACCGTTTTCGCGATCAAACCGACCCGGTATTGCAACTGACAGAGATTAACGTGAGTTTTGACGGTTTCCAGGCGCTGACCGATCTCACCCTGAACATCGGAGTGGGTGAACTGCGCTGCGTGATTGGGCCAAACGGTGCAGGGAAAACCACGCTCATGGATGTGATTACGGGGAAAACACGACCTCAGAGCGGGCGGGCAATTTATGATCAGTCAACGGATTTAACCTTGCTTGATCCCATCACCATTGCCCGTAAGGGGATTGGCCGCAAATTCCAGAAACCGACGGTATTTGAAGCCCTGACGGTGGAGGAAAATCTGCAACTGGCGATGAAAGACGATAAATCGGTGTGGGGAACGTTGCGGGCGCATCTTCGCGGCGAACAACGTGACCGGATTGATGAGTTACTCGTGTTGCTGAGACTGGGCGCGGAGCGCTCGCGTCGGGCCGGGATGCTTTCGCACGGGCAAAAACAGTTTCTGGAGATTGGCATGTTACTGGCGCAGGAGCCTCATTTGCTGTTGCTGGATGAACCCGCAGCGGGCATGACGGACGCTGAAACGGAATATACCGCTGAACTGTTTCGTACCCTGGCAGGTAAGCATTCGTTAATGGTGGTCGAACACGACATGGGTTTTGTGGAAACCATTGCCGATCGCGTCACGGTTTTACATCAGGGACGCGTTCTGGCGGAGGGAAGTCTGCGTCAGGTGCAGGCCAATGAGCAGGTCATTGAGGTCTATCTCGGACGCTGAGGAGGGGAAAATGCTGCAGGTGAATGCGTTGAATCAATTCTATGGTGGGAGTCACATTCTGCGCGGGGTGAGCTTTGAGGCTCATATTGGCGAAGTGACCTGCTTGCTGGGACGAAATGGCGTAGGCAAAACGACGTTGTTGAAATGTCTGATGGGACTTATCCCCGCGCGTAGCGGCAGTGTTATCTGGCAAGGAAAGGCGATAACGCATCGCAAGCCCCACCAGCGAGTTCAGGCTGGCGTGGCTTATGTTCCCCAGGGGCGGGACATTTTTCCCCGCCTGACGGTAGAGGAGAATTTGTTGTTGGGGCTCTCCCGCTTTTCCGCCCGTGAAGCCACAACCGTACCGGATGACATCTACGCGCTTTTTCCGGTGCTTAAAGAGATGAAGCACCGGCGGGGCGGCGATCTCTCCGGTGGGCAACAACAGCAGTTAGCCATTGGCCGCGCGCTGGCCAGTCGGCCGCAATTGCTGATTCTGGATGAACCTACGGAAGGTATCCAGCCGTCGGTTATCAAAGAGATCGGTCTGGTTATCTCGCAACTGGCGCGTCAGGGCGAGATGGCGATTCTGCTGGTCGAACAATTTTATGACTTTGCCGCCCAACTGGCAGACCATTACTTGTTGATGTCACGGGGCACGATTATTCAACACGGGAGGGGGGAAAATATGGACGCAGAAGGTGTTCGCGGTCTGGTGGCTATCTGAATCTAAAACCGTGCAGGTAACGCGCCTGCACGGTGGTCGATGATTTAACAGGTTACTGGCTGTTGCCAGGGTTTAACGCGCATGCCTTTTAGCATCATCAACCATGCCAGACCAATGGCGACGATCAGTACCGCAAACAACGACCAGGCGGGCAGCGTGGTTAAAATGATGCCGCTGGCTAATGGGTTGAACGCCGCGCCCAGCCAGCCAAGCGACTGCGCAGAGAAGTAGCTCGCTTTCATGCCCGCAGGCGCAATATTGTCGATCAACATATATTCCCCTGGCGCGTAGATTACTTCACCGAGGGTAAAGACAGCGGCAGAAACGCCCCACAGGATCAGGTTGTTTCCGGAGAACATAAAGCCTACCAGGCCAATAATGAAGCAAAGGGTGCCTGCCGCCATTAATGGCCGGATATTCGCGGCATTGAGCTTGCGCCCGAGGGCGTATTGCAGGCTGACTACCATTGCTGCGTTCACCGGTAAGACCACGGCGACGACCTTCTCGGCAAAATCACCGTCAGCAACGACCATCACATACTGGGAGATACAGGATGAAAACGCGCCGCCTACGAACGAGGCGAGAAACGCGGAGAGGGTAAACCAGAGCAATGCTTTATCGCGCAGCAGAACCGACGGCGACCACACGGCGGTGTTCATCCCTTCCGTTGGGGTCATTGACCGTGTTACCCATGTCTGAATAAAAACCAACGGGAAGGCAGAGCAGACGGCCGCCAGCCAGAAAGGCAGGTTAATGCTTTGCATGACCAGCAGGGTGCCGAGCGGCGGCCCAATTGTCCAGCCAATGTTGAGTACGGTGTAGTTGAGCGAAAAAATTTTGGTTTTCGCGCTGGCTGAGAGGTTATCGGCAAACCAGGCTTTCAGCACAGTGGCGAAAACGGAATAGGCGCAGTTGATCAGTGCAAACAGCAGGACCACCAGGGTGACGCTATGCACGAGCGGGATCGCGATAAACCCGAAGGCAAATGCGCAAATCGCCACCAGCATGTAGCGTTTTTTATCGAATTTATCCGCCAGAATGCCGAAGCCAAGACTGAAGATCACGCCGATGGTCAGCGCCACCGTCATCGCATAGCCAATCAGATCGACGCTCAGCGCATACTGGCGATTCAGATAAATGGTCATGAACGGTAGCGTGGCGCCACGACCAATGGTCAGTAATAACGATGAGGCGAGTAATGCAAGGGTTGACCGTCTCAGAGTGGTGTTCATTTTCCTGCCCGACAATGCGTGTTGTTTTGTTTTTGTTAACGACCAGAAAGGAATAGCACGGCAAAATTGTGATGTATACCTAATAAGTTGTTCAAAAGTGCCTCTGTTGACCTACCTGAATTAATGATCTGTTACAGGACAACAATTTCCGCTAACTTAACTTGTTTACAAAAATTTAATATTTGCAGAGGTCAGGGGATGTCACGTAAAGACGGGCTGTTGGCATTATTGGTCGTGGTGGTATGGGGGCTAAATTTTGTCGTCATCAAGGTGGGATTACACAATATGCCGCCACTGATGCTGGCAGGGTTACGTTTCCTGCTGGTGGTGTTCCCGGCGATTTTCTTTGTTGCCCGTCCTAAAGTCCCGCTCAGGCTTCTGCTGGGTTATGGCCTGACGATCAGTTTCGGGCAATTTGCGTTTCTGTTTTGCGCCATTAACTTCGGCATGCCCGCCGGACTGGCGTCGCTGGTACTTCAGGCGCAGGCCTTTTTCACCATCGTTCTGGGGGCGTTTGCCTTTGGCGAGCGTTTGCAGGGGAAACAACTGGCGGGGATCGCGCTGGCGATTTTTGGCGTGCTGGTGCTCATTGAAGCGAGCCTCAACGGTCAACATGTGGCGATGACCGGATTTATGCTCACCCTGGCTGCCGCGCTCAGTTGGGCCTGCGGCAATATCTTTAATAAAAAGATCATGTCGCGTGCGGATCGTCCGGCCGTCATGTCGCTGGTGGTCTGGAGCGCGTTAATCCCGATTATTCCGTTTTTCCTCGCGTCGCTGCTTCTGGATGGTTCTGACCGCATGATGCAAAGCCTGATCAGCCTTGATATCACGACGGTGTTATCGCTGCTTTATCTTGCCTTTGTTGCCACCATTGTCGGGTACGGAATTTGGGGCACGCTGTTGGGGCGTTATGAAACCTGGCGTGTGGCACCGTTATCGCTGCTGGTTCCGGTTGTTGGGTTGGCCAGTGCCGCCGTGCTGTTGGATGAAACGTTGACCGCACTGCAATTAATCGGCGCAGTGCTGATTATGGCGGGATTGTATATCAATGTGTTTGGCTTTCGTTTACGCAAACCGGCGCCGGTGAGAGGGTAAAAAAAAGCCCCGCAGTGACGGTAACACGGTTAGTTTAAGACTGGAATATTCGGGGCGACCACCGGGTTTGGCGTCCCTCCGGGAACCAAATCCCGGTGTTTCCCCTCATTCATTGACTTAAGTGAACCGTGTTACGCAGTGACGGGGCAAAACGAATTAGAGGTCGTACCGATTGTAATAAGGCACACCTAACTCGTCGGACTTATCGCTGCCAGCCCCCATATGATTGAAATCAAAAGGGTATTGTTCGTGCGCCGTGGGCATTACCATCACATCCTGATTGGTTTGTGTCGCGGGCTGGGCAGTTTGCTCCGCAACACTCTGGCCGGAAACGACAAGCAACAGAGCCAGCATTGCAGAAGACAAAAATTTCATGATTTCCTCGATTACGTTGTTAGCAGGCGATTAGCAATGACACTGATTGAGCGGCAGCAAATACCGGGATTCGCCGTGCATATTGGTAATGCGGAACTTATGCGGCGGCACATCAAAATAGTTTTTAAACGTGCGGGTCAGCGTTTGCTGCGACTCAAAGCCGTAACGTTCAGCCAGGTACAAAATGGGCTCGTTACTTTCTTTTAATTTCTGGGCTATCTCGGTCATTTTGCGGCTGCGGATGTATTGACCTAATGAATGGCCGGTTTCTTTTTTAAACATCCGTTGCAGGTGCCATTTGGAGTAACCTGAACGCTCTGACACCTTTTCCAGTGAGAGCGGCGACTCCAGGTTATCTTCGATCCAGTCCAAAATGCTATGAATAGTGATAGCGTCAGTGTTGCGTCTGGACATCGTCATACCTCTTTCTGTTTACGGCAGGATTTTCTTGAGTAAATACTCAAGTGTTGCCACTTCATCCGCCGTTAAGTTTTTTGTGAGTTCCTGGTGTAGGTCTTGTCCTACTAATTGATGACATTGCTCGCAAATTGCCGCGCCGTGTTCGGTGAGTTTCACCAGCACGCCGCGTTTATCGTTGGGATTTGGCAGTCTTTCGATCCAGCCTTTACAGACCAGGCGGTCAAGCATGCGCGTTAATGCGCCAAGATCAACAGACAGCACTTTTTTAAGTTCAACCGGGGTAATACACACCGCGCAGCGGATGGAACACAGCACCTTAAACTGAGAGGCGGTGATATCCAGCGGTGACAGATAGTCGTTTAACAAACGATCTTTTTTCTGATTAACCATGTAGATCAAGCGGCCAAGTGGAATGATTTCATTGAAAAGGTCACTGGTGCTTTTCACGATGGTTGCCCCGGCAAGTAGTTAGTCACGGCAGATACTATTGCCCAGGCAAGTATAAGTCAAACGAATGAATTGACTGATGACACAATTTGCTAAAACGGTTCATTAGGCTGATGGTTTAGCTTTTAATAACTTAATGATAATTACAGATTATAGATGTGATGGGAAAATGAATGCTTACATCGCTGAAATAGCGGTCGGCGCGCATTTGAACTTATACTTGCCGCTATGAAGAGCGACTGGAGAAGAGAGTACCAATGATAGATTTGTTTAAAGCGATAGGGCTGGGTCTGGTAGTTCTGCTGCCGCTCGCCAACCCACTGACCACCGTGGCGCTGTTCCTCGGGCTTGCGGGCAACATGAACAGCGCGGAGCGTAATCGTCAGTCAATGATGGCGTCGATTTACGTGTTTGCGATCATGATGGTGGCGTATTACGCCGGTCAGTTAGTGATGAATACGTTTGGCATCTCGATTCCTGGGCTACGGATTGCCGGGGGATTAATTGTCGCGTTTATCGGTTTCAGAATGCTGTTCCCACAGCAGAAAGCGCACGAGTCGCCGGAAGCGACAAGCAAATCCGAAGAGCTGGAAGACGAACCGACGGCCAACATTGCGTTCGTTCCACTGGCGATGCCCAGTACGGCAGGGCCGGGGACCATTGCGATGATCATCAGTTCGGCCTCAACCGTGCGTGATGGTTCCGATTTCCCAGGTTGGGTGATTGCCGTGGCGCCGCCGCTGATCTTTGCCATTGTGGGGGTCATTCTGTGGGGGAGTCTGCGCAGTTCTGGAGCGATCATGCGCCTGGTCGGCAAAGGGGGAATTGAAGCGATTTCGCGCCTGATGGGCTTCCTGCTGGTCTGTATGGGCGTACAGTTTATCATTAACGGTATTCTGGAAATTATTAAAACATACCACTAAAGCCTGCGGCCCGGCGCTAACACGTCGGGCCTTTTCTGTCTTTTCACTGCGGTTGTGGCTGTTCTTCCAATGAGACAGGCCAGCGGCGAAAAATAATCACTGACCAGACTAACGCGATGACCGCCGGGATAACCCCGACGTAGCCGATGGCCGACATCGACCAGTGTAAACTCACCTGATTACCCACTAACGCCCCTGCACCAATCCCGATATTGAAAATGCCGGAGAACAACGACATCGCGACATCGGTGGCATCCGGCGCCAGCGCCAGCACTTTCACTTGCATTCCCAGGCCGATAACCATGATGGCAATCCCCCAGAAGATGCTCAACATCGCCAGGTGTGTTTCGCTGTCGGCGGCAGAGCGCAGAAGGAGAAGGCAAGCGACCAGCAGGACAATGGCAAGGGTGATGAGCGAGGAGGCATGACGATTGCCCAACTTACCAAAAATCACGCTGCCGACGATCCCGGCACCGCCGAGAATAAGCAACAGCAGCGTGGCAAAGTTGCCGCTCAACCCGGCCACGGTTTGCACAAACGGCTCGATATAGCTGTATGCCGTGTAATGGGCGGTCACCACGATCACGGTCAACAAATAAAGACTCATCAGCGCAGGGCGGCGAAACAGCACCGGCAGGCTTTTCAGCGAGCCAGAATGTTCACTGGGTAAGGTGGGCAGGAGCTTGAACAGACACACCAGCGTTGCCAGCGCGCCAACGCCGATAGCCAGGAAGGTGGTGCGCCAGCCAAAATATTGCCCAACAATGCGCCCAATAGGGATCCCGAGCACCATCGCCAGTGCGGTTCCGGTGGCTATCAGACTCAGTGCCTGCGCGCGTTTACCGGCAGGGGCCAGGCGAATGGCGAGCGAGGCGGTGATCGACCAAAAAATGGCGTGCGCAAAAGCAATGCCGATGCGGCTAATTAACAGAACGGTAAAATTCCACGCCAGAAATGAGAGCACATGGCTGGCAATAAACAGCACAAACAGACAGATAAGCAGCTTGCGTCGTTCCACCTGGCTTGTCAGCAGCATAAAGGGAAGCGACATCAGCGCCACAACCCAGGCGTAGATGGTCAGCATAATACCGACCTGTGCGGTCTGCATATCAAAGCTTTGAGCAATATCAGAGAGTAAGCCGACCGGGACAAACTCCGTGGTATTGAAGATGAAAGCGGCAATAGCAAGCGTAACGACCCGTAGCCACGCGACTTTACGGGAAACAATGCGAGTTGACATAAAAAGTAATGGGGCTTGTTGCGAAAAGGTGAGGTCAGGATCTTAAAACGTTTGCTGGCGTAAATACAATCACTTTGTGATTAAGGTCACATTTTTTAGTTACTAAAAAGTAACGCCACGGACGTCACGTTTGGTATACGCTTTTTTGGTGGTGACGTTGTCACAAAATGATTTGCACTCTGTGTTGTTGTCACTCCGCCCGGTGCCGAGCGGAGTCGTTATACGGCAATATTATGCCCGCGTTTGCGGTGGCAGCAGTTCTATAAAGGCTTCAAGTCGCCGGGTCATTGCGCCGCGTCGCCAGACCAGCCAGGTATTCAGCCAGCGCCACTCTTCTGTTAACGGCCAGGCGTCGACCTGATGATGTCCGGGCATACTTTCTAACATCGTGCGAGGAATCAACGCGATGCCCGCACCGGCGATAACGCAAGCCAGCATTCCATGATAGGACTCCATTTCATGAATCGTACCCGGTGTGGCGCGATCGTCATGGAACCAGCTTTCAAAATGGCGGCGGTAAGAGCAGTTCGCGCGAAAAGCGTAAATATTACAGCCGTTAACATCACTCGCGCGGCGCACGACGGGGTGACCGCACGGGGTGACAATCATCATCTCTTCACGGTAAACCGGCATCCCTTCAAGACCGGGATGGGTAATGGGGCCATCCACAAAGGCGGCATTCAGTTTCCCCTCAAGTACCCCCTCCAGCATGGTGCCGGAAGGCCCGGTGGATAAGGCAAACTGAATCTTAGGGTAACGTTGGTTATATTCGGCAAGCGTCGCGGGAATACGCACGGCGGCGGTACTTTCCAGCGCGCCAAGGGAGAACAGCCCTTGCGGTTCATCACCGGCCACCACCATCCGCGCTTCATCGACCAGCGCCAGGATCTGCTGGCTATAGCGCAAAAAGTTATGGCCTGCCGGAGAAAGTCTCAGACGCTGATTCTCGCGAATAAACAGATCCACCCCGAGGTCGGCCTCAAGCTGGCGAATGCGTGTCGTGAGGTTCGACGGAACACGATGCACTTTCGCGGCGGCCTGAGTAATGCTGCCCGTCTGTGCGACAGCATTGAACATTTCCAGTTGCGTCAGATCCATGGCTTTCTCTTTTTGTGAACGGAGTGGTTAATATTATTCAATTTTCAGAAAGAGTAAACGGGGTCATGATATCGCCATTCCCTGTGATGAAGAGAGCACGCTATGAACCCGACACCCGCGACACATGCAATTTCAGTGAACCCCGCAACGGGAGAACATTTGACGGCCATGCCCTGGAGCAGTGACCGCGAGATTGAGCAGGCCCTAAATCTGGCTGCCAACGCGTTTGCCGCATGGAAGCGCACGACGGTCGCGTACCGGGCGCAGAAATTGCGTAATGTCGGACAAGCCTTGCGGCTACGGGCTGAAGAAATGGCGCAATGTATCTCGCGGGAGATGGGAAAACCGATCAAGCAGGCGCGGGGTGAAGTGGCAAAATCCGCCAGCCTGTGCGACTGGTATGCAGAGCACGGCCCAGCCATGCTCAACCCTGAACCCACGCTGGTGGAAAATCAGCAAGCGGTGATTGAGTATCGCCCGCTGGGGACGATTCTGGCGGTGATGCCGTGGAACTTTCCGCTATGGCAGGTGCTGCGTGGGGCGATCCCCATTCTGTTGGCGGGTAATGGCTATCTCCTGAAGCATGCCCCGAATGTGACGGGCTGCGCCGGGCTGATTGCCGATATTTTTGCCGACGCGGGAATGCCTGACGGTGTATACGGCTGGCTCAACGCCAGTAATGCGGGCGTCAGTCAGATGATTAACGATCCGCGTATTGCGGCAGTTACGGTTACTGGCAGCGTTCGCGCTGGTGCGGCTATCGGCGCTCAGGCGGGGGCAGCGCTGAAAAAGTGCGTGCTGGAACTGGGCGGTTCGGATCCCTTTATTGTGCTGAATGATGCCGATTTGGATCTGGCGGTAAAAGCGGCTGTCGCCGGGCGTTATCAAAATACCGGACAAGTTTGTGCTGCGGCGAAACGTTTTATTGTCGAAGAAGGCATTGCCCGTGACTTTACCGAGCGCTTCGTCGCAGCGGCGGCGGCCCTGAAAATGGGCAACCCTTTGGACGAGGAAAACGATCTCGGGCCAATGGCGCGCTTTGATTTACGTGATGAACTGCATCAACAAGTGATGGCGTCGGTCGCACAAGGCGCGCGTTTATTACTGGGTGGAGAAAACATCGCAGGGGAAGGCAATTACTATCCGGCAACGGTTCTCGGTGATGTCACCCCTGAAATGACGGCATTTCGCCAGGAGCTGTTTGGTCCGGTGGCGGCAATCACGGTGGCGAAGAGTGCCGCGCATGCCTTACAGCTTGCCAATGACAGTGATTTCGGTCTCTCGGCGACAATTTTTACCGCCGACGAAACGCGCGCACAGGAGATGGCCAGCCAGCTGGAATGCGGCGGGGTGTTTATCAATGGCTACAGCGCCAGCGATGCGCGGGTGGCATTTGGCGGCGTGAAGAAAAGCGGTTTTGGCCGTGAGCTTTCCCATTTTGGTTTGCATGAGTTTTGTAACGTACAGACGGTCTGGAAAAACCGTATCTGATCTCTGAAGCGCCTCGTCAGGGGGCGCGATGGTCTCTGCCGACCTGACGTCGCCTATTCCGCTCTGTTATACTCGCAGACCTTTTCAGACCAGCGGCAAGGAGCATATGGTGGCCAGGGCCATGGACAATTCAGTATTAGAGACCATTCTGGCGCAGGTTCGCCCGTTAATTGGTCAGGGAAAAGTGGCTGACTATATTCCAGCATTAGCCTCCGTCGAGGGGTCAAAACTGGGTATCGCCATTTGTACCGTTGATGGGCAACACTATCAGGCCGGTGATTCGCAGGAACGTTTTTCCATTCAGTCTATTTCGAAGGTGCTGAGTCTGGCAGTGGCAATGCGTCACTACCAGGAAGATGAGATCTGGCAGCGTGTGGGAAAGGATCCTTCGGGTTCTCCCTTCAATTCGCTGGTGCAACTGGAAATGGAACAGGGAATTCCGCGCAATCCCTTTATCAACGCTGGTGCATTGGTTATCTGCGATATGTTACAAGGGCGGCTGAGCGCCCCTCGCCAGCGTATGCTGGAAGTGGTGCGCCTCCTGAGTGGCGTTCCCGATATTGTTTATGATTCCACCGTGGCCCGTTCGGAATTCGAGCATTCGGCGCGTAATGCGGCGATTGCCTGGCTGATGAAATCATTCGGTAATTTTCAGCATGATGTGACGACGGTTTTGCAGAATTATTTCCACTATTGCGCGCTGAAAATGAGTTGCGTTGAACTGGCGCGCACGTTTGTTTTTCTGGCGAACCAGGGACACGCGTTTCATCTTAACGACCCGGTGGTGACACCGATGCAGGCCAGACAAATCAACGCGTTGATGGCAACCAGCGGCATGTATCAGAACGCCGGGGAATTTGCCTGGCGAGTCGGGCTGCCCGCGAAATCGGGGGTTGGTGGCGGCATTGTTGCGATTGTGCCGCATGAAATGGCCATTGCTGTCTGGAGTCCTGAGCTGGATGCCGCCGGAAACTCGCTGGCAGGTATCGCAGTCCTTGAGCAACTGACCCAACAATTAGGACGCTCAGTCTACTGATGAACGTATCCGATTCACTGTTTACCCGGCTGTCTCGTTCCACATTTCGTTCCCGGTTTCATCTTGGCGCAAAGGAGAGACAGTATTGCTGGGATAAAGGCGCGCAGGTCATCGATCAACACGCAGCGGACTTTGTGGCAAAACGTCTGGCCCCGGCAATTCCCGCCAATGATGGTAAGCAAACGCCTATGCGCGGTCATCCTGTTTTTATTGCCCAGCATGCCACGGCAACCTGTTGTCGCGGTTGTCTGGAAAAATGGCACCAAATTCCTCAAGGGCAACCGCTCAGCGAGGAACAGCAAAAGTATGTGGTGGCGGTCATTCATCATTGGTTAGTTATTCAAATGAATCAGCGATAACAAAATATACAATTTTCAACGTGCTGGTAATCGCCATAAAATAACGCATGAAAACTTTGTGGTTTAAATAGTTACAATTCCTCTCTTTTGCAATATAACGTGATGCCCACCTTCGAGGGTGAGTCACTTTTGCAAATAAAGCGTGCTATGCTTAATTAGATTACACTCGCTATGTCGAAATAATTGCCATGTGCAATTATATGGATAGATATTTAATGCACGCACTCTTCACTTCTTCATTTCGCTTGTTTCGGGAAGATAATCCGTTACGTAATGCTTTCGTCCTTTTTATCATCACCACGCTATTTTATTTTATTGGCGCGCAATTGCGCCTCGTTGAGGCGTTGTCGCTGTTTTGGCCTCTCAATGGCGTGATGGCTGGGGTGTTTGCCCGTTATGTGTGGCTTAACCGTCTGCATTTCTATGCCGTATGCTATGTCGCCATGCTGGCTTATGATGCCATAACGACCGAATGGGGATGGGTGTCGCTAATCATTAATTTATCTAATATGGTATTTATTATTACCTTTGCTCAACTGATATTACGGGATAAACGACGGGGTATAAATACATATGAACCGATAAATGCCTTACGTTTGTTTAATTATTGTCTATTTGCTGCTTTGCTGTGCGCCTTATTCGGTGCGACAGGATCGATTGGTATTGAGCGTCAATCATTCTGGCCGTTATTTGCCGACTGGTTTAGCGAACAATTCTCCACTGGCGTATTGATTGTACCCTGTATGCTGACGCTCTCTTTGCCAGGGACATTGACACGGTTTAAAGCGGAACAACTGATGCCGGTTGGGGCGTTGATAGTCTCTGTTGCCGCTTCGGTGATCATTGGTGGCGCAGGGAGCCTGGCCTTTCCGCTGCCCGCGCTCATCTGGTGTGCGGTGCGTTATCCTACGCCGATCACCTGTTTGTTGACCTTTATGACCGGGGCCGTTGAGATAATCCTGGTTGCCAACTCCATTATCAATATCTCTGTGGCCTCACCGTTTTCGGCGCCGCACATGTTTTCAGCGCGCCTGGGTATCGCCACAATGGCGATCTGTCCGGTGATGGTTGCCGTCAGCGTTTCGGCAATCAATTCGCTGATAAAACAAGTCTCTTTACGGGCCGATTTCGACTATTTGACACGGGTATATTCCCGTTCCGGTTTATTTGAAGCACTTAAAAAACGAGAACCACAGAAACCGCAGCACGTGACGGTAATGTTGCTCGATATCGATTACTTCAAACAGATTAATGACAATTTTGGCCATGAGTGTGGCGATCAGGTGTTAAGCGCCTTTGCCCGACACGTGCAAAAAATTGTCGGTGACAAAGGACTTTTGGCCCGTATGGGCGGTGAGGAGTTTGCCGTCGTCGCGGCTTCTGCTGATAGCGATGAGGGAATACAACTGGCAGAAAAAATTCGTAAAGCGGTTGCGTTACAGCCTTTCAACTGGCAGCAGCAAACCCTTTATCTGACCGTAAGTATCGGTTTGGCTAACGGAAAAACGCAATCGCACTCCTTAGCTGATCTGTTTAATACCCTTATCGTTGACGCCGACGAATGTTTATATCGCTCGAAAAAAGAGGGGCGTAATCGAACCAGCGTCAGGTTCGACAACACACAAAATGTGCCCGGTAATGATGCGTGTCGATGAAACATAACGTAATCCTATGGTTGCGGCGCTTGTGTAAAAAAAATGTTAAGTGCATGGTGGTGCAGTCAATCAAGGAGACCCTATGGCTGCCACTCATTCCTGTTTTATCCTCGATGCTGAGCATATCCACGACAGAATCAATGAACTGAGCGATGTGCTTGAGGATTGCGTCAATCAAGGCGCGTCCGTCAGTTTTGTATTGCCTTTTGGTCGCGAAAAATCCCTCCCTTTCTGGACGAACGTCGCGCAGCACGTTGCGGGAGGAGAGCGCATTGTCCTGGCGGTTGAAGATGCCGCGGGGATGATTGTCGGTACGGTACAACTCCTGTTGGATCAACCTGAAAATCAACCGCACCGTGCCGACGTGGCCAAACTGTTGGTTCACTCGTCCGCGCGCCGGGGCGGTATCGCCAGGCATTTAATGGAGAGGCTGGAGAATTGCGCAAAACAACATCATAAATCGTTGCTGGTGCTGGACACCGCAACGGGAAGCAGCGCAGAGTTGTTCTACCAAAATTGCGGCTGGCAGAAAGCAGGGGAAATACCGGATTACGCGCAAATGCCAGACGGAAAGCTGACCAGCACCACGGTTTTCTACAAATACCTGTGATTTATGTTTGAGAGTTGATCAAAACAGGGTTTCATTGCATTAAAGGTTTGCTAACCTGTTCCACCAATTCAAGCAGGTTGTATGACTAATCCAAAAGGGAACTCATTGTGAAAACTCTAAACCGTCGCGATTTTCCTGGCGCCCATTATCCTGAGCGTATCATTCAGTTTGGCGAAGGGAACTTTCTGCGTGCTTTTGTTGACTGGCAGGTTGATCTGCTAAACGAGCACACCGATCTGAATGCCGGCGTGGTGATTGTCCGTCCCATCGAAAGCACATTCCCTCCGTCACTCAGTACGCAGGACGGTCTCTACACCACCATCATTCGCGGTTTGAACGAAAATGGCGACGCCGTCAGCGATGCCCGGCTGATTCGCTCGGTGAACCGTGAAATCAGCGTGTATGGCGAATATGATGAGTTCCTGAAACTGGCGCATAACCCTGACATCCGCTTTGTGTTCTCTAACACGACCGAAGCAGGGATCAGCTACCACGCAGGTGATAAATTCGAAGATGCACCTGCGGTTAGCTATCCGGCGAAACTGACCCGACTGCTGTTTGAACGCTATACGCACTTTGCCGGGGCGTCTGATAAAGGCTGGATAATCATTCCTTGCGAGCTGATTGATTATAATGGCGATGCATTACAAGAGCTGGTTCAACGCTACGCCAAAGAGTGGGCGCTTCCGGAGGCATTCTTGCTCTGGCTGGATCAGGCAAATGCCTTCTGCTCGACGCTGGTGGATCGCATCGTGACCGGTTACCCGCGTGATGAAGTGGCACAACTTGAAGAATCGCTGGGTTATCACGATGCGTTTCTCGACACCGCCGAACATTTCTACCTGTTTGTGATCCAGGGACCGAAGTCACTGGCGTCTGAATTACGCCTTGATAAATATCCGCTGAATGTGCTGATCGTTGATGACATCAAGCCTTACAAAGAGCGTAAAGTGGCCATTCTGAATGGCGCGCATACGGCTCTGGTTCCGGTGGCGTTCCAGGCGGGTCTGGATACCGTTGGCGAAGCGATGAACGACACTGAGATCTGCGCGTTTGTCGAAAAAGCCATTTATGAAGAAATCATCCCGGTACTCGATCTTCCGCGCGATGAGCTGATCTCTTTTGCGAGCGCGGTGACCGGGCGTTTCCGTAATCCGTACATCAAGCATCAGCTCCTTTCTATCGCCTTGAACGGCATGACGAAATTCCGCACCCGAATTTTACCTCAGTTACTGGCAGGGCAGCAGGCGAAGGGAACTTTACCCGCGCGTCTGACGTTTGCGCTGGCCGCACTGATTGCGTTTTATCGCGCAGAGCGCAATGGGGAGTCTTATCCGGTTCAGGACGATGCACACTGGATCGAGCGCTATCAGCACCTGTGGAGTCAGCATCGCGATGGCGTGATCAGTACGCATGATTTGGTTAATTCGGTGCTGGCGGTGGCAGAACACTGGGAACAAGACCTGACCCAGGTTTCCGGTCTGGTAGAGCAGGTCAGCGCCTGCCTGGATGCTATCCTGACGAAAGGGATGCGCGAAGCAGTGAAGCCACTGTGCTAATGACGCCTCGCTGAAGGGTTAACCCGGTTTCGGCCGGGTTTTTAATAAATCTTCTTTAGTTACAACATACAATGATGTTTTTTTAAAATAAGCCGATCTGCAACCCCGTGCTACTGGCGTCAATCAGTCAAAAAGAGGCGCAATATCTCTATTTGGAGATGCTTGCAACATTGACCGTGATCACGTTTAATGTTCGCGCTTTCCCATTTTCCGAAGATAATCATGATTGTTCGACCTCAACAGCACTGGCTACGCCAGATATTCGTCTGGCACGGCTCCGTTTTATCCAAAATCTTCTCCCGGTTGCTCCTGAATTTCATATTGTCTATCGCGGTTATCATTATGCTGCCGTGGTATACGATGCTGGGTATCAAATTTACCCTGGCGCCTTTCAGTATTCTCGGCGTCGCCATCGCCATATTTTTGGGTTTTCGCAACAATGCTTGCTATGCGCGCTACGTTGAGGCCCGACATTTGTGGGGGCAGTTGATGATTGCTTCCCGCTCATTACTGCGTGAAGTAAAAACCACGCTGCCAGACGATCGCGAATTAGGGCAGTTTGTCCGTTTGCAGATCGCTTTTGCACACTGTTTACGCATGACGTTACGTCGACAACCGCAGGCAGAATCGCTGGCAAAATACCTCAGTACCGGGGATCTGCAGCGCGTCTTTTCTTCCCATTCACCGGCAAACCGTATTTTACTGTTGATGGGGGAGTGGCTGGCGGTTCGTCGGCGGGAAGGACAACTGTCTGATATATTATTTCACAGTTTAAACAACAGGTTAAATGATATGTCGGCGGTACTGGCAGGCTGTGAACGCATCGCGAATACCCCCATTCCTTTTGCATACACCTTGATTTTGCATCGCACGGTGTACCTGTTTTGTATTATGTTGCCCTTCGCGCTGGTGATGGATTTACACTATATGACGCCGTTTATTTCAGTGCTTATTTCCTATACGTTTATTTCGCTCGATACGCTGGCAGAAGAACTGGAAGATCCGTTTGGTACGGAAAATAACGATCTGCCACTGGACGCCATTTGCAATGCCATCGAAATTGATTTGTTGCAGATGAACGATGAGACAACCATTCCGGTTAAACAGATCCCTGACAGGCATTACCAGTTGACGTAAATACCGCATCGACAACATCGTCAAAACAACCGGTTAAGAGAGCAACAGTGGGCGCATCATCTATTGCGCCTATCGAGCTTCCGCAACGGGGGCAAAAGGCTCTGCTGGAGAATTCAGAAGAGCGCCACATCGCCGGTTTACCGCCTTTCCCCGTCCATTGGACATCCTGAACATCAAATTCTACCCAGCCGACGCTGTGCGCTCCTGTGTGCTTTTGACACAGAGTGCATGAGCAGGTGTGAGGATTTCTGGGCGAATGGGCACTAATACGGATAAAGCCGCAGAGGCAACCGCCGGTGTACACTTTCGTCATCGCCCATCTCCTGAAATTCGCGTCTCAGCACACTACCAGATGATCTGTTGAGCAACCAGTCTTCAATGGTAAAAAGGCGAGGAGAGTTCAAACATACTGATTGTTAACAATATTTAACGGCACCTGGCGGACGTTCGGGATTGATGGTTGCCCGTTGTTCATTTATTGTGATTCCGTTCAATTAGACATGATGTCTGAGAGGGCGTCATACCTATCCACTTTTTATTGATCATTGAGCAGAAACCATGACATCAGCAAATTTCTATCCAATTGGCACTCCCGGACAGCCCTGGGGAGAATCTGAGCGCGAGCAATGGCGTAAGAACCAGTTACCGTCACGGTCCTATGACGATGTGTTAAGTCAAATCCGCGCGCTTGGCAACGACTATAAGATTGTTAAATACGGTGAAATAACCTGTGCCAGTGATACCTATGCCCTGATGGCGCTGCGCAGCGTTGATTGGGATGAATCGTTACCGGCGGCGCTCGTTACCGGTGGCGTGCATGGCTATGAAACCAGCGGCGTGCTGGGTGCGCTGCGGTTTTTAAAGGAGCATGGGCAAGAATACAAAGGCAAAATGAATTTGTTGGTAGCTCCTTGTGTCAGTCCGTGGGCATTTGAACGGGTATCACGCTGGAACTATCATCTCATCGATCCGAACAGAAGTTTCTACCCCGAAGGAAAAGCAGAAGAGGCTCAGGCGCTTATGTCGCTGATTGCGCCGCTGCGGGAACAATTTCGGGTGCATATCGATCTCCATGAGACAACGGATAGCGATGAAAGTGAATTCCGTCCGGCACTCGCGGCCAGGGACGGCAAGCAATTTATTCCGGACATTGTCCCGGATGGATTTTACCTGGTCAGTGACGAAGAAAATTCTCAACTGGATTTCCAGCGGGCGATCATTGCCGCTGTTGAAAAAGTGACCCACATAGCACCTTCCGATGCCGAAGGGAAAATGCTGGGATTTCGGGTCGCGAGTCCTGGTGTCGTTGAATATCCAAATAGTCACTACCATCTTTGCGCAACCGCCACCAGTGCGCGTTGTACCACGACCACTGAAGTGTATCCGGACAGCGAAAAAACAAATCCGGAACAATGCATCATTGCCCAGGTCGAGGCGGTGAGAGCGGCGCTGAATTTTGCGCTGAAGGGGTAAACGTCAGCAGATAACTAAAACGAATCGAGCAGCCTGAAAGGGCTGCTCTAAATACAAAAAAATCGCCAGTTTTTATATCATCCTGAATGTCTTAATCATCAAAAAAAATGAAAAGGGATTTTCATTCAATTTGATAGTAAAATCGACAACCATCGTATCCACGCCTGGCGTTGATAGCGAGATTACGACAGGCTGAAAGGGAATGCCTTTCATGTGAAAATATTCAGTTCAGGACGAATGTCATGAGAAATTACGTGGTTTTATTCGTTGCAGCAGTTTCTTTCCCTTTGGCGGTTCACGGGAATATCAATACAATAAAACCCACGGCATTTGTTGCGTTGAAGAAAGGCAGTGAACAGTATACGGGCGTATGTAAAGCCTCGTTCAACCATTGTGGGGAAGACACAAAGGTCTGGAAAGCAAAAGGCCAGGAGGATATTTTTTACTTAATAGAGCCCACGCTTGAGATGATTAAATTCCGCAAAAAAAATGGCGATTACATCAGGGAAGGACAATGGAAGATCGCCAATAAAAATAACGATGAAAATGCGGTGAATGAAGATCTGACAAAAGATAACGTGTATATTTATCCGGCTTTATATCCCTTAAGCAAAACAAAACAGGCCATTGCTGTCGTGACGAAATGGCAGGCATTGTATTCTGGGGGTAGCCGTGAAGAAGAGTATGCTGATTTTATTATGCTTAATGATGATGGCTCATCTCAGGTGGCATTTAAAGAGATCCTTTTTTCATCAAAGGCGATGATCAGAGCGTGTTTTACAGCAGAAGAGTATGCAAAAACCTCACACTGTCATGACGAAGACTGGTCGCTTCTGAACCTGAAGTTTATTGATGAAGGTAAAGAGTATTATTCATGGAAGTTTATTACCAAATCATACACCTGGCCCGCATTTGTTGAAAAAGCCCCAACTCAGGCAAAAATAACGGAACGTGTCGCCTATCCGTTCCAATAGCGCCATCATGGCGGGAAGATGTTTTTTATCCCGTGTATAGAAAATTTTTCCACGAGAGTCGGTAATCAGATCCCCCAATGCCGAGGATTAAAAACAGGGGTTCACAGGAATGCGGTTTCACTGCTTCCTGTTTTTTTGACTTCACTTCCATAAAATTTAATTCCTAACCCATGCTCCGGGTCAAGGGAAGTGGAAAGCATGAAGCCGAATTGACTCTTCTCTTCAGGGAAAAGGTATATTTTTACCAGCGTAAGATCGTTCACAAGCACGCCATATACGCGATCACAATATTGTTTGGCCTCGGCATTTACCTTCTGACAGAAATCATTTTGTCTCTTGACGAGAAAATCGATGTCGTCTTTCATTTTTTGATCCACAACCTCAGCCTCAAGATTTATGCACTGAACTGGATCAGGACCAAATACCTGTAGAATTACATCAACAGCAATGCCTTCGTCGTCTTCATAAAACTGCAGCTCATCTAAATTCATGAATGTTCCCTTTCTATAAGACTTGTTACGTACCCGGTGTCGCACCGGTGTTGATGGAGCAGGGAAGAGACTTGTCACTGTCTGAAACCTCACCGTAGAAAATGTCAACGCTTCTGTTCGTTCAGGCAGATTTTCGATACAGATAGAATATCAATTGTCATTATTATTAGTAATGGGGCTAAAATGTTTTTTCCTATGAAAACCCTTCATAAATTCTCTTCGAGGGAATGCCTGAATAAGGAAATAGCTAATGCTCAAAGAAAACTTCAATGAACTGCACATTTTTCTGGTCGTGGCAAGAGAGCGAAGTTTTACCAGAGCGGCCAGTAAGCTTGGCGTTTCGCAGTCAGCGTTGAGCCATGCGATGAAAGCGCTGGAAGAGCGTTTAAATATCCGTCTGTTAACGCGAACCACCCGAAGCGTTGCGCCAACGGAAGCCGGAGAGCGAATTATTGCCTGTCTGGAGCCTCGAATCGCCGAGCTTGAACAAGCGCTGGAGGCGTTGGTTCAACTGAACGGTGCCCCCGCAGGCAATATCCGCTTATCAGCAGGTGAGCATGCTGCACGGAGTCTGGTATGGCCAAAGCTGAAATCCTTCCTCAGGGAATACCCGGAAATCAATGTCGAACTGGTGGTTGATAATGGTTTTGTCGATATTGTCGAAGGGCGCTTTGATGCCGGAGTACGCCTTGGCGAAAACGTTGATAAAGATATGGTCGCAGTGAAAATTGGGCCGGATATGAGGATGGCCGTGGTCGGCGCGCCAGCTTATTTTGCCGCAAACCCTGCGCCTGAAACACCACACGAACTGCAACATCACCGGTGTATCAATATGCGCTTGCCCACTGCCGGCGGTCTTTATCATTGGGAATTCGAAAGGGAAGGGAAGTCGCTACGCGTCAGGGTTGAAGGGCAACTGACGTTTAATTTGTTGTCAGAACGCATTGATGCCGCGTTATCCGGGTTTGGCATTGCCTGTGTACCTGAAGATATGATTCAGGATTATGTCAAATCAGGAGAACTTATTCAGATTCTGCAGGCGTGGTGTCCGTCTTTCCCCGGATACTACCTTTATTATCCCAGCCGTAAACAACATCCGCCAGCTTTCGCACTGATGATCGAAGCGCTTCGCTACACGGAATGACTGGTCTGCAGCGCACCGCAGACCAGTATGTGATTAACGATCTACACGCGCCTGATGTTCTGGAGAGTAACGATGGCCGACGATTTTCACCGTTTCAAGCGCCTGGGTTATCCGCTGCAAATCATCCTGAGAAAGATGAATATCGGCGGCTCCCAGGTTTTCCTCCAGTCGATGCAGTTTGGTGGTACCCGGGATGGGAACAATCCACGGTTTTTGTGCCAGCAACCAGGCGAGAGCAATTTGTGCAGACGTCACCCCTTTTTCAGCCGCCACTTTGCCCAGTAACACAATCAGTTTTTCATTGGCTTCAAGTGCTTGTGCGGCAAAGCGCGGCACCTGGCTTCGGTAATCATCCTGACCAAACGTGGTGCCTGCCTTGATAGATCCGGTCAGGAAACCTTTGCCTAATGGACTGAAGGGGACGAAACCAATGCCTAACTCTTCCAGCAGCGGCAGAATTTCCTGTTCAGGTTCGCGCCACCACATTGAATATTCGCTTTGCACCGCCGTAACCGGTTGGACGGCATGCGCCCGGCGAATCGTCTTCGCGCCCGCTTCGGAAAGACCGAAATGTTTGACCTTGCCTTCAGCAATCAGATCTTTCACTGTTCCTGCAACATCTTCGATGGGGACATTTGGATCGACGCGGTGCTGATACAGCAGATCAATAACGTCCGTTTTGAGGCGGCGCAATGATCCTTCTACGGCTTCACGAATGTGCTCCGGACGGCTGTTTAAAATCTGCTGCTTGTTGTCATCACCGAAGGTAAAACCAAATTTGGTGGCGATGACCACGCGGTCGCGAAACGGTTTTAAGGCTTCGCCGACCACTTCTTCATTCAGATATGGGCCATACACTTCGGCGGTGTCGAAGAAAGTGACGCCACGATCAACCGCGGCACGAATGAGTTCGATAGCCTGACGGGTGTCTGTCGCTGGGCCATAACCGTGGCTGAGTCCCATGCAACCGAGACCCAGAGCCGACACATTGAGTCCAGATTTACCCAAATAACGTTTCTGCATTTAATACGTACCTCTTTTGCGTGGCTTAAACGTCGAGTTTTCGGCCTGTTAACCATTCCACCATCGCCGGATCGCGATGAGAGAAGAACGCGCTGGTTGCGGTATCAAGGGACGCAATCTGCAGCATATCTTCCGGGCTAAGTTCAAAATCGAGAATATTGATGTTCTCTTCCATGCGTTCTTTTCGCACCGATTTCGCCAGTGAAACGATGCCACGCTGGAGAATCCACCGCAGGACAACCTGACCCACACTTTTGCCGTACTTCTGACCGATCGCCGCTAAGGTGGGGTGCTGGAAGAGACCATTTTTACCTTCAGCAAAAGGGGCCCAGGCTTCCGGCTGAATGCCGCGGCTTTGCATCCACGGAACAGCATGCAGCTGCTGATTGAAAGGGTTTACTTCAATCTGATTGACGGCGGGGACGATGTTGTTGAAAGCGATAAGGTCGGCAAGTCTGTCCGGATGGAAGTTACTTACGCCAATCGCGCGAATTTTCCCTGCCTGATGCAGTTCTTCCATTGCACGCCAGGCACCGTGGACGTCGCCGTAGGGCTGATGAATCAGATACAGATCAACATAGTCCAGCTGTAGTCGGTTCAACGAACGTTCGAACTGTGCTTTAGCACCCTGGTAATGGGTATCCTGCAGCCATAGTTTCGTGGTGATAAAAAGTTCGCTGCGTGAAATGCCGCTGCGTTTCAGCGCGTTCCCGACCTGAGTTTCGTTCTGGTAGGAGGCCGCGGTATCAATTAGCCGATAACCCGTTTCGATAGCATCGATAACCGATCTTTCGCACTCGGCGGCATCCGTCATCTGAAACACCCCAAAACCCAGCAAGGGCATTTCAATACCATTGTTCAGTTTTACCGTTTGCATAACGTTATCCTTCCGTTGTTATCGGGGAAAAGCATAACGCAGAGTGATTTATTTGATTAGATGGGGTAATAAACTAGGGTTTATTAGTAGGGTTCATTAATTTGCCCGTATATGGCAAGTTTTTTTGCCAGATGCGAAGGTTGCGTTGAGAGTTAACAACTACAGTCTGGAACCTTCGGTTCATTCCTGGGTTTCTGAATCTGTTGAATCATCAGCCTGCTTGCACATGCCATCCTGACGAAGTGCCATGCACAGCAGGCATCAAGGTTAACGTCAAAACCTTAGGGGCTCCCGAAAGAGAAGGGCAATGTGCAGGGGAATACAAGCAAGGGGAATTAAGCCCCCCAGGAATACATTTCAGAGGGAGGCATAAAATGTATTACTTAATGAGCTTTGAAATAAACGGGATGTTTCTGTATTTGTGATCCCACGGCAAACCATACCCAATCAGTAAATCATCATTGGTCATTTCGTAGGCATAGTATTGCTCGAAGGGGATTTCAACTCTTCCTGGTTTTACAAACAGAGTAACAATAGACAGGGATTTTGGTTTAAATTCGTTCGAAAGGAACTGAACAAGCCTTTTCATCGTGCCACCGGATTCTATTGCATCATCAATAATTAGAACGTTTCTCCCCGTTATACCAATGTTATCGTGGAAAATGATCTCTGATTCATTGCTTGTTGCGCCAGGGGTATGTGGGCACGAAATGTAATCCATGCTGACATTAAAATTCAACTGTCTGACCAGATCGGCTGTGAACAAAATACCACCGGGGACTACGGTGATCACAACGGCGTCGTCGAACGTATCATTAAGGCGTTTGGCTACCTTCTGCACACCTTCTTTGATTTGCGATTCACTCAAGACCAACTCACCAATAGGACGTTTATTCATGCTTTCCTCTTTACAATGCCTTTGGGCTGGGTATTGACCATATCTCATTGATTGCACATTTTACATTTTAGAAGAGTAGGTCACTTCTGCTTTTCGCTCATCTTACAACTACACATTGAACGTCAAGAACTTTTCAACTGATGACAGTGCAAACGTCATCCGACATGCGGTTCCGCAGCCAGATCCCGCGAACCACGCGGGCTAGAGCCTCTTGGTGGCATCCAACGCCTCTGGGTGACATATAAAAGTGCGTACGCGCTTTACTGAATCTTCCGATAAAATCTATCGTCATCGAACAAACCAAACTCGCTCTGATGAGATTCGGCAGCTGTCATTTCGTGACAGAACCCCCGGTGCGACGTAGCCACAAGAACAAGAAGGCGATAGGCATGACCCCAATGGTTCGTATTGCGGCCCTGACCAACTACCTGGAGGAGGCCCGCCACCTTGGCCTGAATCTCCTGCAGCCGCTCACCCGGATGGGTCTGAGCCTACCCATGCTGGAGCACTCTGAACAGCATGTCCCCAGCACTCGGGTGGTAAGCCTGTTGGAAAATCCCCTGGGCGAGATGTCTGGTAAGCAGAGTCTTTGAAATATAAGGCTTTCAATAACACCCAGGTCTACCTCATTTAAAATTTGCAACCATGCCGCTGGTTCATCAACCAGTACGGCATGTCGCTGGCTGCCTGGCGACGGGAGCATACGAGGGCGGGAATCAGAGTGAGGTTTCGCTGGGGCGGGCTTTTTTAGGCCGGGGAGAATGTCAATTACCAATCGCCAAAATTGCAGAGCTGCGAGACAGAATGCTTGTGATGGGCATGCAGTTATTGTGACTCCAGAGCAATGGAATGCAATCCGGACAGGGTAAATGCGATTTTGCGGGATTTCAAATGCGATTAGCTACATTCAGGCAGGAGAAAAACCATGCAAGAGAAAAACGACACTTTGCACTTCAAGAAGCATCTGCCTGAATTGACCCTCGCCATGGCGACAGCTCTGTTCTCGGTGTCTGCACTGGCATTCGACTTCAATATTGACAACCCGGATCTGAACGTCCACTGGAACAACACCGTAAGGCTCAATTTGGGTTATCGAATAGGCGAGCAAGATAGGGCGATCACGCACACCCCCAACAGCAACGATGGAGATCTCAACTTCGGCAAGGGGGCTATGGTTACCGAGCGCCTTAATCTATTAAGTGAACTCCAGTTGGATTACCAAAAGAAGATGGGGTTTCGCGTCAGCGGTTCGGCCTGGTACGACCCGGCCTACAGCAATCTGGAGAGTAATAATAATACTCCGAACACTTTGGTGGACGGTAAGCCGACTGCCGGCGCACTCAGCCCGTACACTAAACGCTTTGCGGAAGGCCCATCTGGCCAGTTGCTGGAAGCTTACGCCTATCATACTTTCGAGTTTGGGCAGCAGAAACTCAATCTCAGTATCGGTAAAAGCCTGCAGTCATGGGGGAATAGCTTGTTTGCTCCGCTGCATGGAATCAACTACGGCCAGTTTCCGATTGATCTCGGAATGATGTTTGGTTCACCACTCAGCGAGCGTACTGAAATACTTCTCCCACGTAACCAGGTGACTGCTGATTACATGGTCTCCTCCACCTGGTCGTTCGGCGCAGAATATTTCCTTGACTGGCAGCACGCACGCTTTCCTGAGTCCGGTTCGTACATGGGCATGTATGACCTTGCGTTAGACGGCGGTGAAACAGTATATCTGCCTAACGGTAAACTCGCTACGCATGGCGATGATGTGACACCAAATAAGGTCGGCGACTTTGGTTTGTATGTGAAGTGGAGCCCTGGTTGGCTCGGAGGTACGATGGGGCTGTTCTTCCGCCGCACCGCAGACCAGTTACCGGATACGGTAGTGTTCAACCCGAAAACCAATCAATACGCCATTACCTATGCGGGCGATATCGACATCTACGGTTTTAGCCTGTCCAAAGACATTGCCGGAGTGAAAACCGGTCTGGATTTGAGCTACCGCCGAAACATGCCTCTGAATAGCCAGCAAGTCCTCACGGTGTTGCCAGTTAAAGCAGGCACGCCTGGTTTCATCGGCGCGATGCCACAGGATGGTCAAACCGGTGGGGCGATTGGCAACACCTTTCATGCCGTGTTGAACGGGGTGAATGGAATCGGAAAAACGCCTTTCTTCGATAGCGCGACGGTAGTGGCCGAACTGGCCTGGGACCACGTACTATCGGTGACCGAGGGATATGCGCAATATCGTGGTAATCCTGCGTACACCGGCATCGATAAGTCTACGCGTGATTTCTTTAGTTTGAACCTGAACTTTATGCCAACCTGGGACCAGGTGTACCCTGGGATTGACCTGTCAATGCCATTGACATATGCCGTCGGCCTCAAAGGCGAATCTGCCGTCCCACTAGGGGGCAATGCGCACACGGGCAATTATTCTATTGGTCTTAGCGCGATGGTGCAGTCCAGGTATCAGATTGAATTGAAATACACCGATTTCTTCGGCCCATTCGTGACGACACCGAGCGGGACGATCTCCTCGTATGCTGGCCTGACGAGCTTACTTAGTGATCGTGAGACCCTGTGGCTAACCTCCAGGATCAAGTTCTAAACGACAGACTTGACTCAAGCAGTTGTGCCATTTCCAGAGTGCGCCCAGACGCTTATCGTCCACAATAACGCCTTGATCTATTTCTGAAAGACGGACATAGGTGGAGTAGGGAAGTGATACTCCATGAAATTTGATTTCCTTACGGTCATCTGGGTAATGTCATATATCCAGATATTTACCGATTGCTCGGCGGCAAAGTTCACTGTCTTCAATCAAATAAATTTATCGTATTGAAGTGTAAGTGATTTATTCACTTTTCGCGGTTCTTGCCATGTAAAAATACTGTTCAGATCATCGCCATCTTCAAGCTGACGATGAACATAGCCTCGTGTGGCCTCAAAGTAGGTGAATGTTGATTCGGAGTGCACGAAACGTAAATGCATTAATTGCTCGTGGCGTCATCCACATATACCAGCAAAGTGCATCGCCGGGCGCGGGATTCAAACGATAACGTTTAAGAAGACGACTTAGATGCCGAGGTGTGACATTCAGGATTTCTGCCGCCTGGCCAGGGCGAAGATTACGACTGATGACATCCTGTATGATTTTGATGCGTGTATTGTCATTCATGGTACGGGACCTTTATGTCTGTAGTCGAATGGACATTCCTGGTAAATGAGCCAGAAATAGACTTTACTATTGAGCCACCACAACGTTAGTGCGCATAATGTATATTATGTTAAATTGAATTGGACTGTACAAACGCCGCTAAACAAGGCGTATTACGCCCTTGCTGCAAGACTCTAACTTCTCGCCTGCTTCTCAGTCCTGATTATTTCAACTACAAACTGCGCATTAAGGCGATTGACCTCAGCCTGCCTTGCAACCCGCTGGCCGCTTCTGATTGTGTGCGAGCATTAAAAAACCCGGATACGCAAACCGGCACCCCCGTCAATCCGATATTCACCAATGCCCGGACGCCCTGACAGCCACTTCACGGCTGACATGTTACCATCTGACAGACGCTGGGTTGCGGCCATCACTTTACCCATTGCCGAACGGTTTTTCTTAAGCCACTTTTCAAGTGGGCTTTCACCGTCTTCCTTTTTATAGTGTTTAACTTTCACGTTAAAACCTCCCTTACCTGTTAATAATGGTAACGTATGTGTTACCATGCTGCAAGCGGACAAAAAGAGACCGGCCAGTGCCGGGCACAATGTGACAAGGGTTTGGTGTCCCTCCGGGAACCTAATCCCGGTGTTTCCCCTCACTCATTGGCTTAAGTGAATGGTGTTAGCCAGTATTCGCGGGATTTTTAGCTTTTCTATTACTGACCCTACGTTGCCGATGGCACCGCTTTCTTGTACTCTCACCGCAATTCTAAATTGTCGGGACCTTCCTGTGACTGCTCACTTTTCTAAAGACCCTTTACATGGCGTAACGCTTGAAATGCAAGTGAATGCACTGGTTGCGCGTTATGGCTGGGTTAAGCTGGGTCAACTGATCAACATCAACTGTTTTAAGAATGATCCCAGTGTCAAATCGAGTTTAAAATTTTTACGGCGTACGCCGTGGGCCCGCGCGGAAGTTGAAGCGCTGTACCTTGATTCTCTGAATGATGCAGTGCCTGAAGAAAAGGATGAACCCGCGTTTAATCCGTGGACCGAGGGGCGCAGTAAGAAAGAGTAATCCCCTGCTCTGCCAGTCAGCCTGTAGGCCGCACGCTGCGTATTGACTTAAGTTCGAATAATACGAGAATGACCTTCTCACGTGATTACCGGAAACTGGCATACATGGATATCTGTTCTCGTCGCCTCCAGCTCATGGCTAAAAAGTCATTCTCATTTATCGCAATGGCTCTTTTACTTTCCAGTTGTTCCTCAGAACCACCGGTTTCGCTTGTCACTCCGTCAAAACCGGTCGCGCCAGTTCCATCTCAACAGAGCCAGCAACCCATGCGCGGTATCTGGTTGGCGACGGTTTCTCGCCTTGACTGGCCACCGGTGTCATCCGTCAATGTGAGTGATACAGCCAGTCGAATTCGCCAGCAACAAAAAGCGCTAACTGACAAACTGGATCAGCTGAAAAGCATTGGTATCAACACGGTATTTTTTCAGGTTAAGCCCGACGGTACGGCACTCTGGCCTTCGGAGATTTTACCCTGGTCAGATCTTATGACTGGCACCATCGGCGAAAATCCGGGTTACGACCCGCTGCAATTTATGCTTGATGAAGCGCACAAACGCGGCATGAAAGTACATGCCTGGTTTAATCCTTATCGCGTATCCACCAACACAAAGCCCTCGACCGTTGCAGAACTGAACCGCACGGCGTCGCAACATCCTTCCAGCGTTTTTGTACAGCATCGCGACTGGATTCGAACCGCTGGCGATCGTTTTGTTCTCGACCCGGGTATTCCGGAGGTACGCGAGTGGATCACCCGTATTGTTGCTGAAGTCGTCTCGCGCTATCCGGTCGATGGCGTGCAATTTGATGACTACTTCTATGCGGAATCCCCGGGTTCCACCCTCAATGATAACGACACCTTCCGAAAATACGGCGGCGCGTTCGCGTCGAAAGCGGACTGGCGTCGGCACAATACGCAACAGTTGATAGAACAGGTTTCACGCACCATTAATACGCTTAAACCCGAGGTCGAATTTGGCGTGAGTCCGGCGGGCGTATGGCGCAATCTCTCACATGATCCCGCCGGTTCCGACACGCGAGGCGCTGCGGCCTACGATGAATCTTATGCCGACACACGTCGCTGGGTGCAACAAGGATTACTGGACTACATTGCCCCGCAAATTTACTGGCCTTTTTCGCGCAGCGCGGCCCGTTATGATGTGCTGGCAAAATGGTGGGCCGATGTCGTAAAACCGACCAACACGCGGCTCTATATCGGTATTGCCTTCTATAAAGTTGGCGAACCGTCGAAAAATGAACCGGACTGGATGATCAATGGCGGCGTGCCGGAGCTTAAAAAGCAGCTTGATTTGAATGAATCCGTGCCACAAATTAGCGGCACGATCCTGTTCAGAGAAGACTATCTCAATCAGCCGCAAACGCAGCAGGCGGTCAACTATCTGAGAAGTCGCTGGGGCAGTTAACGAACCTTCCCTTCCCTGCATCACGCCTGGCAACGTGCAGTTATGAGATTGCGCGTTGCTGGGCTGGGCTAGATGTCGCTTTCCTGACGTGCATAGAGATACGCCGTTGCTCTGGAGATACCGAGATGTTGAGCGATGGTCTCCATCGATTTTTTCACCTCCAAAAGTCCGTCTTTGCGTAATTCCTGAATAACGGCTTTGCGGTCGGCAACACTGAGCGCTCGCGCCGTGGTCGCACGTTTGGCGGCGTAACTGTCGATACGCTGACGGATCGCCTCAGATCCTGTCGGTTCTATATGTTCCTGTACGGAGGTATTTTCGATCTCGGTGAAGCGCGCTAACGCACTTTGCATCCCCCTGAACAGCGTCATGTCCACGTTCAGGCACAGGGCCGCGACGTAGTTGCCGTCATTATCTTTGATGCCAATAGAGGTGCTTTTCACCGGACGGCCATCGGCAAATTGATTACCGTAGTTCGCCACAATGTTGGGGAAATCTGGCGAGGCAATGCGCGCAAGCCCCAGTTCGGTGGCGGGCTGCCCTGCTTTCCTGCCGGATAAGTTGTTATGAATCGCGAGAATCGCATGGTCGGGATTTTTAAGATCGTGCACAACAACTTCGCAGAATGGCGAAAAGGTTTCACTGAGCCCTTTAGCAATGATATCAAGTTGACCTAACAGTGAATTTTCTTCGGGTTTAGACATTTTCTCTCCTGCGAACGACACAATATTCCCGGTGCAGTCTAAAGAAAAAGGATATCTGCTGCCAGATATCCCTGCGTAGTTTAGCCCGCCAGAAACTCGCTAAACCGGCTGATATCGACGTTGCCGCCGCTGATAATGATGCCAACCCGTTTCCCGCGTAACTGTTCTTTATTGGCCCGTGCCGCGGCAAACCCTAAGCAGCCGGTCGGTTCAACCACCATTTTCATCCGCTCGGCGAAAAAGGCCATTGAGTCAATAAGTTCCTGATCGGAAACCGTCAGAATATCATCAACATGTTTCATAATTAGCGAAAACGTATACTGCCCAAGATGCTGGGTTTGCGCGCCATCGGCAATGGTTTTGGGGGTATCAATGTGGACGATGCTGCCAGTGCGAAACGATTGCTGCCCGTCATTGCCCGCTTCTGGCTCGACACCGTAAATTTTGCACTTTGGCGACAAATGCCGTGCGGCCAGCGCTGAACCGGAAAGCAATCCGCCACCGCCCAGACAAACATAAAGCGCATCGAGCGGCCCGACCTCTTCGATCAACTCTTTGGCGGCTGTACCTTGCCCGGCAATCACGTGCGGGTGATCGTAAGGCGGGATGAGCGTCAGCCCGTGTTTTGTCGCCAGATCCCGACCAATCTGCTCGCGGTCTTCGGTATAACGATTGTAAACCACCACATTACCGCCATACCCTTTCGTCGCCGCCACTTTTGCCGCTGGCGCATCATGCGGCATGATAATCGTCGCGGGGATGTTTAAAAGCTTTGCCGCCAGTGCAATGGCCTGGGCGTGATTGCCTGAGGAAAACGTCACGACGCCAGCTTCGCGCTGCTGTGGCGTAAACTGGCTGAGGGCGTTCATCGCCCCACGAAACTTAAATGCGCCCATGCGTTGGTAGTTTTCACACTTAAAAAAAACGTCCGCCGCAAACGCGTCATTCACCGTACGCGAGGTCAGTACCGGCGTGCGGTTGGCATAGCCTTCGATGCGCTGTGCCGCAGCAACCACATCGTTATACTCAGGGAATTGCAGTGAAGTCATATCATTAACTCCGAATAGTTCAGGAAGACGAACGAGCAAGGGCAACGGCTTCAACTTCTACGGCAAATCCATAATGAAGCGCATCAACACCCGCCACTACGCGAGCCGGTTTAAATTCGCCCAGCCATTGTGCATAAATCTGATTGAACAAGGGCCATTGCGAGACATCGGTGACATAGATTCTGACCGACACCAGCGAGGCGCGGTCCGTTCCCGCCGCCGCAAGGCAGGCATCGAGGTTCGCAAGCACCTGATGTACCTGCTCTTCAAACGAGGCGTCGGGATTGATCTCACCCGTAGCGGTGACGGGTAATTGCCCTGAGACAAACACAAACCCCCCGGCGGTGCAGGTGTGCG
The DNA here is from genome assembly GCF_010231475.1 of Citrobacter sp. NCU1. Classification (GTDB taxonomy): domain Bacteria; phylum Pseudomonadota; class Gammaproteobacteria; order Enterobacterales; family Enterobacteriaceae; genus Citrobacter_D. Next base: position 19,110 of record NZ_NRDO01000044.1, on the reverse strand, counting down.
AGTAGTGGCCTGCGGGGCTCACGCCGGAGGTCATGTTTCTGAGGATAATGTCGGAAGACATACGTACTCTCCGTGTTGGTTATAATACAAAACGTCTAATTTAATACTTTATGTATATATAGCGCGATTTTTTCTGATCGACAACCCATATCTGCACGTTGGGATCACATTTTGAGCCACGGTAAATTCAATAAAAAAGCCGTGTTGCGGGCATTCAACACGGCTTTTTAGGCATCTGCGAACCTGTGGTGTTATCAGATCATCCGTTCAGACGGCGGATGTTTTCAGCGATCCGGTTTTGTATGGTTTTAAGTGTAGATGGCGTAATGTGTCCGGGATACAGATCCCTCGCTATTTCACTGAATCTGGCTGCGACGGCACAAATCTTCGCGATGATTTCGGTCACGTTCGCCGGCATCAACTCCGCTTCCTGTTCCCCCAGGGATTGCAGATTTTTTCTCTCGATATCTAATGCCTCGCCCATGACATCCATCTGGTGATAGCCGCCAGGCCCTTCACACCAGGTGACATCATAAGCGGGAGCCAACGTCCAGTTGCCCTCGGCCGACATCAGCCAGGCAAAATTCTTCGGATGGTCGTCCCGATTGTTAAACACCACGTTGAAAACCACGCGCTCAAAGGCGAAGGCTTTTTCTCTGACATCATTGGTGCAGATTTGGGTAGCGCGTAAAAAACTACGATAGTCCAGCGCCCCCGGAACCTGATAATTCGCCCCGGTAAAAGAAGCCAGACTTTGCATCGGGACGCGACGATCATTGTGGCGGTCGAAACGACGTGTGGCAAAGGCCGCCTGTTTGTCATCCAGTGAAAAGTAAGCGGTGTCCGGGGTGACAATACCGCAGCGACGCAGGCATTCAGAGTAGACGGCCTCGATAGCACAGACTTCCGGGTGCTCATCGCGTGCCGGAAACTTGATTAACCAACTTTCGTACCCCGGTTGCGGTGACGTGGTGAATTTTTTTGTGACAGTGTCACGATAAAGTAGCGCCTTGGGTCTGGCGCCCTGCGGCGAGCCTCCCATCTGCAACAACTTTTGCAGGAACTCGCCGCCCTCGCCGCTCAATACCTCCTGCACTTCAGAGGCTAACTGAATCAGCGGGATCTCCTGTGCATTGACGGTTTCAGCATCCGGCTGAACCGGCTGGAATGTCATGGCGCCCATCGCATTGCTGCCTATCCAGGTCAATCGTTCCAGAGGACCAATACGCGCAGCATTGAGTCCCCGTCGTTTAAACAATCGATCCATCAGCAGCATTCCCCAGCCATCAGGTAATGCGTCATAAACGGGGCCAGGCAGACCAAGTTGATGTGCGGGGAAACCTTGTCGTAAACGAGAACCGTTAAGAGGCAGGGTCAGTCGGGAGAGTTCAAAGCCTTTGCGTACGGCTTCATCACTGTATTCGAAAGCAATCAGGGGGCGTCCCGTCATTGCGGTGGATGACATCAGTCGCCCCCAACGCCAGCGCTCTCCCCACCCTTCATAAAAGACATCAATTTGTTCAGGCATCGTCATTTTTCCTTCTTACGCGCTGACGTGCTGAACTCTCCTCGTAGCGCACCATGTCATCCAGGCTCTCAATTTTCGGTTTGAACAGGTTTTCCAGTTCATCCCCCAATCCCAGAACCACGGCCACTCTGACCAGCCCCTCAAAGCCCACATTTCGTCCGGCCTCGAGATTAGACACGGTATTCACGCCAATCCCCGCGCGCGCGGCGACCTCCGCCTGCGTCATCCGTTTTGCCAGGCGTTCTTTACGTAATCGTTCGCAGAGAAGTTTGACGATCTCAACAGGCGTTCTGAGCATTAAATCCATAATATGGGTTCTTATCTCTCTAATTCAGACTTTAACCACAATATTATAGAGTTAATGATGAATATCCGCAAACCAGCATAACACCCAAAATAAGAGAATTAAGTGCATTAATCAGCGTTAATACACTTAATAGTGGAGTTAACTGGCGCTAACAGGTGTTGGCAGTCTGAACGAAGAGACCAGCCGTGCCAGTTGCTCCGCCTCTTCCTTCAGCGTCTGGGTACGTGTCGCCGCATCGTCGATGAGCGAGGTGTTTTGCTGAACCGTACTGTCCATTTCGGTGACAGCAAGTGTCACTTCAGAAACCCCTTTACGCTGCTCTTCTCCCGCAACACGGATCTCCCCCATCAACTGTCTGACCTGGCGTACATTGCTGACCAGCTCTTCCAGTCGGTTACCCGCATGATGAATTTGCTGACTTCCGCTACCCACATGCGAAACGGACTCATCAATTAAGGTTTTGATCTCTTGCGCGGCGGTGGCGCTACGCTGCGCCAGCGTACGCACTTCGGAGGCGACCACCGCAAATCCCCGCCCGGCATCGCCAGCCCGTGCGGCCTCAACCGCCGCATTGAGCGCAAGGATATTGGTCTGGAAGGCAATGCTGTCGATCACCGCCACAATTTCAACCATCCGACCAGAAGACGCGCTGACATTATCCATCGTCGAAATCACCCCCTGCATCATATCGCCGCAGCGGTTCGCGGTTAGCGCGGTGCTGTCGGATAACTCATCCGCCAACTGGGTATTGCCTGAATTTTGATGAACGGTCGCATTTAGCTGTTCCATCGCCGCCGCACTCTCCTCAAGGGCTGCCGCTTGCTGCGTCACGCGCGTAGAGAGCTCTGTATTACTGTCTGCCAGACTGACGGCGTTGCTGGCGACCACCACGCTACTGCTGCGTACGTTGATCAAAATAGCGGCTATTTTGTCGACAAAAAGGTTGAATGCCTGGGCGATATCAGAAATTTCATCTTTTCCGCGTACATCCAGACGTCGGGTGAGATCGCCTTCTCCCTGGGCAATATCATCCAGTGCGCGGCGTGTATCATCCAGCCGGGAGATAAGCCTGCGCACCACCAGCCATGCGCCCACCAGCAACAGCGTCATAAGGGGGATCAGCACTTCAAGAACATCCTGCATCATCACTTTCGCCAGGCCGACAATGCGCTCTTGCGGTGTGACCAGACCAACCACCCAACCGGTGTCTGCCATTGGGAACAACATGACGCGTGAAGGCGCGTTAAGGATCTGGTCATGTTCGAGCGCCATCGAGGTCACTTCCGTACTGCCGCGTAGAGATTTCAGGCTTTCTGCCACTGGCGTAAGCCAGTCAGCGGTGCGGAGCAGATCGCTAAACGTCTTGTTTTTAGCCGGATCCGCCTGCGGGAAATAGAGAATTTGCCCCTGCTTATCCACCACAAAAGCATAGCCGCCGGTGCTGTTACCCTGCTGGCGCATAAACGTCGCGACATTATCCAGACGGATATCAGTGGTCGCGACGCCCGCAAACGCGCCTGAGTGACGATACGGAATGCTACAGGTCACCATATTGACGCCGGAGATCGCATCCCGGTAAACATCAGACCACAGGCAGCTTTCCTGCGAACGCCCTTTCGCCTGCTGATACCAGCTTTCGCTGTGGTAGCCGTTACCGCTGGGCACGTTGTAGTCATCAGAAAATATCAGTTTTCCTTCGGCGTTACGCGCCCAGAAAAAACTGCGACGCTCTACGCCTTGCGTAAAGGCATCCGGTTCTGGCCAAATCCCGCCGCCGGTAATCATTGCGTTATTCTGTTCGCCAATCAGATGAGGAACCACACTGCGATACAGCGCTTCATCATTAGGCAGCACTTCGGCCATCCGCGCGAGAGTGACCGTTTCCCCTTCAATACGGGATAACACAGAACTGAGATGTCGCGTCAGACCTTGTCCCGTCTCTTCGATCAGGGCGGAATTGATCTCGACGACCCGTGGCTGACCGCGCCACAGCATAATCGCGACGATGACCAGCGTAGTGACGGCCAACAACGAAATGCCGCCGAGGGTCAAACGGGTAGAAATACGTGAGGGATACCAGGCCATACAAACTCCTTCTGTAAAAGGCGAACGTTTAACCAGTATCGGCAGGTGAATTTATATCTTTATGGCGGTTGAGGGATAAAAAGGGGTGAGCGTTTAATTACTCTCGAGTGACGTTGTCACAAATAACAAAACCCAGCACTTTGGCCGGGTTTTAATAACGCTAAAACTTATTTCGATAATTCTTTTTTGATTTCGTCTTTAATTTTGCTTAATTCACTCTGAGGGTGTTTCTTGCAAATTTCCACGGTTAACGGAACCGCCGTTGTCACCGTTTCGTCGAAGCTAACAACGTCACCGCCTTTGAAATCCTCATCTTCATTCAGTACCCAGAAAGCCACAGGTGCCATAGTTTGCGGATTCAGATCAATGAACTCCTGACAGCTCATACCTTTGGGGGTGACGTCTGTTTTTGCGTTATCTGTTGCTGCATTTACGCTTACACTGGTCAACAGCGCTGCTGCCAAAATACCTGCTGTAGAAAGGGAGAATTTATTCATTTCTGTGACTCCATAAACACAATAATTAATATCTACACACGCGCTTTAAACCGTTAATGTAGGACGAAATAAATAATACTCCTGACGCTTCAGGAATAAAGTCCGTGATGGGGATATGGCTATTATTGATATTTCCGATGGCTGATTTTTATGTATCGGGTATTCAAACAGCCAGCGCAGTGTGATCGTGTCTACGAATTCAACATATTCCTCCCCCTCCTCTACAGCCGTTGCACCAAAAGTGAACTACGCTGCACAAATGTTGATCATTCGTTAATTAAAAATCACCATGATTTAACAAAAAAACGCATCGGGGCGACGGTCGATGGCATGGCACGCGTCCTGCATTGTTAATCAGATAACAGCACAGCGGTATCTGACAGTGACTTAACAGCGAGACGGTAATGACAGCAAAACCTGAGTTATTTGCCCGCATTGAACGCACGTTCAGTCAGCAAACGCCAAGCGAAAAGCGTGTTGCAGGCTGGCTGTTGACGCACGCGGCGCAGATCCCCTTTGAAACGGCAGACGGCATCGCCAAAGCGACCGGCACCAGCGGGATCACGGTGGGACGCTATTTGCGTAAGCTCGGTTTTCGCAATCTCGAGGATGCCAAAGCGAGTCTGCGCGAACTCCCCGCCATCCCCTATCAACCCTGGGGAATGAACGAGCGTCTGGGATCGTGGCAGCAACAACAGCGGTTGCCGGACAGAGCGCAGCAGTCGTTATCGCTGGAAATTGACGCCATTAGCCACGTGTATCAACTGGCGCAAAGTGACGCGTTTTTACGTATTGCCCGGCAACTGGCGCATGCAGAAGCCGTCTACATTCTGGGGATCCAGTCGACTCGCGGGATCGCTAACGCTTTTTTTAGTCATCTGGAATATCTGCGTCCGAAAGTGAGTTACTCCGAAGGGTTGTCAGGCAGTTGGGTTGAATCGCTGAATTCCGGGTTTACGCAGCCTTATGTGGTGATCACCGACACCCGCGCCTATTCCGCCACCGCACGACACTACTGCCGCGTAGCCAGTGAACGGCACATCCCGTTGGCACTGGTCACCGATGTCTGGTGTCCGTGGGCACGAGACTATTCCATTGATTTATTACAGGTAAAAACCGATACCGGGCATTTCTGGGATTCCCTGGCGCCCGTCAGTTGTCTGTTCAACTTATTACTCTCCAGCGTGGTTGAGCTGTTGGGCGATAGCCTCGCCGAGCGCTTACACACCAACCGTCAATTACAACAAGAATTTGGTCAATTCGAACAATAAACAGGAACTGTGCTTATGTCAGAAAACCCCGTACTGCGCGATGTGTCGGCGCTCTTCCCGTCACTGCATATCGATCTCAAATACGCTACGGCCGATAACCTCACCGGCGCGCCGATCTACCGGGAAGCGCGATGCCTGTTGCACAAAGACGCCGTGGTTGCCCTGGCAAAAAGCATCAGCATTGCGCAGTTGGCGGGCTTATCTCTGGTGGTGTACGACGCCTACCGTCCCCAGCAGGCGCAATCGATCCTGTGGGATGTCTGCCCTGACCCGCAGTATGTGGTCGATGTGGCGATGGGATCGAATCACAGCCGCGGCACCGCTATCGACGTCACGCTGATGGACGCAAACGGTCAGGTGCTTGATATGGGCGCGGGTTTTGACGAAATGCACGACCGTTCTCACGCGTATCACCCGTCGGTGGGGCCGCAGGCACAGCGAAATCGCCTGCTGCTGAACGCCATTATGTTCGGTGGCGGTTTTGTGGGGATCAGCAGCGAGTGGTGGCATTTTGAGTTACCCGCTGCGGCGAAATACCCCTTACTCGACGACTGTATTGCCTGTTTTTCACACACAACAACACAACACACACTTTAATTCTGGAGCAAGGTCATGAAGACAACCCTCACATTCGCCTCGCTGTTTCGCCCCGCCCTGATCGCCGTAGCACTGGCAATGGCCCTGCCTGCTCAGGCTGCCGTTCCGAAAGATATGCTGGTGATCGGCAAAGCGGCTGACCCACAAACCCTCGACCCGGCGGTCACTATCGACAACAACGACTGGACGGTGACCTACCCCTCTTATCAGCGCCTGGTGAAGTACAAAACGGAAGGCGGCAAAGGCTCTACCGAGGTGGAAGGCGATCTGGCGAGCGGCTGGAAAGCCTCTGACGATCAAAAAGAGTGGACTTTCACGCTCAATGACGAGGCCAAATTTGCGGATGGCACGCCGGTGACCGCCGAGGCGGTGAAGCTCTCTTTTGAGCGTCTGTTGAAGATCGGTCAGGGACCTGCGGAAGCCTTCCCGAAAGATTTGAAAGTGGAAACGCCTGACGATCATACGGTGAAATTTACGCTGACTCAGCCGTTTGCGCCGTTCCTGTATACGCTGGCTAACGACGGCGCCTCGATCATCAATCCGGCGGTGTTAAAGGAACATGCGGCGGACGATGCGCGCGGTTTTCTGGCGCAGAACACCGCGGGTTCCGGGCCCTTTATGCTGAAAAGCTGGCAGAAAGGCCAGCAATTGATCCTGGTACCGAACCCCCATTACGCGGGCGCGAAACCGGCGTTTAAACGCGTGTCGGTGAAAATCATTGGCGAGAGCGCGTCCCGTCGCCTGCAACTGTCGCGCGGAGACATCGATATCGCGGATGCCTTACCGGTTGATCAGCTCACCGCCTTAAAACAGGAAGGCAACGTGACGGTGGCCGAGTATCCGTCGTTGCGGGTGACTTACCTCTATCTCAACAACAGTAAAGCGCCGTTGAATCAGGTTGATTTACGCCGCGCTATCTCCTGGTCAACAGATTATCCGGGCATGGTGAACGGCATTTTGAGCGGGAACGGCAAGCAGATGCGTGGACCGATTCCGGAAGGCATGTGGGGTTATGATGCCAATGCGATGCAGTACAGTTCAGACGAGGCAAAAGCCAAAGCCGCGTGGGAGAACGTTGCCGCCAAACCGAAGACCCTTAGCTTCCTCTATTCGGATAACGATCCGAACTGGGAGCCGATCGCTCTCGCGACACAGGCCAGTCTCAGTAAGCTGGGCATTCAGGTGAAGCTGGAAAAACTGGCGAATGCCACCATGCGTGACCGCGTCGGCAAAGGGGATTATGACATCGCCATTGGTAACTGGAGTCCGGATTTTGCCGACCCCTATATGTTTATGAACTACTGGTTTGAATCCGATAAGAAAGGATTGCCGGGCAACCGTTCATTCTATGAAAACGCCGATGTCGACAAACTGTTGCGTAGCGCGCTGGCCACCACCGACCAGACGGTGAGGACGAAGGATTACCAACAGGCGCAAACCATCGTGATTGACGAGGCGGCTTACGTTTATCTGTTCCAGAAAAACTACCAGTTGGCGATGAACAAAGAGGTCAAAGGCTTTGTATTCAACCCGATGCTGGAACAGGTGTTCAATATTTCCACTATGAGCAAATAAGCCACGTTGAGGCGGAGCCGTAATGGCTCCGCAAGGGGAAGCCAATGACGTTCTGGACCATTTTACGTCAGCGATGCTGGGGACTCGTCCTGGTGGTCGCTGGGGTTTGCGTGATTACCTTTATTATTTCGCACCTGATTCCTGGCGACCCTGCACGTCTACTGGCAGGCGATCGCGCCAGCGACGAGATTGTGGAAAACATTCGCCAGCAGTTAGGGCTGAACCAGCCGCTGTATATCCAGTTCTTTCGCTATGTGAGCGATCTCTTTCATGGCGATCTGGGTACTTCGATTCGTACCGGACGCCCCGTGATGGACGAACTGCGCGTCTTCTTCCCCGCCACGCTGGAACTGGCGTTTTGCTCGTTGCTGCTGGCGTTGATTATCGGCATTCCTCTGGGCATTTTATCCGCCGTCTGGCGCAACCGTTGGTTGGACCATCTGGTGCGTCTGATGGCCATTACCGGTATTTCAACTCCGGCGTTCTGGCTGGGGCTTGGGGTGATTGTGCTGTTTTACGGTCATCTACAAATTTTGCCCGGCGGCGGGCGACTCGATGACTGGCTCGACCCGCCGAATCACGTCACCGGTTTTTATCTGGTAGACGCATTGCTGGAAGGCAATGGCGAGGTCTTTTTCAATGCGCTACAGCACCTGATTTTACCCGCGCTGACTCTGGCCTTTGTGCATCTGGGTATTGTGGCGCGTCAAATTCGCTCCGCGATGCTGGAACAGCTGAGCGAGGATTACATTCGTACGGCGCGCGCCAGCGGTCTGCCAGGCTGGTACATCGTGTTGTGCTATGCGCTCCCTAACGCGTTGATCCCATCCATTACCGTTCTGGGACTGGCGTTGGGTGATTTGCTCTATGGCGCGGTACTCACCGAAACGGTGTTTGCCTGGCCGGGAATGGGCGCATGGGTCGTGACCTCGATTCAGGCCCTCGACTTCCCCGCCGTGATGGGTTTTGCCGTGGTGGTCTCTTTTGCTTACGTGCTGGTGAATCTGCTCGTGGATTTACTCTACCTGTGGGTCGATCCCCGTATTGGTCGTGGAGATGCGAAATGATGTTAACCGAGGAAACACCGACACCCCCGCAGACCTCCCGGCGGCGCACCGATTGGGCGAAGCTGTTGTGGTTGATAAAAGGCAGTCCGCTGACACTGATTGGCGGCGTCATTATTGTTCTGATGCTGCTGTTGATGGTGCTTTCGCCGTGGCTCACCCCCTATAACCCGAACGCTATCGATTTAACCGCCCGCCTGCTGGCGCCTTCTGCCAGCCACTGGTTTGGCACCGATGAAGTCGGCCGCGATCTGTTTAGCCGCGTTATGGTCGGTAGCCAGCAATCTATCGTAGCCGGCCTGGTGGTGGTCGGTATTGCGGGTGGCATTGGCTCGCTGCTCGGCTGTTTATCAGGCGTGATGGGCGGACGTGCCGATGCCGTCATCATGCGCATGATGGACATTATGTTATCGATCCCCTCGCTGGTCCTCACCATGGCGCTGGCGGCGGCGCTCGGCCCCAGTCTGTTTAACGCCATGATGGCGATCGCCATCGTCCGTATTCCGTTTTATGTTCGCCTCGCGCGCGGGCAAACGCTGGTTGTCCGTCAGTTCGCCTATGTTCAGGCGGCACGTACTTATGGCGCAACACGCTGGCACCTGATCAGCTGGCATATTTTACGCAACTCGCTGCCGCCGCTGATTGTTCAGGCCTCGCTGGATATCGGCAGTGCGATCCTGATGGCCGCGACGCTGGGCTTTATTGGCCTCGGCGCGCAACAACCGAGCGCCGAATGGGGCGCGATGGTGGCGATTGGCCGTAATTATGTGCTCGACCAGTGGTGGTATTGCGCCTTCCCGGGGGCGGCGATCCTCATTACCGCCGTGGGATTTAATCTGTTTGGCGACGGCATTCGCGATCTGCTGGACCCCAAAGCCGGAGGAAAACAATCATGACGCACCCCGTACTGGAAATTGAAGATCTGCATTTGAGTTTTCCGGGCTACAACAGTGAAGTTCATGCTCTGAACCGGGTGTCGTTGCAGATTCAGCGTGGCGAAATCGTCGGCGTCGTTGGCGAGTCGGGTTCCGGTAAATCGGTGACCGCGATGCTGGCGATGCGTTTGCTACCGGAAGGCAGTTATCGCATTCATCAGGGACGCGTTTCGTTACTCGGTGAAGATGTCCTGAACGCCAGTGAAAAGCAGATGCGTCAATGGCGTGGCGCGCGGGTGGCGATGATTTTTCAGGAGCCGATGACCGCGCTGAACCCGACCCGACGCATCGGGCAACAAATGGTTGAAGTGATCCGCCACCACCAGCCAATGCGCCGTTACGATGCGCGGCTGAAAGCCATCTCTTTACTGGAAGAGATGCAAATCCCGGATGCCGCTCAGGTCATGTCGCGGTTTCCGTTTGAGCTTTCCGGCGGTATGCGCCAGCGAGTGATGATCGCGCTGGCCTTCTCCTGCGAGCCGGAATTGATCATCGCCGATGAACCGACCACCGCGCTGGATGTGACGGTACAACTTCAGGTGTTGCGCTTACTCAAACATAAAGCGCGCGCCAGCGGCACTGCCGTCCTGTTTATCAGCCATGATATGGCGGTGGTGTCGCAACTGTGCGACAGGCTGTATGTCATGTATGCCGGTAGCGTTATCGAAAGTGGCCCGACGGCAAACGTGATTCGCCATCCCACGCATCCCTATTCTATCGGTTTGTTGAAATGCGCTCCGGAACACGGCCAGCCTCGCGAACCGCTACCGGCGATCCCCGGAACCGTACCCAATCTCACCCATTTACCCACGGGATGCGCCTTTCGCGATCGTTGCTTCGCCGCAGGACCGCAATGCGATGCTATCCCGCCGATGCGCCCCACAGGCGACACGACGCAGCAATCTGCCTGCTGGTATCCACAACAGGAGACAACGCATGTCTGATATTTTACTGGCGCTACAGGATGTGCACGTCAATTTCCCGGCGCGCAGCAATTGGCTGGGGCGCGTCACCGAACGGGTTCATGCTCTGAATGGACTGGATTTGCAGATCCGCGAGGGCGAAACCCTCAGCATTGTGGGAGAGTCCGGCTGCGGTAAAAGCACGCTGGCGCAGTTGTTGATGGGGATGCTGAAACCCAGTCAGGGGCAATGCTCCCGGGCAAAGGTACAGGGGCGTGGGTCGGACAACGGCATGCAGATGGTGTTTCAGGACCCGCTCTCTTCGCTAGACCCCCGATTGCCTGTCTGGCGGATCATCACTGAGCCGGTCTGGATCCAAAAACATAACAGCGAGCGAGAACGCCGTGCGCTGGCAGAAGAGCTGGCGCTGTTAGTGGGTATTCGTCCGGAGTATCTCGACCGTCTTCCCCATGCGTTTTCCGGCGGGCAACGCCAGCGTATCGCTATCGCGCGGGCGCTCTCCTCTGAGCCGGATGTGATTGTGCTGGATGAACCCACGTCGGCGCTGGATATCTCCGTACAGGCGCAAATTCTCAATTTGCTGGTTTCCCTTCAGGCGCGCAGAAACCTGACCTATGTACTTATCTCCCATAACGTGTCGGTGGTCAGGCACATGAGCGATCGCGTGGCGGTGATGTATCTCGGGCAAATTGTTGAACTGGGTGATGCCCGGCAGGTATTAACCTCGCCCGCGCACCCCTATACGCGGTTATTACTGGATTCGGTGCCGAAAACAGACGCACCGCTGGCGGAAGATCTGGTGTTGCGCAAAACGGAGCTTCCCGGTAATCGCACCCTGCCGCAGGGATGCTATTTTCGCGATCGCTGCCCGTTAGCGACGCAGGGATGCGAGAAAAAACAGGCGCTTCTCCCACAGGATTCGGGGCGTGATGTGCGCTGTTGGCGGGCGCTTGAGAATCATTGATCTGCGGCGGCGTCAGGCGTTGTAGGCTTTTTTTAGCGTCTCCATCAGCGCCTGAGCGGCCGTCGAAAGTTTTTGATGCGCCGCGCACAGCACGCCGACCCGACGCTCAATCACCGGCCCGTCGAGATCCAGACATGTCGCGCCCAGCTCAGTCATCTGGCTGCGGCATAACGCCGGGACCGCGCTTCCTCCTAACCCATTGGCCACCAGACGTCCGATGGTCACCAGTTGGTGGCTTTCGAGCGCCACTTCCAGCGGCCGACCGCTTTGCGCCAGCTTTTCTTCCAGCATCAGGCGAACCGCAGAGGGACGCTGTAAGGCAATGAAATCCAGACTCAGCAGTTCTCGCCAACAAATACGTTCCCGCGTGGCCAGCTTACTGTCGGGCGGGACAATGGCGATGAAGCGATCCATCCCCAGCGGCGTAAAATGGAGGTGCCCGGAAGACTCCGGTTCAAAGGCAATCCCCATCTCCACGCGCCCTTCACTGACCATCTCAATCACCTGTTCATTAATCACGTCGTGGACGGTGACATTGATCCCGGAATAGCGATCGCGAAACGTTTTCAGCACCGGCGGTAACACATTGGCGGCGAATGACGGCATCGCGGCAACGGAGACTTTCCCGCGCTGTAAGGTAAACCGCTGGCGCATCGCCTCTTCGGTGTTTTCCCAGTCGGCGAGCAGCTGCCGCGCCATCGTCAAAAACGTTTCCCCTTCCTGGGTTAGCGTGACTTTGCGCGTTGTTCGTAACAGGAGCGCCCCGCCAAGCGCATCTTCCAGCCCTTTAATGGCCAGACTCAGTGCGGGTTGCGACATATTCAGTCGTTCACTGGCATGAGCAAAATTAAGAGTGTGAGCTACCGCTAAAAACGCGCGTAACTGTTTGATGCTCATTCTCATTTTTCTTCTCTTTAACCTATTGAATACGTTTAATTAACATTAAATTGATAAAAAAACCAAATGAGTGAGTCACAAATTTAAAATTAACAAATCATTTTTCGCCCCTAATGATGTCGGCAAGGTTAACAGGAGGGGCAAGTGTATGGCTGGACTGGATAAACGGGTTGCCACCTATAAAGAGGCACTGGAAGGACTGACCGACAACATGACGCTGCTGGCGGGCGGATTTGGTTTATGCGGCATTCCGGAAAACCTGATCGAGGAAGTTCGCCGACGGGGTGTTCAGGGGTTAACGGTGGTGTCGAATAACTGCGGCGTAGACGGTTTTGGGCTTGGTGTCCTGTTGGACAACCGCCAGGTACGCAAAGTCGTGGCCTCGTATGTCGGTGAAAATGCGCTGTTCGAAAAACAGGTATTGAGCGGCGAACTGGATGCGGTACTGACTCCGCAGGGAACGCTGGCAGAACAATTACGTGCTGGCGGCGCGGGAATACCCGCCTTTTTTACCGCCACCGGCTACGGCACCCCCGTCGCTGAAGGCAAAGAGGTACGTGAATTTGACGGTCGCCCTTACATCATGGAACGGGCGATCACCGGCGATTTCGCGTTGGTTAAAGGCTGGAAAGCCGACTGGTACGGGAACGTGATTTACCGCCATACCGCCCAAAACTTCAATCCTTTAATGGCTGCCGCCGGGCGAATCACGGTGGTGGAAGTTGAAGAGATAGTCGCTCCCGGCGAACTGGATCCCGCTGCCATCCATACCCCCGGTATCTTCGTCAACCGCATCATCCAGGGGCATTTCGAGAAACGAATCGAACAACGCACCCTGCGAGCCGAAGGAGTCTGACCATGTTAACGCGTGAACAAATGGCGATGCGTGTCGCCCGCGAACTGCGCGACGGTTACTACGTCAATCTGGGGATTGGTATCCCTACGCTTGTCGCGAACTACATTCCCGACGGGATGGACGTAATGCTGCAGTCAGAAAACGGTTTGCTGGGAATGGGGGCATTTCCGACCGAAAGAGAACTCGATGCCGACATGATCAATGCCGGCAAACAGACCGTCACTGCCCGCAAAGGCGCGGCGATTTTCGATTCTGCGCAATCGTTCGCCATGATCCGTGGCGGCCACGTCGATCTGACGGTGCTCGGCGCGTTTGAAGTTGACGTCAACGGCAGCATCGCCTCGTGGATGATCCCCGGCAAGATGGTGAAAGGGATGGGCGGCGCAATGGATTTGGTGGCCGGAGCCGAGAACATCATCGTCGTGATGACCCACGCCTCCAAAAACGGCGAATCCAAATTACTGCCCGCCTGCACCCTGCCGCTGACCGGCGTCGGATGTATCAAACGTGTGCTGACTGACCTGGCGTTGCTCGACATCGCTGATGGCGCGTTCATTCTGCGTGAACGGGCGCCTGGCGTCAGCGTGGAAGAGATCGTTGAAAAAACCGCAGGCAAGCTGATCGTGGCGGATCAGGTTCCTGAAATGCAATTTGCCTGAGGAGAACACCATGCAGGACGTCGTTATTGTCGCGGCCACCCGGACACCGATTGGCAGTTTTCATGGCGCGCTGGCTCCCCTTTCCGCCGTTGAACTCGGTGCGGCGGTCATTCGGGCCTTACTGGAGAAAACCGCCGTATCGCCCGAACTGATTGATGAAGTGATTTTTGGTCAGGTACTCACTACCGGCAGCGGTCAAAATCCCGCCCGGCAGAGTGCGTTAAACGCCGGTTTACCGGTCACAACCCCTGCGGTGACCGTCAATCTGGTCTGCGGCTCCGGGCTAAAAACGGTACAACAAGCCGCGCAAGCCATTCGTTGCGGCGATGCGGAAATCGTCATTGCCGGGGGGCAGGAAAGCATGAGCAATGCCCCCTACTTTCTCGACGGCGCCCGCGCCGGATTGCGCCTGGGTCACGCCAGTCTGAAAGACAGCGTGGTGCATGACGGCTTGTGGGACGCTTTCAACGATTACCATATGGGGATTACCGCCGAAAATCTGGCGGATCGGTTCGCCATTAGCCGGGAGCGCCAGGACGCTTTCGCCCTGCGCTCGCAGTACAACGCGGCCGCTGCGATCGAATCTGGACGCTTTGTTGCGGAAATCACCCCAGTGAGTGTTCCGCAGGGCAAAAAACCGCCCCGCCTGGTCACGGCCGATGAGCAACCAAGACCGGACACTACCGCTGAAAAACTGGCCCAGCTCAAACCGGCGTTTCGCCCGGGAACAGGCTCCGTCACGGCGGGAAATGCCTCTTCTCTTAATGACGGCGCGGCGGCGGTGATGCTAATGAGCGCCCGTAAAGCGCAGGAACTGAATTTGCCGGTTCTCGCGCGGATTTCCGGTTATGCGGTTTCTGGCGTTGACCCGTCGATCATGGGTATCGGTCCGGTGAATGCCAGTATTGAGTGCTTGTCCCGCGCGGGCTGGGCGCTTAATGACGTTGACCTTATCGAAGCCAATGAAGCCTTTGCCGCCCAGGCGCTGGCGGTCGGCGATTCGCTGCAATGGGACAGCGACAAGGTCAACGTCAACGGCGGAGCCATTGCGCTGGGCCATCCTATCGGCGCATCCGGCTGCCGTATTCTGGTGACTTTGCTGCATGAGATGGCGCGGCGCGATGTTGCCAAAGGGCTGGCGACGCTGTGCGTCGGCGGCGGTCAGGGCGTGGCGCTGGCGGTGGAACGCCCAACAGGAGCCCACCATGCCAGATAATAGGTTCGCCGTCCTCGGGGCGGGATTAATGGGCGTCGGGATTGCCACACATTTTGCCCGCTACGGGCATGATGTCTGGCTGTTTGATACCGATAGCGCCAGAATCGCAGAAATTAGCGCTGTGGCGGGTTCCATTCTCGATGAGCTGATCGCCACCGGGCAATTTTCGCCAGCAGATAAAACGCCGGTGATCCGCCGACTGAAAGGCACCACCACGCTCCAGGATATCGCCTCTTCGCAGATTTTGATCGAAGCCATTCCTGAACGCCTCGAACTTAAACATGCGCTGTATGCGCAACTGGAAGCGTGTATCGGTCCCGAAACGGTGATCGCCAGTAATACCAGTGGATTGCCGCCGGACGCACTGGCGGCAACCCTGGAGCACCCTGAGCGCTTGTTGATTGCCCATTTTTGGCATCCCCCCCACTTTATTCCGCTGGTCGAAATTGTGCCCGGCACCGCGACCCGGCCAGAACTGACGGGCTGGCTGCAACGCATTCTGCTCGACATGCAACTGGAAGCGGTGGTGCTCGACCGCGCCGCGCCTGGGTTTGTCGGTAACCGTCTGCAATTCGCCCTGTTGCGTGAAGCACTGCATATCGTGAAAAGCGGGATCGCCAGTGCGCAGGTGGTTGATCAGGTGATGCGCGCCTCGCTTGGACGACGCTACGCGATGGTCGGCCCGCTGGAAGCCGCAGACATGACCGGGCTAGCTACGGTGCAGGATATCTGTCGGCATCTGCTGCCTGAACTGGCAACCGGCAGCGACATGCTGTCGCTGGTCACTGAAAAAGTAGAACGTGGTGAGACGGGTTTTCGCAGCGGTCAGGGATTTTATCGCTGGGACGACGCCCGTAAGGAGTACATCCAACAGCGTCGGGAGCATCAACTGCGGTTTGCCTTAAAACCGTAACTTCTCTTTCTGTACCCCACTATAACAATGATATTGAGGAGTCTTGATGAGTGTTTTAATCGCCCTGGCCGCGTTAGGCCTGCTCATGCTGGCAGCCTATCGCGGATACAGCGTCATCCTGTTTGCCCCCATTGCGGCATTAGGCGCTGTTCTGTTGACGGACCCCAGCGCCGTCGGCCCGACCTTTACCGGCCTGTTCATGGAGAAAATGGTCGGTTTTGTCAAACTCTACTTCCCGGTGTTTTTACTGGGCGCGGTGTTTGGCAAGTTGATCGAACTGTCCGGTTTTTCCCGCTCGATTGTGGCGGCGGCCATCAATATTCTGGGACGGCGGCACGCCATTCCGGTGATTGTGTTGGTCTGCGCGCTGCTGACTTACGGCGGGGTGTCGTTATTTGTGGTGGCGTTTGCAGTGTATCCGTTCGCTGCGGAACTGTTCAGACAAAGTAATATTCCCAAACGCCTGATCCCGGCAACGGTGGCGCTGGGGGCGTTTACCTTTACGATGGATGCCTTACCGGGAACCCCGCAGATCCAGAACATTATCCCGACCAGCTTTTTTGGCACCAACGCCTGGGCCGCGCCCTGGCTGGGATTGATTGGCTCGCTGTTTATTATTTTTGTCGGGCTGGTCTATCTTGAGCGTCAGCGTCGTAAAGCGCAGACAAAGAACGAAGGCTATGGCACTGAACTGCTGAATGAGCCGGAAACGCCGGAAAACATCAACCTGCCAAATCCGTTGATTGCGATTTCGCCGCTGATTCTGGTAGGGGTATTTAACCTGCTGTTTACCCGCTGGATCCCGGTCTGGTATGGCGCGACGCATCAGCTGGAACTTCCGGGTCTTGCCAAGCCGATTGTCACTGAAGTCGGCAAAATCACTGCCATCTGGGCCGTGGAAGCGGCGCTGATCTCGGGGATTCTGCTGGTCGTGATCTTTGGTTATCGCAATATTAAAGGTCGTCTGGCGGAAGGCAGTCGAACCGCTGTCGGCGGCGCGATTCTGGCAGCAATGAATACCGCGTCAGAATACGGCTTTGGCGCAGTGATCGCCGCGCTGCCCGGATTCCTCGTGCTGTCAAAAGCACTGGCGGCGATTCCCGACCCACTGCTCAATGAAGCCATCAGTATCACCACGCTTGCCGGGATCACCGGCTCCGCATCGGGTGGGATGAGTATCGCCCTTGCGGCGATGTCCGACACCTTTATTGCGGCGGCGAACGCGGCGAATATTCCGCTGGAAGTGTTACACCGCGTGGCCTCAATGGCCAGTGGCGGTATGGACACGCTGCCGCACAACGGGGCGGTGATTACGCTGCTGGCAATCACCGGATTGACTCATCGTCAGGCTTACGGCGGGATTTTTGCTATCACCGTGATTAAAAGTCTGGCCGTTCTGTTTGTTATCGGTGTCTTCTACGCCACCGGCATTGTCTGAGGAGAATCATGATGAATTTACACGGTAAAACAGCGCTGGTCACCGGTTCCACCAGCGGTATTGGATTGGGGATTGCGCAGGTGCTCGCAAAAGCTGGCGCAAAAATTATTCTCAACGGTTTTGGCGATATTGAGGCGGCAAAAGATCGTGTGACGCAATACGGCACCACGCCAGGCTATCATGGCGCCGATCTGAGTGATGAAACACAAATCGCCGACATGATGCGCTATGCGCAAAGCGAATTTGGCGGCGTGGATATTCTGATCAACAACGCCGGGATCCAGCACGTTTCCCCTGTCGAAACCTTTCCGGTGGAAAAATGGAACGCCATCATTGCGATTAACCTCTCGTCCGTGTTCCACACCACGCGACTGGCGCTGCCGGGGATGCGCGAGCGCAACTGGGGACGGATCATTAATATTGCCTCGGTGCATGGACTGGTCGCTTCGAAAGAGAAATCCGCCTATGTGGCGGCGAAACACGGGGTGGTGGGACTGACCAAAACCACGGCGCTCGAAACCGCGCAAAGCGGTGTCACCTGTAACGCCCTCTGCCCTGGCTGGGTGTTGACGCCATTGGTGCAGCAGCAAATCGACAAACGCATTGCCGACGGCGCAGCGCCGGAAACCGCCCGCGATGCGCTGCTCGCAGAAAAGCAGCCTTCCCGTGAGTTTGTCACCCCAGAACAACTCGGCGAACTGACGCTCTTTTTATGTTCCGAAGGGGCCGCCCAGGTGCGCGGCGTGGCGTGGAATATGGATGGTGGGTGGGTCGCGCAGTAAAGCGTATAACCTTACCAGGCCTACGCAATGCCAGGCCTGGTAAGCGTTACGCGAGCAGGCAAGACCGTTATGATGTTAACTGATAATCAAGGGTAATTTCCGCCTTCAATACCTGGGATACCGGACATCCGGCCTTCGCTTTTTGGATAATCCCGTCAAAGGTCGATGCATCAATACCGGGTACCGCCACCACGCTGTTCAGGGCAATTTTTGTGATTGCAAAACCGGCATCCACTTTATCCAGTGAGACATCCGCCGTGGTATCGATAGCGGTTGGCGTAAACCCGGCCTCTCCCAGCATCAACGAAAGCGCCATCGAGAAACAGGCGGCATGCGCGGCACCAATCAGCTCTTCCGGGTTGGTGCCTTTGACGCCTTCAAAGCGCGTATTAAACCCGTAAGGCTGCTGGTTCAGTACCCCGCTTTCGGTTGATACGGTGCCTTTTCCGCGTTTAATGTCGCCTTCCCAGTGTGCCTGACCTTTCTTATGGATCGTCATTACTACTCTCCTTAATCGTCATCGGGATAACAAGTATAGGTCGCCTGAACGCAAACCGGATAGATAAGAGAACCTTCTTAATTACCGCTTACACATTGACCTTT
>NZ_NRDO01000043.1 GCF_010231475.1 Citrobacter sp. NCU1 | reverse complement strand
CCTTGCGGGCAAACCACAGCAAGTACTCTTCCGGCACATCAATCAATCGACGCCCCTGGTACTTGCCAAACGGCATCACCGTATTGGCTATCTCAACCAACTGCTCTTTTTCCATCTCAGACACCCAGCAAGCGGAGCATTTCGGCTTCGTCAATAACGGCAATGCCCAGCTCCTGCGCTTTTGCCAGTTTCGAACCTGCCGCTTCGCCCGCAATCACTAAATCGGTTTTCTTCGAAACGCTGCCTGCCACCTTCGCCCCCAGCAACACCAGACGCGCTTTGGCGTCGTCGCGGGACATCTGGCTTAAGCTGCCAGTCAGTACTATCGTTTTACCGGCAAACGGACTGTCGATCTCTTCTGCATTGACAACGACCGGTGCAGGCCAATGAATGCCTTGTGACAGCAGTTGTTCTATCACCTCACGGTTGCTCTCTTCGGCGAAGAAATTGAACACGTGAGTGGCCACCACGATCCCCACATCCGGGACTTTTTGCAGTTCGTCGAGAGAGGCGCCTTCCAGCGCCTCCAGCGTACCGAAGTACGCCGCCAGCCCGGCAGCGGTCGCCTCGCCCACTTCACGAATCCCCAGCGCATACAGGAACCGTGCAAAGGTCGTCTCTTTGGCTTTCTCCAGCGCGTTTACCACGTTCTGCGCCGATTTCGGCCCCATACGATCAAGCCCAGTCAACTTACCTGGCGTCAGGGTGAACAGATCGGCGGGCGTATGGACATACTCTTTCTCGACCAATTGGTCGATGATCTTATCGCCCATACCGTCAACATCCATGGCACGACGTGAGACGAAATGCTTAAGAGATTCTTTACGTTGCGCCCCGCAAATCAGACCACCGGTACAGCGGGCAACCGCTTCGCCTTCCACACGCTCGACGTCCGACTGACAGACCGGGCAATGGGTTGGGAAAACAATTTCCTGGGTCTCTTCCGGACGTTCGGATAGCACCACGTTAACCACCTGTGGGATCACATCCCCGGCACGGCGGATAACGACCTTGTCGCCAATGCGTAAACCGAGACGTTCAATTTCATCGGCATTATGCAGCGTGGCGTTACTCACCAACACACCCGCAACCTGCACTGGCTCAAGGCGGGCAACAGGCGTGATTGCGCCTGTCCGCCCAACCTGGAATTCGACGTCACGAACAAAAGTCATTTGCTCCTGCGCGGGGAATTTAAAGGCCACCGCCCAGCGTGGCGCGCGTGCCACAAAGCCCAGTTGTTCCTGAAGTGCCAGTGAGTTGACCTTAATGACGACACCGTCAATATCAAAGCCCAGCGTTGGACGTTCCTCTTCCACTTTGTGGTAGAACGCCAGTACCGCCTCAGGGGAGTCGCAAAGCGTCACCCGATCGCTCACCGGAAGCCCCCACGCTTTAAACTGCAGTAAACGCCCCAGGTGCGTATCGGGAAGTTCGCCCCCTTCCAGTACGCCAACACCGTAACAGAAGAAGGTCAACGGTCGCTTCGCGGTTATACGCGGATCAAGCTGGCGCAATGAACCTGCCGCCGCGTTACGCGGGTTTGCGAACACTTTATTCCCCGTACGGCGGGCATCCTCATTAATCTTTTCAAAACCGGCTTGTGGCAGGAAGACTTCACCACGCACTTCCAGGCGAGCGGGAATATTGTCGCCGCGCAGTTTGAGTGGAATGGCGCGGATGGTTCGCACGTTAGAGGTAATATCTTCACCGGTTGTCCCATCGCCACGCGTCGCCGCGCTCACCAACACACCGTTTTCGTACAGAATGCTCACCGCCAGACCATCGAGTTTCAGTTCGCAACACCAGGTCAATTTGTCGGTGCTTTTCAATCGGTCCTGAACACGTTTGTTAAAGGCCAAAAAGCTCGCTTCATCAAACACGTTATCCAGCGACAGCATCGGGACTTCATGGCGAATCTGACTGAATGCCGCCAGCGGCGCAGCCCCGACGCGCTGAGTTGGCGAGTCTGACGTCACCATTTCCGGGTGCTTTGCTTCCAGTTCGCGCAGCGTCTGCATCAGGCGGTCATATTCCGCATCGGGAATTTCCGGCGCGTCCATCACATGGTAAAGATACTCATGATGGCGAAGTGCGGTTCGTAGTTCTGTCAGTTGTTGTTCGATTGAGTCCATATCGCACCATCAATGATAAAAAACCCCCGACAGGCGGGGGTTCAGAAAGGAAATGTCACGCCTGTATAGAATCAGGCGTTAGCGTCTTTGACTTCGCGGATGCGGTCCTGATACTCACGCAATTTCTGCGGGGTCATCATTCTGCGTTGGTCGTCAAGCACCACGCCGCCCACTTCGTCAGCAATATGCTGTGCAGACTGAAGCATCAGCTTAAAGTTTTGCAGTTCATCGCCGTAGGACGGCACCTGCATGAAGATCGTCACACCAGGGGTAGTAAAATCACCGGTCATTTCAGGATCAAACGTCCCCGGATTCACCATATTTGCCAGGCTGAATAATGCAGGACCGCTGCCATCCGGGCTTAAATGACGATGGAAAATATTCATATCGCCAAACTTAAAGCCGGCTTGCTGAATGCTGTTCAGCAGGATATCACCGTTCAGCTCGGTGACATGATGGGCCGCAACGTTCATAATAATAACCGCTTCTTTACGCTGCGGTTTTTCAGGCGCTGGCGGCGGCGTTTCCACGACAGGCTCTGGCTGAGGTTTTGCCTCGACAACCGGCTCTGCGGGCTGGAAGGTTTGCGGTGCCGGTTGAGGCGCATGCTGCACAGGCTGTTGAACCGGTTGCACCTGCGGCGCGGCCGGTTGCTGTACCGGCTGATGCTGCACAGGTTGCTGAACCGGTTGCGGCTGTTGTACTGGCTGCGGCTGAGCATGCGGCGGCGGTACCGGCGCGCCAGGCGGTTGCTGAGCCGGTTGACGCGGCTGTGCAGACGCATAAGGCGGCTGATACTGGTGTTGCGGCGGCTGGCGAGGTGCGTCATGCTCCTGCGCATTGCCCGGGGCATGATTCACGCGGTGAACACGAACTTCACCCACGCCTTCGTCGTCTTGATCGACATCGTCGTCAAACGATTCGTCGTCTCGTTTTGATTTCATGCGTTTCAGTGGACGATCGCGGAACATAGAAGATCGTTCTTTACGGCTGGTCCAGAAACCATGTACCAGTAAAGCGATTATGGCGATCGCGCCAACAATGATTAATATCAGACGCAAATCCTGCATCATTATATTCTCTGTTGTTCTAACACCTTGCCACCACGGCAAACATTTACTCACTAAGAGTATTTGCCGATTACCTCAAGTGCAAGTGGACTCTTGTCTTTCACAGCATAAAGATGAACGAAATTGTACTTTTTGCTGTTTTTTCGAACATTTCTTAACTGTCCACCAGGCCACAACACGGTAATATAGACAAAGTTTAGCCGGGGCTTAAACAAAAGGAGCATGTCCTGATTATGGTTTCATCATCCACAGCTGCGCCACGCAGTGGTTTCTATTATTTTTCTCAGGGATGGAAGTTGGTCACCCAGCCGGGTATCCGTCGCTTTGTGATTTTACCTTTGATGGTCAACATTCTGTTGATGGGCAGCGCGTTCTGGTGGCTGTTTACCGAGTTGGACAGTTGGATCCCTTCGCTGATGAGCCATGTGCCAGACTGGCTNNGACTGGCTACAGTGGTTAAGTTACCTGCTGTGGCCAATTATCGTTCTCTCCGTGTTGCTGGTATTCGGCTATTTTTTCTCGACGCTCGCCAACTGGATAGCGGCGCCGTTTAATGGTTTGTTGGCCGAACAGCTTGAAGCGCGTTTAACCGGGGCGACGCCTCCCGACACCGGCGTACTCGGCATTATGAAAGATGTGCCGCGCATCATGAAACGTGAATGGCAAAAACTGGCGTGGTATCTCCCGCGCGCGATCGCTCTGCTGATTCTCTATTTTATTCCCGGCATCGGGCAAACCGTCGCGCCAGTACTGTGGTTCTTGTTCAGCGCGTGGATGTTGGCGATTCAATACTGCGACTATCCCTTCGACAACCACAAAGTACCGTTCAAAGAGATGAGGAACGCCCTGCGTACGAAAAAAGTCACCAATATGCAGTTCGGCGCGCTGACCAGTCTGTTCACGATGCTGCCCGTGCTCAATCTGTTCATTATGCCGGTTGCCGTCTGCGGCGCGACGGCAATGTGGGTGGATTGCTATCGTGATAAACACGCGCTCTGGAAGTGACTGATCTTTTTTCTCTTTGTGAAAAAATTGTGCAAAAAGGGAGTGGCTTATGCCGCTCCTTATTCCATCCGGATCCCCATTATTTCCCTTCTGAATATAGATANNTTCGCTGAGCGGGTATGCTAGCCCTTGTACCCCAATTTCATACAGTTAAGGACAGGCCATGAGTAAGATTTTTGAAGATAACTCGCTGACTATCGGTCATACGCCGCTGGTTCGACTGAACCGTATCGGTAACGGACGCATTCTGGCGAAGGTGGAATCACGTAACCCGAGCTTTAGCGTCAAATGCCGTATTGGTGCCAATATGATTTGGGATGCCGAAAAACGTGGCGTACTGAAACCAGGCGTTGAATTGGTTGAGCCGACCAGCGGTAACACGGGTATCGCTCTGGCGTATGTGGCGGCGGCGCGTGGCTACAAACTGACGTTGACCATGCCGGAAACCATGAGCATTGAGCGTCGTAAGCTCCTCAAAGCGCTGGGCGCAAACCTGGTGCTGACCGAAGGCGCAAAAGGCATGAAAGGCGCGATCCAGAAGGCTGAAGAAATCGTCGCCAGCGATCCGGTTAAATACCTGTTGCTCCAACAGTTCAGCAACCCGGCAAACCCTGAAATTCACGAGAAAACCACCGGCCCGGAAATTTGGGAAGATACCGACGGTCAGGTCGATGTGTTTATCTCCGGCGTCGGTACTGGCGGTACGCTCACTGGCGTAAGCCGCTACATTAAGGGAACGAAAGGCAAAACGGACCTTATTACCGTTGCCGTTGAGCCGACGGACTCTCCGGTTATTGCTCAGGCGCTGGCAGGCGTTGAGCTGAAACCCGGCCCACATAAAATTCAGGGTATCGGCGCGGGATTCATCCCCGGTAACCTGGATCTGAAACTGATTGATAAAGTTATTGGCATCACCAACGATGAGGCCATCTCCACCGCACGTCGTCTGATGGAAGAGGAAGGTATTCTGGCAGGTATCTCCTCGGGTGCCGCCGTTGCTGCAGCGCTTAAGCTCCAGCAAGATGAAACCTTTACCGGCAAGAATATTGTGGTTATATTACCATCATCAGGTGAGCGTTATCTGAGCACTGCATTGTTTGCCGATCTCTTCACTGAGAAGGAACTGCAACAGTAATGCCAGCATGTTAATAACGCGTAAAAAAGCGCCTTTTTAGGCGCTTTTTTGTGGCCTGCTTCAAAGTTTCACTCCTCCTGGCATTGATTCACCCTGCCGGGTCTGGTATTTAACCAGACTAATTATTTTGAAGCGCGAAATTAATCGTTACACGAAAACCGCTAGCTGAATCGATTTTATGATTTGGTTCATGTCTTCCTTTAGCGGCATAATGTTTAATGACGAGCGAAACGTCAGCGGCCAGAAGTTGCCAGCAACGGAATTGCGTAGAACACCGACTGTGTCGTGCCCGTTTACGCCGGCGCTAACAATACAGGCTAAAGTTGAGCCGCCAGGCTAGACTTTAGTTCCACAACACTAAACCTATAAGTTGGGGAAATATAATGTTCCAGCAAGAAGTTACCATTACCGCTCCTAACGGTCTGCACACCCGCCCTGCTGCTCAGTTTGTTAAAGAAGCGAAAGGCTTCACTTCCGATATCACTGTGACCTCCAATGGCAAAAGCGCTAGCGCAAAAAGCCTGTTCAAACTGCAGACTCTGGGCTTGACTCAGGGAACCGTCGTTACCATTTCTGCGGAAGGTGAAGACGAGCAGAAAGCGGTTGAACATCTGGTTAAACTGATGGCGGAACTCGAGTAATTTTCCGGGTTCTTTTAAAAATCAGTCACAAGTAAGGTAGGGTTATGATTTCAGGCATTTTAGCATCCCCGGGTATCGCTTTCGGCAAAGCACTGCTGCTGAAAGAAGACGAAATCGTCATTGACCGGAAAAAAATTTCTGCCGACAAGGTTGATCAGGAAGTTGAACGTTTTCTGAGCGGTCGTGCCAAGGCATCTGCGCAACTCGAAGCGATCAAAACGAAAGCTGGTGAAACGTTCGGTGAAGAGAAAGAAGCCATCTTTGAAGGGCATATTATGCTGCTCGAAGATGAGGAGCTGGAGCAGGAAATCATAGCCCTGATTAAAGATAAACACATGACGGCTGATGCAGCTGCGCATGAAATTATCGAAGGTCAGGCCACTGCCCTGGAAGAGCTGGATGATGAATACCTGAAAGAACGTGCGGCTGACGTACGTGACATCGGTAAACGTCTGCTACGTAATATCCTTGGTCTGGCAATTATCGATCTGAGTGCAATTCAGGACGAAGTTATCCTGGTTGCGGCCGACCTGACGCCGTCAGAAACCGCACAGCTGAACCTGAACAAGGTGCTGGGTTTCATTACTGATGCCGGTGGCCGTACTTCGCACACCTCTATTATGGCGCGTTCTCTGGAACTGCCAGCCATCGTAGGTACGGGTAGCGTTACCGCTCAGGTAAAAAATGACGACTATCTGATTCTGGATGCCGTAAACAACCAGGTTTACGTCAATCCTACTAACGAAGAAATCGAACAGCTGCGTGCAGTTCAGGAGCAAGTCGCGACTGAGAAAGCCGAACTGGCGAAACTGAAAGATCTGCCGGCCATCACGCTTGACGGTCATCAGGTTGAGGTTTGCGCTAACATCGGTACTGTACGTGATGTTGAAGGTGCCGAGCGTAACGGCGCTGAAGGTGTCGGTCTGTACCGCACCGAATTCCTGTTCATGGACCGTGACGCGCTGCCAACGGAAGAAGAGCAGTTTGCGGCGTATAAAGCCGTTGCTGAAGCGTGTGGCTCACAGGCTGTTATCGTACGTACCATGGACATCGGCGGCGACAAAGAGCTGCCGTATATGAACTTCCCGAAAGAAGAGAACCCGTTCCTCGGCTGGCGTGCGGTGCGTATCGCGATGGATCGTAAAGAGATCCTGCGTGATCAGGTTCGCGCCATTCTGCGTGCGTCGGCTTTCGGTAAATTGCGCATTATGTTCCCGATGATCATCTCTGTTGAAGAAGTTCGCGCACTGCGCAAAGAGATCGAAATCTACAAACAGGAACTGCGTGACGAAGGTAAAGCATTTGACGAGAGCATTGAGATTGGCGTGATGGTAGAAACACCAGCCGCCGCGACGATTGCGCGTCATTTAGCCAAAGAAGTGGACTTTTTTAGTATCGGCACCAATGATTTAACGCAGTATACCCTGGCAGTTGACCGTGGTAATGATATGATTTCACACCTTTACCAGCCAATGTCGCCATCTGTCCTGACGCTGATTAAGCAGGTTATCGATGCTTCTCACGCCGAAGGCAAATGGACTGGCATGTGTGGTGAGCTTGCAGGCGACGAACGTGCTACACTTCTGTTGCTGGGGATGGGTCTGGACGAATTCTCTATGAGCGCCATTTCTATCCCGCGCATTAAGAAGATTATCCGTAACACGAACTTCGAAGATGCGAAGGTGTTAGCAGAGCAGGCTCTTGCTCAACCGACAACGGACGAGTTAATGACGCTGGTTAACAAGTTCATTGAAGAAAAAACAATCTGCTAATCCACGAGATGCGGCCCAATTTACTGCTTAGGAGAAGATCATGGGTTTGTTTGATAAATTGAAATCTCTGGTTTCTGATGATAAGAAAGACACCGGAACTATTGAGATTGTTGCTCCGCTCTCTGGCGAGATCGTCAACATCGAAGACGTGCCGGATGTTGTTTTTGCTGAAAAAATCGTTGGTGATGGTATCGCTATCAAACCAACCGGCAACAAAATGGTAGCGCCTGTTGACGGTACCATCGGCAAAATTTTTGAAACCAACCACGCGTTCTCTATCGAATCTGATAGCGGCATTGAGCTGTTCGTTCACTTCGGTATCGACACCGTTGAACTGAAAGGCGAAGGTTTCAAGCGTATCGCTGAAGAAGGCCAGCGCGTTAAAGTTGGCGACCCGGTTATTGAATTCGATTTGCCGCTGCTGGAAGAAAAAGCCAAGTCTACCCTGACTCCGGTGGTTATCTCCAACATGGACGAAATCAAAGAACTGATCAAACTGTCCGGTAGCGTAACTGTGGGTGAAACCCCGGTTATCCGCATCAAGAAGTAATTCTTGCCGCAGTGAAGAATGGCGCCTGATGGCGCCATTTTTTTGTCTTATTACCAACAAAACCTTGTCGGATGGCGCTACGCTTATCCGACCTACGAGATTTGTCACCACGGAATTGGACCTGTAGGCCGGATAAGGCGTTTACGCCGCCATTCGGCATCGCTGCCGCGATCATAATGGCGAGGTCACCGGGCGATAACACGTTTCACGCATCAGGATTTTCATCCCTTCCGGCCCGCTCTCCAGTATCCGCTTCTCTGAATCAGCAACCAGCAGTTCGCACTGATATCCCCCAGCAATGCCGAACATCGCCCGCGCCACGCAAATGTCCTCCAGCGCCTCAATACCGTGGGTTTCGAAATGGCCAACGACACGTCCCTGCTGGCGAACCACCAGCCGATAGCTCTTCATCGCGCCTCCCCTGCCGGTGGCAGTATCAGTTCATCGCAGCCACATTGCTGGGTCCACGTCATGACCTCCAGCACCCGCTGTGCAGCACCTTTCGTCGCCGCCACCAGCGTTTTTCCTTT
>NZ_NRDO01000042.1 GCF_010231475.1 Citrobacter sp. NCU1 | reverse complement strand
TGCGGGTTCAGGGCGCGTTTTACAGGGACGTTACCTCGCGCCCGACCCGGTAGCCTGGAGGAATAAACGGAGGGGAACCGCGAAGCGGCAATTTTCCTGCCGGGAGCCAGGGTTGCAAGGGAGCGGCGATAGCTCCCTTAACCCGTTCACGGGACATGAAATGCCAGAGAAGCGAAGCACATGAAGTGAACGGAACCCTTCGCAAAATCAGCATGTTGTCCGTTCCGGGTAAATGCCACATGGCTTTTCGGTTTGCCAACGCTTAACTGTTCAGCCTGACTCCATCCCCCCCTCTTTTTCGTCGTTATAGACCTGCCCAAATAAAAAAATGGTTCGCCATTTAAGTTACGCCGCCAGGCTGTCGTTTTTTCTCTAAATGGACGGGTAGCACGGTCAGCCGGACCCTTCTTCGATATGCGTAATGTCGTATTACGTTTCAGCTAGCACTCTATAAGGAATATTGTTATGGCTATTTCTATTCAAACTAACTACGCCTCCCTGGTAGCGCAGAATTCCCTGGCCAAGTCCACCGAATCCCTGAACACCTCCATGGAGCGTCTGGGCACCGGTTATCGTATCAACAGCGCTAAGGATGATGCTGCGGGCCTGACCATCGCCAACCGCATGAACACCGATATGGTCGGTATGAACGCCGGTATCGGTAACATTGAAAAGACCCAGGACATGCTGCAGACCGCTGACCAGGCGATGGCGGAACTGACCAGCATCACCGACCGTATGACCGAACTGGCTACCCAGGCATCGAACGGCACGAACTCCAGCGCAGACCTCGAAGCGATGGACTCCGAGTTCCAGAAACTGGCTGATGAAGCGAACCGTATCGTGACCGACACCCAGTACGCAGGCAACAACCTGTTCGATACGCTGGCCGCCGGTTCTATTAACGTACAGATTGGCCGTAACGGTTCTGCAGACTCCATCAGCGTCAATGTCGCCCCAGAAATTGGCTCTATGCGTACTTCAATCGCTAGCCTGAGTGCCATGACCCTGACCGGCAGCGGTAGCGCCCAGGCGGTACTGAGCGGCCTGAGCTCAACCTCCGACACCATTTCTGCTGCCCGTTCTTCCACCGGTGCGTACATCAACTCCCTGGAGCACACCAAGAGCAACCTGATGAACGTTGAGATGAACACGGAGGTGGCGAAAGGGCGAATCATGGATGCCGACTTCGCGGCAGAAGGGGCCAACATGTCCAAGCAGATGATGCTGCAGCAGTCCGGCACCATGGTAATGGCAAACGCCAAATCGATGAGTGGCCTGGCCCTGAACCTGATCGGCTAATTATCTGGCTTACCGTCTCACTGAATGGACTGCCCTGGCAGTCCATTTTTTTGTGATGGGCATGAATGTGCTACGGCGGCATTTCTTTTATGAAAATCGGCACGATTTTTGCTTTTACGATATTCAGCGCTCACTGAGAGGCATATACATACGATGATCAACCCCTCCTATCTGGCCAGCTACTTCACCGCCCTTGAGCGGGCGCCTTACGATGAGCGCTATCAGGCCCAGATGGCCGATGTGGACGCTCAGATCGCCGCCTGGGGAGAAATTGAAACCGCCATTACCAGCGTCCAGACGGCAGCGAAAGCGCTCTATGCGGACAACGACGGCTTCAATACCACCAAAGCGTCGGTATTACCGGAAAACTCCGGCGCGACCGTATCAACGGGCGCGGGCGCTATCCCCGGTCACCATGAACTCTATGTTGAGCAGGTCGCCAAGGCGCAGCAGGAGTCGCTCAACTTTGGTACCAGCGGCAATGTGCCCGCCGGTACTCTGACAATTGACGGCACCGATGCCGATGGCAACCCAATATCTCTGGTCATTGATACCAGCACGCTCAACCCGCCCACCGTCGAGTCGCTCTCTAATGCCATCAATGCCCAGGGCGATGATTTAGGCGTATCGGCCTCGGTACTGAAGGATGATACCGGCAACTACAACCTGGTAGTGACCAGCGATGACACCGGCGTTGATAACGGGTTTACCATCAGCTTTTCCGACCCGTCCGTCACCCAGAAAACACTGAGCCAGGCGCAAAACGCCATTGTCTGGTACGGCGGTCAAAATACCGGCATCCGGTATGAGTCCCAGAGCAATACCATCAGCGACATGATCCCCGGTGTCACCATCAACGTCACCCAACCGGGCGAACTGACGATTGATGTCATACCGGACACCGAAGCGATCACCGCTGATGTACAAGCCTTTGTCGACAGCTATAACGCGATGATCGACGTGTTCACCACCCATGTGAACACCCCGGAAGGCGCGCTGTATGCTAACGGCTCGGCACGCGGCATCCAGAACAGTATCAAGCAGACGTTCTACACCGTCAGCCCGGACGGCATGATGATGGCCAACTACGGCATTACCTCCGATCCCTACACCGGCAAGCTGACGCTGGATACGGAAGAGCTGCAAACCGCGCTCACCGAAAACCCCGAAGATGTGGCCGCCCTGTTCAAAGACGTCGCCACGCAAATCGATGATCTCGTTTACACCTACACGGCGACCAGCGGCACCATCTACAACGCCCAGCAAAGTCTGGACAAAGAAAAAGCCAGCATCCAGTCGGATATGGACGCGCTCGATCGCCGTATGGATAAGGTCTACCAGCAATACCTGAAAGAATTCACTGAAATGACCGAGTACATCAACATCATGAACGCCACTTCGGCGATGTTCCAATAACCAGACAGGAGTCGCCATGTTTGACAATG
The DNA here is from genome assembly GCF_010231475.1 of Citrobacter sp. NCU1. Taxonomy (GTDB): domain Bacteria; phylum Pseudomonadota; class Gammaproteobacteria; order Enterobacterales; family Enterobacteriaceae; genus Citrobacter_D. The sequence goes on along the minus strand of NZ_NRDO01000042.1, from coordinate 61,072 downwards.
ACAACCCGCTAATCGCCTATCGGCAGAATGCCGGAGCGGCCCGAATCGCCGCCGCCAGTCCACAACAGCTGGTCGTCATCCTGCTCGATCACCTGCTCGATGAGCTGGATTATATCGAAAACTATATCGCCACCATGCAGCTCAACCGCAAGGGCGACAGTATCAGTAAGTGCCTGGAGATCCTGCATGTGCTGGATGCCAGCCTGGATATCCAAAACGGTGGGAAGCTGGCTGAAACCCTGCACCAGCTCTACGACTTCTGCAGTCGTCGCCTGCTGACCGTCAATCTGCGCAATCAGGCCGAGCCTCTGCAAGAGGTACGCCGGGTGATTATTCCGCTCAAGGAAGGCTGGGAAGGTACCACGTGATAGATCGTATCAGACAACATGGCGAGCAGTTGCTCGCCGCCATGGAAGCGAGGGCGGCAAAGCGTGAGTGGAAGGCATTAATCCAGTTGGATGGCCAGCTTGCCGAGCTGTTACGCCGTCTTCGGAATCAACCCGCGCTCAAAAACCAATTGCCCATGACCGAATGGCAGACTCGTCATCGGCAGATCATCGCCCAACTGGAAGCCCGCCAGGCATGGCTGGGCGAACGGCTGCGTGGAGACAGTGAATTGCGGGAAGGCAAACGCACCTATCGCGAAGTTCAGTTGTACGGAGGAGAAAAGCAGTGATTCAACCCACACCAGGTTTGCCCTACGGAAGTCAGGCTTCCCCTGCCCCCGGAAGTTTCGTTGCCTTGTCCCAGGCAAGACCAGGGGCCCCTTTCCGCTTTGAGAACAACACGGGTTCCCCTGCCGTGGACTCCCTGATGGTGGAGATCGAACAACTGCGCAAAATCGCAGAGAATGAACCGGACCTGCTCGCCCGACTGGATGACATGCTGGAAGCGCTCCGCGCCCACGATCAGGGGAACAAAGAGGCACCCGCCAGGCTGATGGAGACGGCAAGCCAGTTGTGGCAACGCCAACCCCAGGACCCCGCCATCATGGCGCAGGTGCAGCAGGTGTTTTCCACATTGCAGAATGCACTGGCGACACGGCCAAAGGGCGAAGCCCTGATTGCGCAGTTGCGGGGGATGCAGGCGCAGTCCCCTGCACGCATGCAGCAAAACACCGTGCTGACCGTTGGCGAACTCCAGCAGCAAGCGCCGCATCAGACGGGCAAACTCGCCAATGGTGCCCCCCTGGCTCCGCTACAGACGCAAGCTCTCCTGACCCAGCCCCGGACAGACTCGCAATTGCTCTCTCTGTTAAGTACCGCCCCCTTAAATGGCGAACAACTGAGCGCGTTAACGGCCCAGGTTCAACTACGCCAGACGCAACCTCAACTCCCCGCCGCAACCGGCGTCCCGAATCGGCCCATTCCGGGATCGGGCGGACATGAGTTTTCTCCTCTGACCCTGGACAGGCAGCCTTCCCTGTGGGCAGAGCAAATGCTGGCACCGCTGGTGGATCGCCTGCGGGTACAGAACCATCTTGGTGTAAAGCAGGCGACGTTGCGTCTCGATCCTCCCGATCTGGGCAAACTCAACCTTCAGGTGCGAACGGAAGATGACAGAGTCTTTATCCAGATATCGGCAACCAACCCGACAGTCAGGGATCAACTGCTGCAATTAAGTGACAGGCTGCGTCAGGATCTGCTGTCAGGACAGTCCTGGAGCCAGGTCGATGTCGACATCGGCCAGCACGGCGAGCAAACCGGCGACCATAAGAACAGCCACGATGATCAACAGATTGCCGCTGCCGTAGAAGGGCACGATGAGCCAAAGGCGCGCTCACTCGCGACGACCTCTGACTATCATCTGGACACCTATGTCTGATTATCCTCTTTTCCTTTTATAACGAGACAGTTATCCATGACAAAAAATATTATTATCGGCCTTCTTCTGGTGTTACTGGCTGGCGTTGGTGGTTATGTCTTTCTCGGTGGGATGGAAGGGATACAGAAGTGGGGGGAGGCGTCTGAGTCCAGCCAGAGCGAAGAGCAACCTGAACTGCAGATCTACACCATCGAAAAGGTACTGTTGACCCTGCCTGAGACGGGCGAAACCCGGCTGCATCACGCTCAGCTTGATGTCGTACTGACCAGCTTCGATCCCAAAACCGTCGCGACCCTAAAAAAACTGGATCCTCTGCTGCGCAATATCATTGTTGAGACGTTCTCCGATAAGACATTCGGCCAGCTCAGAGAAATGAAAAATTTCAACACGTTGCAAAAGGATCTTCAGAGTGCGTTCGTGGTGGCGCTTGCCAGGTACAAGATCAACCTCGAACTGGTGGATGTGAAACTCAGTAAGATGGTCTTGCAATAACAGGTGGCCGTGATGTCGATGTTTGCCAGCCACGATGCCGCGCTCTTTGAACAGTTTCAGGAGCGCAAACATATTGAAAGCGATCTGCTTCGGCAGTATCTCCCTCTCGTCCACAAACTCGTCAACCAGTTACACAGTCATGCGGGTCCCATTATGGGACGAGAAGACATGATCCAGCTCGGGTTGATGGCATTGCTGGATGCGCTGCGCCGCTATCCAGGACAACTGGATGCCGGATTTATCAGCTATTGCAAACAGAAGATCAGAGGCTCCATCCTCGATGAGCTAAGAAGACTCGACTGGCGTTCGCGCGGCGCCCGCCAGGAGGCTCATCGCCTCAACGATGCGACCCGCCTGTTGACTCAACATCTCGGCCGCCCTCCCAAACCCGATGAACTGGCCGCAGAAATGGGGATCACCCTTGACGAATTGCGAACGCTGGAACAGGAGTCCCACGCGAATGCCTTACAGAGCCTGGAGACGCTGCTTGAGCAGGGTGAGCATTGTCATCCCGCCGGTGGCGACACCACAGAACCTCTGGAAAAACAACGTTGGCTGGCACAGGCCCTCGCGCAATTACCTGAACCCGATCGTCTGGTGCTGAGCCTCTACTACCAGCATGAGCTGAATATGAAAGAAATTGCCGTCGTCATGCAGAGAACCGAGGCCCGGGTGTGCCAGTTGCATAAGCAGGCCATCTCGCGTCTGCAGGCGGTATTACAAAATGAAATGGAGTCGTCCTGATGTTAAAATTTGTAGGCATCCTCGTGGTGCTGCTCGCCGTCATCGGTGGTTATATCTTTGCGGGTGGCGCGATCCGCATGCTCTGGCAGCCCGCCGAATACATTATCATTCTGGGCGCGGCGTTAGGCGCCATGCTGCTGGCCAACGACAAGGAAGTGTTGAAAAACATCTGCACGCAATGCAAGCGGGCCTTCGTAAAACATGATGATGGCGACCTGTACCAACAGTTTATCCTGCTGACCATGGAAGTGCTGGAAAACACCAAGCGCCGGGGGCTCAAGTACCTGGACGAACACATTGAAAACCCGCAGGAAAGTACGCTCTTCGCTAAATATCCGCTGATTCTGGATGAGATCCAGTTGGTGACTTTTCTCACTGACAACCTGCGCTTGCTCTCAATGGGCAAAATCGAAGGATACGAACTGGAAGCGATCCTCGACAAAGAGATTGGCGCTATCGCCGAAAAACGGCTCTCCGCCTCCCAGGCAATTGGTACGATTGCCGAAGCCATGCCGGGCTTTGGTATTCTGGCGGCGGTACTGGGGATTGTGATCACGATGGGTAATATCGATGCCGGTATTGTCATTGTCGGTCTCAAAGTGGCCGGCGCGCTGATCGGCACCTTCTTCGGTATCTTTATGTGTTACGGCGTGCTCAGTCCGTTGTCCGAAGCCATGAAAGCGACGGTGGAGCGCGATATGACGCTGCTCTACGCCTGCCGTGAAGTGCTTATCAACTTCGCTGCCGGTAAATCTCCGTTGATGTCGATTGACGCCGGTCGCCGTATGATCCCGGAAAAATACAAACCCACCTTCTCCGTCATGGAAAGCTGGATTGAAGAGGCCAGGGCGCGATGAACGAGAAAAGCGATTCTGATAAGAGACGCAAAGGATCGGTCATCATCAAACGGGTGACCAAGGTGAGCAGTGGTCAACATACCGGAGCCTGGAAGGTCGCCTTTGCTGACTTCGCCATCTCCATGATGGCGCTCTTCCTGGTCCTCTGGATCATGGGGGCGACGACGGAAAAGCAGCGCAAGCAGATGGCGGAAGCCGTGGCCAGCAACAAGATAGTGGAACTGGACGGTTCCTCCTCGTTGCTGGAGGGGGCTGGCGGTAACTCGGTGCTGGAGGAGACCGTGACCGCTTCATTACCCTCAACAGAAGATCAGAAAGAGACGCCTGAGAATGCAAACGAGGACGAAATCAAAGAGGCCCTCGCCAGACAAGCGTCCTGGTACGAATCGCAGGCACAGCTCGGTCAACTGGCAGCCGATCTCTCCAGCACTATCCAGGCGATGAAAGTCAGCGACAGCGTCGTCATCGAAGTGGTTGAGCAAGGGGTAAGAGTCCGTTTTCAGGATCAGGCCAAAAAGCCGCTGTTTGCCAGCGGTAGCCGGGAACTGAGCAGCTATTTTGTGAAGATATTGCGCTCACTTGGCCCCGCCTTCGCGAAGATCCACAATCGGGTGATGATCAGTGGTCACTCCGATGCGACGCCGCTCAACAATGCGTTTTATTCCAACTGGGAGCTCTCTACAGAGCGTGCCATCACGGCGCGTCACGTGCTGTCACAAAATGGCATGAAGCAGGAACAAGTGATCCAACTGGCGGGTTATGCCGACACGATGCCCATCGAGGGTAAGGATCCGTTAGATCCGGTCAACCGTCGAATTGAGATACTGATCCTGACCGAAAAAGGGGAAAAAGAGCTGAAGAAGATGTTCAAAAACAGCGCTGCCCAGGTTCCCTCAGGAGCTCCGTCTCCCGCCTCTCCCGCCGCCACACCGGCAGGTTGAGTGGTGAAAAGCGGTTTATATACACCCGGGATAATGAAGACGTGATTCTACGGGCTTAAAGCGTCATCTCTGGAAGAAAGGGACGCGATAACGGCGAATACGTGTCAGTAAAGGAATGAGGGAGAACCTTTCACTCTGGCGAAGGTTGACGTTCACCTTATGTCCGCTGCTTCTCTGAAGCCACTTTACCTGTGAACGTGCAAGGGAGGCTCGCCGCCGCTTCCCTTGCAGCCCTGGCTCCCGGCGTTCGCGATACATTCGTCTTATGCCGTCCGCCTTTCGCGTCGGGGTCGAGCCTGCATCCCGTCTGGCCGTCCCCTCCGCCCGCGTCCCTGCGGGCGGCCCCGGTCAGCCGTCAACGTCTCATCGATTTTCGAGCCGGACTCAGGGTGGCGCTTCAACGCCTTGACTTTCAGGTATATCCATTTTGCTGATTCAAGACGAAATTATTCGCAAAACCAGCATGTTGTCTTTACAGGGTAATGCCTCACGGCTTTTTATTTCCGCCCCCTATCACGGTTCTTCTCGCCAGCGCTCCCCGACGGCGAGGATGTTTTGTACGGTTCCCCGCTGAACATTGGCCTGGGTCGTAAACAGCACCAGCGGATGAGACGACTCCTTCGCAAAACAGGACATCACCTCGGTCATCAGTGAATCAAGTTCTGCCGTTCCCAGGTCGTTGGGTTGCGCCTGCAATTGCCCCATCCATTGACTCTGCATTTGCTGCAACAGGAAGAAGTGCGACTCAATCTCGCGGCCCAGGCGAACGATTCGCCCCTCAGCCAGCACAAGATCCTCTTCATTACCTAACTTCCAGAGGCCAATTTCTCGCCAGGAGATATCGGGTTCCAGCTGCAATTTAATCGGCTCCCCGGTCGGAATACGAACCCCTCCCCCCCGGACGTACAGCTGCCCGTTGACCGCCTTCCATTGCTCAATAGGCACACTAAACACCAGCCCGCTCTCTTCACCGGGGCGCGAGCGGATACCCAGTCGTGCAAAGGCGCGACCAATCTGGCGAATACGCACATCCAGCTGCGAATCTCCTTTAATACTCAGGCCGGCGCGCACCGGACGTCCCCCCAGCAATATCAGCTCAAGGTGCTCATCGCGCCCTGCGGGCGTCAGCAGGTTCAGGCCAGGAATGGAGAACTCCCGGATATCCTGATAACCGAGCAATGCCGGGCGAATCCCCTGCGTCAACAGGCGCAGGCCACGATAGTGCGTCTGGAACGGGATGCGGGCCACTAACCGCTTCTGCTCTTGTAGCTGGTTCGTCCAGCCCTTGAAGGTGCCGGCCTCTTTGATGGCAGAGAAGAGCTGTAACATGTCGCGCAGCCCCTGTCTGACCAACAACAGCGCGCGCAAGGTGATCTGCACCGCCGTCGCCTGCTGTTGCAGAGAACCCACCTGTGCCCAAAAACGGTGTAAATCATAGCGTCCCGGAAGGGGGCGTAATAGCGGAGCGGGCAGTTGCTCCAGTTCCGGGCCTTTTCGTGATTGTGTAACAGGAGAACCCAGAGGCGTCGTAAAACGACGCCTCTGAAGCCCGTCAAGCGGGCCGGTACGTGGGGAAGTATTAGCAACCTTCATGCATTACATCATCTGGAATAAATTCATCTGAGACATGTCCAGATAGGTTTTCTGTACCGCTTGTAGCGCGACCGCCGATTCGGTGAGTTCCATCGCCGCCTGGGCGTAGTCGAGGTCACCAAACTGCCCCTGTAGCTGTTGGTTAAACATCAAAACATCGGTGTGAGAAAGCTGCATGTCGTCAACCATGTTCATGCGTCCCCCCAACTCGGCAAGCTGCATGTTAATCGCATCCTGGAAATCGCCGACGGCGGTCAGCAGATCATCTGACGCCTGCGCAATTTGTTCCGGAGTCGCGTTAGGATCGCGCAGTATCTCTACCGTATCGTCAATGGTGTTGAAGATGTCATTGCCACTGCCGAAAAGCTGATCAAACGGGCTGAAGGCCGCGTCGATACTGGTCCCCTCCCCCACCGGCACCGGACGTGTGCCGTTATCGCCCTTGTAAACCCAGGTGGTTTCTCCGGTCGCCGGATCGGTCTCTTCCACCAGCGGGGGCTCGTCGGTGACATTGCCGCCAAACATATAGAAACCGGTCGGCGAGGTGCCATTGAACTGCATCGCCAGCGCCTCGTTAAGCTCTTCCAGTTCGGCCGCATACGCCTCCAGTTCTTCCGGCGAGGCCGTACCAGAACCAATATTGATCGCTATCTCCGTGACCCGATCACAGATTGAGTTCATCTGCGTCAGGTAACTGTCGGCCGACATGAAAATGGACTCCAGATTGTTGAGGTTGTCCATATAGGTGTTGATCTGGTTTTCACTGTGGCGCAGATCCTGAATGGCGCGGGCCGCCAGGGGATCATCAGAAGGGCGCAACAAACGGTTGCCGGTGGCCATCTTCGCCGCTGTCTCGTAGTAACTGACATTTGATTTGACCATCGCACTGTACATGGTCGTGTTCATCATGTTGGTACTGACACGCATAGGAGTTTCTCGCAAGATAGTCGAACGCCTCTCCCGCCGTCAGGCCGGAGAGACCGTCATTAGAACATGTTCAGAACAGTGGTAAACAACTCATCGCTGGTGGCAATCACCTGCGCATTGGCGACATAGTTCTGCTGATACGTCATCAGGTTCATCGCCTCCTCATCCATATTGACCCCGCTGACCGATGACCAGGAGTAATAGGCCTGTTCCATGGTGGTCAGCGCCATCTCGTAGGCTTCACGAGCACTGGACGCCGCGCTTGCGATATGACTGTAGACCGCATTATAGCTGTCGTTGAAGGTGTAAGAGCCGCCCCCCAGTGAGTCAAACACAAAGGCCTGATTCTGTACGTTCAGCATGTTTTGCAGGTTGCTGTTGTCACCGGCGCCGCTGGTCGGCGAGGACGCAAAAGCCAGATCCGCATTGGTAAATCCTTCGGCCAGAGCGATGGTTCCCGCCGGATCGGCCGGATCATAGGTGAACATCGGTTTACCCGGATTGCCGTTGAGATCATAGCCAACCACTTGCCAGCTATTCATCGCGTCCGCGAATTCCTGAGCAAACTCGTCGACATAAGCCTGTGCGGGAATCAGCTCTTCCTGATAGTACTCGTAGGTCGCGCCCAGAGCGCCGCCGATATCCGGGTTGAGATAATAGACATCTTCACCAAAATGCAGCTCCAGCTTGCCATCGGAGGGCTGGGTGCCGGAGGTAAAACCGAGCGTCGCGGCCTCACCCTGACTGACCAGCGGTTGTCCCTGGGGCAACGTGACCTGGATAGTGCCGTCACCACAGTCAATCACGCTGACATCGAGCATTTCAGAGAGCTGCAGCACCGCAACATCGCGCTTATCCTGCAAAGCACTAACATCCTGTCCCGATGCCATTCCTTCCTGGATCTGCATGTTTAAATCGGCAATTTGTTGGGTGAGCGAGTTCACTTCACTCACCATCGCCTGCATCGATTTGTTGACCTGTTCGAGCTGATTTTCCAGGTTGCCATTGATGTTATGCATCTGGTTGCACAGCTCACGGGAAGCATTAAGCACATCTTCGCGCAGCGCCGTGTTGCCGGGGTCCGCCATACAGGCGCTGAGCGCGGCGAAATAGCCGTCTAATCCCATGCCCAGGTTTCCGCCGTCGGTCGCAAACGTGTTTTCCAGCGCCAACATATAGCTCGCATACGCGCCGCTGTAGCCCACTTCAGTACCGGCATCCCAGGCCTGCGCCACCAGATACTGATCGGAGATCCGCTGTACGCCATCGATACTCACCGTACCGTCTGCATTGGAGGTCAGCGCCAGGGTATGTCGGCTGTAACCCGGCGTACTGGCATTGGCGATGTTACTGGCGGTGACGTTCAGCCAGGCCTGAGATGCCTGCAAGCCGGACATTCCGATCTGCGTCATGTTGCTCATGATGTTTTACTCTCGCTGTCCACTCGGTTGATAAAGGGATGGTCCTGGCTGGCATCCATGAGAGACACGCTGGCATAGTCATTCAAACCTTCTTCTACTGCCCTGCCAGCTGCGTCCTCTTTCCCTTTAAGGGCGACATTATTCTCTGCCGACTTAAATGCCGTCGTCAGAGAGTTCTGTTGCTGAGTCTGGCTGAACTGTCTGACGAGCATCTCGGCCAGACCAAACTGCCCCTGGGCACCCAGTTGCTGAGCGAGTTGTTCATCCCCCAGTTCACGATAAAAACGCTGGGTATCGCTTGAAAACGGCGACTCTTCTGCCGCCAGCGCATCGGTTGCGTCGCGCATATGCTTGAGTACCGTCTTGAGAAAATGCGTCTCAAACAAGGAAGCCGCCTGCTCCAGAGCCTCCTGCGGATTCTCCTGCTTGATCTTGTTGAGGGATTGCAGGTCGTAGTAGGCTCTCTCGGATTGCTCGATAGACTTCATTTTGTTCACCTTGTTATATGACGATGAGGTCAGCATCTAACGCGCCCGCTTTATCCAGCGCTTGCAGTATGGACATCAGATCGCTGGCGGTGGCACCCAGTTCATTCAACGATTTAACAATCTTATCCAGCGACGTTCCCTCCGGCATCACGGTTATCCGTGACTGTCCTTCGGTCATGTTTACCGTAGAACGGCGCACCCTCTCCGTCGTTCCCCCTGCCAGCGCATTCGGTTGACTGACCCGGGTATCTTCGCTTATCGCCACCGTCAGGTTGCCATGCGTGACCGCCGCCTTTTTCACATAAACGGTATCGCTCATCACCACGGTACCTGTCCGACTGTTCAGGACAATACGAGGGCGTTGGCGCCCTTCCTTAACCTGAATTTCTTCCAGCATCGCCAGGAAATTCACCCGGGCACTGGGGTCACTCGGCGCCTTGACCCGCACCGAACCGGCGTTGTAGGCCGAGGCGATCCCGCCACCAAAGCGGGCAGTAATCGCCCCTTCGATATTGCGAGCCAGATTGAAGCTGGGGGTTTTAAGGTTCAGGCTGACATAAGCATTCCCGGTGGGGCTGGCAGGCACCGCTTTCTCCACCACCGCACCGCCTGGAACCCTGCCGACGGTCGGCACATTCACCGTGACGCTGGAGCCATCGCTGCCTTCAGCAGAAGCGCCCCCGACGACCAGGTTGCCCTGCGCGAAGGCGTAGACTTCACCGTCCACGCCGTAGAGTGGCGTCAGCAGCAGCGTGCCTCCCCGCAGGCTTTTGGCATCCCCCACCGAGGAGACGGTGATGTCGATGAGCTGGCCTGGAGAGGTGACATTGCTGATCTCAGCATGGATCGACACTGCCGCGACGTTTTTGGTTTTGGCTTGATCCTCTTCCTGGATCCCAAACTGGCGCAGCATGTTGCTCATGGATTGCGCCGTGAAGGTCACCTGGTTGCGATCCCCTGATCCGTCCAGACCAACGACCAGTCCGTAACCCACCAGTTGGTTTTTCCGCTCGCCGCCGATTTCAACCAGATTAAGCAACGGCGTGGATTTGGTCTGTGCGAACGTGGGCAACAGGGTCAGCCAACATAACAGCACTATGCGTATGCTCTGTCTCATGTTCAGAATGGACTCAAAGGACTATAGAAAAACTTGGTCAGCCAACCCGGATTGTTGCTGTCGGACATGGTGCCCTCACCGGAATAGCTGATACGGGCATCCGCCAGACGCTGGGAGGAGACACGGTTTAAACCGTCAATGTCTTCAACGCGCACCAGGCCACTCAGACGGATATACTCGTCTCCCTGATTAAGCTTGAGCCACTTCTCGCCCCGTACATGCAAATTACCGTTAGGTAATACGCTGGCAACGACCACGGTGATAGCGCCCTGTAATGAGTTTTTCTGGGAACTCTGCGCGCTACCATCGAAGTCGCGATTCGCGTTAAGACTGCCCTTGAAGTTCTTCGGGCTAAACGAGCTGCTGCTCGCATCGGCCCCTACGGAGACATCGCTGTTTTTGCCATAACTGGTGTCGGCCTGCTTGCTGGACGATGTTTTTTCATCCAGGGTGACGGTCAGCATATCGCCGACCCGGTAGGCACGTCTGTCCTGAAACAGCGTCATAACATAGCTACGGTTGTACAGGGTGCCCTGGCTCGCATACGTGACTGGCTGGGGCGTCAGTTGAGGAGGCGCGTAATTCTCCTCTTCCACCTGTTTTTTTTTGTCAAGCGAGGGCAATGTACAGCCCTGCATCAACAGCACCGTTACCGCTATGGCGCACCATTTTGGCCTATTACTCATGTTATTCCTTACAGCATCCGGTTGAGGGTTTGCAGCATCTCGTCGGCCGCTGTCATCACCTTGGCATTCATCTCATAGGCTCGCTGAGTGGCGATCATGTCGACCATTTCCTGCGCCACGTTAACGTTGGCGCCTTCCAGCGTCCCCTGCTTGATAATCCCAAAATAATCTTCGCCCGGAACACCTTCGTTGGGCGCGCCCGAGCCCTGCGTCTCGATGAAGAGGTTGCCACCAATAGGCTCCAGGCCGCCTGGGTTGACGAAACTGGCCAGTTGGATGTTCCCTAACTCTTCCGGCTCAGCAGAACCCGCGACCACCGCCGAAACGGTTCCGTCGGTGCCAATGCTGATACCGGTGGCATTTTCCGGGATCGTTATCTGCGGGATCAGCGGCAAACCAGAGGCATTCACCAACATGCCATCGCTGTTGATATGGAACTGACCATCACGCGAGTAAGCCGTGGTGCCGTCCGGCATCTCTATCTGAAAGAAGCCCTTGCCGATAATGGAGGCATCGGTTTCCGCCCCTGTTGTGAGGGCTGTCCCCTGCACAAACATCTTCTGGGTGCCAACGACCTGGACACCAGTACCAATCTGCAAGCCGTTCGGACGCTGGTTCTGCGAGTCCATCTGCGCGCCCGCCTGGAACTGCTTCTGATAGAAGAGGTCGTTGAATACCATCCGATCCTTCTTAAAGGCGATGGTGTTCACGTTGGCCAGGTTGTTGGAAATGGCCGTCATCTTGGCGTCCTGGGCCGTCAGACCTGTCTGACTGACAAAAAGGGTACCTTGCATTACTTTCTCACTTAATTAGTTATCAGGCGGGTCTGATGAGACGCGTCGACGCCTGGCTTAGCTCTTCGGCGGTTTTCATCATCTTGACCTGAAGTTCAAACTGCCGACTGGTGGTAAGGATGGCGACCATCTCTTCGACCGGATTGACGTTGCTGGCTTCCAGAAAACCGCTCGCGACCGCCACCGTATCATCCGCAGGAAGGGAGGCTGCTGCCGTCCGGGGACGGAAGAGCCCGTCCGCATCTTTGACCAGCTCCGTCACCTCTGGCTTCACTCTTTTGAGCGTTGCCACTTCCAGCAATACCTCGCCGCCGGAATCGGGAACGACGCTGACCCGTCCCTGGTCAGTGATGCTGATCGACCGGTAATCGGGGATCTCAATCTGCTGGCCATCCATGTCGAGTACCGGGAATTGTCCCAGCATCAGGGTGCCCTGCTCATTGATATGCATGCTGCCAGCCCGGGTGTAACGCTCCTGACCATTGACCTGTACGGCCAGCAGCCCCTCGCCACGGATGCCGACATCCAGCTCATTACCCGTGTGCTCCAGCACCCCTGGCGAAAACTTGCTTCCCACGCCCATCGGGACCGCGATATGCCGCGTGGAAAAGCCGTCGCCGCCAACGGCATAGCTGTGGGCTCGCTCATAATCGGCGCGAAACCCCGTGGTATTGACGTTGGCAAGGTTATTGGCGTGCACCTGCTGAGAGAGCATGCTGCGATTCGCCCCGCTCATGGCGGTGTAGATCAGCTTGTCCATCAGATAGCCTGCATCAGCACTTGATCAAGCTGGCTCTGCACCGCAATGGCCTTGGTGTTGGCTTGATAGTTACGTTGCACTTCCATCATGTAAACCAATTCGCCCGTGACGTTGGTCGTGGAGTTCTGCAACGACTGGGATTCAATACCACCGTATACGCCGGTGCCTGGCGTACCGTACAACGGCATACCGGAGGTCGAAGATTGCGTCCAACTGGTGTTGTCTGCCACGGTGAGCGCTTCCGGGTTCGGGAACGTCGCCAGCACGATTTGCCCCTGCAGCATCGTTTCGCCGTTGGAGTAGGTCGCATAAATATTGCCGTACTCATCCACCGTGACACCGGTTTGCTCGCCTGACGGGTAACCGTTGGAGGAGTTCAACTGGTTACTGTACGCCCCCGCATACTGGGTGGTTTCGCTCATGTCGATATCGATGGTCAGCGTATTGGCGCCCTCAAGCAGAGGATCGCCCGCTGGAATACTCAGGGTAAAATTGCCGCCGGAAACCAGGTTGCCGTTGGCGTCAAACTGCAGGGTTTGTGGCCCGGCAGGCGTGCAATAGCTATTCGCATCCTGACCATCGACATAGACCTGCACTTCCCAGGTGCCGTCTGCCGTCTTGGTGTAGTACTGAGAGACGGTATGCTGGTTGCCCATTGAGTCATAGACCACCGTCGAGTTGGTGCTGTGATAACTGTTGGGATCGGAGGGGTCAAAGGTAGTGGCCGCACGGTCGATCGGCTCTGCGTTCTGATCCAGGTTCATACCCAGATCCACATCGGTGGTTGACTGGGGAGGCATTGAGCCGTTATCCAGTTGCAGATCGCCCAACTGACCGGTCATGACATTGCCGTTTGCATCGACCGGGTAGCCCTGTACCCGATTGCCGTTGCTGTCAACAATGTAGCCGTCTTCATCCTGATGGAAGTTACCCGCGCGGGTGTAATAGACCTGGCCGTCGCTCCCCTGGGTGATGAAGAAGCCATCCCCGGTAATGGCCATATCGAGGTCGCGCCCGGTGAAGGTGGTGGTGCCCAGTGCAGAAAAGTTCTGGGTGGTATAGCCCGACGATACCCCCGCCGCCTGGCCCCCCGCATACAGCGCCGAGAAGGTGGTGGTGGATTCCATATAGCCCACGGTTGCGGCGTTGGCGATATCCATGCTGATGGTATTCAGGCTCTGGCTGGCGGCATTCAGACCGCTTACCGAGATTGCATAACTCATAGTCTTTTACCCTCTGTCGTTTCGTCTCCACCTTGCGTGGGAGGAGCGCTAATCTTCGAAATATCAAACAACGGCACCATGCCGACACCTTCAACATCCAGCATCAACCCTTCCTGCCCTTTGAGGGTCACGGAGTTCACAACGCCGCTAAAGTAGGTCGGTGTAGTGCTAATTTCGTCGCCGATCACCGTCTCGGCCTCAATACGATATTCGCCTTCGGGCAGACCCAGCACGTTGCCATCCAGCACAAACTGTTTTTCGCCCGCCGTCTGTGGTCCCAGCGTGACAGTGCCTACTTCCGCGTCAAACTCGTCATAAATCCGGATGCTCACGTTGTCGTAGTCCTTATCCAGTATCAGTTCCCCTTCCAGTAGGGTATCGGGCCCCAGGGTCACGGTGTCATCCGGCGCTGTGACGGTGTTGCCGATCAACTGCTCAGTCGAGACCACCAGGTTGTTTTCCGCCACCGCATAGAGCGCGTTCATCGTCATACGCATGTACTCCATGCTGGTGACCTGGGCGAACATCGCCATCTGGGTGACAAACTCGGTACTGTCGACAGGGTTAGTCGGGTCCTGATAGGTCAACTGCGCCAGCATCAGGTCGACGAAGACGTTGGCCACCTGAGGTGGTGGAGTCGTCTCCTCAGAACTGGTGTCATCTTCAGGCTCAGACGGGGTCTCCGTCGTGGATTCAGTGACAGCCGCCGTCGGCGGAGGCGTTGCGGCCTGGGTGCCCGGCGCACTCATGGGGGCGACCATGCCGTTGACCTGTGACAGCATGTTCTGGGCGCCCGGCAAGCGATTACCCGGATAGGTGTTGACCGGGTTGAATGCGGCCAGGTTCATCAGACCCTATCTCCCAGACGCAGCAAGCTTTGTTGCATGCTCTTAGCCTGGTTCAGCATCTCGACGTTGGCTTCGTAGTTACGTGAGGCGGCAAGCATGTCAGCCATCTCCTCCACCACATTGACGTTGGAGTAGTAGACATAGCCCTCTGCGTCTGCCAGCGGATTATCCGGCTCGTGACGCTTCTGGACGGGCTGATCGGCCTGAACTATCCCCATCACCCCGACGCCAGCTGAGGCGGCACGCTCGGTGACATGCAGCGTGGGATCATTGTAAATCGTGCTAAATACGGGCTTCAGGGAGCGATAGGCCCCGGCTTCGCTGCCGCTGACTGCGTCGGCATTGGCCAGGTTGCTCGAAATGGTATTGAGCCTCAGGCTGTTCGCGTTGATGGCCGTACCCGCAATATCGTAAATTTTTCCGAAGGACATAGCGTGTTTCTGTCTCGTCTTATCTAGCTAATGTTGAATGATTATTTGCCGTCGATGGCCGTCGCGAGTCCGTTAAACTTGTTGTTGAGGAACTCCAGACTGGTCTGGAAATCCATCGAATTCTCGGCAACCCTCGCCTGTTCGATACCCGCTTCTACCGTATTGCCATCGCGGCTCACCTGATAAGGCTGGCGATATTTCAGGTTCATTTCGGTCTGCGTCATGCTCATGGCCGGAATGGGGGCGACGATGTCATCCGGGGAGGAACCCTGTCCCTCGGGGACGGCGAGTCGAAACTCCAGATCCCGTGCCGCATAGTTGGGGGTATCAGCATTGGCTAGATTACTGGCCAGGACCCTGCTACGCTCGACGCGAAAATTGAGCGCCTCTGGATGAATGCCAAGCGCTTTTTCGAAGCTAATTCCCATCCATCCTCCTCCTTACAGTTCAGTAGAGATGAAACGACATACGCACAAAGCAATTTTCGGGCCAACATTTAATTTTTGCCGTATCTGCCGTCGGGGCGCGCAATTACCCACGCAGGTGATGTGGCTGTTTCTCGCCGTTGCGTTATTACTGATCTGTGGGAAGAGCCTTGCGTCAACGGCATTGCCAACACAACCCGCGCCTGTGGAGTCGACCACCCGGCGCACCGCGCCAACACCCGGCGTCGATCCCAATACCCTGAAGCAATTTGTTCACGATCACTGGCAACAACGCTTTGCCCAGCATGCGCAGCGCGTTAACTGGCATGATTACCATTGGCAAATCGAGGTCATCATCCCTGAGGCGGTCAGTAAACTTCCTCCCTGTCGTCAGCCATACCAGGTAGAAGACTCATCGGTTAAGTTCCCCGTGGGCCGACTCTCCCTGCGTTTACGCTGCCCTGACTCCCCAGGCTGGATGATTACGACCCGCAGCCAAATCTCTGTTCTGATGCCTGTCGTCGTGGCGCGGGTGGCAGTTGCACAAGAGCACTACCTACAGGCAAGCGACCTGGCCGTTACCCAGATCCTGCTCACGCCCCAGATGGACGATGTGCTCATCTCCCCGGAGCAGGCCATTGGGCGTCGTCCCCAACGCTCGCTACGAGCAGGACAGCCCGTGCGAAACCGAATGCTTGAAGCGGCTCTGTTGGTACGTAAAGGCGACAAGGTGCGTCTGACGCTGGCAGAAGGTGAGATGGCTATTTCCATGCAGGGGACGGCCCTACAGGACGGACAGAAAGGGGAAACCATCAGCATCAAAAATGAAAAAAGCGGAAAGGTTATTTCCGCTTCGGTCTCTGGCCCCGGCCAATTGCTGATCCTCAAT
Organism: Citrobacter sp. NCU1; assembly: GCF_010231475.1. Lineage (GTDB taxonomy): Bacteria > Pseudomonadota > Gammaproteobacteria > Enterobacterales > Enterobacteriaceae > Citrobacter_D. The sequence goes on along the minus strand of NZ_NRDO01000042.1, from coordinate 44,612 downwards.
GAGACACCGATGGAGAATCCTCAGAATTAAAACGGCATGTTTATTGCTTATCTCAACGCCCACTCGCCATCGGGTGGAGTCCTTTCGGGGAACATGGTTTTAAAGAGAGCAATAAACGATGTCTGACGCACGCCTGACCCAACATCTCGCCATCATCGCCCGCCGCTGGCCGGCGCTGGCAACCCTGCTAAGCCAGACGCAGCCACTGTCATCGGCAAGCATCATGGAAGGGCATTGCGGAACCCTGCTGGTCGACGGGATCCAACTCACCAGTCGCCACAACCGGGAAAATGAGGCGCAGCAGCAGGCGAATAGCCTGCCAGTAGAGCCGGACCTCAACGTCTACGGCATTGGGCTTGGCTGCCTGCCGCGCATCTTGCTGCAACGTCCCACCCTGAAACACCTCAATGTCTTCATCATGAACCGCGCCCTGTTCCTGCTGACCCTGACGCTGTTGGATCACCAGGACTGGCTAGAGGACCCGAGACTCAGCCTGGCACTGGCCGGCGACGAAAAAGAGATCCGTCTGCCCTTCTTTGCCTTGCCTGCCGAGATGCGCCTGGCGGAAGAGGCGGCAAATGGGATACGTGACCGCCTCATCAGGGAAATATCACTTCCTCATACCAATCGCCGTTACGCGCAACACCTCCCGGCACTGCGACAGCGGCTTGCCGACAATCGTCACCTGCTAAAACAAGACGGTGATGTGGCCTCGCTCTTCGACAGCGCCCCCGGTCGCGAGGCGTTCGTTATCGGGGCGGGCCCCACGCTGAAGTCGCATCTGCCCCGATTACAGGCGCTGCAATGCCTGGCGGAACGACCGTTGCTGATTGCGGTCGACACCGCCTGCCGCGCGCTGTTTGCTCATGGCATCCAACCGGACTGGGTTGTCTCCATCGACCACCTGATTGATGAAGAGAAACTTCCGCCCGCAGACTGCGGATTGGTGTATTTCCCTCTGGTCCCCACCCGAACGTTGATGGCCTGGCGCGGAAAACGGCTGGCCGCTTATTCCAGCAGTCCCCTTTATCAGGCGCTGTGTAAGTCGCAGCCAAAGGCTCAGCTCTATTCGGGAGGAAGCGTGATTCATCCCGCCGTCGATCTCGCCGTGAGGATGGGCTGTCGGGACGTTACCCTGTTAGGTGCCGATTTTGCCTTTCCAGGCGGGGAAACCCATACCGGCTGGGCTGTCGGCGCCCTGAATACCACGCTGGAACAGGCAAAACATTGGGTGCTGAATGGGCATGATCAGCGCATCCGTACCAACATCAGCTTTACGGGTTATCGTATTCAGCTTGAACGCTATATTGCCGCGCATCCCGAGGTTCGCTTCTGGAACGGCAGTCGGGAAGGCGCCAGGATTGCCGATTGCCGTTACCATCCGGAGTTCACCGCATGACCATCGCCTCACAGATCACGAATCTTGCACATCAGTTCCGCCTGGGCATGTCTCTGGATGCGGCAATGGCGCTTCCGCCCCTGATGAAATCGTTGCTTCCGCTACTTCCTTCGCTTTCGCCAACGGCGCAGCGCCAGTTACCGCAGATAATGCAGGCTGTCCTTGCCTGTCAGGAGCGCGAAGACTGGCTGGGTCTTGCCGACTGGCTGGAATATGAATTACTCCACGCGCTGTCAGACCCAACGCCGCGCCACACAGAATGAGACATTGAATATTTTTTGTAAAAAATGCGATCATGGCTAAAGTCTGGCCGTAAAACGGTCGCTTATTTGACTTAACCAGAGTGCTACGTGGGTTCTGTCGGGGCCAACCAGCATATCGTTTCGTCAGCTTGTTCAGAGTGGCTTAATTATGAACATTACATCACCAAACGGGAGTTTTCCCGAGAACTCACTTCAGAGTGCCTACGCGAAACAAACGCAGGTAGCGTCTGAGATCGCGGCAAGTGAAAATAACATTCCCCAGCAGGTCAACGCGCCAGCAAACGTCGCTAACGATCAAAAGCTCGGGACGAAGGGATCTCATGACGCGCCGTTCACTCTGCCCCCCGCAGAGTTCCCTGCCGACGTGCCGGTGAATGCCCCTGTATCCGCAGCATTGGCTCGTGCCCTGGCCGATGAGCTACGTCAGTTTCCCGATATTGATCATGCCAAAGTGGCTGACGTCATGGAGCAACTCAACAGCGGTAAGTTTGCCGTGAGCACCGACGCCCTCGCCGACGACATGATGAACTTCTATCAAAGTGGGAGATAAGCAGACGTGAGCAACGCTACCGAGCGCGTCCGCCAGTTGATTGTGGACATCAATCAGGATGTCGTCTCCTGGCAACAGATGGAACTGTTGCTTAAGGAGCAGCACAGCAACCTGATTCGCCGTAATAATCCGGCGATCCATCACAACAATGAACAGCAGGTGCAACTGCTGGATACCCTGCGTGGCCGGGCCGAACGACGTGTGCAACTGCTGCGCGCTTTTGGGTTACAGGCCAGTACGGACGATCTGAAACGGCTGGCCAACAAATTGCCAACGGCCATTTCAGAGAAGTTGCTCGATCAGTGGCAAACGCTGGAAAACAGTGTGGTTCGCTGCAAAAAGCTCAATGACCACAATGGCCGGCTGCTGGCGAATCAACAACTGTTGATACGTAAACTGCTCAACACGCAAGAAGACTTCTACCAACCCGCGACCTGATGACGCCCTTCACTGCGACAGAGGAGCCTCACCCGTTTCTGTCGCCCCATCCCTGGATTACACGTCCCAGTGAGAGTGCTTGCATGTGTTACAAAACATCATAATCGACGGCAAATAATCGTTTAACCTTCCTAAATTGTTTACAAATCACTCTTCACCACAGATTAGTTCAGGTAAGTTCCTGCGAAAGGCGTCATGTCTGTCGTATGTACAGCTTCAGTTAAGTTAACTCTGCTTTAATTTCCCATAAATTCTATTGTGATCCCGTCTCGTCACTGACGTTTTATTCGCTCATAACAGGTATGTATTCGTTCAATGATCTTGCTGCTTGAATCAGATAAAGTGTGCGCAGACGAAATTCTCACTCATCTGAGTGAAGAATATGCTCGTCGCGTTGTCTGGCAGCCAGGTTTGCAGGACATCGCCACTCTCAGCGCCACTCTCCCGAGTCTGGTCATTCTGGGTCGGGGTCTTTCTCAGGTGCAGGCCCTTAGCTTTATTCGCCAGTTGCATGCCGTACCTATCCTATTGATTAGCCCTATGGATCAAGCCGAATGGGCCAGCACCGCGTTAGGCAACGGCGTCAGTGATTATTTGCTCTATCCCTTTAGTCTCCAGCAACTGACGCAACAGATAACCAGCCTGCTCAATGCCAACTCGCTGCAAACCCGCGGCATGATCATGAGTTCGCCAGCCTCCCGCCGTCTGTTGACGATGGCGCATCGGGTTGCCCTGGCCGAAGCCCCCGTACTCATCAGAGGGGAAACGGGAACGGGCAAGGAGATGTTGGCCCAATTTATCCACACCAACTCCAGCCGGAAAGAGGGTCCCTTCGTCGCCGTCAATTGCGCCGCGATCCCCGAGAACATGCTGGAAGCGATCCTGTTTGGTTATGTTAAAGGGGCGTTCACCGGCGCTTACAGCGGGCAAGCCGGTAAGTTTGAGCTGGCCAACAACGGCACCCTGTTTCTGGATGAGATTGCAGAAATGCCGCCCCCTTTGCAGGCGAAACTGCTGCGCGTGTTGCAGGAGTGGGAAGTCGAACGTCTGGGAAGCAATAAGGTCATTCCACTTAATGTCCGACTGATCACGGCGACCAACCAGAATCTGCGGGAAGCGGTGAGTCAGGGGCGTTTTCGCGAGGATCTTCTCTATCGTCTGGATATATTGCCGCTCGTCATTCCCCCCCTGCGCCAACGCCGGGAAGAACTGGAACGATTGATCTCCCACTTCGTGCAAAAACACGGGGATCAGGCTTTTGCGCCCGCCATTAAATTAAGCCCGTGTGCTCAGAAAGCCTTATTAGCGCATAACTGGCCGGGCAATATTCGGGAACTGGAGAACCGCGTACAACGTGCGCTGGTGATGTGCCGCAGTACGGTGCTGCTCGCCGCTGATTTCGATTTACCGTCTGTTCCACCCACGCAGGAAATTATTGTTGCTGCCCCACAAACACAGGTTGAACTCACCCCTTCGGCCTCCCTACAGGAGAGCCGCAAACACGGTGAGTTCCAACACATTTTAGACACGCTACGCCATTGCCGCGGACATCGGAGTATGACGGCCAAAGCCCTTGGCATCACCCCCAGAGCGCTGCGGTACAAACTCGCCGAGATGCGGCAAAGAGGCATCATCACTGATGATGCGTGACCCGTTTTTTATTATTTGGCCACACTATGAACACGATAAATGACACACAGCAGGCAATGATGCAGCGTATGACGACGATGCAAACCGCTGCCCAGCAACCGCTGATGGCCTCTCACCAGCAAAACAACACACAAAACACGTCTTTTGAGAGTGTCTTTCATGCAGCTCTAAATGGGGTGGACAGCCACCAGCAACAAGCGGCCAATCTGGCGACGCAAATCGAAACCGGCGCCAGCGACGATCTGACGGGTGCCATGATCGCCAGTCAGAAAGCCAGTCTCAGTTTTTCGGCCCTCACTCAGGTCCGCAACAAACTGATGACGGCCTATGACGAAGTCATGAAGATGCCTTTGTAAGGCCGGGGACGTAGTGAGTAACCAATGAGGCAAAAATTCAAAACGATTTGGGAAAATATCAGCAAACCGCTGCCCGCCATCACCACATTACGGAGTAAAGTTCCGCAGTTTATGCTATTGGGCATGTTGACCTGCCTGATAGCGGTACTCATCGTACTGTTTCTCTGGTCTTCCCAGGGAAATTATCGGCCCCTCTATGGTCAGCAAGAGCGCTTCGACAGTGCTCAAATCATGGCTATTCTCGATCAGGAGCACATTTCGTATCGTCTGCTGGAAACGACGGGACAGGTGCTGGTTGAAGAAGATAACTTGTCACAGGCGCGTATGTTGCTGGCGGCTAAAGGCGTACAAGCCAAACTGCCGGTGGGACTGGAATCGCTGGAGCAAGAGTCAACGCTTGGAACCAGTCAGTTCGTTGAAAATGCCCGTTACCGTCGTGGGCTGGAAGGGGAACTGGCGCGTACCATCATGGGCATGCAGGGCATTGATTTTGCCAGGGTCCATCTGGCTATCCCGGACAAAATGATCTTCCTGCGTGGCAATGAGGAGCGACCTTCTGCCTCCGTGATGCTTGAGCTTTCCCCTGCGACCACCCGAATGGAGCCAGGGCAAGTGCTCGCTATCGTGAACCTGGTCAAAGGTAGCGTCTCCAATCTCACCACCGAAAACATCTCTGTGGTCGATCAGTATGGAAATCTGCTGACACAGGATCTCAACGATGAACTTTCCGGAACCCAGTTGACCGTCCATCAGCTCGACTATCAAAAGCAGGTCGAGCGCAGTTATGAACGTCGCGTCAGTGAGATGCTGCAACCGGTGCTTGGCGCCAACAACTATAAGGTGCAGGTCACGGCACACTTGATTTTCGACAGCGTGGAAGAGACCCGGGAATCTCTCGACAAGAGTCCTATCGTACGCGAAGAGCGTTTGCAGAAAGACTCCTCGCAGGGAGGCCAACTGAGCGGTATCCCCGGAGCCCTGAGCAACCGTCCGCCGGTCACAGACCCACTGCAACAGGGTAATCAGGCGCAAACGCCCCCCGCCACGGCCGAACGTCTGGTGAATGAGAAAGATGAGCAGCAGCGTCGCTATGATGTGGGACGTACGATCACTCACACCAAATATCAGCAGGGGCGTCTGAATAATCTCAGTGTCTCCGTGGTACTGAATCAGACCGTTTCGCCGGAAAAAGGCTGGAGTGCTGAGCAACTGAGCAATATCCGTCAGATGGCGCTGGATGCGGTGGGCTTTGATCAGGCGCGGGGCGATCAGCTCAGCCTGAATGTGTTCCCGTTCTCGGAAGATGGCATCAATCCTGCGCTGGATAGCGCATGGTGGCAGGAGCCGGTGTTGCTGATCTACGCCCGTTATCTGGTCGCCACCATTCTCGGTCTGTGTCTCATCTTCTTTGTCATCCGCAAGTTGATGCAGCACCTGATCCAACGTTCCCCGGCGAATGGCGACGATAACGCGTCTGCCACGCGGGTGACGTCCGACAAGCGAGAAAGCGAAGAGAGCGAATATTTCAGAAAGCACAACCGCAACCTGGCGTTTGACAAAGTTCGCTTAAATGAACTGCCTGACACGAATTCGCCTTTGCGGGAAAAATTGGCCCACTTGCAGTTGCTGGCGGACCATGACCCCAAACGCGTCGCCGAAGTATTAGAACAGTGGATGAATAGCAGGTGATTACCCGCCATGAATGAAGAGTACGAGCAACAACCGCTCAAAAGTGCCGAACAGGCAGGTCTGCTGCTGTTAACACTGAGCGAGCACCAGGCTGGCAACATTCTGCGCAGCCTGAGTCGGGAACATGTCCAGGATATCGTCCGGGCGATGGCAGAAGTAGGACATGTCAAGAACCAGCATCTGGACATGGCATTGCAGCGGATGTTCGTCGACTATCGCGAACTGAGCGGTATCTCTCGCGCCTCCCGTGGCTTTCTTGAGAAAACGCTCGATGTCGCCCTGGGGCCAGAACTGGCGAAAGGGGTGATCAACGACGTTTACGGAGAACAGATTCGGGAAACCATGCATCAGTTACAGTGGATTTCCCCCACCCTGATCGCCGCTAATTTGCAACATGAAATGCTGCCGTTGCAGGCAACCTTCCTCGCGCTGTTGCCGCAGGACGTTTCTGCCGAGGTCATGAAGTTTCTGCCGCAGGCGCAGCATGACCGGTTGATTCTGAACATGGCTAACCTGCGGGAAATCAACCAAAACATGGTGGCGGAGCTGGAGAAAATCATTCAGCAGTGCCTGACCATGGTCCAGCAGGGCGTTCAAACATCGGTGAGCGGTGTCGAACAAGCGGCGGGCCTGATTTCCCGTTACCCAGGAAATAGCGCCAAATTGCTTGAGACCGTGCGCGAACATGACCAGGGACTGGCCGAAGAAATTGAGAACAGTATGTATCGGTTCTCCATTCTGGAGCGCCAGCCAGAGGCCACTATCGTCCGACTCTGCCAGGAAGTGGAACCAGAGGTTTGGGCCAGAGCGTTCAAAGGGGCGTCGCCCTCCCTGCGTCAGGCAATATTGCGCTGCCTGCCGAAACGCCAGGCCAATGCGATTCAGGAGCAAATGCAGGTCATGGGCGGCCTCCCCGCCAGTGTGGTCAGAGGCGCGGAAGCGGAGATCATGGCTAAGGTGCGTGAGCTCATCGCAGACAATGAAAATGCAGAAGGAGGCGAACCCTTTGAGTTTCGCCTCTTTGAAGAGAAAGTGTTGGAGTAACCCATGCCACTGCATAGCAAAAAAGACGGACCCCCACGCAGTGTCCATCGTTACCATTTTCCACCCTTATCCCAGCAGGAGCCCCAGCCGGAGGAGCAACCGTATGCTTCTCCACAACAGATCGCGGCCAAATATCAGGCGCTGATGGAAGAGGGTCGCGATGCGGGTTTTGCTGAAGGGCTGCGTCAGGGGCTGGAGCAAGGTCATCCTCTGGGCCAGGAGCGTGGATTTCAGGTGGGAATGCAGGAAGGGCGAGAAGCCGGGAGCCAGCAAGCGCAGGAAGAGATCAAACCTAAACTGGATGACATGTTTCATCAGGTCGGTCAACTCTATCTCTCCCTTGAGACCACACTGCAAGAAACACTGAGCGGGCAAAGGGAAACGCTCTGCCGCCTGATTTCACAGATCTGCCGACAGGTACTGCGCGCCGAACTCGCGCTCAATCCGACGCAGATCCTTGGGCTTATCGAAGAGACTTTGGCGATGTTACCTAAGCCACAGGGCGCGATTTCCATCCGCCTGGATCCTGGCACCCACACGCTGCTTAAGACATTTGCCCCGGAGGCCCTGGAACGCTGGGATCTGCAACCCGATCCCCTGCTTTCCTCCGGCAGTTTCCATATTCAGACGGGTTTAGCGGAAGCGGAAAGCCACCTGGATGCACGCATCGATCAGTGTGTCGATCAGTTGCGTCGTCAACTGACCGATACCCCTGAACTGAATACGCTGGAGACGCCCGCCATCGCGGCGGACAGCCAGACGATATCATCAACGATCACGCCGCCTAACTTGCCCTGGAGCCTGCAAGAGACCTTCTCTTCGCTTTCGCTGCCCGCAGACAAGTTCAGCGACGAAGACTTAAAAGCTTAACCCAATGCGCGCCCTGAAAACGTTGCTTAATCAACTGGAAAAGGAAGCGTATCGGGTTCCTCCCGCCCAGATTTATGGGCGGCTGGTGCGCGTCACTGGCCTGCTGCTGGAGGTGACAGGGTGCCCCCTTTCCATTGGTCAACGCGCGCTCGTTGAAACCGGGAATAGCACCTGGATCGAGACGGAAGTGGTGGGTTTTAATCAGGAGCGCACGTTTCTGATGCCCGTCGAACAGGTTACCGGCCTGTTCCCCGGCGCCCGCGTCTCACCGCTACAAGATGACAGCGAACTGGTGGTCGGGCCTGCGCTGCTCGGTCGCATACTGGATGGTCTGGGCCGCCCTCTGGACGGTCTTGGTCCACTGACGGGTGAACGCATCTCTTTGCATCAGCCGCCGCTGAATCCGCTCTCGCGCCAGCCCATCACAGCCCCTCTGGATGTTGGCGTGAAGGCCATCAACGGCATATTACCGCTGGGTCGCGGCCAACGTATCGGACTGTTTGCTGGCAGCGGCGTGGGCAAGAGCGTGTTGCTCAGTATGATGACCCGTTATACCGATGCCGACGTGGTCGTGGTCGGCCTGATTGGGGAACGCGGACGCGAAGTTGCCGAATTCCTGCAACATACGCTGGGGGAAGAAGGACGCCGTAAGGCGGTTGTCGTGGTCGCTCCCGCCGATGTTTCTCCCCTGCTCAGACTCAGAGCCTCTCAGGTCTGTCACCGGATTGCCGAAAGCTTTCGGGATCAGGGCAAGCACGTGTTGCTGTTGATGGACTCCCTGACCCGTTATGCCATCGCCCAGCGCGAAATCGCCCTGTCATTGGGTGAACCTCCCGCCACGAAAGGTTATCCCCCTTCCGTCTTCACCCAACTGCCGCAACTGGTGGAGCGGGCAGGCAACGGATATCACCCGGAAGGCAGCCTCAGCGCCATCTACACGGTGCTGGTCGAAGGGGATGACCACAACGATCCGATCGCAGACGCTGCACGGGCTATCCTCGACGGTCACATTGTTCTACGCCGTGACATCGCCGAACAGGGAATTTATCCAGCCATTGATGTCGCCGCGTCGGCCAGTCGCGTTATACCGTTGATCTGCTCTACCGCACAGGTCCATCAAATCCAACGGTTTCGCCGTTATTACAGCCTGTATCAGCAGGTGCGCGAACTGATCCCGCTGGGCGGTTATCAGGCGGGTCACGATGAGGAAATGGACCACGCCGTGACCCTGTTCCCGCAGATGCTGGAGTATTTACAGCAACCTGCTCAACAGGGGGTAAACCTGCAACAAACCCAGACGTTGCTCCAGGCGCTAATGGAGGAAGATAAACGATGAAATCCTTAAGGACATTGCACCGACTGCAGAGCCACAAGCTGGATAATGAGAGCAAGGCGTTGACGACGCTGGAGACGCGCAGCGCCGAACTCCAGCGCTCCCTCGACGTCCTCGGGCAATATCGCCGTGAGATGTCGCGACTGCCCACCTACGGTTCAGCCTTCGCCCTGCATAATCGCAATATCATGCACCGCCAGTTGGGCGACCTTATTGATAAGCAGCACGAGGAAAAGGTCGCGCTCAAGCTCTCCATCGCGCAACAGAAGAAAGTCGTGCTGGATGCTTTCGTCGCCAGAAAAAGCAGCGAGATAATTCTGGAACGACAGCGGATCCGCCAGTCCTTTGAAACCCAACGGCAAGAACAAAAGATCCTGGATGAACTGGCGCTCAACCAGGTACGGCTCGATGCGCGGGATAAGCGCTGAGCCGCAAAACCATCCTCCCTTTTTGAACCCTATTGAGACACACAACTATGCGTAAACCCCTGAAGATCGCCATCGACGACGGTTCGACCAACGTCAAGGTCAGCTGGATTGCTAACAAGACCCTAAAAAGTATCATCTCGCCCAATTCCTTTCGCAAAGACTGGAAGAGCGCCGCCCTGCTCAAAGGCAAGATGGTCTACAACTACGAAATCGGGATCAACAAATACACCTACGATCCGACGTCAGAGAAGTCCCTCTCCACCACCCACATCGACTATCAGTATGGCGACCTGAACCTGCTGGCAGTGCATCACGCCCTGCTACAGACCGGTCTTCCGCCCTGTGATGTCGCAATCACCGTGACGCTGCCCATCACCGAGTACTATCAGCAAGATGACTGCCAGCGTAACGAAGCGAACATTGAGCGCAAAAAACAGAACCTGATGCGCCCCATCAGTCTGAATAAAGGGGAGTTGTTCAGCATCGTCAGCGTGGATGTGATGCCCGAGAGTCTGCCCGCCATCCTTACCCGACTGGTGAATTCGGGAGTGAACCCGTACACCAAAACGCTGGTCATCGACTGTGGCGGAACAACACTGGATATGGGGTTGATCGTCGGCGAATTTGACGAGGTTTCCGAGGTCTACGGCAACCGCGCGCTCGGTGTCTCTCTGATCACCGATGCCGCCCGCACCGCACTGGCCGCCGCCGACAGCGACTCCAGCTATCTGGTGGCAAACGAACTGATCAAACACCGCCACGATGATGTTTTTGTGCGTGAAGTGATTAACGATGAGTCCCAAATCCCGCGCATTCTGGAGAAACTTGAGCGCAAAATTGAGGAGCTGGGACACTTTGTCGCAGAAGAGGCGAAAAAATTTGCCCGTAACCCCAACAGAGTCTACCTGGTCGGCGGTGGCGCAAACCTTATCTACCCCACCATTCAGGCCAGCTATCCCACTCTGGGCAAACGCGTGATCCTGGTTGAGGAGTCGCAATTCGCACTCTCTCGCGAAATCTGCCTCTACATCAGCGATGAAGATAAAGTCTTCAGCGAAACGCCTGTCACCTCAGAGGCCAGCAATGACTAATCCAGTCAGAGAAGTCCAGGTCACCCTCACGCTGGACCCGCAGTTGGCGAGTGATAACCTGGCGCTGGCGACATTACAGCGCTGGTATCAGCGCGCGGAAATCCTGAACAAAGAGACGGACAATTTTGATTTCTTCAGACTGTCGTTGCACAAAGACATCTATCTGTCAGGGTTGATGCTGTGCCTGCTGGAACCCAGTCTGGTCAAATTTCTCGCCCGAAATCTGCAATTGCACAACCTGAACAACGCATTCCTCCAGCAAAGTCTGGAGGAACACCGACTCATCGAGGGGCCAGGGGCGCCAGCGACAGAACCGTCCGGGCAGTTCACGCCGGACGAACTGGCCACCCATATTGCCGATAAACTCTCCCCTCTGCTCAGCGCTCTGGATGAATCGACGAGTCAACATGAACAGCATGAGGAGTTGCAAACCCAGGTCAAAAAGCTGGTCCAGCAGTTACAGAAACAGAGCAAGCTTTTACAACAGCAGGCACTTCTGCTCGAAAAACTGACGCAGGCTGGTGGGCAGGTTCAGTCCGACCCGACACAGAATCATCCCTTGCCTGCTCAGGTTGCCGGAGAGGTCCAGCGACATGATCTCTCGGAGACGGCGGCAAAAGTGCGCAAAGTCAGGGCAAAAGGCATCTTCTGAGCCACGCCCATGATGAGCATCCCAGGTCAGCATCTGATGCCACATCCCCGCAACAGGATCGCAGGCATACCGCTGCACATGCACCTCCATGCTCAGGGCATACATCGTGTTACTCATGATGTATGCCCTACTCACCCTCATTGGTTTCGGAGTTCCATCATGTATTTACTCTGTCTGTTGCTGTTACCGCTGCCCGCGCTGGCAGCGCCCCTGAAGCAGGATATGACCGCCTTCAAGCCCTGGTTTGTCACCTGCCTTGCCGTTCTCCTGATTGGCGCCGTGGTCTTTCTGCTGGCGAGGAAGAGAGCGCGCGCGAACTGGCGAAGCGGCGGGGAGATGCGGATCCAGTCGGTACTGTCGTTAGGTATGAAAGAGAAACTGGTGCTGGTGCAGGTGGAAGACCAACGGTTATTGCTGGGGATCACCCCACAACAGATCACCCTAATCAGCAACCTGACCCAGGAAACCCCTCAGCCTCCCCCGGCGGAGTTTACCCAGGTCTTTGAGACCCTCGGTGCATCCAACAGCGATAAAAAATAGTCCCGGACGGCTCAGGGCGACGCCGTCTCAGGTTTGGCTGGATTCTCCGGCGTCACCCGATTCCACTGGCTCAGGGGTTCAATGCTGGAACGCCAATGAAGAGAGAGCGTCTGCGGCTGTGTCTCTTTCTTCGCCCCCTTATCCTGAGCGCTCTTGTTGTCGTTTGTCTGGCGCACTGAATAGAGATCCGCCGCCCCCGGCGTTTTCTGCCACAGCCCAACGCCCCATCCCAGAGTCTCCAGATCCTTGTCGGGGAGCGCCCGCCGCTTTGCCGTCTGGGGCGGCGCTTTTTCTTGTGTCAGGGGGAGTGGGTCACTGCGCGTTCCCAGCGCCTGGCGCGCCCGTTTCCCCCATCCCGCAGGCAGCAACAGGGCAATGCGACTGCCCTTCGGCGCGACCGCATTTTCCAGCCCCGCATTGTAATAACTCAACTCTTCCGTAGTGCGCCCGAGTTTTCTGGCAAGCCACGCCAGACTGACGCCATCTTCAACATGCAGAGCGACCAGACGGGACGCTTCGGGCACTGCGGGCAACTGAATACGCCCGCTGCGGTATAATCGCACCAACGCCAGTAACCTCGGCACATACTGTCGGGTCTCATCCGGCAAAGATAAGGACCAAAAATCGGTCTGTCTGCCCTTCGCTTTGTTTTGCGTTATGGCCTCCTGAACCGTCCCTTCCCCGGCATTGTAGGCCGCCAGTGCAAGTAACCAGTCACGTTCGAACAGGTTATACAGATAACTCAGATAGTTGAGCGCCCCACGAGTAGAGGAGCTCAAATCCTTGCGCCCGTCGTACCAGTCATAGCGGATCACACCATACTGTTTCGCCGTTTTGGGCATCAATTGCCAGGGGCCGACAGCCCCCGCCGACGATTCGGCATACGGGTCGTAGCCACTCTCGACAAGCGGCACAAACAGCAGTTCCAGCGGTAATTTACGCCGCTGGAGTTGGGTGACGATAAAGCGGATTGATGGGGCTGAGCGCGTCATCAGCCCCTGGATCCTGACCGCTTCTTTGCGGTAAAGACTCTCATATAACGCCACGTCCGGATGACGCGACTGCCAGTTCATGGCCGTCCCTTCTCCCTGTCGGGGGGGAACAACTTCCTGCGCCATCAGCGGGGCTGACAGGATCAACAGCCCCCCGGCCAGCATCGCCTTAACCCAGGATCCCTTTGACTTCGATATGGAGTTCATCGGGAACCTCGTTAAATGACAGAACGTGCAGCCCTTTGGCAAAGGTACGGGCATAACGGGCGAGCAGAGGACGTAATTGGGGTAGCACCAGCAAGATAGGCGACCATCCCTGCAGCGACATCTGCTCCTTCACACTGGGCATACGGTTTTGCAACTGCGCCAGCAACTGCGGTTCAATGGGGAAGCTGTCAGCCGGTACGCCACCGTTACGCTGCGCCTGCGTCGCGGCATTGAGCAGAATGTTCTCCAGTTCGTCAGAAAGGGTGAAGACTTGCACCGTCGTCGTCGTACCAATCAAACCGTGCAGAATCGTGTGGCGCAGAGCGCAGCGGACTTCCGCGGCAAGTAACATCGGGTCTTTGGTGATTTCGGCCCCATCCACCATGCTCTGAGCGATCGTCCGAACGTCCATCAGGGAAACCTGATCGGTTAATAAATTGCGGTAGACCTTCAACTGCTGGTTCGCCGTCAACTTAGCACTAAGATCCTCGGCCAGTTTGGGGGCCAGTTGGCTGAGTCGCTGCTGTAGATGATGTACATCGTCGAGTTGCAACAGGACGCCGATATTGCTGCGGATAACCTTGCTGATGTGAGTACCAATGATGGTCGCAACATCGACGACGGAATAGCCTAAGTTAAGTGCTCTGGCCTTGTCGGCAGGCAGGATCCATACCGCATCCATGCCATAAACCGGTTCTTTGGCCAGATAGCCTGGGATCTCCCCCAGCAATTCACCGGAGCTTATCGCCAGCAGTCTGTCCAGCATGACGTCCGCCACGGCAACCTTGACCCCATTGAGATAGATAGCGTACTGGTTGGGTTTGAGCCCCATATTGTCCCTGACCCGGACTTCGGGCAGCAGAAAACCGGCTTGCTCGGAAAGCGTCTGACGTACGCCGCGCAGGCGTTGCAGTAATTCAGCCCCCTTGTCCCGGTCAACGAGGTAGATCAGCTGATAACCCAGCTCCAGTCTGAGCAGGTCGGTATACGGGATGTCCCCCCACCCCAGTTCATTCTCAATGGGGCGGGTAAAGCGCTCCATCTGATCCTGATCGGCGGGCGCGACTTTTTCGGCTTTATGTTTTCGACTTCGCCAGGCGGCATAACCCAGGATACCGGCAAACAACAAGAAGACCAGCGTCGGCATGCCCGGCACCAGCCCCATCACCAACATCACGGCGGCAGCGGTCATGATAACCGGTGGCGAAGCCAGCAACTGCGCACCGAACTGGACGGTAATATCTTCGTCAGAATCAGAGACGCGGGTGACCACAATGGCCGCAGACACCGCCAGCATCAGCGAAGGAATCTGAGCGACCAGACCATCACCGATGGAGAGCAGGCTATAAACGCCCATGGCCTCAGAGAAGCTGAGTCCATGCTGAAAGACCCCGATGGCAACCCCACCGAAGAGGTTGATAAACAGGATCAAAAGACCGGCTATCGCATCCCCTTTGACAAATTTGGACGCACCGTCCATCGAGCCATAAAAATCGGCTTCTCGGGCTATTTCGTCCCGGCGTTCCTTGGCCTGGCGCTGATCAATCATCCCGGCATTCAGATCGGCATCAATGGCCATCTGCTTACCGGGTAAAGCGTCAAGGGTAAATCGGGCAGCCACTTCCGAGATTCGCTCGCTACCCTTGGTGATGACAATAAAGTTGATGATCATCAGGATGAAGAACACCACCATCCCCACCACATAGTTGCCGCCAATCACCACCTTACCGAAAGACTCGACAACCTTACCGGCCGCATCGGGAGACTCATGGCCAAACTGCAGCACCACGCGGGTTGATGCTACGTTCAGACACAGACGTAGCAACGTGGCAATCAACAGTACGGTCGGAAAGATCGAAAAGTCGAGTGGCCGCCGGACAGACAACGCGACCAGCAACACGATGATGGAAAGCACGATATTGAAGGTGAAAAAACCATCCAGCAAAAACGCGGGCAAGGGCAGCACGATCATCGCCATCAGCGACAGAATAAGCAGCGGTATCGCAATAAAACTGCGCGATGTACCGGAAAAAAGCGGGATCAAACGTTTCACGGGGTCACCATCAATATCTTAATGAGTCAGGGATCTCGACTGACGAGAGCGGTGCCGGCTGGTCGCCCTTTCCCTGACGAAAGGCCTTCAGACGCAACACATGGTGCAGCAGTTGCGCCATGATGACGTAAAGGCCGGGGGGGATCTGTTGATTCACACGGGTGGTGTGATAGACGGAACGGGCCAGGGCCGGTATCTCCAGGACCTCCACGCCCAATGACTGAGCCAGAGCCCTCATCTGTAGCGCCATATAGTCTTCCCCCTTGGCAATAACAAAGGGAGCATCACAACGCGCCGGATCGTACTTAATCGCCACCGCATAGTGCGTCGGGTTAATCAGCAGCAGATCGGCATCCGGTAAGGTTTGACGCATTGAACGCATCGCCATCGACATCTGGATCCGCCGGATACGCCCTTTGATTTCCGGGTTCCCCTGCAGATTTTTGTGCTCCTCCTTCAGCTCCTGTTTGCTCATCCGAAGGCCGCGCAGATGGTTCCACTGCTGGTAGGGAGCATCCAGAATGCCGATCGCCAACATCGCCAGCGCCATATAAAAAATGCCATCGATCAGGATGGCCATTCCCATTCTGACGGAATCCTTCAACCCGATATAATAGAGGGCGGTGATGGTGTCTGATTCGGTCCTGACGTACAGCAAAATGGTGGCGGAAATCACCACTATCTTCAGTACCGACTTGGTAAATTCGGCCAACGACTGCACGCCAAAAATCCGTTTAAATCCCTTCATTGGACTTATCCTCGAAAACTGGGGAAGCAGGGGTTCCAATGCAAAATTCCATCCGCCCATCACGACGTGAGCCAATACGCCAACGGCAATAATGAGCCCCGCCAGGGGTAACAGCGCCAGCAGTGTCTCAATGAGACTCTGACCAAGATGGCTGAGCATCTGAGCAGGATCGTTCACCTCATCGCGGGTCAGAGACAGATTAAAGGTCAGGATCTGACTCAACGAAGTACCCAACCGGGCAAAAAGAGGCAGCGCCAGGGACGCAATCACGATCAGGATGATCGCCATGCCCAAATCTTTGGAACGTGGAATTTGCCCCTTGTCGCGGGCTTTGCCAAGCCGGTGCGACGAGGGTTTTTCGGTTTTTTCCGCACTCATCCTTCACCCCCGTAGTAGTGACGCACGCTGAGGAATATGCTGTGCGCCAAATCGGCGAATCGATCCGGTAATCCGCTGATAATCAACAAAATACAAAATAACCCGCACAACAGGGCCATCGGAAAACCCAGAACAAAGATATTGAGGGATGGCGCAACCCTTGAGAGCACCCCAAAGGTGAAGTTGACCAGATACATCGCCACCATCGCGGGCAACGACAACATCAGGGCCGCCGCCAGCAGCCAGGAAAACAACTGGATCACACTGGAAGAATCCACGCTGAACGGGCCAGAACCGACCGTCCAGACGCTGAAACTCTCGACCAGCACTTCCAGCATCACCAGATGGCCATTCATACTGGCGTAGAGCAACAACCCCATATTGCTGAAGAAACTCCCCAGCACCGGTATGGCAAGGCCATTAACGGGGTCATTCATCCGCGCCATGCTCAGGCCCATCTGCATGGAAAGCAGTTCACCGGCCATGACCAGCACCTGAATCAGACATACCGGAAATAGCGCCATCATTGCCCCGAGAAAGATCTGTTCCAGGCTCAGCAACACGGCATTCAGCGACAGGGGATCGACAGCGGGCATGGCGGGCAACAAGGGGGCCGCCAGTACGGCTATCAGAAATGCCAGCAGGATCCGGACCTGGATGGGGATCAGCGGATATCCCAGCAACGGCAGAACGGCAAAGGCGCTACCTATCCGTAAGAATGGCCACCAGACACGCCCCCATGCCTGCAATAATTCCGCAGCAGATATCTCAAGCATGGTCAGCGCAGGGAATAAAGAATGTACTGATTGATACTGGAGAAGAGCTCCAGCAATTGTCTGACCATCCACTGCCCCGCGAAGACGATCATCAGCATCGTCACGACAAAGCGGGGCAGGAAACTCAGGGTCTGCTCCTGGATTTGGGTCACCGCCTGAATAATGCTGACCAACAGCCCCACCAACATGCCCGGCAGAACAATGATGCAGACCAGCATGATGATGGTCCAGGTCGCCTCCACCATCATCGCCATCAGGTTATCGGGCGTCACTGTATCCCCCCAAAGCTCATCGAGAGGGTGTTGACCACCATACTCCAGCCATCAGCAAGGACAAACACCATCAATTTGATAGGCAAAGAGATGATGATGGGCGAAAGCATCATCATCCCCATCGACATCAGTACCGTGGCCACCACCATGTCAATGACCACAAACGGAATGAACAGCATGAACCCTATCTGAAATGCCGTCTTCAATTCGCTCAATACAAATGCAGGCATCAGAATAAAGAAATTAACCTCTTGCGCAGAGGTCGTACGCGACTCTCCCGCCACCCTCAACATCAGATCCAGATCCGTCTTTCTGGTCTGCGCCAGCATAAACTTACGCAGCGGTTGCTCAGCCCTGGATACCGCCTGCATCAGCGTCATCTTGTCTTCGTCGTAGGGGACGAACGCATTTTGATAAATATCCTGCCAGACAGGTTTCATCAGCAACAACGTCATACTGAGTGCGATAGAGATCAGCAGACGATTCGGTGGCGAACTTTGCAAACCGATGGCCTGACGCAGGATCCCCAACACAATGATGATCCGGGTGAAACAGGTCATCAGCAACAGCATGGAGGGGAGCAACCCCAACACGGTCATCAACAGCAAGACCTGTAACTTGACCGAAAAGTCCTGCTGACCCTCGCTACCGGTAATGGTCAGGAGAGGGACTTCGCTGGCAAAGGCTGACGCTGGCGCCAGGATGAACAACAGGAGGAGCGCTGTTTTCATTACATCACGCCAGCTTTGACCAGTTGATGTCATCAAACAACTCGGTCATCCGTAATCCGTAGTGCCCCTCGACGAGGACCACTTCGGCGGCACCGATCAAAACCCCGTTAACCTTCACATCCAGAGGTTGGTGGCTCAGCTTATTCATTTGAACGACAGCCCCTTCAGCCAGCGTCATCAACTCTTCCAGCGGGATCTCAACGCTGGCGACTTCGAGGGAAAGCGTAACCGGTAAGCGATGGAAAAAAGATAAAGGGCGCTTTTCAACGACTCTTTCTGCGGGTTCACTCTCGTTGAGCGCGTCGCCCTCACTGGCAAACAGATCGTCAAATCCCTCAACATCTAATCCGGCCATGTCCAGATCCATTTTCGATTCTTTAGCCATTCAAAACCTCCAGAGGGTATTTAAGGTGTCTGTTGAGACACGTCATGCAGTTGAAATGCCAGGTGCCCATTGCGATCATAGAGTTGACCGACACCGATTGAGAAACTCCCGCAGCCCAGCGTCACCCGCTCCAGCGGTGCAACGGGAAGCACCTCCCCTCGCAGGAATTGATCCAGCTCGACCATCGTCAGTTTGGTACTGAACAACGTCGTCTTGAGCTGAACCGGAATGTTTCGCAACGCGGCTTCCAGTTGCGCGCTGGTAATGGGAGATACCACCGGCTCCTGGTCAGTCACCTTCTCCAGAAGTTCGGAAAACACCCTGTGCCAGTGGAGAGTCAGCGGCCAGGATTGCTCCTGAAAAACCAGGCGCAACGTCAGGCATAACCCTTTTTTTTCCGGGGCGTCCGTAGGTTGCTGCTGCCAGTCCAGATCGTGCAAAACGGGGTATTCCGTTTTGACCCCCAGGGTCAGGGCCTGACCCATCCGATCCAGAAAACGTCGCTCAGTTTCACTTGGCGGTTGCTCGCCGTTCACGTCAGTCTGCGTCCCAGGCTTGAGGCCCAACGCCGTTTCCGTCATCGCGGTGACCGCTGAGCGATGTACGCCAAACCGAAACATTTTTCTGGCACGGCCACCGTGCGGCGCGAGTGCGGCGCACCACACCCACTGTTCATGTTCGGCGGGGGATAATTCACGAAACGCCAGCTCAAGCGGCTCAACCCGAAGACAGCCAACGGATCGCAAAAATTGCTCCAGTAGCCTTGAGATCCTCTCCATAGTGCCGTCTACATAGGTGTGCAATAAGCGGAATTCCTGTACCTGCCCTAACTCTATCGTGGGGTAAAGATTGCCTTGCTCAGGTGCAATGACGTGACCCTTACTCTTTTGTGTCTTGTTAGCCATGAAATTTACTTATCATTAACAATGAGTCTGCAATACCCATAATTCAGGAGGATAACCCGCAAGCTTTCGCTGTTTTAGAGGTGAATACACGTCCCCTCTCTCCTTCCTCTTTTGACTTTGAGGCCTCATGTACAGGCGCTAAAGCAAACCCGTACATCGCTCTGCAACCAGAAGCTTTTGAGTTCGAAGCAAAACGGTTTAAAAACGCAAACTTGCCTTTTGAGCCTCATTCGGCAGGGCGTTTCTGTCGTTTAAGAAATGTGTATTGCTTAAGGCCCTGTACATGAACAATGCCAGGTGATTGAACTGATAAAAAACACATCAAAATACCTACCACCACGCAATGCTTTGGGTGCAACTTGCAATATGAAAATCGATAAATTCTGAATGACACATGCCTAACTGGAGCTGTACGGAATGTGATTTTTTAGCAATCGCCATCAATTTAAGAGGTTGTCCTGATGCTTACGCCCTTTTATATATCAGCCCTTGGCGGGCGTGAGTCCGGCGGGCCGAAAATGTCTGCCGTCTCGGGTCAGTCCAGCCCAGAAAAGTGATTTAAAATAATCCGGCTGCCTGCAATGTTTTTTCTTTTTTGTTCCTGTAATGTTTTCATCCTCAGAATCGACCCCGTCAGTTGTCATGACGTCACAATTGAATATGATGGCAATATGTCACCTGAACAATAAGGAAACCCATTAGGATGGTTCACCAGACCCGAATGATAAAAAAACTGTTACTTGCCAGCACGATGCTGATAGCGTCCACCTCCTTGTACGCGGCTGAGCATTGGATCGACGTTCGTGATGCCGCGCAGTATCAGGAAACCCATGTCAGTGGTGCCGTGAATATTCCCCTTTCCCAGATAGACCACCGCATCAGTGAAGTCACTCAGAATAAAGACGATACCCTGCATCTGTATTGCAATACGGGCAATAACTCCAGCAAAGCCGAAGTCATGCTCAAAGAAATGGGTTATACCCATGTTGTGAATGAAGGTGGTCTGAGGGATGTTGAAAAAACGCAGACGATGATAAAAAAGTAATGCCGGATATCGGTTAAATCGTCCTTATTCTGGTGGTTTTTGAAACGCGTCACTTCATCATGACCACCACTCTCTTCCCCTAAAAACCACGTTAATTTGACCATTCCAGACAATAAAAGCCGTCAGGTACCGCTATCGTTTGAATAAGGGGGAGCAAAGTGGCTCCCCCTTATTCATTAAATTCAAGGAAGGAGCGGTCCGTTAAAAGACAAAACATGTTTTTTTCGTTGCTGACATGACTGATATGCTGCATTTTCACATACCGTCGGTATACGTGGCGGCGTTCTTGCCATTGAATAGTTGCACTATTGAATAGTCGCACTGATGATGTTTTTTCAGCAATAACAGATTCTGTCACCTGTTTTTGCTGGCAAAATGGTAAAACGATACGGTTAACCTGAAGTATTGAGGCAATGTTATGCCGTTTGGTCTGTTAAAGAAGCGTCAATTCAAATACCGACTGGTTCGCGCCATTCTGGTCAGTTTATTTTGCATCTTGTTAGGGCTAATCAGCACCTTCTGGCAGACGGCATCCAATCTCAAGCGCACCACCCTCCTACGAATGACCCATGCCCTGCAGCTGGTCGAAGGGACTCTGGACAGTGCCAAATATGCGGCGTTTGCCGTAAAAGATAATCTCGGCAATCCCTGTCTTGAACCTGTGGAACTCCAGCTCAGAATGCAGGTGGCTTACTCGCAGGATGTGCGTAGCGTCAACCTGGTTCGGGGAAACAAAATTTATTGCTCATCCCTGTACGGTAACAATGAAGAAAATATCAGTTTTGATAATTATACCAACGGGATGCTCTACCTGATGAGCGACACCCGGGTCAGGAAAGGACAGCCGCTGATTATCTACCGGATGGTCATCGACAATGACAGCATTGTGGTCAGGCTTTATGGCGATCATATTCTTTCCGAACTCAATGTCATGAGCATCAATTTACCGCTGGGCCTGGCCGTGGGTAAGCAGCAGTGGCAAACCTCTGCGGTAACGCCGTTTTCGTCCAGCATGTCGGGGTATCTGGAGCAGGCCTCGACCCACTATCCTTTTCGGATAGTGACCGTTATTTCCCCTGCGAATTATGCCCACTACTTCTGGATGTTCTCCCGCTTCACCCTTTTCGCCTGGTTCTTACTGGCCGCTATTGTCGGTTTTGGCGTGTTTCGCTGGTCAGGCCGGTTTATCACGCCAGAACATGAATTGCGTCAGGCCCTGGAACTCCAGGAGTTTGTTCCCTATTTCCAGCCCGTGGTCTCAGGAGAACATACTCGCTGGATCGGTTGCGAGATTTTGATGCGCTGGTCACACCCCACACTCGGCATTATTCCACCGGACAGTTTCATCCCGTTGGCTGAAAGCTGTAACCTCATTATGCCGATGACCCGGATGCTGATGACCCAGGTACGTAAACAGTTTGTACCGCTGGTACATTTGCTGCCGAAGGATTTCCACTTCGCGTTCAATATCAGCGCCAGCCAATTAAAAGACTTCAATCTGGTAGAGGACTGTCGGACCTTCATCCAGGCATTCAGTGACAATCCT
Organism: Citrobacter sp. NCU1; assembly: GCF_010231475.1. Taxonomy (GTDB): domain Bacteria; phylum Pseudomonadota; class Gammaproteobacteria; order Enterobacterales; family Enterobacteriaceae; genus Citrobacter_D. Next base: position 22,271 of record NZ_NRDO01000042.1, on the reverse strand, counting down.
GTTAAGCTGGTACTGGAGCTCACCGAGCGGGAATTACTGGTCACTGATGGCGCGACGGAAAGACTGGTGGGAGAGTTGCACAAACTGGGGGTAATGATCGCCATTGATGATTTCGGTACGGGTAATTCCAGCCTGAAGTATTTGCAAAGCTTCGACGTTAATTTCCTTAAAATCGACAAAAGCTTTGTTAGCAACATTGGCATTGATTCGCACTCAATCCATATCATCGACAATATCATGGATCTGGCTTCCCGATTACATCTGCAAACCGTGGCGGAAGGGGTCGAAAATGAAGTTCAGGCCGCGTATCTGAAAGCGCGTAACGTGACTTTTTTACAGGGGTATTTATACGGTAAGCCTATCCCCATGGAGGATTTCGCCAGACAATTTTACGCTTCGGATTAAGGGATTTTGGGTAAACACAGGGCGCGAAAACACCGTACAGAGACCACGGATAACACGCAGCCCTATCGCGTTTTAAAGACATCATCAGAAAGCGCAGCGTACAGCGTGCGCGCGCTTTTCAGTAGTTGTGGCTCCGGGTTACGGCCAATCAGGACAAACTGATATCCCCATCGACTCCACCAGGCAATATTCATGCTATGGCGCTTCTCACGGGTAATCTCCGTTGAATTTCTGGCTTCCTGAGGCGAAATGCACAACGCCATCGGACCGTAATCGACATGCACCCAGGCAATCTGGGCGATAGGCATCTTGTCGTAACGCAGCATCCGCACCATTTTCAGCTCCGCGCCATGCAGTTCGAGTTGCGGCTCACGCAGTTGCAGCCCGATATCCTGCGCGGCGCGGGCAAGACCGCGTTGCAAAATCGGCGCTGAACTGTCCATATCCAGCAGCGTCTCAGCACTGTAAAGCGCCATATATTGCGCCTCAAGATCGCGAATATGTTCGTTTTCGCTTTGTACACTGTTCAACGGACGCGCCAGATAACCCACTCCCGTCCCCATCACCAGAAAACTGATTGATGCAGCCACCAGCACGCGTCGACTGATACCGGAAGCTGGCGCCTGGATTTTATCCAGATGCCTTTCCAGATGTTCCTGCATCCGCGCGAGCGGAGCTTCGTCAAGCAAGGGGGCAAACGCGCGTTTAAAGTCCTGATTGCTTTTCATCAGTTCCGCAGTACGTTCGGAAAGTTGCTCATCACTGCGCAGTTGCGCCTCGAACTTACGCGCAGCGTCCTGGCTCATCTCTCCGTCAAGCCAGGCAACAATCGTCTCGTCGTTATACGCAGGATGCTTCATGAACGTTTCTCCCTTTGCGGAGACTGCGCATCTGCGGGTTTAGCAAGCATTGCCCATGCCGCCGCCAGTCGGCTCATTATCGTGCCAATGGGAACCGCTAACGTCTCGGCCGCCTCCCGATAGGTAAAACCTTCAACATAAACTAAAAATACCGTATTGCGCTGCGCTTCCGGCAGCGCATTTACCCGCTGCATGAGAGTCTGGTAATGCAGACATGCGTCATCCTGCTCACGGTAATCCGGGGCGATTAACTCTTCGCTGGCGACGAACCCCTGCCCCATTCGCACATGCCGCGAGCGCAGTTCAGAGATCCAGATGGAATGTAAGATGGCGAACAGCCATCTGTCGATGCGTGTGCCAGAGGTGTACTGCGCGCCCCTCTCGAGCGCGCGTACGCAGGTGGACTGAACCAGTTCTTCAGCAAGATCCCGGTCGCGCGACAATACCAGTCCATAACGCCAAAGACGCGTCAGATGAGCGGCAAGCTGCTGGCGAACGTCGCTGGTGGTAATGATTTTGCCCTCAATGTTCAGGATTCGGGATGACCGTTGATCGCAGCCTGAAGATCGCGATACTCCTCGCACTCCTGGCCGCAAATACCGGCAATCATCTTAAGCTGCTCTTTTGCCAGATCCGCACGCCCCTTCACCATCCAGGCCTCGCCGAGATATTCCCGTGCTTTAGCATAGTTGGGTTCAAGCGCCAGCGAGCGCTGATAATAGCCAATGCCTTCATCCGTGCGGCCAAGTTTACGCGTGGCGTAGCCGCGATAGTTCCAGGCTTCCGCCGTATTGCCATTTTTGAGCGTATCCAGCAGGTTTAACGCGGCCTGATACTCGCCTTTTTTCGCCAGGTGATAAGCATAATTCGTTTTATCCTCATCGCTCAGACGACCGGACTTTTCAGGCACACACTGCTTGCTGACACTGTCATAAACCTGCCCGGACGGGCAGTCAGGCGTTTTGCTATTGCTATCATTATTGCCCATCGCCAGCACTTGTGGCGTTTGCAGGCAAAATAGCAGCAGAGGAAAAACCATAAAGGGGGCATGACGACGAGAAAAAGCATTAGCGTTCATTTTCTACTCCTGGATGAGTGTGGCAGGTGAACAATGAGTAAACGCCTGAGCATCGCTTTCTATTCGTAGAAAATGCAGTCACAAGGTAACACGCTGAATTCGCTGATCGCCTACAAATTAAAGGCGCAGTACGGTAATGACGTCTCAATCTGGCCGGGATCTCAAAAAAATGCGTGGAGCTAAAAAAGGTGTGCTTGTAAGTGCAGCAGATGTAGTGGTGAGCAGGAGGAGTGGAATGCCGGGTTTACGGAAAAATTGCTCGGATGGGCTGAAAATATCGCATCCGGAGAGCGTCTACTGATAAATAATCCTGAATATTTTTCTGCCTATATGCGTGAGCAACTTCAGGCTCAGATATTCGTTGAGCACGCGCAAGAACAGTAAACTTTCCCGATGCTCTCGCCTTCACTCTGGGAGCATCCTTCTTTGTCATGCTGTATCTGCCATGGGTTATAGACAGCACAATGCCGGGTGGTTGACTGGCAAGTCTAACTATCAACACCTTCTATGTTTATCAATACATCCACTTTATTAAAAATGACGCCATTATCCTCTAAAGTACGTTGTAACTCTGCTGAAGGGTATTGATCGCAATAAATCGCATCTATCGACGATGGCTTGCACAACACGACGGCAGCTTTTCTGCTGAATTTTGAATAATCTGTCGCCACAATCAGCTTTTCACTTTGCCCGATCATGGTTCTGGCGATCGCCACATCATCAATATTGTATTCCAGCAACACCCCCTCTTCGGTTATCGCACCGACACTGGTGATGGTGTAATCGGCATGAAACTGACTAATATCTTCAACAACGCTGGAACCGATGATAGCGCCATTGTTATTTCTGATTTTTCCCTTCGGGATGAACACATTTATTGTTTCGGATGAACATAAAATATTCGCGACGCGAATGCTGCTGGTAATGACGGTCAGATCTTTTTTATTCAATAACGCTGCCGCTATCTTTTCGATGGTAGTACCGGCAGTCAGAAAAATGGTTGAACCATCTTGTATATCACGGGCGATACGCAACGCTATGGCCTCTTTTTCAGCCATATGAGTGGTCTGACGCATCGAAAAATCGGTATTAATGATGGTGTCGGCGTGATTGATGTAAGCAACGCCACTTTTGACATTAATGAGATTGCTATTTCTGAGCGTAGCAAAGTCGCGACGTATGGTCTGTACCGAAACATCAAACAGTTTCGCTAACTCATCCTGACTACACGCGCCATGTTCTTCTATAATCGCCAGAATTTTGTTCAGACGGGGGGCGTTGTGGATTTTTTTATCGTTCATATACGTTGTTCTGTTTCCTGAATCACGTGGTTACGCATAGCGTAGCCTGTAGATTAACACTCTCATTCTAGCTCCCGCTAGATCCTAATACTCTGATCGCATTCTATAAACTAAGAACGCTGACATTTCGACGGTCATCCATAATGCTGTCTTTGGCGTCATAACCTCTGTATCCAAAACCAGTCTGAGAGTGATGTCCATCAATCCTCGCTGTCGGGGCAACCGATAAAAATACGCGTTCAGACAATGTAGCACCGGTGACTGATACTGGCGCGCATCACACAGTTTCTTTAAACCGGATGGCAATAATGATGCGTGCTATTTGCCTTCAGAACAGTGAAAGAGAGGGAGGTGTTAACGTCGCCAACCGCCCTCGAAATACGCAGCATTTATTATATTAATCAGTTAATTAAAATTAAATTATATGTTCTTATTGATAAATTCTTCCACCAGCGAAGAATCAGGAATACCGGCACGTCCTCCTGGTCTGGTACATTTGAGTGCGGCGACAGCAGACGCAAACTCAACCGTGGCGCGAGTATCAAGACCACGGGCAACGGCAACGGCAAATGCACCGTGGAATACATCTCCGGCACCGGTGGTATCAACTGTATCGACAGAAAACGCAGGGAAATGCCGTAACTCCCCGTCCTCAAGCCAGTCACAACCGGCGCTGCCGAGCGTGACATACACGCGACCCCGGCAAACCTCTTTCGCCTTAAGCAGGCCTTCAAGATGGTTATCTGAACCGGAAAACTTTTTCAGACCCGGTTGAGAAAAAACAGCATGATCGGCCATAGCGACCAGTTCGGTAATATCCTGGTTAGTCAGATCCGCATCTAATACCGTCGGGATCCCATATTTGGTTGCTTGTTTGAACGCTTCGACTGCGCCTTCATGCCAGCGAACATCCGCCAGAAGAACACCATACTGACTGAAGTCGATGTGTTCCATCCAGTCCGTGTCTGGCGCCAAATCAGGGCTGGGATGGTTGATAATGATACGCTCACCCTGGTTGTCGACTAAGACCGCAGACTGCGTTGATCGGCCACCTGTAAACATTTTTACATAGTTGGTGCCAACGAATTCTTCGCTGAGTTCTTTGAGTAATGATGCACCCACATCATCTCCCCCCAGTCGACCGATAAAATCGCAGGGAAGTCCCAGTCGGGTCACGGCGACTGCGGCCGTTGCTGCCGGCCCACCGCCCACTTCATGATAATGGTGGGCGATGTACTTCCCTCCCTCGCTCGGTAACTGCATCACATTGTAAATCCGATCCTGTACAGCAATCCCCACGCAAGCAACTTTGTTCATAACTCTCTCCTATAGATGACACTGACATTGTAAGAAAAGCTGATTGTCAAAAAGAAGATCAATGTCACCAAAATTACAAATTTGTTCATATATGATTTTGCAATGTAATAAATCATACATTCTGGTAAAGAGGCTTACATGGCGAATATAGGGTTTATCGGTCTTGGTCAGATGGGATTTCCCATGGTGTGCAATTTGTTGAAGAAAAACCATGCTGTGTCAGTTTTCGATATTGATTGCGAAGTTGTAAAAAAAGTTACAAATCTCGGTGCGGTGGCAAAAAACAGTCCACGCGAAGCTGCTTCAGGTGCTGATTTCGTGATCACCATGCTTCCGAACGGGCAATTAGTGGAAAGTGTGATTTTTGATGAGCAGGGCGTAATTCATACCCTGAGCGACGATGCCCTGTTAATTGATATGTCCACGATTCACCCGCTTGAGTCAGAAAAAATCCGCCAGAGACTCGAAGCCAACGGCAAGCAATTTATGGATGCTCCGGTTGGCCGCACTTCAGAACATGCCGTCACCGGCGATTTATTAATTCTGGCTGGCGGAACCGATGAGCAAATTGATCGTGCAAACGATGTGTTGCTGTGTATGGGCAATGAAGTGGTTCGCGCCGGTGGGCCGGGTATGGGGATCGCTATCAAACTGGTTAACAACTTTATGTCAGCGGCACTTAATGCGCTGTCAGGAGAAGCTGTCGTCCTGTCCGAAAAATTAGGGCTGAGATACGAGACGGTAGAAAAAGTATTTTCCGGCACACCTGCTGGTAAAGGGCATTTCACCACCACATGGCCGAATAAATTATTAAAAGGCGATCTGTCGCCAGTATTTATGCTCGGTCTGGCGCAAAAGGATCTGGGCATCGTGATGGATGTCGCCAGCAAGTTGAATATGCCAATGCCGATGGGCGCCGCGGCCACCATGTTATACACCCAGGCCAAAGCTCATGGCCGTGAAAAACAGGACTGGACCGCCATCGTTGAAGAAATCCGCGATGCCGCAGCCGTTCCTTCAAAAATTAATTAAATCATTAGTTCAGTAAAATCCGTAATAGAGGAAAACCATGTCTTACATCTCCGGTAAAAAAATGATCGCCCATGCAGTTAAGCACGGTTACGCAGTCGGTGCTTTCAGTGCTCATAATTTGGAAACTGCACAGGCTATTTTAGATGCTGCTCAGGAGACTCAGTCTCCGGTCATGATTCAGATTGGCCAGCGGGTTATTAATACCCACGGTATCGAAACCGTAAAACGGGTTTTTGATGCGGCTATTGCAAATTACAACATCCCTGTTTGTATTCACCTGGATCATTGCCACAAATATCCGCAAATCGTGAAAGCAGTAAGTATTGGATTTGATTCTGTCATGTTTGATGGCTCGCAACTTGATGATCAGGAAAATATTCGAATTACCCGTCAGGTCGTTGAAATCGGTCATGCATTGGGCCTGGGTGTTGAAGGCGAAATTGGCAAGATTGGCGGCACTGAAGATGATCTTAGTGTGGATGAAAAAGATGCCCTGATCACCACCGTGGCAGAAGCTAAATCCTTTGTTGATGCCACCGGTGTGGACTATCTGGCGGTTTCCTGCGGCACAGCGCACGGCGTTTACACCCAGGCGCCTAAACTGGCCCTGCAGCGCCTTGCTGAAATCAAAGAAGCCACTGGCACACCGCTGGTGCTGCATGGCGGGTCTGGTATTCCGGACGATCAGGTAAAAGCAGCGATTAAGGCCGGTATTGCCAAAGTTAACGTGGATACCGAGTTAAGACAGGCCTTTATCGGTGGCGTCGGCGAATTCATGAGCAAAACCCCTGAGGACTTCACACTGGCTTTCCTGATGAATACAGGAAAAACCCGTATGAAAGAAACTGTTATCGAAAAAATCAAACTGTTCGGGAGTGTAAATCAGGCCACTTCTTTACTCTCTGACACCGAAATTTGAGGGCAACCTTATGACTATCCTGAAACAAGTAAAATTTGAGGCCATCAATTCGGTCAGAATGGAAATGGTTAATGTCGAGCCACGCGAGCTTGAATCTCATGAAGTGCGAGTCGCAACCCGCTTTATGGGCGTCTGCGGTTCAGAAATTCATGTTTTGCACGGTGGTCACCCGTTTGCAAAACCCCCAATGGTTCCAGGGCATGAAGTTTGTGTGGAAGTTCTGGAAGTAGGGGCTGACGTAGAAGGGATCTCTGTCGGCGATCATGCGGTGCTTGATCCCATCATGGCCTGTATGCGTTGTCCGGCTTGTCTGCGTGGCCAATATAACCTGTGCGAACCTCCACAGGTCGCCGGGTTCCGCGCACCCGGCTTCGGCAAATCAGAGTTAATTGTTCCAGCGCATAACGTGCATGTGGCCTGTAAAAACATTCCTTTGGAGCAACTGGCCCTGGCTGAAGTCATTGCCTGTGGAACGCATTGCGTTGACCGAATTCCGACAGAGAACCGCGGCAAGCTGTTAATCATCGGTGCCGGTACCATTGGATTGTCCGTAATCCAGGCCGCGTTTATCAAGGGTATTCATGAGATCCATGTGATTGAACCCGACGCAGGTAAACGCAAGCTGGCTGAAAAATACGGTGCTGTTGCGACATACGGTATCGGTGAATTACCGGAAAGCGAGCGTTTTGACGCCATCATTGATGTGGTTTCTGCTCAGGTCACCCTGAACCAGGCGCTGACTCAGGTGCGCGCAGGAGGAACTGTCGTGATTATGGGCGTTCCCAGCAAACCGGTAGAACTGAATCTTGGTCCGGTTCAGCGGTTCGAACGCGATATCCGTAGTTCCGGGATGTATGTGGCGCAGGACTGGGATACTGCTGTTGAGTGGTTAAAGCAGGGTCTGTTTAAAACCGAAGATATGATCACGGATGTATTCACTATTGATGAGGCTGCCAGTGCCTATCAGCGTGCGCAGGACGCTGATTCAATCAAAGTATTGATTAAGTTCTGATCAATTATCCGGAGGTCAGCAATGCTCGCTGACCTCCAAAGGAGTCTAATGATGTCTACAGCAGCAGTGCATATCAGTACATCTCAGGATGTCGTCAATGCAATCAATGATAAAGGCAGTCGTAAATCTAATCTGTTTATAATTTTTGTCGCGCTTGGCGGGATTCTGGTTGATGCGTATCAGGCGACAATGGTGGGTTTTGGTAACAGTTACATTGCTCAGCAATTTGGGATCTCTCCTGGATTTGCTGCGCTGGTCAACGCGTCTGTACTGGTCTCTGCATTAATCGCCGGCTTGTATGCGCAGTCCATTGCAAACCGCTTTGGTCAGCAGAAAACGTTTTTGATCGGTATGGGACTGTGTACTGTCGGTGCTCTGGCCGTCGCATTTGCCCCGAATATCTGGGTTGTACTGTTATGCCGTATCCTGATGGGGGTGGGACTGGGGATCGATTTCCCGCTGGCCACCACCGCAGTTAGCGAGTTAAAAGGCGCAAAATCCAAGAAAACGGGCAGTTCCGTTAACCTTTGGCAGATGGGCTGGTATGTCTCCACCATGATAGTTTATCTGGTGCTGATGCTGCTCAATGCTGCGGCTATCGATCAACCACATCTGTGGCGTTACGGGATTTTTGCTGGCGGTCTATTCGCCATTCTGGTCATGATCCTGCGATATTTCATTATCGGCGAATCTGCCACCTGGGCTGCTCGCGTTGGTAAGTTTTCTCTTGCAGAAAAGCTACTGCGCGAACAATACAACATTAACGCCATTATCTCGCCAAACGCATCTGCGATGACCAGCTCGCCAAAGAGTCAGTCAATCAAAGGAGCATATGGTGTGCTCTTCACGCCCAAATACCGTTATCGCACTATCCTCGGCTGTGTCGTCGCGACGATGCAGGCATGGCAATACAACGCCGTTGGGGTTTATCTGCCGCTAACGCTGGCGGGTATTTTCTCTGGTGGTCTTTCGTATGCGTTGGGTGGTTCGGCACTGGTGAACCTGCTGTGTGGTGTCACGGGGGGCGGGCTGGGTTCCATTATGGTCGCTAAATTTGGCGCTCGTTTTCAGGCTGGATGGGGTTTTGCCTTCGTAACCTTCGCGTTATGCGCACTGGGCTTGTTGGCCGGGGCCAACCCATGGATCTCACTGATGCTGCTCGGCATGATTATTTTCTGCCATTCAGCCGGGCCGGGCGGACTGGGTATGACCATTGCAACCTTATCCTTCCCACCAAGCATTCGTACCGCAGCGATTGGATTTACACGAGCTATCATGCGTGCAGGTGCGATTGCAGGGCTGGTGCTTTGGCCAATGGCCTGGGGCGCGTGGCGTACGGATGCCTTCTTTATTCTGGCAGCAATCCCTTTCATTGGCGCTATAACCTGCCTTTTCGTTCGCTGGGATTATGAAAAAGCCAATGTCGATTCTGAAGATGAAGAAGTGATTAATTACCTCCATAAATCTTGATCTCAATAGCCGGGGGGCAACCCCGGCTGGATTAGCCATCCATTGCGAGACCCTACATATGCATGACAATAACAAGAGACATAGTCCGGTTAGTCGCTCCAAATTGCGTAGAATCGTTGCAGGTAGCTTTGCGGGTGCGCTGCTGGAGTGGTATGACTTTTTTATCTTCGGAACTGCAGCCAGTATCATTTTCGGCCCAATTTTCTTTCCTACATCCGATCCGATATTCGGGACAATGGCCTCATTCGCGACCTTTGGCGTCGGCTTTCTGGCTCGCCCACTGGGTGGCGTTGTATTTGGTCATTTCGGTGACAAAGTTGGACGAAAAGTCACCCTCATCTGGACGCTCTCGATCGTGGGATTGTCCACGTTTCTTATTGGCCTGATCCCAACCTATGAGGCAATCGGAATTTTGGCTCCGATAATTCTGGTCGTATTGCGCCTTGTTCAGGGTTTTGGCCTTGGTGGCGAATACGGTGGTGCGGCGCTGATATCTATTGAGGCCGCGCCAGAACACCGTCGCGGATTTATCGGTTCATTGCCTCAGGTCGCGGCATCCGCCGGGATCATGTTGGCAACCGCCGTTTTCTGGCTGTTGTATCAGTTCCTGACTGACGAGCAAATGATAGCGTGGGGATGGCGTATTCCCTTTTTACTTTCGGCTGTCATGGCTATCGCTGGCATGTATATACGTGCTAATTCGGTTGAAACCCTGGATCTGTGTAAAGATGCGCCGCATCCGGATGATGCCAAACCGCTGGTCGCATTATTCAAGCATCACCGCAGAAATATCTTTCTTGCCTTTGGCGCTCGTCTTGCTGAAACAGTATCGTCAAATACCGTGAATGCATTCGCGATTTCTTATGTCGCAGTTCAATTGGCGATGGGGAAAGATTTACCCTTAAAGGCCATCATGATCGCTTCAGCCGTAGGGATGATTATTTGCCCGCTTGCAGGGTGGTTGTCTGATCATTACGGTCAACGACGTATATATAAATGGGGGGCTGGTTTTTTAGTTATCGCAATGTTCCCGTATTTTTATCTGCTGAATACTGGCGACGCCATGCTCATCACATTGGCCATGATTCTGGCTTATAACCTTGGGCCAACAATGATGTTCGCTGTTCAGCCGACGATGTTTACGAATATGTTCCGCGCCCGCGTCCGATATTCTGGGCTTTCGGTTGCCTATCAATTTTCTGCCATTCTTGGTGGCATGACGCCCTTTATCTGTACCTGGCTGCTTAATCAAAATAATGGACAACCGTGGCTGATTGCAGCCTTTGTCGTCAGTATTTCTGCAATCTCTTTTATGTGTGTCCATTTAATTAACAGACATATCTCTGAATCGAAAATATAACAGGAAACCCTATGACTGAACATTTTATCCGCCTTCAACAAGATTTCGCGACCGATTGGCCGGGTCCTGTTGGTCCTGTCATCACACTCAGTAACCAGGATCTGACTCTGAGTATTTATCCGGATGATGGTTGTCGTATCCGCTCTATGCAGGCCTTTGGGATGGAAACATTGCGTCCCTGGGAGCAGGGAAAGCGTGCCTTCCAGTATGGATGTTTCCCTATGGTTCCCTGGGTCGGTCGTGTAGAAAACGGGGTTTTTTACCACGAGGGCATTCGCTATCAATTACCGCAGAATAAATTTCCGCATGCGATGCACGGTATCGCTTGTATGCAGCGCTGGGAAGTCCTGTACGCAACAAAAACACAAGCATTGTTCCGTATTGAACTTAGTGACCCATGGCCGTTTACAGGCAGTGTGTTGTATGAAGTTCGTCTGGAAGGCAATAACGTCATCATGAAACTCAGTATTTTTACCGCTGAGCGTGCGTTTCCTGCCAGTGCTGGCTGGCATCCATGGTTCAAAAAACAACTGGATGGCACTGAAGAAAATCAGTTGCTGATAACTTTCCGTGCTGACTGGCAGGAAGAACCTGGAACCAATGAAGTCCCGACCGGAAAGCGGGTAGCACCAGGAAATGGGCCGTGGGATGATACTTTTGGATTTAATTGCGGGGCCAATGTTTCATTATACTGGGGAAGTAAATTAACCCTCAATATCTCCAGCACTGGCCATTATCTGACGGTATTTGATAAACAACCTGATGCTACCTGTGTGAATACATTAACGGATCGACCCAATGGCATTAACAGCCACCAGGTTAATCTGACCACACCGGATCAACCGACTGAAATTACCAGCATACTGACCTTCACACGCGGTATTGCGTAAATAATGGCTCACTGAATCCACAGCAGTCCAACTATCAGACGGCTGTGGATTATTTTCACAGATGTTACTACCGATGTAAAAATGCCCCACAGACCAATGTAATTAGTACCTCATGAGGTAAAACTGGCCGTTTTAAGCGAGCTGCCGATGCTAACATTGGCGTCAGGAGTAGAGAACACTCCCTTGTCGCCGATCATTAGATAGTTAATGACCAGAAATTTCAATTAGTGTAATTTCTTTTGGGTGATAGTGGTTTTTATCTATTTTTTATAATCAACATATCTGGCCAGATATGTTTTTTTATAACAATTTTATAAGTTAAGAAATCTGCCATAATGACAAATCCCTTTAATTTATAATTAGAGATTTGCCACAGTCTGAAACGTGTAATTAAGCTGCACATCGCGAACCGACCTTTCTTAATTTCTGGCAGACAATGGTTAGATACCCTCGGCCAGCTTTTTTCTGGCTTCATCGCATAGTGCCCTCGCTTGTGCAAGGGACACTGCCGGATAGATACCGAAAGCCATACGCTTCTCTTTACCATTGAAGCGATATTTCATCCGCCAGTATCGAGAACACGAGGGAACGACGTCAAGATTCAAACCAGCACCATCTGCCAGTGGTAGACTGTTCTGCTCTGCATCAGTAACCCGCATCCTCGGCGGATGCTGATACGGTATGCTGCCTGCAGGAAATGCACCACCTGGCGCTTCTGAGCCGGCCTCAGAACTTTTGCTTCAGCACCTCCTCCAGCATCTCTTTATCCAGACTCAGGTCTTCTTCAGCCGCTGGTTTTCATCTTCCCGTTGCCGCAGACGTCGCAGTTAAGTCACGCCCAGACCGGCAAATTTCTTCTTCCAGTTAATGGAATGGACTACCTCCTCCCTCTGCGGTTAACTGTACGAAATACGTTCAGCAGGCGAATCACCATGAATATCGCATTTCTGGGTATTGTCTGGCTAAAAATGTCTTTCCGCTCTGCGGGTTAAACCAGGCTGGTAAGCCGGTTTATTCAAAACGTACCGGCCGAAAAGAATTACTCCAGACGGTGGCGAATATTCCGGCCTGCCTGATTGGTGTCGAAGCATCCACAGGCGCATTTTACTGGCAGCGTGAGTTTGAGAAACTGGGTCATAAAGTAAACGTCATCAGCCCTCAGTATGTAAAAGATATTGTGTTCAGGCATTCCGAAGCCTGCCAGCGTATTGCCAAAGTTAAGGGTATCGACCCAAAAATGGCCACTACCGTCGTTGCCGCGACAGACAAAGGAACTGAATTTAAGCATGGTCGTCACTTTGCAGCCTGGCTGGATCTGGTTCCGCGTCAGCACTCCAGTGGTGACAGACAGGTGTTGATGAATATGACGAAAAAAGGCGACAGGCATCTGCGGCCCCTGTTTATTCATGGTGCCCGTGCTGTCGTCAGAGTTGCAACAAATAGTAATGATGGCGATATGAATCAGTGGGTTAACCAGTTGAAAGAACGGCGAGGGTTTAACAAAACAACCGTGGCGGTCGCTAACAAAAACGCGAGAATAATCTGGTCGATGCTGAGAAATGAGACAGAGTATCAGGTAGTTGGAAGTTAATTCCCAGCAAGAAAAGTTGCAGCGTACTGAGAAATGGTGACAGGTTGCACCTGCACAATCGGAACCTGATTTTTATACTGGCCTCAGAGGCCGTCCAGTTGTTGAGGCGATGGTGTGTGTATTCCCCATTTGGGCACAGGTTTTCCTGATGCCGGATAGATGTAAGCAACACCCCAAAATCAGATTCAGTACTTGCAAAACGGAGGTAGTCCATAAATGTAAAAGGTGGCCTCAGAAATGCCCATCTTTCTGCAGACTTCCCCGACGCGGGTGCCGGTTTCGGTCTGTTTCAGCGCCAATGCAATCTGTTCTTCGGTATAACGGGTCTTTTTCATGGTGATGTGCCTCCCGGTGAGATGGAAGAAAGACCGAATACTTCAGTTTAGACTGGCACTGTTTTCAGGGGGAGATCAACTGGGTTGGTTGCGAGATCCTGATACGCTGGTCACATCCCACACTCGGCATTTTCCCACCGGACAGTTTCATCCCTTTAGCTGAACGCTGTAACCTCATTGTGCCGATGACCCAGGCATTGATGGTTCAGGTACGTAAAGAGTTTGCTCCTATGGTTCACTTATTGCCGAAAGATTTTCATTTCGCTTTCAATATCAGTGCCAGCCAGTTCAAAGACTTCAATCTGGTGGAGGACTGCCGGACCTTCATCCAGGCATTCAGTGACAACCCTGTTAAGCTGGTTCTGGAGCTCACCGAGCGGGAGTTGCTGGTCACTGATGGTGCGACGGAAATGCTGGTGGCAGAACTGCACAAGCTGGGGGTGCTGATCGCCATTGCTGATTTTGGCACGGGTAATTCCAGCCTCAAGTATTTGCAAAGCTTCAACGTTGATGTCCTTAAAATCGACAAGAGATTTGTCAGCAATATTGGCATCGATTCGCACTCAATCCATATCATCGACAATATCATTGATCTGGCCTCCCGGTTACACCTGCAAACCGTGGCAGAAGGGGTTGAAAATGAAGTTCAGGCAGCATATCTGAAAGCACGCAACGTGACTTATCTGCAGGGGTATTTATACGGTAAACCCATCCCCATGGATGAGTTCGCCAGACAATTTTACGCCTCAGTTTAAGTGTCTTGTAGCGGTCAATTTAAGTTCGAAGAATCAATCCGGGCTGTGCCTGCCCGCCTTTCGCAATAACGTAACGTAATATTGAGTCACGGCTGTCAAATCCGGACCTTCCAGGGGAAACTCAATCCCGAGTGGCGCCTCAGTGGGTAATAACTGCAGTAATGCCAGCCAGCGCGAAGAGGCTGGCTCAGGCGCAATCGCGCGAAAGGTATTCCGATGAGGTTCCGCCGCTTTCACATGGATATAGCTCACAGACGGTGCCAGTTGATGAGCTGCCTCTTCCGGCGATGAGCCAGCCCACAGCCAGTTCCCCATATCAAACGTCAGCGTAATCGGTAATCCCAGTGCGCGGCAGGTAACCTGAAAACGCTGCATTACCGGCAACTGCCCGCATTCAGTCTGATCATTTTCTACCACCAGCGGTACGCCAGTATCGGCAAGCCAGTGTCGCAATGTTTCCACTGCCGGAACCTGACCAAAGTGCCCCAGCGACACTTTCAGCCACTGCGCATTAAGGGTTTGAGCCTCCTCAAGTAGCGCTGGTATTTGCGGGTTGAGCGAACTATCCGGCAGATACAATGGCTCAGGCGCAGAGTAGCATGCCTGCAAATTATGCTTCCTGATGGTGTGCGCCAGCGAAGGTAAGTGGTTTAACTCTTCAACTGATAACATCTCCCGACGAATTTCGACGCCTTGCGCACCCGACTGCGCTATTACGGGTAACATGGCCACCTGCCCACCAGCTGCACGTACGGTCTCATAGCCATAGGCGGCGGTTACCACAATAATTTTTCTGCTCACTTATCGCTCCGTTGCCATCAAATCCTGGTTTTAGCCCTGAATGAAATCGATCCCATACAAGTGATATTTATCACGTGTTGACTGTCATAAAAGAAAACTAACGAACCGTTGAACCGCGCACCAGCAATTCACCAGGGAATAACTGCTCATTGACGGGATCTTTGGCACCGCCAATACGACGGATGACCTGTTCGGCGGCAGCATAACCAATTTGCCAGGTGGGTTGTTTGAGCGTGGTGATACCAACGCCAGCCAGTTCAGCCCATTCCAGTTCGTCAAATCCCAGCAGGCCGATATCGCTCCCCCATTGCAGACCAATACGTTTCAGGGAGCGGGCAACCTGTAACGTTAAGGCACCGTTAGCGGAAATAACCGCTTTGCGCATGCCACGGTAACGGGTATGAAACTGGTGCAATGTGTCATCAAGAAGGTCGCCTTGTGTCAGTGGTATTTCGGCACTGTCCGCCACAATCTCAGGATAACGGGCGAGAGTGGCACGAAAGTTGTTCAGGCGTTCGCGACGGGTATTGACGGTACCGATTGGCTCACTCAGGAAAAGAATGGCTTCAAATCCGTGTGTGACAAGGTGCTCTGTTGCCAGTGTTGTTGCCTGGGCATTGTCCAGTGCGGCACTGTCACAGATGAAATGGGGGATCTTACGGTCAATGAGCACCATCGGTAGCGCCGACTGCTTAAGCCGATCCAACGTATCCTCAGGCATGTGTATCGCATTGACGACCATCCCTTCAACCTGATAATTGAGCAGCAAATCGAGATAGTGTTGCTCCTGAACGCCCTCATTATTTGCATTACAAATCAGTGGGGTAAACCCATTTTTACGGCATGCAGCTTCTATGCCGCTGAGTACATCGATCGAATAGGGATTGGTTATATCGGCGATAATCAGACCAATAAGACGACTTCGCCCATGCTTTAAACTGCGAGCCATCAGGCTTGGGCGGTAATCAAGGTCGGCAATGGCTTTTTCAATCCGCGCCAGCAGTGCAGCAGAGAGAAGATGTTTTTCACCATTCAAATAACGTGAAACGCTGGTTTTTCCTGTCTGCGCTGTTTTGGCAACATCTTTTATGGTAGGGCGCGGTGATGGTTCCATAGGTACTTTTCTCATCATTATCTACGAACGCCCGGACGTAAAATCCGGGTCGTTCACTGGTGCCTCTGAGGGCTTCATTACAATGATTCTTAACGCCGTTTTAGGAGCACTCGTCCTGGCAGAATGGTGTATTCCTTTATTCATTCTGACGCCAGGTTAACGTTGAATCAGCTGGTGCAGATTGTACCCATTTTGCGTGACCGTACCGGTTAGCGCAGTAATCAGGTTATCGACGGCGCAAACCGCCATGTTGTAACGGGTTTCATGAGTAGCAGAACCAATATGCGGTAACGCGACAACATTGGGTAATTGTAACAGTTCCGAGTCGACAGGCAGCGGCTCGGTTTCAAAGACATCAAGCCCTGCGGCGCGGATAACACCCTGTTTTAACGCATGAATTAGGGCCTGCTGATCCACGATTTTTCCTCTGGCCCCATTGACCAGGATAGCGCCAGATTTCATTTGTGCCAGGCAGCGAGCATCGATCATTTTTTCTGTCTGCGGTGTCAGCGGTAAGGTCAGACAGATAAAGTCTGCTTCTGCCAGCAACTGATCCAGCGAGCAACGACGCGCTCCGTAATGTTGTTCCACTTCGCTATTCGTCGTTTCGTTGGCGTATAACACCTGCATACCAAATCCGGCATTCGCCCGGCGTGCCAGGGCGGCACCAATACGTCCCATGCCGACAATACCTATCGTCTTATGATTGACGTCCACACCGTACATTGACGCATCAATGCTGCCCGTCCAGTGTCCGGCTTTCACCCATTCTGCCAGTTCACTGGCGCGGCGAGCCGTCATCATCAGCAGCATAAAGATAGTATCTGCGGTTGTTTCCGTTAATACCGAAGGGGTATGCATCAGTAAAATACCGCGTCGTGTCAGGTCATGAATATCAAATTGATCGACACCGACAGAGATAGTCGAGATGGCTTTCAGATGGGGAGCGCAGTCCAGCAACGCATCACGTACCGGCACACTGGCGCCGATCATCCCCTGGGCATCCTGGAGGGCAGCTTTTACTGCGACCCGATTCGTGTCGTTGATCCCATCGAAAAAGCGCACCTCAAAACAGGTTTCCAGTTTGTGGTACAGCGCATCCGGAATACGTTTGTACAATACGATGGCAGGTTTCAAAGAGCACTCTCCTGTTCAAGTAAGTTCAACTGTTCGCGATGGGGGAGTCCCTCGCTGTCACCAGGCACCTGAACGGCCAGGGAACCCAAAAGATTGCCTCGTCGCACGGCTTCGGATAGCATTTTTCCTTCAATTAATCCGCTCAGTACACCAACCGCAAAACCGTCGCCGGCACCGACCGTGTCCACCACGTTTGTGACCGGAAAGCCCGGTATTGTTGCCTGTTCGCCATGAGCAGATTTAAACCATGCGCCTTGCGGCCCAAGTTTGATGACAACGGCATTCACGCCCTGATTAAGGTAAAAGTCGGCAATCGCCTCAGGATGTTCGTGGCCGGTGAGTATTTTCCCTTCACTCAGGCCTGGCATTACCAGTTTTGCTTTAAAGGCGAGGGCATTTAAGGTATTCACCATCGTGGGTGTATCACGCCACAATACAGGCCGCAGATTGGGGTCAAAAGAGACGCTTTTCCCGGCAGCAATCATCACGTCTGCGGCATGGTGGCATAACGCCAGAACACTTTCCGAGAGTGCCGCTGCCACCCCCGTCAGATGAAGGTGACGCGCGGTGAGAAAATAGTCGGCGGAAAAATCGGCCAGCGAGAGATGACTGGCGGCCGAGTTTTTGCGGAAATATTGCACGACAGGATCTGCTCCCTCTTTTTCCCGCGACTTGATTTGAAATCCGGTGGCGTACTCTGTATCGGTCGTCACCTGCTGAAAACTGATACCTTCTTTTTCCAGACAGTTCAGAACATAGCGACCAAACGCATCTTTGCCGACTCTGCTAACCCAACCTGCCCGAAGCCCCAATCTTGCGATGCCGGTAGCCACATTCAACTCCGCGCCAGCGATGCGTTTAATGAAGTGTTCCGCGTCAGCCAAATCGCCATACTCTTCGGCAACAAACATAGCCATGGCTTCGCCAATAGTGACCAGATCCAGATTATTATGGGTATCACGTGAGGATATAAGGTTCACTGTCACAGTAATCGCACTCCTTAAAAACTCATCCAGCCCTGAGACGTCAGCCATAATTGGCTGATATCTCAGGGTGTTATATCAATGTGTTATTGCCGATTAGCATGAAGAAATACGGTATAACACAGCAGTTAGTTAACTAAACCATTCGAGGGGAACCGTCACCAGTTCAGGGAAGATAATCAGCAGGACGACCACCAGAAATTCGGCCATCAGGAATGGCATCATTCCCCAGGTCACTTCACCTATTTTGAGTTTCCCTACGCTACACACGGCATTCAGGGAAGTGCCCACTGGTGGGGTAATCAGTCCCAGTGCGGTAATCATCACAAAGATCACGCCAAAGTATATTGGATCGATACCCACTGCTTTCACCACCGGCATCAGTACTGGCGCCAGGATCAGGATAATTGGCGTCTGATCCATTGCGGTGCCGATAACAAACAACAGCGTGACCAGAATCAGCAGGAAAAGGGTTGGATGATCCATAAATGGCTCAAGCAACGTGATTAGTTCACCAGGTAAATCGGCTACTGTGATCAACCATGAGGTCACCATCGCGCCGCCGACGAGGAACATGACGACTGCGGTCATTTTCCCGGCATTCAGGAACAAGCCATACAGATCGCTAAACTTCAGCTCTTTGTATATAAATTTGCCGACAAACAGTGCGTATACGGCAGCAACAACCCCGGCTTCCGTCGGCGTGAAGATGCCAAATTTCAGACCAAACAGAATGATGAATGGCAGGATCATCGCCCAGATGCCTTCTTTAAAGGCCTGACACACTTCAGCACGGGTCGGTTTTTCGAACGTGACAACGTTGTCACGACGGGAGACAAACCACCAGGTAATCAGAATACTGACCCCCATCAGGATCCCCGGAACGATACCGCCCATAAACAGTTTGGTGATGGAAACCTGAGCCGCAACACCAAACAGAATCAAACCAATACTGGGAGGAATAACCGGCGCAATGACGCCTCCACACGCAATCAGCCCCGCAGAACGGTTCAGGTTGTACCCGGCTTCGCGCATCATCGGTAACAGCATGGCGGCCAGTGCGGTGGTATCAGCCAGCGCAGAGCCAGAGAGACTGGCCATCAGGATGGCGGCGAATACAGCAACGTAACCCAGCCCGCCGGGAATGTGACCAACCAGTGCCAGTGCCATACGGACAATACGGCGTGACAGGCCACCGGCGTTCATGAACTCCCCCGCCAGCATAAAGAACGGCGCAGCAAGCAGAACGAAATTGTTTGTGCCATCTACAGCATTTTGCGCAATCAACTGGGCATCAAACAGGTCGAGATGCCACATCAAACCGACACCACTCAGAAACAGCGAAAAAGAAATGGGAATGCCGATAGCAATAGCACTCAGCAGGATGCCAAGGAAAATAAGGACTGTCATGTGTAACTATCCTCAGATTAATGTTTTTTGTTGAGGAAAAGACGAAAAATGTTTTTGAAGGCGTACAGCGCAATACCAATGCTGGCGACAACGCTGGTTATATACAAAACAGCCATCGGCCAGCCAGTTACCGGGGAAACGGTATCGATATTAATGACAGTTTGCTGCCAACCCCCTTGCAACAGGAGCCAGCATACGAACAGTATTAACGCGTTGCCGACTAATTCACAGACCTGCTTCCCCCAGCGAGGCATTTTTTCAACCAGCGAATCGACCCGAATGTGAGTACCATCTTTCATCGCGGCGATAGCCCCTAAAAATGTCAACCAGACGAAAAACAGCCGGGAGACATCTTCGGAAAAAGTAATGCCTGAATTAAATCCGTATCGCAGAATGACGTTAACAAAGACCATTAACATCATAGAGGCCAGGCAAAAAACGATGATAAAGTTGATAGTGCGGAGAATATATTTTTCTAGGGTTGCCATGGAGTATTTTCCTTGAACGAAAACCTGCTAGCGGCGCGAAATAAAACGCGCCGCTGGAAGAGATAAATTACAGGTCTTTTGTTCTTTCAAGCTCATCCTGGAATTGCTTGAGCAGGGCCGGGTCCAGCTTCGCTGCATATTTTTGTGTCACTGGCTCTACAGCAACACGCATACGCTCGATTTCTTCTGGTGACAATTCATTGAGCTGCATACCTTTGTCAATCAGGTTCTTACGGGAAACTTCGGTCATATCACGGGCGGCTTTACGCTGAGCATCACGGGCAACAATTGACGCATCTTTGAAGATTTTCTTCTCATCGTCAGACAGTTTGTCCCACAGCTTTTTGCTCACCATCAGCAATTGTGGATTATAGATATGACGAGTGCCGCTGAAATACTTCTGTACTTCATAGTATTTGTTGGCATCAACAGATGTTTCCGGGTTTTCCTGACCATCGACTGTACGGGTTTCCATGGCTGTGTAGAGTTCCGGCATCGGCAGCGGCACTGCGTTTGCACCCAGCGCATTAAACATGTCGACATACAACGGATTGAGAATGGTACGGATCTTCAATCCTTTCACATCTTCCAGTTTCGTGATCGGGTGTTTGTTATTACTGATACTACGGTAGCCCTGTTCCATATAGGCCAGTCCCACCCAACCTTTTGCTGGCATGTAATCCAGCAGTTTCTGGCCAAACGGACCGTCCAGAACAGCATCAGCTTGTGCGGTATTTTTAAACGAGAACGGGAAGTCCAGAGCCACAAACTCCGGAATAGTGCCGACGATTTGCGCCGGTGACATCATGGAAACTTCAATCGTGCCCCCCTGCATAGCGGAGGCTACTTGTTGCTCGCCACCCAGCGTGCCGTTCGGGAAAATTTTAATCTTAATTTTGTTGTCTGAGTGTTTAGCCACTTCATCAACAAAAACTTTGGCACCGATTCCTTGCGGGTGATCAATCGCGTTGACGATAGGCATCTTCAGGTTTCGGGAGCTGATATCGGCGGCCTGGGAGGTGAAAGATATCAAAGATAAGCTGGCAGCAATGAGGGTTGAAGTAAAAAGCGCTCTCGTATTCTTCATATGTATAGTTTTCCGTCTGTACGACATGAATAAATGTAGGGGATGTTGGTTACGGGGCTCTCCATTCTCTGCCTTTGCACCCGTTAGTGGTACGATATATGGAATCGATTCCATGCATCAAAAAAATGATCCATAAATTAAATATCAGTCACAAATATAGGATTAATGGGCTGTCCAGATGAATAATCGATAATGCAGTCACAGTTAAAATGAAGCCGTTCTGGCAGTAAATCATCATTGTTGCCGTTTCAGTGTAAATGAAGTGCTGCAGGACCGGCGTTTGTAGTTAAGATGTCGATCAGATTCAGGTCGATTTTTCTGCTGATGTGCAATGACTGAAAGGGCGTGGTGTAGACGTTGAACGTTACAATCTGGCACAACAGCCTGTGAGCTTTGTTCATAGCGAGTACGGGTGTGGGGTCACTCCAACTATAGGGCAGGATCGTCTACCGGGGTGGGGTCAGTCCATAAATGACTCTGAGGTGTCTGTTAAACCTGTGGCGATTCATTTCTCTTTTCCCGCAGCCCATCAGCCCCGCTTTGCCCAGGCTCAGACTCTCAATTTACGTAAGAAGCTACCTTGAGGCACCAGTACGAGTACGGAGATTTCGTCAATGAGAAAAATGGGGAGAGGTGACATGGATTATTAAAACCAACAACCCCAGGCGTTATAACAACGCAGGGGCTGTATATTTTACTGAATACTTTCCAGGTCTTTTGCTATATCACGATGGCGTCCCTGGTCAGCAATCTCACGTCCCGGCCGAGCCGGTGCTTTAAGAGCCTTTTCCAGATAGCGTTTTCCTTCGTCAGTCTTTTTCTCTTTTAGCAAAAAGTCGCCATAAAAAAAGTTTGGATCGATTCCATCAGGATTGATCGCCAGTGCTTTTTTCAGCATTTCGTCGGCTTTGTTTTTATCACCAAAG
>NZ_NRDO01000041.1 GCF_010231475.1 Citrobacter sp. NCU1 | reverse complement strand
GCTCGTTTATAAATGCTATTCTTCGCGCCAGTTTTTCATCAATGAGGTTTTTATCGTGACGACTCATGAACGTGTGCGCCAGCAGTTACATGCGCTTGAAGCTCTGCTGCGTGAACATCAACACTGGCGAATGGATGAACCACAAGCTCACCTGTTTACCAGCACACAGCCTTTTTGTATGGATACCATGGCGCCTGTCGAATGGTTACAATGGGTGCTGATCCCCCGTATGCATACGTTGATCGACAACGCGCAGCCGCTTCCGGACGCTTTTGCTATTGCCCCTTATTATGAAATGGCGCTGGAGGCCGATCATCCGCAGCGCGACATACTTCTTCAGGCGTTGCAAGAACTGGATGCCTTGTTCACGAGCGATAACGCCTGATGCTGGAAATTCTTTACCAGGATGAGTGGCTGGTTGCCGTGAATAAGCCCTCCGGTTGGTTAGTTCACCGAAGCTGGCTGGATCGCGATGAAAAAGTCGTGGTGATGCAAACGGTGCGTGACCAGATTGGCCAGCACGTCTTTACCGCTCATCGGCTCGACAGACCCACTTCCGGCGTACTGCTGATGGGATTATCCAGCGAAGCCGGGCGTCGGCTTGCGCAGCAATTTGAACAGCACCAAATCCAGAAACGCTACCATGCGATTGTCCGTGGCTGGTTAATGGATGATGCAGAGCTGGACTACCCGCTGGTAGAAGAGCTGGATAAAATTGCCGATAAGTTTGCCCGCGATGATAAAGGCCCGCAGCCTGCAGTGACGCATTATCGTGGTCTGGCGACCGTTGAAATGCCGGTGGCGACCGGGCGTTACCCCACGACCCGTTATGGTTTAGTCGAACTGGATCCCAAAACGGGTCGCAAGCACCAGCTCCGGCGTCATCTGGCGCATTTGCGCCATCCCATCATCGGTGACAGTAAACACGGCGATTTGCGCCAGAATCGCAGTGCCGCAGAGCATTTTGGTTGCCAGAGATTGATGCTGCATGCGAGCCAGCTTGAGTTGACTCATCCCTTCACTGGCGAACCGCTGACGATTCGTGCCGGGCTGGATGCAATCTGGATGCAGGCATTATCGCAGTTTGGCTGGCGCGGACTTCTCCCTGAGAATGAAAGGGTTGAGTTTAGTGAGCCGTCCAGTCAGGATGAGAATCATCAGGTTTAATTCAGGGAGAAAATCGTCATGGCGGAAATTGGTATTTTTGTCGGCACAATGTATGGAAATGCGTTGCTGGTTGCGGAAGAGGCGGAAGCTATCCTTACCGCGCAGGGTCATCATGCTAAGGTGTTTGAAGACCCTGAATTGACCGACTGGCAGCCGTATCTGGATAAAGTCGTTCTGGTGGTGACCTCAACGACAGGTCAGGGTGATCTTCCCGACAGTATTGTGCCGTTGTTCTATGGCATCAAAGAGAGTCTCGGCTTTCAGCCAAATCTGCGCTACGGCGTGATTGCATTGGGCGACAGTAGCTACACCAATTTCTGTAACGGCGGTAAGCAATTTGACGCGTTATTGCAGGAGCAAAGCGCGCAACGCGTGGGGGAAATGTTGTTGATTGATGCTGGCGAACATCCGGAACCCGAAAGCGAATCAAATCCCTGGGTTGAACACTGGGGCACGTTACTTTCCTGAACTCATGCCCCAATGAGGGGCATCCCTTCTTTGTTTTTTACCCCTCAACGAAAGGCGATGCGTCAGGTGTCGTCTGTGACATTCAATTTGCGCGAGCGTTAGGCATCTGCACCAGAAGCTGCGGATAAAACGCGTTTTTTTACGGGCATTTTCCTGAGGTCAAGCGACCGTATTCACACTCTCTTCCCTTTCAAGCCTTTGCTGCCAACGTTTCTCGCCTGGTTTTCATTTCCGTGAAGTGGGTTCCACGGGCTTGGGCTTTTGCCATAAACATATGTAATACGCCGCTAAAAAACTGTGTTGTTGCACGGTGAGAGAGTGTTGCATGCTTTTTATACTTCTCCTGCCAGTAATAAGAAATTCAGTACGCAAGCCGAACGGCCTAATAAAAGTGGCAAAAACACGAAACGTCTCTCTGATTCCCTACCGGTTGTGCTGTTCAGAGTGAGCGTGGCTAACGCGAAAATTCAGGAGTGCAACAATGAGTTCATTAAGTCAGGCAGCGAGTAGCGCTGAAAAACGCACCAACGCCCGCTACTGGATAGTGGTGATGTTGTTTATCGTCACATCCTTTAACTATGGCGACCGCGCCACATTGTCCATCGCCGGTTCGGGAATGGCCAAAGATATTGGTCTGGACGCCGTCGGAATGGGGTATGTTTTCTCGGCTTTTTCATGGGCCTACGTAATTGGACAGATCCCAGGCGGCTGGTTGCTTGACCGCTTTGGCTCTAAACGCGTCTATTTCTGGTCCATCTTTATTTGGTCTCTGTTTACGCTGTTACAGGGCTTCGTCGATATTTTTAGCGGCTTTGGCATTATTGTGGCGCTATTCACCTTACGTTTCCTTGTTGGTCTGGCGGAAGCACCTTCTTTCCCCGGAAACAGTCGGATTGTTGCGGCATGGTTCCCTGCACAGGAGAGGGGAACGGCGGTGGCGATCTTTAACTCCGCGCAATACTTCGCCACGGTTATCTTTGCGCCCATCATGGGTTGGCTGACCCACGAAGTGGGCTGGTCGCACGTCTTCTTCTTTATGGGAGGATTGGGGATCATCATCAGCTTTGTCTGGCTGAAAGTTATCCACGAACCAAACCAGCATCCTGGCGTGAACCAAAAAGAGCTGGACTACATCGCCGAAGGCGGCGCGCTGATCAACATGGATCATAAAGACAGCAAAGTGAAAGTGCCGTTCAGCGTGAAGTGGGAACAAATCAAGCAGTTGTTGGGTTCCCGCATGATGATCGGTGTCTATATCGGCCAATACTGCATCAACGCCCTGACGTACTTCTTCATCACGTGGTTCCCGGTCTACTTGGTGCAGGCGCGCGGCATGTCGATATTGAAGGCCGGATTCGTCGCTTCCGTCCCGGCTATCTGTGGCTTTGTGGGCGGTGTGCTCGGCGGCATTATTTCCGACTGGCTGATGCGTCGTACCGGTTCGCTCAATATCGCCCGTAAAACGCCGATCGTGCTGGGGATGCTGTTGTCGATGGTGATGGTGTTCTGTAACTACGTGAATGTTGAATGGATGATCATCGGCTTTATGGCGCTGGCCTTCTTTGGTAAAGGCATCGGGGCTTTGGGCTGGGCGGTGATGGCGGATACCGCGCCGAAAGAGATCAGCGGTCTCTCAGGCGGTCTGTTCAATATGTTCGGCAACATTTCCGGCATCGTCACGCCAATTGCGATCGGTTACATCGTAGGCACAACCGGCTCGTTCAACGGCGCGCTGATTTATGTGGGCGTTCACGCATTGGTTGCGGTACTGAGCTATCTGGTGCTGGTGGGCGATATCAAGCGTATTGAGCTGAAACCTGTAACAGGGAAATCCTCATGACGACGCAATCCAGCCCCATCGTGACAGACATGAAGGTCATTCCGGTTGCCGGGTATGACAGCATGCTACTTAATATCGGCGGTGCGCATAACGCCTGTTTTACCCGCAATATCGTGGTGCTGACGGATAACGCCGGGAATACCGGTGTAGGGGAAGCGCCGGGTGGCGACGTGATTTACCAGACGCTGGTGGAGGCTGTCCCGTTGGTTTTAGGCAAGGAGGTCGCTCGCTTAAATAACGTGGTTCAGCAGGTACATCAAGGTCATCAGGCCGCTGATTTTGAGACCTTTGGTAAAGGTGCCTGGACGTTTGAGTTGCGGGTTAACGCAGTGGCGGCGCTGGAAGCCGCGCTTCTTGACCTGCTCGGCAAAGCGCTCAATGTTCCGGTGTGCGAGCTGTTAGGGCCTGGCAAGCAGCGTGATGCGGTGACGGTACTGGGTTATCTCTTCTATGTGGGCGATCGTACAAAGACCGATCTGCCCTACCTGGAGAGCACGCCGGGTTACCATGACTGGTATCGCCTGCGCCATCAGGAAGCATTGAGCAGCGAAGCGGTAGTGCGTTTGGCACAAGCCTCCCAGGACCGCTACGGATTTAAAGACTTCAAACTCAAAGGCGGCGTGCTGCCTGGCGAGCAGGAGATTGAAACCGCCCGTGCGCTGAAAAAATGTTTCCCGGACGCGCGTATCACGGTTGATCCCAACGGTGCCTGGCTGCTGGATGAAGCCATCACGTTGTGTAAAGGATTAAACGATGTTCTCACTTACGCAGAAGATCCCTGTGGCGCGGAGCAAGGCTTCTCTGGTCGTGAAGTGATGGCGGAATTCCGACGGGCGACTGGGTTGCCAGTGGCGACCAATATGATCGCCACCAACTGGCGTGAAATGGGGCATGCGGTGATGTTGAATTCGGTGGATATTCCGCTTGCCGACCCGCATTTCTGGACGCTCTCTGGCGCAGTCCGTGTGGCGCAGTTGTGTGACGACTGGGGGCTGACGTGGGGCTGTCATTCCAACAACCATTTCGATATTTCGCTGGCCATGTTTACGCATGTAGGTGCGGCGGCGCCGGGTACACCGACGGCGATTGACACGCACTGGATCTGGCAGGAAGGCGATTGCCGCCTGACGAAACATCCACTGGAAATTAAAGACGGAAAAATTGCTGTTCCGGATGCGCCTGGATTAGGCGTAGAGCTGGACTGGGATCAGGTGCAAAAAGCGCATGACGCTTACAAAAAACTGCCGGATGGTGCGCGTAACGACGCAGGTCCGATGCAGTATCTGATCCCCGGCTGGACCTTCGACCGTAAACGCCCTGTTTTCGGCCGTCACTGATTCTGAATAAGGACTTAATTATGAGCGCACAATTTTCTACCCCGGTCGTGGTGTCTATGCAGATTATCCCGGTGGCCGGTCATGACAGTATGCTGATGAACCTGAGCGGCGCACATGCTCCATTCTTCACGCGTAATATCGTTATTATCAAAGACAACTCCGGCCATACAGGCGTCGGTGAAATCCCCGGCGGCGAGAAAATCCGTAAGACGCTGGAGGACGCGATCCCGCTGGTGGTGGGCAAAACGCTGGGGGAATATAAAAATGTGCTGAATGCGGTACGCAATGAATTTGCTGACCGTGATGCCGGAGGCCGCGGCCTGCAAACCTTTGATCTGCGTACCACTATTCATGTGGTGACCGGGATCGAAGCCGCATTGCTTGATTTGCTTGGACAACACCTGGGGGTGAATGTGGCCTCTTTGTTGGGTGATGGCCAGCAGCGTAATGAAGTGGAAATGTTGGGATACTTGTTCTTTGTCGGGAATCGTAACGCGACGCCATTGCCGTACCAGAGTCAGCCAGATGAGAAATGCGACTGGTATCGTCTGCGTCATGAGGAAGCCATGACCCCGGATGCCGTGGTGCGTCTGGCAGAAGCGGCGTACGAGAAATATGGCTTTAACGACTTTAAACTCAAAGGCGGCGTGCTGGCGGGGGAAGAAGAAGCAGAATCGATTGTGGCTCTGGCAAAACGTTTCCCGCAGGCGCGTGTGACGTTGGATCCGAATGGCGCATGGTCGCTCAATGAAGCGATCCGGATTGGCAAATACCTGAAAGGATCCCTGGCGTATGCAGAAGATCCGTGTGGTGCAGAACAAGGATTCTCAGGGCGCGAAGTGATGGCTGAGTTCCGTCGTGCCACAGGTTTGCCGACGGCCACCAACATGATCGCCACCGACTGGCGTCAGATGGGACATACGCTCTCGCTGCAATCGGTGGATATTCCACTGGCGGACCCGCACTTCTGGACGATGCAAGGCTCGGTGCGCGTTGCGCAGATGTGCCATGAATTTGGCCTGACCTGGGGTTCACACTCGAACAACCACTTTGATATTTCGCTGGCGATGTTTACCCATGTGGCCGCGGCAGCGCCAGGTAAGATCACGGCTATTGATACGCACTGGATTTGGCAAGAAGGTAATCAACGCCTGACTAAAGAACCGTTTGAAATTAAAGGCGGTATGGTACAAGTACCGGAAAAACCAGGGCTGGGTGTTGAGCTCGATATGGATCAAGTGATGAAAGCGCACGAGTTGTATCAGCAACACGGTTTGGGGGCGCGCGATGATGCTATGGGAATGCAGTACCTGATCCCTAACTGGACATTCGACAACAAGCGTCCATGCATGGTGCGTTAAGCAAGGTGCCGGTTCTGAAGGGAACCGGCAGTTTTTATCACCAAACCGAGTGTATGCTTAACGTAGTCAACATGCTAAGGATGCTTTATGAAAATAGTGATCGCGCCGGACTCATATAAGGAAAGTTTGAGTGCGCTTGAAGTGGCGACCGCCATTGAGCAGGGGTTTCGCGAAATCTGGCCTGATGCGGATTACGTGAAGATTCCGGTTGCTGATGGTGGAGAAGGAACGGTCGAGGCCATGGTTGAGGCGACGGCGGGTCGTATGGTGCATGTTAAGGTGACGGGCCCTCTGGGCAAACCTGTTGACGCATTCTACGGTTTGTCTGGCGATGAGCGCTCCGCCTTCATCGAAATGGCTGCTGCCAGTGGTCTGGAACAGGTCCCGCCGGAACTGCGTGATCCGCTCAAAACGACCTCGTGGGGGACCGGCGAGCTTATTCGCCGCGCCTTAGATGCGGGCGTCGAACACATCATCATTGGCCTTGGCGGCAGCGCCACGAATGATGGCGGCGCGGGCATGATGCAGGCGCTGGGCGCAAGATTACTGGATTCCCGGCAAAACGAGATCGCACCGGGTGGTGCGGCGCTGGAAACACTTGCGCAGATCGATATCAGTCAACTGGACAGGCGCCTTGCCGCGTGCCGCATTGACGTGGCGTGCGATGTGACCAATCCATTGACCGGAAACGAGGGCGCGTCGGCTGTTTTTGGCCCACAGAAAGGGGCGACGCCCGAAATGATCTCGCGCCTGGATAAGGCACTCGCGCACTATGCGCAGTTGATTGCCCGTGATCTGGATGTTGATGTCTCTGATCTTGCTGGCGGCGGTGCGGCGGGCGGGATGGGTGCTGCGCTGTATGCGTTTTGCGGTGCTGAATTGCGCAGTGGGATTGAGATAGTGACCGATGCTCTGCATCTGGATGCCTGTGTCATCGATGCGGATTTGGTGATCACCGGGGAAGGGCGTATCGACAGCCAGACAATTCACGGCAAAGTCCCCGTTGGCGTCGCCAGCGTCGCAAAGCGCTACAATAAGCCGGTGATAGGCATTGCCGGGAGTTTAACGGCGGACGTCGGCGTGGTGCACCAGCATGGCATCGATGCTGTTTTTAGCGTGATTTATAACATATGCACTCTGGACGATGCGCTGAAAAATGCCGCCGAGAACGTGCGGATGACCGCGCGAAACGTGGCCGCAACCATCAGGCTGGGACAACGGTTTCGCTGACTGTTTGTTGAAGCGTCGCTTATCTGACCTGGGCATGAGCCAGCGGGTCAGATAAGACGTATTGCCATCCGGTTTTAACGTTTCACCCCAGCATCTTTTTAGCTTCCCGCGCGACGTTATCCATTTCATCGAGCAGCTCCAGCAGTTCCGGCTCCAGCTCTTCTGCTTTAATTCCACTACGCAGTTGCTGCTCAATGAACTGACAAAGGCTCTTCATGCGCGGTACGCCGCTGTAGCCACAGCTGCCATGCAATTTGTGGATTAAATCGACAAGACCTTCCGGTTTTTCCCCGACCAGTTGCTCTTCAATCTTATTGCGAACCTCCGGCAAAAAGTCGAGCAACATTTGCAGCATATCTCTCGCCAGGGAGGATTTTCCGGCGGCCTGTCTGAGCGCCAGTTGCCAGTCGAGCGTGGCATTCGGGTTGAAGATAAATTCGACCGGTTCTGGCACCTGTACTCGGTTTGCAACTCCAGCCCCTGGCTTGTAGCGCAGCAGCAGGTTGTAGAGCTTCTCTTCTTCAATCGGTTTCGCCAGATAGTCGTTCATCCCCGCACTCAGCAACTTCTCTTTTTGCCCCGCCATGGCATGTGCGGTGACGGCAATAACCGGCGTTTGCTGTTGGTGAGGGAGTTGATGAATCAGTTCGCAGGCGCGAATGCCATCCATATCAGGCATCTGAATATCCATCAGGATCAAATCAAACTGCAGCTGTTTGGCCCGCTCCACCGCCTGGTGACCGCTGTCGCAAAGCTCGACGTGCTGCACGATATCTTCCAGCAACGCGCCGATGAGCTTCAGGTTAGCGGGGTTATCATCTACCGCCATCACCGACATCGCAATTTTACTTTCATTAACGGGCAGTAACTCGGGGCTTTTATTCAGATGACAATATTCGCTCAATACAGGCAGCAAACGGGTGGAGGTTAGCGGTTTTAACAGACAGGCTGCCGCGCCTCCCTGTTTGAGCTCTTCCGCGTTGATTTGGGCATGGCAAGGCAGTGCCAATAGCAGGAATTCGGTCATTGATGCCGCTTTTGCCAGTCGTTCATGCTGCATGCTGAGCGGCTCGCGGAGCGTAACCGGCACGCTCAGCAGCAGAATATCGTAGTGATCGATCGGTAAGGCCGAAAATGTCGGACTATAAATCACTTCAAGCGGCGTATCACTCAGCATATCCAATGTGCATTGCGCGGCGGTGGCATTAGGTTCGACATAAGCCAGACGTTTACCCGCCAGGCAACGGGTCGAGGGGCCATCGCTGATAACATTCGGGTTGAGATCGAGATTGATATGGAACCAGAAGGTAGAACCACGATTAGGCTGGCTGTGGAACGAGATATCTCCGCCCATTTCGTTGACCAGTTTTTGTGTAATCACCAGTCCTAACCCGGTTCCCCCGTGGCGGCGCGAAATGCTGGCGTCTGCCTGGCGGAACGCCTGGAACAACCGCGACTGATCGCGTTCAGGAATACCGATCCCGGTGTCGCGGATCTGCACTTCAATCTGCACCTTGGTGTTACTGATCGCGCGTTTCTCCACCAGAATATCGATATTACCGCTTTCAGTGAATTTAATGGCGTTCCCCACCAGATTGGTGATCACTTGCTGTAAACGCAGCGGATCGCCAATGACGTTGTCCGGCACGTCATTTTTAATATTGAGCGTCAGCTCCAGCCCTTTATCGTGCGAGGAGTGGGCTAAAAGGGTCACGACTTCATCGAGCGCATTACGCAGTTGGAAGGGGATACTCTCCAGGATCAGTTTACCCGCTTCCAGCTTGGAGAAGTCGAGCACATCATTAATGATCGCCAGCAGGTTATTCGCCGAACGTTCAATGGTATTCAGGTGATCGCGTTGGGTTGGATTTAGCTCGGTTTTCAACGTCAGACGGGTAAAGCCAATAACGCCATTGAGCGGGGTGCGCAGCTCGTGGGACATATTCGCCAAAAACTCAGACTTAATGCGCGCGGCTTCCTGGGCGCGTTTTTTCGCCAGGTCCAGCTCAACGTTCTGGATCTCCATTTGCTCCAGCGTTTCGCGCAGATCAGAGGTCGCCTGATCAATGTTGTGCTGCATCTCTTCATGATAAGCCGCAAGCGACATCGCCATCGAGTTGATGCCATTTTTCAACATATCCAGCTCGCCGAGCATGAATCCTTCAACACGACTGTCGAGCTGCCCGCGGCGGATCCGGTCAACAGTATTGACCATATTTCGAATAGGACCGGTGACGTCGCGCATCAGCCGCCAGCCGAAAATTAACGCGATGCCGATGCAAAACAGCATCATGACGCTGGAAATAAAGATCTCTTTGTACTGCTGTAGCCGCACCGAGCGGAGATCCAGTTCCAGCGCCACATATCCCAACATGTTTTGGGTGTTTTTGGCGTCACTCACCGCTGATTCATCCGGCGAATAGCTCTCAGAAACAATGGGCGTGCGAAGGATCATGATATCCCCGTGGCGGGTCACGCTCAGCCTACGGGGGAACGGTGCGCCAGTGGCGAGCTGCATGTCTGTCGGGTCGAGGTGAAAATTCGAGGTGACAAACAGCCGATTGTTTTCATCAAAGACCGAAATCGCCCGCACAATATCGGAATGACGGCGATGCAGGACACTGATCAACTGACCGATGGATTCGCGGTTCTGCAGATTCATGCCATATTCGCTGGAGACCGCAAGGGGTTCGATAATGCTGGCGCCGGCATCTTCCAGTTGACGCTGCAAGTCGTGATAGCGATGCACGACGAAAAAGATACTGAGCAGTAAACCAATAAGGACAGTCGGTGCCAGGATCAGAATCATCATGCGTGCGCGCAGGCTGTAGTTGGTCATGGAGTTCCGTTATGGGACAATTAGGGTCACACTGTTAAATTGAGAAAAATCTCGTCGATGGCGCAATTCTACTCTGCAAAACGACGCGTGACGACGCGTCAGATCATAACCGTTACAGTCAATGACCTGGATCCCTTTGGCCAGGGCGTTGCTCGTCACAACGGTAAGGCTCTGTTTATTCCGGGATTACTGCCGCAAGAAAGCGCTGAAGTCGTTATCACCGAAGAGAAAAAACAGTACGCCCGCGCCCAGGTTAAACGTCGTCTGAAAGAGAGTCCGGAGCGTGAAATACCACGCTGTCCGCATTTTGGCGTCTGCGGTGGATGTCAGCAACAACATGCCAGCATTGCTCTGCAACAGCAAAGCAAAAGTGCGGCGCTCGCGCGTTTAATGAAAAATGATGTTTCTGAAATCATTGCCGGTTCTGCGTGGAATTACCGTCGTCGCGCGCGACTGAGCCTGAACTATCAACCCAAAACGCAGCATCTTCAGATGGGATTTCGCAAAGCCAATTCCAGTGACATTGTCGAAGTGACGCAGTGTCCGGTATTGGTGCCCCAGCTAGAGGCATTATTGCCCAGTCTCAGGGCATGCCTTACCGCTCTGCAGGCCATTCGCCATCTTGGCCACGTTGAGCTGGTGCAGGCAGAGAATGGCACGCTGATGATCCTGCGTCATACCGGACCCTTAAGCGCGGCAGATAAAGAAAAACTGGAACGCTTTTCGCATTCTGAAGGACTATTTCTGTTTCTGGCACCTCAAAGCGACATACTTGAGCCGATTTCCGGGGAGGCGCCCTGGTACGATTCAAAGGGGCTACGCTTAACCTTCAGTCCACGTGACTTTATCCAGGTTAACGCCGGGGTAAACCAGCTGATGGTCGCGCGAGCGATGGAGTGGCTGGATATCCAACCCCACGATCGCGTATTAGATCTTTTCTGCGGTATGGGCAATTTTACCCTACCCATGGCAACGCGCGCGCTTCATGTGGTGGGCGTAGAAGGCGTACCCGCATTGGTAGAAAAAGGGCGTGAAAATGCGTTGCGCAACGGATTACACAATGTGACATTCTTTCACGAGAATCTCGAGGACGATGTGACTCAGCAGCCGTGGGCGGCTGAGGGCTTTGACAAAATCTTGCTCGATCCTGCTCGCGCTGGGGCAGCTGGAGTGATGCAACATATTATAAAATTGAACCCTGGCCGCATTGTTTATGTATCCTGTAACCCAGCCACGTTGGCTCGTGATAGCGAAGCGTTGTTGAACGCAGGTTATCAGATTCAGCGGTTGGCGATGCTCGACATGTTCCCGCACACTGGGCACCTGGAGTCGATGGTGTTGTTTGAGCAGTTGTAATGAATCACGGTTTGCCGACGTTGGCAGACCGGGTCCCTTAAGGAGAGGCAATGGTTGCGGTAAGAAGTGCACATCTTAATAAAGCGGGTGAATTTGATCCGAAAAAATGGATCGCGAGTCTGGGAATCACCAGCCAGTCGTCGTGTGAGCGCTTAGCCGAAACCTGGGCGTATTGCCTGCAACAGACACAGGGACACCCGGATGCCGAGTTGTTGCTGTGGCGCGGTGTGGAGATGGTGGAAATTCTCTCCATGCTGAGTATGGACATCGACACGTTGCGCGCTGCGCTGTTGTTCCCTCTGGCGGATGGCAATGTTGTCAGCGAGGATGTTCTGCGCGAGAGCGTCGGTAAGTCTATTGTCAATCTTATTCATGGTGTACGCGACATGGCGGCAATCCGCCAGCTTAAAGCGACGCACACCGACTCCGTCTCCTCCGAACAGGTTGATAACGTTCGCCGGATGTTGCTGGCGATGGTGGACGATTTCCGCTGCGTGGTCATCAAACTGGCGGAACGTATTGCGCATCTGCGTGAAGTAAAAGACGCACCGGAAGACGAACGCGTGCTGGCAGCGAAAGAGTGCACCAACATCTACGCACCGCTGGCAAACCGCCTGGGGATCGGGCAGTTGAAATGGGAACTCGAAGATTACTGTTTCCGCTATCTGCACCCGGCAGAATACAAACGCATTGCCAAGCTGCTGCATGAACGGCGCATTGACCGTGAGCATTACATCGACGAGTTTGTCGGTCATCTGCGTAAGGAGATGAAGACCGAAGGCGTGAAAGCGGAAGTGTATGGTCGCCCGAAACACATCTATAGCATCTGGCGCAAAATGCAGAAAAAGCAGCTGGCGTTTGATGAGCTGTTCGATGTGCGTGCCGTACGCATCGTGGCGGAACGTTTACAGGACTGCTATGCCGCGCTGGGGATTGTGCATACGCATTATCGCCATCTTCCCGATGAATTTGACGACTACGTCGCCAATCCGAAACCCAATGGTTATCAGTCTATCCATACCGTTGTGCTTGGGCCGGGTGGAAAAACCATCGAAATTCAGATACGCACCCGACAGATGCATGAAGATGCCGAACTGGGTGTTGCCGCGCACTGGAAGTACAAAGAGGGTACCGCTGCGGGGGCCGCGCGTTCTGGTCATGAAGA
The DNA here is from genome assembly GCF_010231475.1 of Citrobacter sp. NCU1. Lineage (GTDB taxonomy): Bacteria > Pseudomonadota > Gammaproteobacteria > Enterobacterales > Enterobacteriaceae > Citrobacter_D. Next base: position 105,557 of record NZ_NRDO01000041.1, on the reverse strand, counting down.
CCGGATCGCCTGGCTGCGTAAGCTGATTGCCTGGCAGGAAGAGATGGCGGATTCCGGCGAAATGCTGGACGAAGTACGCAGCCAGGTCTTTGATGATCGCGTGTATGTCTTTACCCCAAAAGGCGACGTGGTGGACTTGCCCGCAGGCTCTACGCCGCTCGACTTTGCTTACCATATTCACAGTGATGTGGGGCACCGCTGCATTGGGGCGAAAATCGGCGGTCGCATTGTGCCGTTTACTTATCAACTGCAAATGGGGGATCAGATAGAAATCATCACCCAGAAGCAGCCAAACCCCAGCCGTGACTGGCTCAACCCAAACCTGGGCTATGTCACTACCAGCCGTGGCCGATCAAAAATTCATGCCTGGTTCCGTAAGCAAGACCGGGACAAAAACATTCTTGCGGGTCGCCAGATCCTTGACGACGAACTGGAACATTTGGGCATCAGCCTGAAGGAGGCTGAAAAGCACCTGCTGCCACGCTACAGCTTTAACGAGCTGGATGAACTGTTGGCGGCAATCGGCGGAGGGGATATCCGTCTGAACCAGATGGTGAACTTCCTGCAATCACAGTTCAATAAACCCAGTGCCGCAGAACAGGATGCTGCCGCGCTGAAACAACTGCAGCAGAAAGCGCATGCGCCGCAGAACCGTCGCAAAGATGATGGCCGCGTGGTGGTGGAAGGTGTCGGGAACCTGATGCACCACATTGCCCGCTGCTGCCAGCCGATTCCGGGCGATGAGATCGTTGGTTTCATCACCCAGGGGCGCGGTATTTCTGTTCACCGTGCGGACTGCGAACAGTTGACGGAACTGCGTTCCCACGCGCCGGAGCGGATTGTCGATGCGGTCTGGGGCGAAAGCTATTCCGCCGGTTATTCGCTGGTTGTGCGTGTTCAGGCCAACGATCGCAGCGGGCTGTTGCGCGACATCACCACTATTCTGGCGAACGAAAAAGTGAACGTGCTGGGCGTCGCCAGCCGTAGTGATACTAAGCAGCAGCTTGCCACAATTGATATGACCATCGAAATTTACAACCTACAGGTGCTGGGCCGCGTGCTGGGCAAGCTGAACCAGGTACCGGATGTGATCGACGCTCGTCGCTTGCACGGGAGTTAATTTTACTCTTTAGGCCGGATACGGCGTTAGCCGCTATCCGGCATTTTTTTGCCTGATGGCGATGCGATATGTCTTATCAGGCCGACATTGGTTACAACTCTCAGGAACCTCACATGAATCAAATTGACCGCCTGTTCGGCATCATGAAGCGTCTGCGTGACCCGGAAAATGGCTGTCCGTGGGATAAAGAACAAACGTTCGCCACCATTGCGCCGCATACGCTGGAAGAGACTTACGAAGTGCTGGATGCAATAGCCCGTGAAGATTTTGACGATCTGCGGGGTGAATTGGGCGATCTGCTGTTTCAGGTTGTGTTCTACGCTCAGATGGCACAGGAAGAGGGGCGCTTCGATTTTAACGATATTTGCGCCGCCATCAGCGACAAACTTGAACGCCGTCATCCGCATGTGTTTGCCGATGCGTGCGCCAATACCAGTACCGAAGTGCTTACCCGCTGGGAGCAGATAAAAACGGAAGAACGCGCCGACAAAGCACAGCTTTCAGCACTGGATGATATTCCCCGTAGTTTACCGGCATTAATGCGCGCGCAAAAAATCCAGAAACGTTGTTCAAATGTGGGCTTTGACTGGACAACGCTCGGGCCGGTCGTCGATAAAGTTTATGAAGAGATTGACGAGGTCATGTTTGAGGCGCGGCAGGTCGTCGTAGATCAGGCTAAACTGGAGGAGGAAATGGGCGATTTACTGTTTGCTACAGTGAATATGGCCCGCCATTTGGGCACTAAAGCGGAGACGGCATTACAAAAAGCGAATGAAAAGTTCGAACGTCGTTTTCGCGAGGTTGAACGCATTGTCGCAGCCCGAGGTCTGGAAATGACTGGGGTAGATTTGGAAACCATGGAGGAAGTCTGGCAGCAGGTAAAACGCCAGGAAATTGATCTCTAAGGAGTTTAGGCGGTCAAGGGCGTTTTGTGTGGTTTTTTAAATAACAAGCTCTTGATTTGCGTCAAAAACATTTAGCCCAAAGGGGCTATTTTCTCACTCCCAATATTAATGTGAGCCTGATGAAGAGGAGGAATAATGAAAGTTTGTGGCGTACGTCATGTTCGGGTATACTGCTTTCCCGTCTTGGTTATTCCATCGTCTTTTAAACCTAACTTCTCAGGTTCAGCATGACAACGAACTATATTTTTGTGACCGGCGGGGTTGTATCCTCTCTGGGAAAAGGCATTGCCGCAGCCTCCCTCGCAGCCATTCTTGAAGCCCGTGGTCTCAATGTGACCATGATGAAACTGGATCCGTACATCAACGTCGATCCGGGCACGATGAGCCCGATCCAACACGGGGAAGTGTTCGTTACTGAAGACGGCGCTGAAACCGATCTGGACCTGGGGCACTATGAGCGTTTCATCCGCACCAAAATGAGCCGCCGCAACAACTTCACCACAGGTCGTATCTACTCCGACGTTTTGCGTAAAGAACGCCGTGGCGATTATCTTGGCGCAACCGTACAGGTTATCCCGCACATCACGAATGCGATCAAAGAACGCGTTCTGGAAGGCGGCGAAGGCCATGATGTTGTACTGGTCGAGATCGGCGGTACGGTGGGTGATATCGAATCACTGCCGTTCCTTGAAGCGATTCGGCAGATGGCCGTAGAAATTGGCCGCGAGCATACGCTGTTTATGCATCTGACGCTGGTTCCATATATGGCAGCGGCAGGCGAAGTCAAAACCAAACCGACTCAACACTCTGTAAAAGAGCTGCTTTCTATCGGTATTCAGCCAGATATCCTGATTTGCCGATCCGATCGTGCTGTACCGGCGAATGAACGTGCGAAGATTGCATTGTTCTGTAACGTACCGGAAAAAGCGGTGATTTCTCTGAAAGATGTCGATTCCATCTATAAAATTCCAGGCCTGTTGAAATCTCAGGGGCTGGACGATTATATTTGTAAACGATTCAGCTTGAACTGTCCGGAAGCTAATCTGTCAGAATGGGAACAGGTTATCTATGAAGAAGCCAATCCGGCAGGCGAAGTGACGATTGGTATGGTCGGCAAGTACATTGAACTGCCGGACGCCTATAAGTCAGTTATCGAAGCGTTGAAACACGGTGGTCTGAAAAATCGTGTCTCCGTCAACATCAAGCTGATTGATTCGCAGGATGTTGAAACGCGTGGCGTCGAAATTCTGAAAGATTTGGATGCTATTCTTATCCCTGGTGGCTTCGGCTACCGTGGCGTAGAAGGCAAGATCGCTACCGCGCGCTATGCGCGTGAGAACAATATTCCTTATCTGGGCATCTGCCTGGGTATGCAGGTTGCGTTGATTGAGTTTGCGCGTAACGTCGTCGGTATGGACAACGCCAACTCGACGGAATTTGTGCCAGACTGTAAGTACCCGGTGGTGGCCCTGATTACCGAATGGCGTGATGAAGACGGCAACGTTGAAGTCCGTACTGAGAAGAGCGATCTGGGCGGCACGATGCGCCTTGGCGCGCAGCAGTGTCAGTTGGACGACGAGAGTCTGGTGCGTAAGCTGTACGGTACGCCGACGATTGTTGAACGCCATCGCCACCGCTACGAAGTCAATAATATGCTGTTGAAACAAATTGAAGCTGCGGGTCTGCGCGTTGCAGGCCGTTCCGGTGATGATCAGTTGGTCGAGATCATTGAGGTACCGAATCATCCGTGGTTCGTGGCCTGTCAGTTCCACCCGGAATTTACTTCCACGCCACGTGATGGCCATCCGCTGTTTGCGGGCTTTGTGAAAGCCGCCAGCGAGCATCAGAAGCGTCAGGCGAAGTAAGAAGTAAAAAGTTAGAACGGCAACGCGTACCTTAGGTACGCGTTGTTTGTCTGGAGTTTTAGTTTAACTTGTACTGAGGAAAATCTAATGTCCAAAATCGTTAAAGTCATCGGTCGTGAAATCATCGACTCCCGTGGTAACCCGACTGTTGAAGCCGAAGTACACCTGGAGGGTGGTTTCGTAGGTATGGCAGCTGCTCCGTCAGGTGCTTCTACTGGTTCCCGCGAAGCGCTGGAACTGCGCGATGGCGACAAATCCCGTTTCATGGGTAAAGGCGTTCTGAAAGCTGTTGGCGCGGTTAACGGCCCGATCGCTCAGGCTATCCTTGGCAAAGACGCCAAAGATCAGGCTGGCATCGACAAGGTAATGATCGACCTGGACGGTACTGAAAACAAATCCAACTTCGGTGCGAACGCTATTTTGGCTGTGTCTCTGGCTAACGCCAAAGCTGCTGCTGCCGCTAAAGGCATGCCGCTGTACGAGCACATTGCTGAGCTGAACGGCACTCCGGGCAAATACTCTATGCCGGTTCCGATGATGAACATCATCAACGGTGGTGAGCACGCTGACAACAACGTTGATATCCAGGAATTCATGATTCAGCCGGTTGGCGCGAAAACCCTGAAAGAAGCCGTACGTATGGGTTCTGAAGTGTTCCACAACCTGGCTAAAGTGCTGAAAGCAAAAGGCATGAACACTGCTGTTGGCGACGAAGGCGGCTATGCGCCGAACCTGGGTTCCAACGCTGAAGCGCTGGCTGTAATTGCTGAAGCGGTTAAAGCTGCAGGTTACGAGCTGGGCACCGACATCACTCTGGCGATGGACTGTGCAGCGTCTGAATTCTACAAAGACGGTAAATACGTTCTGGCTGGCGAAGGCAACAAATCTTTCACCTCTGAAGAATTTACCCACTTCCTGGAAGACCTGACTAAACAGTACCCGATCGTTTCCATCGAAGACGGTCTGGACGAGTCTGACTGGGATGGTTTCGCATACCAGACTAAAGTTATGGGCGACAAACTTCAGTTAGTTGGTGACGACCTGTTCGTAACTAACACCAAAATCCTGAAACGTGGTATCGACAACGGTATCGCTAACTCCATCCTGATCAAATTCAACCAGATCGGTTCCCTGACCGAAACTCTGGCTGCGATCAAAATGGCGAAAGACGCTGGCTACACTGCTGTGATCTCTCACCGTTCTGGCGAAACTGAAGATGCGACCATTGCTGACCTGGCTGTTGGTACTGCTGCTGGCCAGATCAAAACCGGTTCTATGAGCCGTTCTGACCGTGTTGCTAAATACAACCAGCTGATTCGTATCGAAGAAGCGCTGGGCGAAAAAGCACCGTACAACGGTCGTAAAGAGATCAAAGGTCAGTAATCTGAACCTTACCTCTTAAGAAAAAACCCGCTTCGGCGGGTTTTTTTATGCCTGCGCTACAGCAGCAGCGGTAGCGTCGCGCTGGCTGTTTGTTGGCTTACATTGCTGTAACTCTCGTCCAGCGCAATCAGCGACGTGGTGAGCAGTTCAACTAACAGCATCACCCCGACTTTCGCATTCAGCGCCCCGGCGCTCAGCGGACCTTCGGGCTTGGCGGCTACCAGTTGGAAATCACTCAATGAACCCAGCGGGCTACGTGGCGTATTACTCAGGACCAGCACCGGCACACCGCGTTTGCGGGCAAGCTTAACCACATGCAACAAATCACGGGTCGAGCCAGAACTGGAGATCGCCACCACCAGCGTCTCATTTGACAGCGTCGCGGCATTCATGGCGGCACGATGCATGTCGCTGAACAACTGCGCGGGTTTACCGAGTCGCAGGAGCTTGTAATGCAAATACTCCCCAAGGATCGCACTGGCGGCCACGCCATAGATCTGCACAGAGTGCGCCTGATGCAGCGCAAGCGCGGCTTTTTCCAGCATCGCTCTGTCGAGTAATTTTGCCGTGTCCTGCAATGCCTGCACAGATTCATTGACGACGTTATCAATCTCATCGCCGCTCTGTTGAGCGGGTTGTCCTTGCTGAATATCCAGCGCCAGCGCCATTTTAAATTCGTTATAGCCTTTACATCCCAGCGTGCGGCATAAACGCGTAACGCTTGCTTCACTGGTGTCGCTTTCACGGGCCAGTTCGGTAATCGTCAGGTAGAGCACTTTTGCCGGATCGTTGAGAACAAACTCCCCCAGCTTTTGCTGAATCGGGCTGTATCCGGAGACCCCCTGGCGCAGCCTCAGCAGCAGATTTTCATTTTCTGACATGCAAGATCCTTAATGCGTTTCTCTGCGGTTAGTGTGGCGGAAAGCAGGGGATCGGCGCCAGTCATTTTAAAAAATTATGATCCGCTTCCTGGTTTTGTGGTGATAATTTTCACTTTTATTTATTTGTGTGGTAAAAATTTTCATCTGTTGATGGGGAAGTGAAAAAATGATGCAAATATTCAGTGGTGCCTCCTCGGGCGCCTGGTTTGAAAAGGCGCAGCGGTTCGGTAAATCGTTCATGTTGCCGATTGCGGTATTGCCTGCCGCGGGCTTGTTGTTAGGGATCGGTGGCGCGCTCTCGAATCCGAACACCATTACGGCCTATCCATTTTTGGATATCGGATGGCTACAGGCCATTTTTACGATCATGAGCAGTGCGGGCTCGATTGTGTTTGCCAACCTCTCGGTGCTGTTTGCCGTTGGGGTCGCCGTAGGTCTGGCGAAAACCGACAAAGGTACCGCAGGGCTTGCGGCGCTGCTGGCGTTTTTAGTGATGAACGCCACGATCAACGCCTTGCTGATCCTGACCGGTACGCTGGCGCTCGAGAATCCTGGCGCGGTTGGGCAGGGGATGACGCTGGGTATCCAGACTCTGGAAACGGGGGTCTTCGGCGGCGTGGTGATTGGTTTGGTGACCTGCGTGCTGCATCAGCGCTTCAACAAAATTGCGTTGCCGCAGTTCCTCGGCTTTTTTGGCGGCTCACGCTTTGTGCCGATCATCAGTTCGCTGGCGGCGATTCTGGTGGGCGCAGTGATGACCGTCGTGTGGCCGCATTTCCAGAAACTGATTTTTGGCCTGGGTGGCCTGGTGGATGCGACAGGGTATCTGGGTACGTTTCTGTACGGCTTTATTCTGCGTATGCTCGGCCCGTTTGGTCTGCACCATATCTTCTATCTGCCTTTCTGGACGACGGCGTTAGGGGGGAGTGAAATTGTCAATGGGCAACTGGTTGAGGGGACGCAGCGTATTTTCTTCGCCCAACTCGCTGACCCCGCTGTCCAACAGTTTTACATCGGCACTTCGCGCTTTATGTCCGGTCGCTTTATCACCATGATGTTCGGCCTGATTGGCGCGTGTCTGGCGATGTATCACACCGCAAACGCGGAGAACAAGAAACGGGTTGCTGGGTTGTTGTTATCTGCCGCGCTGACCTCCTTCCTCACGGGGATCACCGAACCGATTGAGTTCTCCTTCCTGTTTGTGGCGCCGGTTCTGTATGTCATTCATGCCTTCTTCGACGGGCTGGCGTTTATGATCGCGCATATTTTGCATATCACGATCGGTCAGACGTTCTCCGGAGGATTTATCGATTTTATTCTCTTCGGCGTGTTACAGGGCGAAGCCAAAACGCACTGGATGTACGTACCGCTGGTCGGCATACCGTGGTTCTTCCTCTACTACTTTACGTTCCGCTACCTGATTAACCGCTTTGGTTTTCTGACGCCGGGGCGTGAGAAAGAGACGACTGTGGAAAGTGTGCTCCCACAAAGCGAACGCGCGGCGGCAGTGATTGTCGGATTGGGCGGCAAAGACAATCTTGAAGAGGTGGACTGCTGTGCAACGCGTTTGCGCGTCACGGTCAAAGAGGGCGCAAAGGTGGATGAAGCGGCGTTGAAAGCGACCGGCGCGCGTGGCGTCATCCTGCGTGGTAACGGTGTTCAGGTCATTTATGGCCCGCATGTCACGATCATTAAAAATGAAATTGAAGAGACATTATCACAATGAAAACTGTACTGGATAACCTGAAAGGCAAGCTCGTCGTCTCCTGCCAGGCGCTGGAACATGAACCCTTACACAGCCCGTTTATTATGTCGCGCATGGCGCTGGCGGCAGCACAAGGCGGGGCAGTCGCGATCCGGGCGAATAGTGTGGTGGATATTGCCGCTATTAAACAGCAGGTCTCTTTGCCGGTGATTGGCATCATCAAACGTGATTACCCGGACTGTGAGGTATTTATTACCGCCACGATGAAAGAAGTGGATGAGCTGATGAGTGTGGGACCGGAAATTATTGCTCTCGATGCCACCGCGCGCCCGCGTCCACAGGGGCAAACTCTGGAGGCGCTGGTGGCGCAGATCCGTTCCCGCTATCCGGCGGTTTTACTGATGGCGGATATTGCCAGCGTAGAAGAGGCTGTCACGGCGCAGGCGCTGGGGTTCGACTGTGTAGGAACCACGCTCTATGGCTACACCGCAGAAACTGCAAGTCATCGGTTACCAGAGAATGATTGCCGCTTTTTGCGCGATGTGCTGGCTGCTGTGACGGTTCCGGTGGTGGCGGAAGGCAATGTCGAAACGCCAGAGCTGGCAGCGCGTTGCCTTGCGTTAGGCGCACACACTGTTGTGGTGGGTGGCGCAATCACCCGTCCGCAGCAGATCACGGAGCGCTTTATTGCGGCAATCACTGCCTAAAGCACCGATGGGGCATGATACTTTGGCGGGGATCTGCGATAATTATCGTTTATCCCCACATTGAGATGATTATGCAGTACCCGATTAACGAGATGTTCCAGACCCTGCAAGGTGAGGGTTATTTTACCGGTGTCCCCGCTATTTTCATTCGTTTACAGGGATGCCCGGTTGGCTGTGCCTGGTGCGATACCAAACACACCTGGGATAAGCTTGAGGATCGGGAAGTTTCCCTGTATAGCATCCTGGCAAAAACCAAAGAAAGCGACAAATGGGGCGCGGCGAGCAGCGAAGATCTGCTGGCGGTCATTGGCAGACAAGGTTATACCGCGCGTCATGTGGTGATTACCGGCGGTGAACCCTGTATTCATGATTTGATGCCGCTGACCGAGTTGTTGGAAACGAATGGTTTCAGCTGCCAGATTGAGACCAGCGGCACCCACGAAGTCCGCTGTACGCCCAACACCTGGGTGACGGTTTCCCCGAAAGTGAATATGCGTGGTGGGTATGACGTGCTCTCACAGGCGCTGGATCGTGCCAATGAAATCAAACATCCGGTTGGGCGAGTTCGCGACATCGAAGCGCTGGATGAACTGCTGGCCACATTGACCGATGATAAACCGCGCATCATTGCGCTGCAGCCTATTAGTCAGAAAGAAGACGCGACGCGTCTGTGCATTGAGACCTGCATCGCTCGCAACTGGCGTCTCTCCATGCAGACACACAAATATCTGAATATTGCCTGACTTAAAAGCCGGATGGCGCTGCGCTTATCCGGCCTACAAGGGCGACGAGTTTGTAGGCCGGGTAAGGCGAAGCCGCCACCCGGCAAAAAGCGAAAATCACTCGCCGCGATAAATGCAGCCCGCCGTACAGGTTTCTTTGATCATCACTGCACTTAACAGCGGGATCAACGGTTTCATCTCGTCCCAAATCCATTTTGCCAGCACTTCGCTGGTTGGGTTCTCCAGACCAGGAATATCGTTCAGATAGTAGTGATCCAGACGATCGTACGTCGGTTTGAACGCCGCTTTGAGTTCAGCGAAATCGATGATCCAACCTGTATGTGGATCGACTTCACCGGTAATTTCGAGTCGCACCATGAATGAATGACCGTGCAAACGGCCACACTTATGCCCGGCAGGTACATGAGGCAGGCGGTGGGCGGCTTCGAAGGTGAAATCTTTAAACAGGGTGGTGGTCATGATTAGCTCTCAATGAAACGAAAAACCGCCGTAGGGTACCGGAAAGTACATTTTTTATCATTAACTAAAACGGCGCCCAGCCGCTGATTAGGTTATTTATCCCGCTTAACTTTTTTATTTTCTTTAATTTCATGGGATTAGATAATCGTTTTTGCTGTTAATAAGTATAGTTAAAACAGGTTAGTCCATTTGGTTATTTGTTATTTCCATCCCTTCTTTAATTGTTACTATCCACGCCGTTAACCTTATCATCAGTTTGGGTTTTATTGCTTAAATCCGCATAGCTTACTGGAACATAACGACGCATGACGACACAGGCCCCACCTTCCGCTTTGCTTCCGCTGAACCCGGAGCAACTGGCACGCCTTCAGGCGGCCGCGACCGATCTCACCCCCACGCAACTGGCGTGGGTTTCCGGCTATTTCTGGGGCATGTTGAATCAGCAACCCGGTTTGGCGATTGCGGCACCCGCACCTGCGGCTGAAATGCCGGGCATCACGCTGATTTCCGCCTCGCAGACGGGCAATGCGCGCCGCGTGGCAGAAGCCCTGCGCGACGATCTGCTGGCGGCAAAACTCAGTGTCACGTTGATCAACGCGGGCGACTACAAATTCAAACAGATCGCCAATGAAAAACTGCTGATCGTTGTTGCGTCGACGCAGGGGGAAGGGGAGCCGCCAGAAGAGGCGGTGGCGCTGCATAAGTTCTTGTTCTCGAAAAAAGCGCCGAAACTGGATAACACCGCCTTCGCTGTATTGGGTCTGGGTGATACCTCGTATGCGTTTTTCTGCCAGTCCGGTAAAGATTTCGACAGCAAACTGGCGGAGCTTGGCGGCGAACGTCTGCTCGACCGTGTTGATGCCGATGTGGACTACCAGACTGCCGCAAGCGAGTGGCGCGCACGGGTGGTCGAGGTTTTGAAAGCGCGGGCGCCTGTCGCTGCACCTTCACTGTCGGTCGCCACGGGGGCGGTCAATGAGATCCATATCAGCCCGTATACCAAAGAAGCGCCACTTTCTGCGAGCCTTTCCGTTAATCAGAAAATTACTGGCCGCGATTCCGACAAAGACGTGCGTCATATCGAAATCGATTTAGGTGATTCCGGTCTGCGTTATCAGCCTGGCGATGCGCTGGGCGTCTGGTATCAAAACGATTCGGCGCTGGTCAAAGAGATTGTAGAGCTGCTGTGGCTGAAAGGTGATGAACCCGTCACCGTCGAGGGCAAAATTCTGCCGCTTTCAGACGCACTGGCGGGGCATTTTGAACTGACGGTCAACACCGCCAATATCGTTGAAAACTATGCCACGTTGACGCGCAGTGAATCGTTGCTGCCGCTGGTGGGCGATAAAGCCAAATTACAGCATTACGCCGCGACCACCCCGATTGTGGACATGGTGCGTTTCGCGCCAGCCCAACTGGATGCCGAAGCGTTCATCGGCCTGCTGCGTCCGTTAACGCCACGCCTCTACTCCATCGCCTCGTCGCAGGCAGAGGTGGAGAGCGAAGTTCATATCACGGTCGGAGCGGTGCGTTATGACATCGAGGGGCGTGCCCGCGCGGGTGGCGCTTCCAGCTTCCTCGCCGATCGCGTTGAAGAAGAGGGCGAAGTGCGTGTGTTCATCGAACACAACGACAACTTCCGTCTGCCAGCCAATCCGGAAACTCCGGTCATTATGATTGGCCCCGGCACCGGTATCGCGCCGTTCCGCGCCTTTATGCAGCAGCGTGCAGCAGAGGAAGCGCCGGGCAAAAACTGGCTCTTCTTCGGTAATCCGCACTTTACGGAAGATTTCCTCTACCAGGTGGAGTGGCAGCGTTACGTCAAAGAGGGCGTGCTCTCGCGCATCGATCTGGCCTGGTCCCGTGACCAAAAACACAAAATATATGTACAAGACAAACTGCGCGAACAGGGCGCGGAGCTGTGGCGCTGGATCAATGACGGTGCCCATCTTTATGTCTGCGGCGACGCCAATCGCATGGCGAAAGACGTTGAACAGGCACTTCTGGACGTGATTGCTGAATTCGGCGGTATGGACGCCGAAGCAGCGGATGAATTTTTAAGTGAGCTGCGCGTTGAGCGCCGTTATCAGCGAGATGTCTACTAATGAGCGAAAAACACCCAGGGCCTTTAGTGGTCGAAGGCAAACTGACGGACGCCGAGCGCATGAAGCTGCAAAGCAACTACCTGCGCGGTACCATTGCCGAAGATTTGAATGACGAGCTTACCGGCGGTTTCAACGGCGACAATTTCCTGCTGATCCGCTTCCACGGCATGTATCAGCAAGATGATCGCGATATCCGTGCCGAGCGTGCCGAACAGAAGCTGGAGCCGCGTCATGCGATGTTGCTGCGCTGCCGTCTGCCGGGTGGGGTGATCACCACCAAACAGTGGCAGGCCATTGATAAATTCGCCCATGACAACACGATCTATGGCAGCATTCGTCTGACTAACCGTCAGACCTTCCAGTTCCACGGCATTCTGAAGAAGAACGTGAAGCCGGTACATCAGATGCTGCATTCAGTCGGGCTGGACGCGCTGGCAACCGCCAACGACATGAACCGTAACGTGCTTTGCACGTCGAACCCGTATGAGTCCGAACTGCACGCTGAGGCCTACGAGTGGGCGAAAAAGATCTCTGAGCATCTGCTACCGCGCACTCGCGCCTATGCGGAGATCTGGCTCGATCAGGAAAAAGTGGCGACGACCGATGAAGAGCCAATTCTCGGCCAGACCTATCTGCCGCGTAAGTTCAAAACCACGGTGGTGATCCCGCCGCAGAACGATATCGATCTGCACGCCAACGACATGAACTTCGTGGCGATTGCCGAAAACGGCAAGCTGGTGGGCTTTAACCTGCTGGTCGGCGGCGGGCTTTCCATCGAACACGGCAACAAAAAAACCTACGCCCGTACCGCAAGCGAGTTTGGCTATATCCCGCTGGAGCACACGCTGGCGGTCGCAGAAGCGGTGGTCACCACCCAGCGTGACTGGGGCAACCGTACCGACCGTAAAAACGCGAAAACCAAATATACGCTGGAGCGCGTGGGTGTTGACACCTTCAAAGCGGAAGTGGAACGCCGCGCGGGCATTACGTTCGCGCCGATCCGCCCTTACGAATTTACCGGTCGGGGCGATCGTATCGGCTGGGTGAAAGGGATCGACAATAAATGGCATCTGACGCTGTTTATTGAGAACGGGCGTATTCTGGATTATCCGGGGCGTCCGCTGAAAACGGGTCTGCTGGAGATAGCGAAGATCCACAAAGGCGAGTTCCGTATCACTGCCAACCAGAATCTGATCATTGCCGGGGTGCCTGAGAGCCAAAAAGCGAAGATCGAAAAACTGGCGCGCGACAGCGGGCTGATGAACACGGTCACGCCGCAGCGCGAAAATTCAATGGCCTGCGTGTCGTTCCCGACTTGTCCGCTGGCGATGGCGGAAGCGGAGCGTTTCCTGCCGACGTTTATCGACAATATCGACACGCTGATGGCAAAGCACGGCGTTAGCGACGAGCATATTGTGCTGCGTGTGACGGGGTGTCCGAACGGTTGTGGCCGCGCGATGCTGGCGGAAGTCGGTCTGGTCGGGAAAGCGCCAGGGCGTTACAACCTGCATCTCGGTGGAAACCGCATCGGGACGCGCATTCCGCGAATGTTCAAAGAGAATATCACCGAGCCGGAAATTCTGGCCTCTCTCGACGAACTGATTGGGCGCTGGGTAAAAGAGCGTGAAGCGGATGAAGGCTTTGGTGACTTTACCGTGCGTGCGGGCATTATTCGCCCGGTGCTCGATCCGGCTCGTGATTTTTGGGAATAACGTCTCATTGCCGGATGGCGGCGTAAACGCCTTATCCGGCCTACGGTTGTTGTAGGCCGGATAAGCGTAGCGCCATCCGGCAAAGCAAACAGTGAGGAACCTATGTCCGTATTCGATTTACAGGCGTTGAACGCGCTGCCGAAAGTTGAGCGGGTAATGGCGCTGGCGCAAATCAACAGCCAACTGGAAAAGCTCGACGCTGATGGACGCGTGGCGTGGGCGCTGGAAAATCTGCCCGGTGAATATGTGCTCTCATCGAGCTTTGGTATCCAGGCGGCGGTCAGCCTGCATCTGGTGAATCAGATCCGCCCGGATATCCCGGTGATCCTCACCGATACCGGCTACTTGTTCCCGGAAACCTATCAGTTTATTGACGCGTTAACCGACAAGCTCAGACTGAACTTGAAGGTTTACCGCGCGACACAGAGCGCCGCATGGCAGGAAGCGCGCTACGGTAAGCTGTGGGAGCAGGGCGTTGAAGGCATTGAGAAATACAATGAAATCAACAAAGTGGAACCGATGAATCGGGCGTTAAACGAACTTAGCGCGCAAACCTGGTTTGCTGGCCTGCGCCGCGAGCAGTCGGGCAGTCGCGCACATTTACCGGTGCTGGCTATCCAGCGCGGGGTCTTTAAAGTGCTGCCGATTATCGACTGGGACAACCGTACGGTTTATCAGTACCTGCAAAAACATGGCCTGAACTATCATCCGCTGTGGGATCAGGGATATTTGTCGGTCGGTGACACGCACACGACCCGCAAATGGGAACCCGGAATGGCCGAAGAGGAAACCCGTTTCTTCGGACTCAAGCGAGAGTGCGGGCTGCACGAAGGTTGAGTTTTCCCGGGAGACTTAACACCTTCTGCTATGTAGCAGAAGGCGTTCTTTTAACCTGCGAGACAGTATTGCGGATCCGCGTTACCCGCTATGCTTTCTCGGCTTTTGCCAACTCTTTTACCAGCGGTAGCATGATGCGAACGACATCGCGGCTACGATGCTCAATGCGTCCAGGCAGCGCCTTGTCGATATGTTGCTGGTTATCCAGTCGCACATTGTGCCAGCTGTTCCCGGCAGGGAAAGAGGCGGTTTTCGCTCGTTGCTGATACCCGTCTTTTTTGCCCAGATTCCAGTTAGTGGCTTCAACAGAGAGCACGGCGATCCCCGCTTTGTCGAAAACCTCTGCATCGTTGCAGCATCCCGTTCCTTTTGGATAGTTCTTGTTTAAACCGGGGTTGGAACTGGCGGCAATGCCATGATGACGGGCGATGGCGAGGGCGCGATCACGCGTCAGTTTACGTACCGCTTCCGGGGTTTTTTGCCCGCTATTGAAGTAGAGCTTATCACCGACGATCAGGTTATCGAGGTTGATCACCAGCAGCGTATTTTTCTTCTCGGTGGCGCTCATTCGCTTAAGCAGGTTTTCGGCACCCAGTTTTCCCTCTTCTTCACCGCTGGTGGCGATAAAGCGAATACTGTATTCGGTGGGAATATCTTTCAGTCTTTCCGCCAGTTCCAGCATAACGCCCAACCCTGCTGCGTTATCGTCAATGCCTTGTAACGACAATCCGCCAAGATTGGCATCGGAGTCGGTATCGCTTTGCGGTGCGTAGGTATCCAGGTGCGCCATAATAATAATCTGCTGTGGCACTTTACCTTCATGCGCGGCAATAACCGTACTGCCCGTAACGTTATGCCAGTTTTTGCGATTGTCTCTGGCGGTATAAATATAACGACTGTTAAACGTCCGAATATCACTGCGATATCCCATCTGCTCAAATTGCTGACGAAGATAATCGGCAGACAGCATTTCCGCGGGAGAACCGGTCATTCGTCCAGGAAAAAAGGTCGCAATATGTCGAGCCTGGGTATTTGCAATAGTGCCAGTGTTCGGTGACGTTGCGTGTGCGGGAAGGATAAAGCATACGCCGAGCGCCAGGGCAGCGGTACGGTGGCGCAATGCGGAAAACATAGTGAGTCCTTAAATGCAAAGCAGAAATTTTTACCCGCCTAGTATGAAACCGTGACAGAGGTAAAACAATTTCATTTGCTCCGAAATGCCCGAATTTCGGTGGGTTAAGCACTTTTTGATATTTGCTTTCTCAAATCGTTATTCTTTTGAGGAACTACTCATTCCAATTCGTAATTTCATTCGTTCCCCTGTGCTCCCTATAGTCGGGATATCTGATAGTAAAAAAATAGCGGTATTGCAAAGGAACGGTTATGGACCAAAAACGACTTACCCACCTGCGGCAACTGGAAGCGGAAAGCATCCATATCATCCGCGAGGTGGCCGCCGAATTCTCTAACCCGGTGATGATGTATTCCATCGGTAAAGATTCCAGCGTGATGCTGCATCTGGCGCGTAAAGCGTTTTATCCCGGCATATTGCCGTTCCCGCTGCTGCATGTTGATACGGGCTGGAAATTCCGCGAGATGTATGAATTTCGTGACCGCACTGCCAAAACTTACGGCTTCGAGTTGCTGGTCCACAAAAACCCGGAAGGGGTGGCGATGGGGATTAACCCCTTTGTCCACGGTAGCGCTAAGCATACTGACATCATGAAAACCGAAGGGCTGAAACAGGCGCTGAATAAATACGGTTTTGATGCGGCGTTTGGCGGGGCGCGTCGCGATGAAGAGAAATCACGCGCCAAAGAACGTATCTATTCCTTCCGCGACCGTTTTCATCGCTGGGACCCGAAGAACCAGCGCCCGGAACTGTGGCACAACTACAACGGGCAGATAAACAAAGGCGAAAGCATTCGTGTTTTCCCGCTCTCCAACTGGACCGAACAGGATATCTGGCAGTACATCTGGCTGGAAAATATTGAGATCGTCCCGTTGTATCTGGCGGCTGAACGCCCGGTGCTGGAGCGTGATGGCATGTTGATGATGATCGATGACAACCGGATCGATCTGCAGCCCGGCGAGGTTATCAAAAAGCGGATGGTACGCTTTCGGACACTGGGCTGCTGGCCTCTGACGGGCGCGGTGGAGTCGAATGCGCAAACGCTGCCGGAGATCATTGAAGAGATGCTGGTTTCAACCACCAGCGAACGTCAGGGGCGCGTGATCGACCGCGACCAGGCGGGCTCCATGGAGCTGAAGAAACGTCAGGGGTATTTCTAAGGAGCCGCTATGAACATCGCACTTGCCCAACAAATCGCTAATGAAGGCGGCGTCGAAGCCTGGATGGTCGCCCAACAACATAAAAGTCTGCTGCGCTTTTTAACTTGCGGAAGTGTGGACGACGGTAAAAGTACGCTGATTGGCCGCTTGCTGCATGATACGCGCCAGATTTACGAAGATCAGCTTTCTTCGCTGCATAATGACAGCAAACGCCACGGCACGCAGGGCGAGAAAATCGATCTGGCGTTGCTGGTGGATGGTCTCCAGGCTGAGCGCGAGCAGGGGATCACGATTGACGTGGCATACCGTTATTTCTCTACCGAGAAACGCAAATTTATCATTGCTGATACCCCAGGCCATGAGCAATACACCCGTAATATGGCGACAGGCGCCTCAACCTGCGATCTGGCGATCTTGTTGATCGATGCCCGTAAAGGGGTGTTGGATCAGACCCGCCGCCACAGTTTCATCTCTACGCTGCTTGGGATCAAACATCTGGTGGTCGCTATCAACAAAATGGACCTGGTGGATTTTAGCGAAGAGACATTTGTCCGTATTCGCGAAGATTACCTGACGTTTGCCGAACAGTTGCCGGGGAATCTGGATATTCGCTTTGTCCCGCTCTCTGCGCTGGAAGGCGACAATGTGGCGTCTCAGAGCGTGTATATGCCGTGGTACAGCGGCCCGACGTTGCTGGAAATGCTGGAAACTGTCGAAATTCAGCGCGTGGTAGATACCCAGCCAATGCGTTTCCCGGTGCAGTATGTGAACCGTCCGAATCTGGATTTTCGCGGTTATGCCGGAACGCTCGCCTCAGGTAGCGTGACGGTGGGCCAGCGAATCAAAGTGCTGCCCTCCGGCGTTGAATCCAGCGTGGCGCGCATCGTGACTTTTGACGGTGATTTGCCGCAGGCGCATGCGGGTGAAGCCATCACTCTGGTGCTGAAGGATGAGATCGACATCAGTCGCGGCGACCTGCTGCTTGACGCCAGCGAAGCATTGCCTGCGGTACAGCGCGCCGCCATTGACGTGGTATGGATGGCGGAGCAGCCGCTGTCGGCGGGGCAGAGTTATGATATTAAGATTGCCGGGAAGAAGACCCGCGCCCGTGTTGATCAGATTCAATATCAAGTTGATATCAATAATCTGACCCAACGCGAGGTTGAAAATCTGCCGTTGAATGGCATCGGCCTGGTGAATTTTACCTTTGATGAACCGCTGGCCGTGGAGAGCTATCAGCAAAATCCGGTGACCGGTGGGCTTATCATTATTGATCGCCTGAGTAATGTGACCGTCGGAGCGGGCATGGTAAGGCAGCCGCTCGCGGAGTCTGTCTCAACATCGTCCGAATTCAGCGCGTTTGAGCTGGAACTGAATGCACTGGTGCGCCGTCACTTCCCGCACTGGGGTGCGCGTGATTTGCTGGGAGGTCAATAATGGCGCTGCACGACGAAAACGTCGTCTGGCATGCGCATCCTGTGACACCGCAACAGCGCGAGCAGCACCATGGCCACCGTGGTGTCGTTCTGTGGTTTACCGGGCTTTCTGGCTCGGGTAAATCCACGGTGGCGGGGGCGCTGGAAGAAGCGCTGCATCAACGCGGGGTGAGTACCTACTTGTTGGATGGCGACAATGTACGCCACGGGTTGTGCAGCGATCTCGGGTTTAGCGAAGCCGATCGTAAGGAGAACATCCGCCGGGTGGGGGAAGTCGCAAATCTGATGGTCGATGCCGGACTGGTGGTGTTGACGGCGTTTATTTCTCCGCATCGCGCCGAAAGGCAGGCGGTACGTGAACGCGTCGGGAGCGGGCGCTTTATCGAAGTCTTCGTGGATACCCCATTGGCCATCTGCGAAGCGCGCGATCCGAAAGGCTTGTACAAAAAAGCACGGGCGGGGACATTGCGCAATTTCACCGGCATTGATTCGGTTTACGAAGCGCCTGAATCACCAGAAATTCACCTGGATGGTGAACAATTAGTAACAAATTTAGTCCGCCAATTATTAGATCTACTGAGAGAGGGCGATATGATCAGATCCTGAGACACTACCGGGCTTGCGTGCCTGGCTCGTCAAGGTCACAGGATTTAATATGCGTAACAGCCATAACATTACTATCACAACGTCAGATACGTTCACAGTCGAAGACGAAACCACCTGGTCGCTCTCCGGGGCGGTGGTGGGTTTCGTGTCGTGGTTGCTGGCGTTGGGTTTCCCTTTCCTCATCTATGGCTCTAACACGCTGTTTTTCTTTCTTTATACCTGGCCCTTCTTTCTGGCGCTCATGCCCGTTGCCGTGGTGGTCGGGATCGCCCTACATTCACTGATGAAGGGCAAACTGCTGTTTAGTATTATCTCAACCTTGATAACCGTCGGCGTGATGTTTGGCGCTTTATTCATGTGGTTGCTGGGGTAGGTCGTTTCTCCTCTTTTTTGATGACTGCTGCGGGTGGTCATAATTCAAACCGTAACCAACAATTAGATTATGTTCTGCCTGTACGAGGTGTGCGGATCGGTGGATAAATGTGATACATTTGCCCGCGTTGTCGCGGCATTCCCGCCCTCTGAGTAGAGTCTCAGAGGAAGTTATGGGATGATGGCGCCGTTTTTCAGGGGGCAGGATGGGTAAACTAACGCTGCTGTTGCTGGCTTTACTGGTCTGGCTGCAGTATTCACTGTGGTTCGGTAAGAACGGCTTACATGACTATAGCCGCGTCAATGATGACGTCGCCGCGCAGCAAGAGACAAATGCGAAGCTTAAAGCGCGTAACGATCAGCTTTTTGCCGAAATTGACGATCTTAATGGCGGTCAGGAAGCCATTGAAGAGCGTGCTCGCAACGAATTGAGTATGACTAAACCAGGCGAAACATTTTTCCGTCTGGTGCCTGACGCCTCTAAGCGCGCTCAGACGGCGGGGCAAAATAATCGATAAACAGCCAAGGATTTAACATGGCAGCCACTTTTTTGGACGTTTGCGCCGTGGTGCCGGCTGCCGGATTTGGCCGTCGGATGCAAACGGAATGTCCTAAGCAGTACCTCTCAATTGGCGATAAAACCATTCTTGAACACTCGGTTCATGCCCTATTGGCGCATCCCCGGGTAACACGTGTTGTCATTGCAATCAGTCCCGGCGACAGTCGCTTTGCGCAACAGCCTCTGGCGCACCACCCGCAGATTACGGTCGTCGATGGCGGCAATGAGCGCGCCGACTCCGTGCTCGCCGGCCTGCAAGCTGTCGGCGATGCGCAGTGGGTGCTGGTACATGACGCCGCCAGACCCTGTCTGCACCAGGACGATCTCGCCCGCCTGCTGGCCCTCAGTGAAACCAGCCGTACGGGAGGCATCCTTGCCGCGCCAGTGCGCGACACCATGAAACGTGCCGAACCGGGTAAAACCGCTATTGCGCACACCGTGGAGCGTACCGATTTATGGCATGCGCTCACCCCGCAATTTTTCCCTCGCGAGTTGCTGCACGATTGTCTGACCCGTGCGCTTAATGAAGGGGCGACGATCACCGATGAGGCCTCGGCGCTGGAATATTGTGGCTATCATCCTGCGCTTGTTGAAGGGCGCGCTGATAATATTAAAGTGACCCGTCCGGAAGATTTGGCGCTGGCCGAATTCTATTTGACCCGAACCATCCACCAGGAGAATGCATAATGCGAATTGGACACGGTTTTGACGTACACGCCTTTGGTGGCGTTGGCCCAATTATCATTGGTGGCGTACGTATTCCGTATGAAAAAGGGTTACTGGCGCATTCGGATGGCGATGTTGCGCTGCATGCGTTAACCGACGCGTTGCTGGGCGCAGCGGCGCTGGGGGATATCGGTAAACTTTTCCCTGACACCGATCCGGCTTTTAAAGGGGCGGACAGTCGTGAACTGCTGCGTGAAGCCTGGCGTCGTATTCAGGCCAAAGGCTACACCCTGGGTAACGTTGATGTGACCATCATTGCCCAGGCGCCGAAGATGTTGCCGCATATTCCGCAAATGCGCGTGTTCATTGCCGAAGATCTCGGCTGCCATATGGATGACGTTAACGTTAAAGCGACCACCACGGAAAAACTCGGTTTTACCGGACGTGGGGAAGGGATTGCCTGTGAAGCGGTGGCGCTCCTCATTAAGGCAACGAAATGACACAGTTTGAAAACCTGACTTACCTCCACGGGAAACCACAAGGCAGCGGTTTGTTGAAGGCAAACCCGGAAGATTTTGTGGTCATCGAAGATTTAGGCTTCGAGCCAGACGGGGAAGGTGAGCATATTCTGGTGCGTATACTGAAAAACGGCTGCAACACCCGTTTTGTCGCTGACGCGCTGGCAAAATTCCTGAAAATTCATGCCCGTGAAATCAGCTTTGCGGGGCAGAAAGACAAACACGCGGTCACGGAACAGTGGCTGTGCGCGCGTGTTCCGGGCAAGGGGCTGCCCGATCTGAGCGCATTCCAGTTAGAAGGTTGTAAAGTACTGGAATACGCCCGCCACAAGCGTAAGCTGCGGTTAGGGGCCCTGAAAGGCAACGCATTTACGCTGGTTTTGCGCGAAGTGAGCAATCGTGATGACGTTGAAGCGCGTTTGCAGGCGATTAGCGAACGGGGTGTACCGAACTATTTTGGCGCGCAGCGCTTCGGCATTGGCGGCAGTAACCTGCTGGGCGCGCTACGTTGGGCACAAAGCGATGCGCCGGTACGCGATCGCAATAAACGTAGTTTTTGGTTGTCGGCAGCCCGCAGTGCGTTGTTTAATCAAATTGTCGATGAACGTTTGAAAAAAACAGACTTTAATCAAGTTGTTGACGGCGATGCGCTACAATTAGCGGGGCGCGGCAGCTGGTTTGTCGCCACAACGGAAGAACAGGCCGAATTACAACGCCGCGTCGATGAAAAAGAACTAATGATTACAGCTGCGTTACCTGGCAGCGGTGAGTGGGGAACCCAGCGTGAAGCGCTGGCGTTTGAAGAAGCTGCCATCGCCAGTGAAACTGAGCTGCAATCGCTGTTGTTGCGGGAAAAGGTGGAGGCTTCACGCCGCGCTATGCTGTTGTATCCGCAACAATTAAGCTGGAACTGGTGGGATGACGTAACCGTCGAGTTAGGCTTTTGGCTACCGGCAGGGAGTTTTGCCACCAGTGTTGTAAGGGAACTTATCAACACATTGGGTGATTATGCGCATATTGCTGAGTAACGATGATGGGGTTCACGCGCCTGGTATACAAACGCTGGCAAATGCCCTGCGTGAGTTTGCTGACGTACAGGTGGTTGCCCCCGATCGTAACCGCAGCGGCGCGTCTAACTCGCTGACGCTGGAATCTTCGCTTCGCACTTTTACCTTTGATAACGGTGATATCGCCGTACAAATGGGCACGCCAACGGACTGCGTCTATCTCGGGGTCAACGCATTGATGCGTCCGCGCCCGGACATCGTGGTGTCAGGGATTAACGCTGGCCCTAATCTGGGCGATGATGTCATCTATTCCGGTACGGTCGCTGCAGCGATGGAAGGGCGTCACCTCGGTTTTCCTGCGCTGGCAGTTTCACTTGATGGCCATAAACACTACGATACCGCCGCCGCGATCACCTGCACTCTTTTGCGTGCTCTGCGTCGTGAACCTCTGCGAACCGGTCGCATTCTGAATATCAACGTACCGGATCTTCCATTGGATCAAATCAAAGGCATTCGTGTGACGCGTTGCGGCAGCCGCCATCCGGCGGATAAAGTGATTCCTCAGCAAGATCCCCGAGGCAATACGTTGTACTGGATTGGCCCGCCGGGCGATAAATGCGACGCCGGGCCGGACACCGATTTTGCTGCGGTAGATGAGGGCTACGTCTCCGTGACGCCTCTGCATGTGGATTTAACCGCATACAACGCGCATGATGTTGTTTCAACATGGTTAGAAAGCGTGGGAGTTGACACGCAATGGTAAGCAGACGCGTACACACCCTTCTTGAACAATTGCGCGCTCAGGGGATCCGCGATGAGCTGGTGCTGAACGCACTTGCCGCAGTACCGCGCGAAAAATTCATTGATGAAGCGTTTGAACACAAAGCCTGGGAAAACATTGCATTGCCGATTGGCCAGGGACAGACGATTTCGCAGCCTTATATGGTGGCGCGAATGACGGAGTTACTGGAACTGACGCCGCAATCCCGGGTGCTGGAAATAGGGACAGGTTCAGGATACCAGACGGCGATACTGGCGCATCTGGTGCATCATGTATGTTCCGTTGAGCGTATCAAAGGGCTGCAATGGCAGGCGCGTCGCCGCCTCAAGCAGCTCGACTTACACAATGTTTCGACCCGTCATGGCGATGGCTGGCTAGGCTGGCAGGCCCGTGCCCCGTTTGATGCCATCATTGTGACGGCTGCGCCGCCAGAAATTCCAACTGCGTTAATGGCACAGTTGGATGAAGGCGGTATTCTCGTCTTGCCTGTGGGTGATGAACATCAGTATTTGAAACGGGTGCGTCGTCGGGGAGGCGAATTTATTATCGATACCGTGGAAGCCGTTCGCTTTGTTCCTTTAGTCAAAGGTGAACTGGCGTAGCGCATTCCTGAATACCTGGATTTTTCCTGGTTATTTTGTAAAGGGTAAGCGTATGGTGAACACGTTTTCCAGTGTTCAGCCTGATGCATTGCACGGTTATTACGTCACTGGTTATTAACCAAAATTTTCCTGGGGGATAAATGAGCGCGGGAAGCCCAAAATTCACCGTTAGCCGCATTGCGGCATTGTCACTGGTTTCGCTGTGGCTGGCAGGTTGTTCCAACACTTCTAATCCGCCTGCACCCGTCAACTCTGTTGATGGCAGCGCACCGTCGAGCACCAATTCAGGTATGCTGATCACGCCTCCGCCAAAAATGGGGACAACGGCGACGACGCAGCAGCCGCAAATTCAGCCCGTGCAGCCACAGCCCCAGATCACTCAACCTGCGCAAATTCAGTCTGTCACGCAACAGCCCGTGCAGACGGAAAACGGCCGTATTGTTTATAACCGCAAATACGGTGACATTCCGAAAGGCAGCTACACCGGCGGCAGCACCTACACGGTTAAGAAAGGCGACACTCTTTTCTATATTGCCTGGATAACCGGAAACGACTTCCGTGACCTTGCTCAGCGCAACAATGTTGCGGCTCCCTACGCATTGAACGTAGGACAAACGCTTCAGGTTGGTAATGCATCCGGTGCGCCAATTACGGGTGGAAACGCCATCACCCAGGCGGACGCAGCACAGCAAGGAGTTGTGACCAACCCTGCACAAAATTCCACCGTTGCTGTTGCGTCTAAACCGACAATTACGTATTCTGAGGACTCAGGTGAACAGAGTGCTAATAAAATGTTGCCGAACAACAAGCCAGCTGAGACGGTTGTCACAGCCCCTGTAACGGCATCAACAACGAGCACAACCCAACCGACTGCAAGCAGTATGTCTACCAGTGCGCCAATCTCTAAATGGCTCTGGCCGACCGACGGCAAAGTGATCGAAAACTTCGCGGCTACCGAGGGTGGCAATAAAGGTATCGACATTGCAGGCAGTAAAGGACAGGCAATCGTCGCGACCGGAGATGGACGCGTCGTATATGCCGGTAATGCGCTGCGCGGTTACGGTAATTTAATTATCATCAAACACAATGATGATTACCTGAGTGCCTACGCCCATAACGATACGATGCTGGTCCGGGAACAACAAGACATCAAGGCGGGGCAAAAAATCGCTACCATGGGTAGCACCGGAACCAGTTCAACACGCTTGCATTTTGAAATTCGTTACAAGGGGAAATCCGTAAACCCGCTGCAATATTTGCCGCAGCGATAAAGCGTCGGAACCAGGCTTTCACTTGCTAGTTCCGTCAAGGGATCACGGGTAGGAGCCACCTTATGAGTCAGAATACGCTGAAAGTTCATGATTTAAATGAAGACGCGGAATTTGATGAGAACGGAGTAGAGGCTTTTGATGAAAAGGCCTTGAGTGAAGAGGAACCCAGTGATAACGACCTGGCTGAAGAAGAGCTGTTATCGCAGGGTGCCACCCAGCGTGTGTTGGACGCGACTCAGCTTTACCTTGGTGAAATTGGTTATTCACCACTGCTAACGGCCGAAGAAGAAGTTTATTTTGCGCGTCGCGCACTGCGTGGAGATGTCGCTTCTCGCCGTCGGATGATTGAAAGTAACCTGCGTCTGGTGGTGAAAATTGCCCGCCGTTATGGCAATCGTGGTCTGGCATTGCTGGATCTGATTGAAGAGGGCAATCTGGGGCTTATCCGTGCCGTCGAGAAGTTTGACCCTGAGCGTGGGTTCCGCTTCTCAACATACGCAACCTGGTGGATTCGCCAGACGATTGAACGGGCGATTATGAATCAAACCCGTACGATTCGACTGCCGATTCACATTGTTAAAGAGCTGAACGTCTATCTGCGTACTGCGCGTGAGTTGTCGCATAAACTGGACCACGAACCGAGTGCGGAAGAGATTGCAGAGCAACTGGATAAACCGGTTGATGACGTTAGCCGTATGCTTCGTCTTAACGAGCGCATTACCTCGGTAGACACCCCGCTGGGTGGCGATTCCGAAAAAGCGTTGCTGGATATCCTGGCCGATGAAAAAGAAAACGGTCCGGAAGACACCACGCAAGATGATGATATGAAACAAAGTATCGTCAAATGGCTGTTCGAACTGAACGCCAAACAGCGTGAAGTGCTGGCACGTCGTTTCGGTCTGCTGGGATATGAAGCTGCGACACTGGAAGATGTGGGCCGTGAAATCGGTCTTACACGTGAACGTGTTCGCCAGATTCAGGTTGAAGGCCTGCGTCGTCTGCGTGAAATCTTGCAGACTCAGGGGCTGAATATCGAAGCGCTGTTCCGCGAGTAAGCTTTAGTTTAAGAAAATGCCGATCGTTTTATGCGATCGGCATTTTTTATTGGCTTGCAGTGACCGGTATTAATATTTCCCGCCTTCGTTTAACATCTTATTGCCCATTTCGGCTCTGAGATCTTTGCTGTTGAAGTCGTCTTTCAGCATACCGATGCTATCATTGGGCGCGAGTTTGAAACGTTGTAAGTCCTTGTCGCCATCATTTTTTCGGGAATCAACTACGCCACCTGGGCTTGCTGATCCTACTGTTACTCCATGAATATAATCAGGGGCAGGATAATTAACTTTACAGATAACAATGCCATTTTCTGTCGTGCAGTTATTATTTTGATCAAATTCCAACACGACTGACGGTTTTTCGTCAGCAAATGTCATACCAGAAAAAAATAATACAAGAAACAGATAAGGCAATGTGCAAAAGTTATAATATCTGTATCGTTTCATAAGTTATTCCTTAAAGCTACTATTGATAGATTGCGTAAAACATTGATCTTTCGGGCGAGCGGTTTGTTTATTGCATTGCTGATAAATATATAATACGTTATTTTTTATTTGACTGATGTTTGATGGCGCTCCAGAACCATAGCCAGGAATACCGGGGGTTTGATATTTATTGTTGATACTCCCTGGGATAATTATCATGATTGCACCAAGTAGAAAAACGATTATTCCTCCAGAACCACTTTTTATATTGAATGTTAACCCCATGAAATTTCCATTAATATCATTTTGATTTTTAGTTTCTATACCAAGAAATAACATCATAACGCCAACGCTTAATACTGCATAGCCTATATACATAGAGGCTATTTTCATGGTTTGCTTATGTATGAAAATTTTATGCGCCTGTTTTTCCATGTAGATAATTGAAATGATTCCATAGTCGTACGGGTTTTTCATCATGTTCTTGAGTTCGTTAAGCTCTTTAATTGGGAGTTGCTGCTGACTCATTTCCTTAAATTGATTAGAGGTTTGATATAAATTATAAGCAGAAGCTCCCAGCATAAAAACAGGAAAGATCACTCCGGCAAAAATAAAAACGAGCATTTTTATCAGAGGTAAACGACTGGGCTTGAGATCCATCGGGAACCTCTTGATGAAGGAGGGATTTAAATAAGATATAGAAGATAGCCAGCTCCAGGCCGTACTAAAAAAGTATGGTTTATTGAAGGTGGAGTATTATGCAGCGTCGTTAATGAGCGCTGAATAATAGAGAGTGAACGGGTGGCTGAATATTATCCCATCATCTTACGCACCCGTTGGGTAAACAGTGCGCGCTCTTCCTCGTTAAAACGTCCTAAAAATTCATCAACGACGTTGTCGCCCAGCGGTATAGCGTTAGTCCGCTGCTTTTCGCCTTTCGTGGTCGCACGCCAATAAAGGAGAAGAGGATGATTTGCCCACGTTGCGCAGATGAACAGATTGAAGTGGTGACAACAGAGCCGGATAAGGCTTCACCTTACCCGGCCTGCCGGATTATCCCGAGGGTCACTGCCTTCGGGGATAACGGGGGTTATACCAAACTCTTCAACCGATAAATCCACTCCAGCGCCTGGCGCGGGGTCAGGGAATCCGGATCCAGATTTTCCAGCGCCTCAACGGCAGGGGAGGTCTCTTCCGGGACTGACAGCAGCGACATTTGTGTACCGTCTACCTGCGTGGCGGCGGCATTCGGTGAAATACTTTCCAGCTCACGCAGCTTCTGGCGTGCGCGTTTAATCACCTCTTTTGGCACACCGGCAAGCGCAGCCACCGCCAGGCCGTAGCTTTTGCTGGCTGCGCCATCCTGCACGCTGTGCATAAACGCGATAGTTTCACCGTGCTCCAGCGCATCCAGATGGACGTTAGCAACGCCCTCCATTTTCTCCGGCAACTGCGTCAGTTCGAAATAGTGAGTGGCAAACAACGTCAACGCTTTGATCTTGTTTGCCAGATTTTCCGCGCACGCCCATGCCAGCGACAGGCCGTCGTAGGTGGAGGTGCCGCGACCAATCTCATCCATCAACACCAGACTGTTTTCGGTAGCGTTGTGCAGGATATTGGCGGTTTCGGTCATCTCCACCATAAAGGTTGAACGACCGGAAGCCAGATCGTCCGCCGCGCCGACGCGGGTGAAAATACGGTCAACAGGACCGATCTCCACGCTTTGTGCAGGAACGTAGCTGCCAATGTAGGCCAACAGCGCAATCAGTGCCGTTTGACGCATATAGGTACTTTTACCGCCCATATTCGGGCCGGTAATGATCAACATCCGACGCTGCGGAGAGAGCGTTAGGGGGTTGGCAATAAACGGTTCGCTGAGCACCTGTTCCACCACCGGATGGCGACCTTCGATAATCCGAATACCCGGTTTATCCGTGAAGGTTGGGCAGGTGTAATTCAGCGTGTACGCGCGTTCGGCGAGATTGATCAGGACGTCCAGCTCAGCCAGCGCCGCCGCGCTCTGTTGCAGCTCTGCCAGGTGCGGCAGCAGCAGGTCAAACAGCTCGTCATACAGCTGTTTTTCCAGCGCCAGCGCTTTGCCTTTGGAAGTGAGCACTTTGTCTTCGTACTCTTTCAGTTCCGGGATAATGTAGCGCTCGGCGTTCTTCAGCGTCTGGCGGCGAACATAGTTGATTGGCGCAAGATGGCTTTGACCGCGGCTGATCTGAATGTAATAACCGTGTACCGCGTTATAGCCGACTTTCAGGGTATCCAGCCCTGTCCGTTCACGCTCACGAATTTCCAGACGGTCGAGATAGTCGGTTGCGCCATCTGCCAGCGCACGCCACTCGTCCAGCTCTTCGTTGTAACCCGGCGCGATGACGCCGCCATCGCGGACCAGCACCGGCGGCGCATCGACAACCGCCCGTTCCAGCAGCTCGCGTAATTCCGTAAATTCACCCATTTTCTCACGCAGCATCTGTACCGGATGGCTGTTCACCGTCGCCAGTTGAGTGCGCAGTTCCGGTAATTGCTGGAAGGCGTGGCGCATACGGGCGAGATCGCGCGGACGGGCGGTGCGTAGCGCCAGACGGGCAAGGATACGTTCCAGATCGCCAACCTGTCGCAGGACGGGTTGCAATTCGCTGGTAGCATCCTGCAACGCGCCAATGGTTTGCTGGCGTTCGGTCAGGATTTTTGTGTCGCGCACTGGCATATGCAGCCAGCGTTTGAGCATTCGGCTGCCCATCGGGGTGACGGTGCAATCAAGCACGGAAGCCAGCGTATTCTCCACGCCTCCTGCCAGGTTTTGCGTGATTTCCAGGTTGCGACGGGTGGCGGCATCCATGATGATGCTGTCCTGCTGGCGCTCCATGGTGATGGAACGAATATGCGGCAACGACGTACGCTGGGTATCTTTCACATACTGCAACAGACAGCCCGCAGCGCATAATCCGCGCGGCGCGTTCTCCACGCCAAAGCCGACCAGATCCCGCGTGCCAAATTGCAGGTTCAACTGCTGGCGAGCCGTATCGATTTCAAATTCCCACAACGGACGACGACGCAAGCCGCGGCGACCTTCGATAAGCGCCGTTTCCGCGAAATCTTCTGCATAGAGCAGTTCGGCGGGATTGGTACGCTGTAATTCTGCGGCCATGGTTTCACGATCGGCAGGCTCACTCACGCGAAAACGCCCGGAACTGATGTCCAGCGTGGCATAACCGTAGCCTTTAGCGTCTTGCCAGATAGCGGCCAACAGGTTGTCCTGGCGCTCCTGCAACAACGCTTCATCACTGATGGTGCCCGGCGTCACAATACGTACGACCTTGCGCTCAACCGGGCCTTTGCTGGTCGCCGGATCGCCAATTTGTTCGCAAATTGCAACGGACTCGCCCTGATTGACCAATTTGGCGAGGTAGTTTTCTACCGCGTGATGCGGGATGCCCGCCATCGGGATAGGTTCGCCTGCCGAGGCACCGCGTTTGGTCAGCGAGATGTCGAGCAGTTGCGATGCACGCTTAGCATCGTCATAAAACAGTTCGTAAAAATCGCCCATACGATAGAACAACAGGATCTCCGGATGCTGTGCTTTCAGCTTGAGATACTGCTGCATCATGGGGGTATGAGAATCTAAATTTGCTATTGAAGTCATTAGTTTGTGATGTCCATTTTCTTTAATTTTAATGAGCGAGTGATTTTTGTAGTTCTCATTAAGTTTCACGGCGTCTCATTGGATCGCATGTACGTCAACATTATCTGTTTATGGCTACATAGCGTGCATGATAACGGACTCTTTATGGCAGGAAAACAAAAGGCAGAGCCTGTGTCGTTTAAAACGAGAGAAGCGATGACGTCAGAGGATAAGCATAACGTTGCGGTGAGCGAAAATCGGTGCTGGCATATTTCCCGCGGTACAACCGGAGTAGCGTCTTTCTTTTACCATGAAACCTGCCTTTCAACTGGCCACCAGATTTTATGAAGTCGTGTAGAAACCTTGATATAATGAGCACAGATGACACATTTGAGAGCTGAGGAATCACGATGAGCAACAGCAAAAAAACGCAGACATATTATGTTAAGCCGTCTCGTGCCGACATCACTCGCTCGGTAGCAACGTCAACCGCAGTTGAAACGGGGCAGCCCTCTGAGAAGATCGAAGCTTCGCTTGAAGCTACGCGCAAAAAATTCGCCCATCTTCGCCTTGCCGTTTAAATTCCTCTCAATGCCGCGCTGACCCAATAGCGCATTGGGTCGTAGTCCATTGACATACCTGAATGGATAGCTGAAATGTATTTGGCTTTGTTTTGTTCCCAGCTTTGATAATCCAATGGTTTGTATCCCCCCTGAACCGCCATCACATCAGCTAAAAGTCGTGATAAACGTCCGTTGCCTTCCCTGAATGGATGGATGAGTATCAGTTCTACATGGGTTACAGCAATAGCCTCAATGAGTTGTTCTTCACTCATGCCTATACAGGGTGTGTATCGAGAGAGATACTTCGTGTCGAATTCGTGCAGTAGTTTTGGTAACTGTGCCGAGGGGGGGCGAACATAAAGTCGCCCTTACTGATGTTTACCGCTCTTTCTTGCCCGGCCCACTCATAGATGTTCCCCAGCCAGCGGCGATGCCAGTTTTTTAGCAGGGCTACGCTGAGTTGTCCTTCCGGGAACTGTTCTTCAAAAATAAATTGATAGAGTTGCTCTAACAGGACAAGTTCAGCCTCATCCCTCTCTTTCGAATCTGTAATCCCCAGCTTGTTTGCCAGAATTTGCTCGCCAGAGTTTTTCTCATACTGTCCTTCACTACCGGAAACCTGGTATCGGCTCATGGGAACATCCTGCATTACGGGGAAAGAGAGCATTGGAAAACCAGAAAATCATAACGTGGGACGAATAGAGTAATAATGCTCTCATAATCAGTTGGTTACGAGAGTATAGATTAAAGTGCCGTTTATTATTTTAGAACGTCTGCTTTATTTGCTCATGGCTACATAGCGTGCATGATAACGGACTCTTTATGGCAGGAAAACAAGAGGCAGAGCTTGTGTCGTTTAAAACGAGAGAAACGATGACGTCAGAGGATGAGCGTGACGTTGCGGTGAGCGAAAATCGGCGCTGGCATATCTCTCGTGATACCACCAACATGGCGCCTTTCTTTTACCGTTACATCCACCCACTGACGGGTTAACTTGTTCGGATGAATAATCTGCCTGGCATGATAAACCGCTGCATTAGGAATCATTTTGCCACTGCATGATATAATTTCAGTCCGTAAAATTAATATCGCTAACCATTAGCTTCAATTGCATTTAATAATCATTGAAACAAAAATTAAACATGCCATTAAAATGCAACAAAATGTTCATGTGGAATATATTCTTTAGATTTTATAACGGGTAATTCTACTAATTATGGTAGTAGAACTGATTGTTGTGATGCGTTAATGAAATTTATTGTTTTTTAATTTTATTCATTTTAAATGATTGTTATTAATGGGTTTTTATTTAATCGCATTAAGCGAGCAAGACCTTTTAAAAACCTTTTCCAGGATTAATCCTATAATGGCCTGAAACCCTCTAAATATGGTGGGTAATGACTGGATAATATTGAATTGATGAAAAGCTTATGTACACTTGTTTCCTGTTTGTTAAAAAATCCAGAATAAAATAGGGTCTTATTCCGTAAGGCTTTTGCGGTAGCCATGCCCAAAGGATAGTAACCCTTATAAAGAGTCTGGAATATTCTTAACGATAGTATTCAAATCAAATTCACCTCTCATATTGACCATTATCTAAATATCGCTACGGAAAAGCATATGAAAATGCGCGTACTGTTTTCACTTCTGTTTGTCATGGCGGTGGCGGGCTGTAAAGCGCCGCAGAAACCTGTAATGACTGACGATACCATCGTGACAAGCCAGGTGAATGGCGTCACGTTAACCCACCGACATGTCGTCGTTCCGCCTGCGGAATTTACGCCAGTGAACGAACCTTACCGCGCAATGTATCCGGCTTCTCTGATGAGCCGTCCAGACTACAGCGGAAAAGTCATCCGTACCCTTGAGACCGGTAAAACCTACACGGTTTTGGGACAGGTGGAGTCCTTCTGGATGGCGCTCGCCGACGAGGGCAACGAACAACTGATCGGTTATGTGCCAATGCGGGCCGTGATTAAGGCCGACCAGTATGACGCGACGGTACGTAAGCAGGCCATGCGACCCAAAGCGCGTAAGAAAACGACCTGCGTAGATGTGGACGGTAACAGCAAAGCCTGCAAAGACAACGCTAACGGGACCTGGATCCTGAACTAAACGGGCTTCATGAGCGTATTTTTATGCATAATAAAAATTTTCACAGGATGTGGCTGGCGTTTTACGTGGTGTTATTCACCCTGGTGAGCGGTTGTTCATCGTCTTCACACAGCGATCCCTCCCGCTACAATCTGCAGTTTCAGGCCCATCCGCAAATCAATAATTCGGCGCCGCTCAAAGTGAGAGTGCTGTTGTTGAAATCCGATGCGGATTTCATGTCCAGCGACTTTTATTCCCTACAGAACAACGCGTCGGCCACGTTTGGCGCGAATCTGCTTAACAGCGATGTGTTCTTTCTGATGCCAGGCCAGCTTTCAAAAACCCTGAGCGGGCAAAGCTCGCCTGAAGCGCGCTACATCGGTGTGATGGCGGAATACCAGATGCTGGATGGAAAAAAGTGGCGCGTCTCTCTCCCGTTGCCTGTCCCTGGCGAAAATTCGCTTTACTCGTTCTGGAAAGGGTCCGCAGACGAACTGCAGGCCAGCGTCTTTCTTGACGTAAACGGGATCCGGGTCATCAGCCAGTAACGCGCTACATAACAGGAATCACATCATCATGACGAAAGCAGAAAAGGTCGTCTGGACCGAAGGGATGTTTCTGCGTCCACACCATTTTCAGCGAACAGAAAGTTATCTGCTCAACCATGTTCGTGAATGGGGCGCGCTGCAACGATCTTATCTGTGGGGATTTCTCGATGTTGAACTGGACGAGGCGATGCTCCGTCAGGGATGCATTGCGCTGAGCTACGCGAGTGGGCTACTTCCCGACGGTACCTTTTTCCACGTACGTAATGGCCGCAACGCGCCACCGCCGTTGAAAATCCCCGACAACCTCACCCATGAAAAGGTGGTGCTGGCATTGCCGGTTCGCCGGGGTGAGCGTGAAGAAGTCATCTTCAGTGAAGAGCATGCTTCGCTGGCGCGTTTTATCACCTTTGAGCAAGACGTTGAAGACGATAACGCGATGTCGGTAGGCGACGCCACGGTACAGTTTGGCCGGCTGCGTCTGAAGCTGATGCTGGAAAAAGATCTGACGGCGGAATGGACCGCCATCGGCGTGGCGCTTGTCACCGAGAAGCGTAACGACAATCACGTGCGGCTGGATAACACCTATATTCCGCCGATGCTGAATGCCAACAACAGCCCGCAGCTTTACAGCACGATTAACGATCTCCACGGTTTACTGGTTCAGCGCAGCCAACAGATAGGGGGGCGCTTGCGCCAGCCTGGGCGTTTTAACACGTCTGAACTGATTGAATTTACGCTGCTTTCGCTGGTGAATCGCCATCTGGGCGAGGTGTCGCATTTCAAAACGCTGCCGCTGATTCACCCGGAAACGCTCTGGCGTAGCTGGCTGCCGTTTGCCACCGAACTCGCCACCTGGACGGCGCAGCGTACCGCAGAAAACGTACTGCCCGTCTACGATCATGACGACCTGGCGGGCTGCTTTAGCAAGCTGATGCTGCTGCTGCGTCAGGGGCTGTCGCTGGTGATGGAAGACCATGCGATTCAGTTGCCGCTCAACGAACGTTCCCACGGCCTGAATATTGCCACCGTACCGGAAACGAGCATGGTGCGTGAGTTCGGTTTCGTGCTGGCCGTGAAAGCCAACGTGCCGGGCGAGCAGTTGCAAACCCATTTCCCTGCGCAAATGAAAGTGGCGCCCGTCTCTAAAATCCGCGATCTGGTCCAGCTTCAGTTGCCGGGCATTATGCTGCGCGCGATGCCGGTCGCGCCGCCGCAGATCCCCTGGCACGCTGGCTACAGCTACTTCGAGCTGGAAAAGGGGGGAGAACTGTGGAACGAGATGGCGAAGTCCGGCGCGTTCGCCCTGCATCTTGCGGGGGAGTTCCCGGGACTCGATATGGAGTTTTGGGCCATCCGTAGCCCGACAGAATAATCAAGCGAGCGCAAAATATGCAGGAACGACAGGAACCCGGCAGTGATGCCGTGTTTACCACCGCGAGTGGAAATAACCCGCTGGTGGCAGCGGCCAATCCGCTGCTCAATGCGATTGCGCAAATCCGTCATTCGGTCTCCCACGATGATCAACTGGCGTTACGCCAGCGCTTAATCGACGAAATCCGCCGCTTTGAAGTGCGCTGCCAGCAGGCCGGATTGCCGTATGAAGTGATCGTCGGCGCACGTTACTGCCTGTGCACGGCGCTGGACGAAGCTGCCGCGCTCACCCCCTGGGGCAGCAGCGGTGTCTGGTCCAGCAGCGGACTGCTGGTGACCTTTCATAACGAAACCTGGGGCGGGGAGAAGTTCTTCCAGTTGTTGGCGCGTTTGTCGCAGAACCCGCGCGAACATCTCCTGTTGCTGGAGATGATCAACTACTGTCTGTTGCTCGGTTTCGAGGGGCGCTATCGGGTGCTGGACAACGGTCGAACCCAGCTAGAAACCATCAAGCAGAGGCTGTGGCAAATGATCCGTGGCGTGCGTGGCAGCTATCCGCCCGCGCTCTCTCCGCATCCGGAAGATAGCCCGGTGCTGCGCAAACTCTGGCGCCCGATGGTACCGCTGTGGGCCTGCGTGGCGCTGGTCGGTTTTATCGCCTGCCTGTTCTATATCGTTCTTAACTGGCGTCTCGGTGACAGCACCCATCCGGTGCTGGCGAAGATCTACCAGTCTCAACTGCCGGAAACCACGATTCAACATCCGGCGCAACAGCGGCCAGCGGTGCTGAACCTGCGCGGTTTCCTGAAGCCTGAAATTGATGCCGGGTTGGTGGTGGTGAAGGATGAAGCGGATCGCAGCGTGGTGATCCTGAAAGGTGATGGTCTGTTCGCCTCCGCCTCCACGGTGGTGCGTGACCGCTATGAACCGGTCATCGACCGCATCGCCCAGGCGATGAATAACGTCAGCGGCAAAATTCTGGTGGTGGGATACAGCGACAACCTGCCGATTCGCAGCGCGCGCTTTGCCTCCAACTATGAGCTTTCGCTGGAACGCGCACGCTCAGTACAAAAACAACTGCAGGAAAGACTCTCGCAACCTGAACGTGTGAAAGCGCAAGGGCGGGGCGAGATCAATCCCGTCGCGCCAAACAACACGCCAGAAAACCGCGCCCGTAACCGCCGTGTGGAAATTACTCTGCTGGTGTCGCCTGAAAACACTCAGGCTGAGCTGAACGGATTGCCGCAAGGAAACTAAGGATGCTGACAACTCTTCTTTCCATTCTCACCAACCGCGTGCTGTGGAGCCTGCTGGGCGTAACGGCGCTCGCTGCGGTGATCTGGATGATTGGCCCGCTGCTCTCCATTGTGGATACCCGACCGCTCGAATCGGAACAGAACCGCATCATCAGCATCGCGGTGGTCTACCTGATCTGGGCCCAGAGCCACATCCTGCCGCGTTTGTATAACGCCTGGCTAAACCGCAAGTTGATGGACAAGCTCAATGAGAATACCACCAGCCCGGAAGCGGCGGATCCCCAGAAGCGGCTGAACAGCGAGGAGCAGATCCTCGCAGGGCGTTTCGACGAAGCGGCGCAGATGCTGAAAAAAGCGCACTTCAGCAAAGCGGGTAACCGCGCGCCGTGGTCGCAGCGCTTCAGCACGCAATATCTCTATCAGTTGCCGTGGTACGTCATCATCGGCGCGCCTGGCTCTGGTAAAACGACAGCGCTGGCCAATTCCGGGCTGCAATTCCCGCTGGCGGATCGCTTCGGTAAAACCGCGCTGCGGGGCATTGGCGGCACCCGTAATTGCGACTGGTGGTTTACCAACGAGGCGGTGCTGCTGGACACCGCCGGGCGCTACACCACACAAGAGAGTGAACAGGCGCAGGACGCTGGCGAATGGCTGGAGTTCATCGCGTTGCTGCGTAAATACCGCCGCCGCCAGCCGATTAACGGCGTCATTATCACCATCAGTATTTCTGATCTTCTGACCCAATCCGCCGAGGCGTCCCGTCAGCAGGCGGTGAATCTGCGCCAGCGTCTTGGTGAACTGCATGAGCAACTGGGCATTCGCTTCCCGGTTTATGTGATGGTGACCAAGGCTGACCTGCTCAAAGGCTTTCGCGCCTGGTTTGCGGATTACGACAAAGCGCAGCGCGATCAAATCTGGGGTTTTACGCTTCCCTGGGAGCAGACTAAACACGCCGACTTTGATCTGATGGGCAGCTTCAACCGGGAGTTTTCGCTTCTGCAACAGCGCATGGATGCGGGTCTGCCGGAAACCATGCTGAAGGAGCACGATGCGAAAACCCGCGCCGACGCGTATCTCTTCCCGCAGGAGTTCGCCGCGCTGCGACCGCTGCTGGCGGATTATCTGAGTACGGTCTTCGCCCGTTCTAATTTTGAAACAGAGTTCTCACCGCGCGGGATCTACTTCGCCAGCGGGACTCAGGAGGGGATGCCGTTCGACCGCGTAATGGGCGAACTGAATCGCGCGCTCTCGTTGCCGGAAGGCGAGGAAAGCGAGCGCTGGGATTCCGTCAGCAAGGCGTCACCGATCCCGGGCGCGAAAGGCCAGAGTTTCTTTATTAAAAACCTGCTGCAAAACGTCATTTTCCAGGAAGCGGGGATTGCCGGGGAAAACCGCTGGTGGGAACTGCGCAATCGTGCCGTTATCTGGTCTGGTTATGCGGCACTCCTCGCCCTGTTGGTTATCCTCAGCGGGCTGTGGCTGTTCAGCTTTAACCGGAACAAAGCGTATCTGGAAGAGGTGGATGCCAGGGTGCCTCGCCTGGAACAGCAGAGCAAAGCGTTGCAACAGCAGCCACAGCGCGATCTGTTTGCCCTCCTGCCGTTGCTCAACGATCTGGTGGATCTGCCAAAAAGCGACGCGTTTGACATCAGCGATCCTCCGGTGACCCGCCGTATGGGGCTGTATCGCGGCGATGACGTCAGCGACGCCTCGCAGTCTCTGTATCAGAAAGCGCTGGATCAGATGCTGCTGCCTGCCGTGGCGATGCACATCACCACCTGGCTGCGTAACGATAACGGCAGTGACGTGGAATACAGCTACGAAGCGCTGAAGGCGTATCAGATGCTCTATCAACCGAAGCATTACGACGGCAAGTTTCTGCACTCGTGGGTGATGCTAAATTTACAACGCAATTTGCCGCAAAATGTCACGCAGGCGCAGCTTCAGCAGCTTAAATGGCATCTGACGCAGTTACTGGAACCGCAAATTCAGTCTTCGCCGTATGCGCAGGACGAGACGCTGGTGGCGCGCGAGCGGGCACTGATCAACCAACAGCCGCTCTCCACCCGCGTTTATGGTCGCCTGAAACGTCTGCTTGAGCATGATGAAAATCTGCAGCCGGTTTCGCTGGCGGACCTGGGCGGCCCGCAAAGCGAACTGGTCTTTTCACGTAAAAGCGGCAAACCGGTGAGTGAAGGCGTACCGGGCCTCTACACCCCGGATGGCTACTGGAAAAGCTTTAACGGTCAGATAGACAACGTGACCACGGCTCTACACGAAGATGACGCCTGGGTACTGGGGGCGACATCATCACAGGAAGACAAATCGCAGATCGATAACGCCGTACGTCAGCTCTACATGCGTGATTTTATCGCGACCTGGGATCGCTTCCTTGCCGACATTCAGCTCAATAACAGCGCCGATCTCTCTTCGCGTATCAATACGGCACGTCTGCTCTCCGGGGCTAACTCGCCGCTGCGCCGTCTGGTTCAGAACCTGAGTCAGGTGCTGGATCTGGCGCAGAATGCGCCAGCGCCTGACGAGGCCGGGAAAGCTCCGGCGGAAGGCAACCGGGCGACCCGCACCCTGGAGGCGCTGTTTAGCAACAATGACCCGATGCCAACACAGCGCGCGGTCATGATACAAACCCCGGAACAACGGGTTACCGAGCACTATGCACCGATGATTGAGCTGGCGCAGCCGCTGGAGAAGGGCGGTAAAACGCTCGTCTTTGATGATTTTCTCAAGCAGGTGGATGAGCTTTACCGCTACCTGACCGCCGTCCAGGACGCCGCCAACAGCGGCATGCCAGCACCGGGTGGCGACGCGATCAGCCGCCTGCAGGCCAGCGCCGGTCGTCTGCCTGGCGGGCTGCAAACCATGTTTAGCAATATGGCCGTGGGCGCCAGCAGTGATACCCAGCGTCGTGACCTGGAAAACGTCCGCAAGCGGATTAACGTTGAAGTCGGCGGTTTCTGTCGCCAGGCGATTGCCGGTCGTTACCCGCTGGTTCGCAGTGCCAGCACCGAGGTCACGCCTGACGATCTCGCCCGCATGTTCGCGCCGGGGACCGGGCTGATGGACACCTTTTTCCGCGACAATCTGACCAACAAGGTGGATACCACTCAGGCGAACTGGCGCTTTATGCCGGGCATCGATGGCAAAACCCTGCCGGGGAGTGAAGGGTTGCTGCGCCCGTTCCAGCAGGCGCAATCGATCCGGGATGCATTTTTCGCCAACGGCGCGACCACGCCTTCTTTCAAGGTGACGGTGCGCACTGTGCAGATGGACAACCGCATTCTGAACCTGACGCTGGACGTGGACGGGCAGCAATTGCGCTACAGCCACGGGCCACAGGCGGTGCAGGTAATGAACTGGCCGGGGCCAGGCGGCACAAACCAGGTGCGTATGCAGTTAGGGCTGGCGAATGGCAGCACCGCAACACTGGTGACCAACGGCGCCTGGGCGCTGAACCGCTTTTTTGATAAAGCGCGCACCAGCCCTGGCGCGGGTAGCCTGAGTCGTCAGGCCACTTTCACCGTGGACGGCTATCAGGTCACGCTGGAGTTTGCGCCTAACAGTATTCGTAATCCGTTCCAGCTTCCCCGTTTCTCATGCCCATAACCGCAAGGACAGCCGTATGACGAATCCCCCTGCGATGAACCTCTACAGCTGGTATGGCAAATTACCCAGCGCCGGTGATTTTTTGCAGCGTCGTTTTCCTGACGCGTTGCAACGCCAGTGGTCTCACTGGTTTCAGGTCGGCCTGCTGGCCTGGCAACAGGAAGCGCAGCGCAGCGGCGAGCGTCAGTTCGCCAAAGCCCCGGTGTGGAATTTTGTCGTGCCGCCGATGCTGGGTAGCCAGATGATCCAGATGGGTTGTCTGCTGCCCGCACGAGACAGCGTAGGGCGGCAGTATCCGGTCTGCGCCCAGCTTAGCTTTACGCCTGCCGAGTGGTCGCCGCGTCTGTTGGGTCAGGCCGAAAGCTGGTATCAGCAGCTTGGCCGCGTGGTATTGCACGCGGTGCGCAACGGTTATTCCGCCGCGCAACTGGATGAGGCGTTGATGAGTATTGCGCCACCGCAACCCGTTGAACCGCAGATGCGTTCCGACATCCTGGACGTGATTGGTTATGCCGAAGACGACCCGATCTCGCTGGGGTGGCCGCAGGCGGCAGAATGCTTTGAGCCGCAGCGCCAGGCCAGCTTCTGGTGGACCAATCGCTGTGATGGCTACCCGCTTTACACCCACGTTCACAGCGGAAACTTTACCGGGCAGCTTTTTACGCTGCTGTTTGATCCGGCAGGCGGCGCCCGGCCAGGTCGCCACGGCCTCTATCCGCCGATGTTTGAATAAGCAGGGACTCCATGAATATTGATGACATTCTCGCGCCGATAAGCCACGAACACCCCTGCGGCGAAAACCTTGAGTACGACGCCGACTTCCAGGCCATGGGGCAGGCAAGTCAGGGCAAAACCGAACAGCAGTTCGGCGACACCATTATTCCCGCGGAACCTGCCGACTGGAATACGGTGGAAAAGCTCGCCACCCGTCTGCTGGGGCGCACTAAAGATCTGCGCGTCATGCTGGCGCTCACTCACGCCTGGACACGGCGTCGGGGGCTCTCGGGATACGCAGACGGGCTGTTGCTGGTGCAGCAGGCGCTTTCCCGCTACTGGGAACCGCTGTATCCGCGGCTGGAAGAGTATGGCGAAACCGATCCGTTCTACCGTATTAACGCCCTCGCGGGGCTGGGTGATAAATCTGAACTCACTTTCGCGCTGCGTAATGCCTCGCTATTGCGCTCAAACGGCGACGACCTTTCGCTGCGCGATGCCCAGGCGCTACTCGATGGCAGTAAAACCGAATGCCCGGATTATCCCGGCGGTCGTCCAAGACTGATTGATGAATTGGCGCGCGGCGGCCAGCCCGGTACCGAGGCGGTTTCCTTGATTAACGAACGCTTGCTGGCCATTCGCGATGTGCTGGTCGGGCACCTCGGGGAGAGCGGCGTACCGGAAATGGAACAGTTGCTGAAAACCGTGGGGCTGGTGGCCAGCGCCTGTCAGGTAACGGATATCAGCACACTGTTGCCGGGCGCTGAGGCGTCGGGTCAACAACGTGCAATGCCGCCGACCGCCGGGGCTGTGCCCGTACAGCAGATGACGGACTGGCGCAGCGTGCAGGTCACCAGCCGCGCAGACGCGCAACTGATGCTGGAGAAAGCGAAGCAGTATTTTGCGCAATATGAACCGACGCACCCCGCACCGTTGATGATTGAACGGGTGCAGCGGCTGTCTGAACTCAACTTTATGGACATTATTCGGGATCTGGCGCCGGACGGTGTTAATCAACTGGAAAACATTTTTGGACGCCGTGAATGATGCGTCCAGGCATTATGACGACAGGCATGGCGTCTGTCGTTTCACCTTCACCGCGCATCTTTGACGGAGAACAACATGGCAATGAGTAACAGTGGGCAGAAATTTATCGCACGTAACCGTGCCCCCCGTGTGCAGATCGAGTACGACGTAGAGATCTACGGTGCAGAACGTAAAATTCAGCTGCCGTTTGTGATGGGCGTCATGGCCGATCTGGTGGGCAAACCGGTTGAAAGCCTGCCTGCGGTCGACGAGCGTAAATTCCTTGAAATCGATATCGATAACTTCGACGAGCGCATGAAAGCGCTGAAGCCGCGCGTGGCGTTCCACGTGGATAACACGCTGACCGGCGAAGGTAAGCTCAACGTCGATCTGACCTTCGACAGCATGGATGATTTTCTGCCGGATGCGGTAGCCCGCAAAGTTGAACCGTTGAACAAATTGCTGGAGGCGCGTACTCAGCTCTCCAACCTGTTGACCTATATGGACGGTAAAAACGGCGCGGAAGAGCTGATCGCTAAAATTCTGCAGGACCCGACGCTGCTCAAATCCCTGAGCCAGTTGCCGAAAAATGACGATAGTGCGAAAGGTAGCGAGGAATAATCGATGAGCAACCCGACTCAACAACAAGCGCTGCAGGCCGATCAGGCGTTCAGCCAGGACGAATTCAGCGCGCTGCTGAACAAAGAGTTTCGCCCCAAGACCGATCAGGCGCGTTCGGCGGTGGAAAGCGCGGTTAAAACCCTGGCGCAGCAGGCGCTGGAAAATACCGTCACCTTCTCAAACGACACCTACCGCACCATTCAAAATTTGATCGCCGGTATTGATGAGCAGCTCTCACAGCAGGTGAATCAGATTATTCACCATGACGAGTTTCAGACGCTGGAAAGCGCGTGGCGCGGCCTGAGCTATCTGGTCAACAACACGGAAACCGACGAGATGCTGAAGATCCGCTTTATGAGCATTTCGAAACAGGAACTGGGCCGAACCCTGAAGCGTTACAAAGGCGTGGGCTGGGACCAGAGCCCAATCTTCAAAAAAATCTACGAACAAGAGTACGGTCAGTTTGGTGGTGAGCCGTTTGGCTGCATCGTCGGCGACTACTATTTCGACCATAGCCCGCAGGATGTTGAGTTGCTGGGGGAAATGGCGCGTATCGGTTCTGCGGCGCACTGTCCGTTCATTACCGGTACTGCACCCGGCGTAATGCAGATGGAGTCCTGGCAGGAGCTGGCCAACCCGCGCGATCTGACCAAAATCTTCCAGAACACCGAATATGCCGCCTGGCGTTCGCTGCGTGAATCGGAAGATGCCCGCTATCTGGGACTGGTGATGCCGCGTTTCCTGTCTCGTCTGCCGTATGGCATTCGAACTAACCCGGTCGACAGCTTTGATTTTGAAGAGCAAACCGACGGCGCCAACCACAACAACTACTCATGGGCAAACGCTGCCTACGCCATGGCAACCAACATCAACCGCTCCTTCAAAGAGTACGGCTGGTGTACCTCGATTCGCGGCGTGGAGTCGGGCGGGGCAGTCGAAAATCTGCCGTGTCACACCTTCCCAAGCGATGATGGCGGCGTGGACATGAAATGTCCGACCGAAATAGCCATCAGCGACCGTCGTGAAGCGGAGCTGGCGAAAAACGGTTTTATGCCGCTGATTCATCGTAAAAACTCCGACTTTGCGGCGTTTATTGGCGCGCAGTCACTGCAAAAACCGGCGGAGTACCACGATCCGGATGCCACCGCCAACGCCCGTCTGGCGTCACGTCTGCCCTATCTGTTCGCCTGCTGCCGTTTTGCGCACTACCTGAAGTGCATCGTGCGCGACAAAATCGGCTCCTTCCGCGAGCGCGAAGAGATGGAACGCTGGCTGAA
This sequence comes from Citrobacter sp. NCU1, assembly GCF_010231475.1. GTDB lineage: Bacteria > Pseudomonadota > Gammaproteobacteria > Enterobacterales > Enterobacteriaceae > Citrobacter_D. Next base: position 62,819 of record NZ_NRDO01000041.1, on the reverse strand, counting down.
TGATTGGGTGATGAACTATGTGGACGGCGACCCGGCCAACTCCTCTCAGGAGACGAAGTCCCGTAAACCGCTGGCGGCGGCGGAAGTGCAGGTTCAGGAAATCGAAGACAATCCGGGCTACTACGCCGCGAAGTTCTTCCTGCGCCCGCATTATCAGCTGGAAGGCCTGACCGTTTCGCTGCGTCTGGTTTCTAAACTGCCGTCGCTGAAGACGCAGGACGCGTGATAAACATTACCGGCTCTGCGGGGCCGGTAATCTATCTGGTAGATGTTATCGCCAGTAAATAAGGACATACGATGATAAGTAACCTTTTAATCGCAGCCAGTTTGCTGGCAGCCTCTACTCTGGCGATAGCTGATAGCGAAACCTATTCTTATCCGCGTGCTGATGCGTTGCCTCAGGATGACACGTCTAATTTTCTCCGAGATCCCGCGTTATTAACCGGTTTTGATTTGAACTTAAGTGCTGAACGTTTTGCGAAAGCATGGCTTTCAAAAACTAACGAGCGCGAGCGTATTAAGGCTGATATGTATCTTCTGGGTGTGGTTGATGCATCAGAAGGCATTGCGTGGTGCAAGGGTAAGCCATTTCTTCCCAATACCCTCCATGAATATCTTTATGCGCGTTTTGCCAGACTGTCAAAGCAGGAGGGTGAACAGCGTGCTTCTAAAGTCATCACTGACGGTATGAAAGAGTTGCGGCCCTGCAATTGGAAGAATAATAAATGAGACCGTTATATGAGCAATTGAAACGCCAGCATTACTCTTCAAACCAGACTCGTACGGGATTTACATCCGCAGAACAGCTTTTTTCAGAAATTGGTTACGATTACTCCACGATAATTAAACAGCAACCCGCTTACGAAAATACATGTGCGGTCAGAATGAGTCTTGCATTATTGAAATGTAATATCGATTTTACAGGACGGTTACCTGTAAAGTCAGGTCCGTATAAAGGCAAGACAATTGAGGCGGGTGCAAAATTGCTGGCTGACCAGTTGTATAAATCACATGTGTTTGGAAAGGCTGAGGTTTATACTGACCGTCAGGCGGGCGCGCGATCAATGTTTGGAAGAAAGGGCGTCGTTTTCTTCAATAAGATTGATGGTTACGGTGGTGGACATATCGATCTTATAGAGCCGCTAAGTAGTCATTCGTTTATTTGTAACTCTGATTGCTTTCCTTATTGTCGGGAAATATGGTTCTGGGAATTAACATGATTCCCATTGTTATTTTTAAATGGAGTTGCCTGTTTCTGATTTTTACAAGTTTTGCGGCTAATAGCGGCAATAACTATCCGGATTTTTATCATCAGCAGACTTACCGCCAGGTCATAAAAGACTTCGTTCTCGCGCGATGTTTTGCTCAGGTAGCAGATAAACAGAGTCGGTTTTCCTCCGACGCGGCGCGTAGCGCAAATGCTCTCCTTGAGTGGGTGCCATTCGATGTTGAAAATGGCAATGACAAAATCAATGCCCTCATCGACAAATATAAAGATGTTACCAATGCCTTTCATTCCGAGAAAAAACCTGCGGCGCAGGGCGTAACGTTAAATTGTTTACGTCTTTATCATAGTGATGATCTGGATAAATTAACCTCTCAGGTAATCATCAGTGACCAAAATAAAACCTGGAGCCAGGATAATCCACAGTAATTCAAAAGTATGACCACTAAAATTCATTAATATCCGGGAGGCTCTACATTGGGAACAAGTTCACCAAAAGAAATTGCTGATGGCATGTTGAAGATTTTTGATGCGCGTAAACAGAGCAATCCAGAAATATTTGCCCGCGGCGCGGTTAGCGGTTTTATGTCAATTCCAGAAGATCTATGGATGTTAACTAAAGATTTTCTGGATTCAGATAATCGATGGCGAAATGAAACCGATAAAATCAGACTCCTGACGCTTATCAAAAAAGGGTTGACCTCAGAAGACGTGCGCCACTTAATAAACACGGTGATAAAACGTTATTTGTCTGGATTGTCTGAAGAACAATCCAGGGAACTCCTCCTTAAAGTAGGTGGGGCACAAGTGGGGGGAATTGCCTTTAAAATGATTTTTGTCAACGAGTTAATTACGTTGTTTGTCTCTAAAATTGTCCCGCGATTTCTTGTCTCTGCAGGTATTACAGGGGTGCTGAGTGTTGGTGCTTCGATTTCACGCTCAGTGTATACATCCTATGAACTGCTAAAATTAAACAAGGATGTTTATAATGAATTGCGCGGTGCAGGTGATTTGGATTTGTTATATTTTCTGGTTGAGGATAACGTTAAACCTTTTATTGAGGCGATAAATTTTCAACAAAGCCATGGCGCTATAGATAAAGAGATATTTAGCCGGTTTTTAACAGGAGTTTCTCGTGTTTGAGAAATTAGTTAGATATATTTTTGTCTATTTCCTTTTGCTTGTTTCGTTTATGCTTTTTTTTACGTCGTTAGGCTATTATATTTTTGTGTTTAACTGGGGGGAAAGTATTCTAAAAATAGCGATAAATGCACTTCTGTTAATCTCTGTGATAGCACTATCTATCGCTATTTATTATCTTGCTGAAAAAATGAAGTCAAAGTTTTGACGTGCGCCAGCATTTCAGTGAGAAACGAAGGCCAAAAAGGATTAGGATTAGAAAAACGATTTTTCCAAAAAGAAGTCCAGCAGACATTGCAGTAAATGTCTCAAGAGTAATGACATACCATGCTGACTGGAAAATATCGACAATAGTGAAAATTACAATAATGAAAAGCACGACTGTTAATATTAATAAGGCAATCTTTTTCATTCACTAACCCTTTCTTGTTCAAATGTAATTGAAATTATTCTAGATGATGCAAAGGTTGGTTGTCTAGCACTTAGTCACCGTCATGAATGGCTGAGTATCATTTAGGGTGGTTGCAATCGCTGCCACTCTGGATATTCTGAGCGAATATGATTTCGTCAGATTAGAGGCAGAGGTAAAATATGGACGGTTTTATTCAGCCCCATGCTTTCCTGTTTGCCATATAAGTGCTTTTTCGAAAGCAATAATGTTAATCCACGAAGAGTAGATATTATGGCTATTGATATGTTCCTGAAGGTCGAGGGTGTTACGGGCGAATCTAAAGATTCTAACCACACCGGCTGGACTGATATTACCTCTTTCTCCTGGGGCGCGTCCCAGCCGGGAAATATGAGTGTCGGCGGCGGCGGCGGTGCAGGTAAAGTTAACTTTAACGATCTGCACGTGAATGCACTCATCGACAAATCCACTACAGCAATTCTGAAACATTGTGCGAGCGGTAAGCACCTGACCAAAGTTGAACTGTCTGTCTGTAAAGCGGGTGGTCAGCAGGTTGAATACACCCGTATCACGCTGGAAGATGTGCTGGTAACTGCGGTTCAGTACACCGGCGCAGACAACGGCGATACCGTTGGCGTGACCTATGCATTCCAGGCTGCGAAAGTGAAACAGCAGTACTGGGAGCAGACCACTGCGGGTGGTAAAGGTGCTGAAAGCAGTGCTGGCTGGAATATCAAAGAGAACAAAGAAGCGTAATCTGCGTATATGTGGCCGGGGATTACTCCCCGGCCATTATCGTAAAAATAACGATTAAACGTTTGTGTAAGTCATCGTTGCCAGGATTTTGCACACAGGCGGAGTGGGTTATGAAGAGAGCGCTAAGTGCAATAGCGATAACGTGTCTATGTAGTGCCTGCATATCGCATCCTGCGCAGTATCAACGCCTGACGGTCTCGATAGAAAATAATGCACCGTGCTTTTGTTTTCCTCAGGATTCTGGACTTACGTATCCGATCACCGTTTATCCGCCAACGGTGATGAAACAAGAAGGTGAACAGTGGAAAGCGATCTCATCGCCTGGCTTTAACACACCCGTAGTTTTGCTAAATCCCGGAGCTTGTCATCAATGGCGTGAAATTACCTGGCTGGCCGGAGAATACGATGTTGTACTAAAAGCTAAAGACAAAAATGGCGCCATCCGATATGCCGCACGTTTTGAATTACAGGAAGAAACCGGTGGTCAACGACGGATTAGACAGAATGAATAAGAATAGAGCATTTTAAATGCTGGCGTTGTTGTTCCAGGTGCAACGGGTGAAGGAACTCAGTGAGAAGGATTGGTTAGTGATAAGCGTAATCATTTAATTTACAGAGGATGTTCATGTGAGCTTCGAAAATGCTTACTCTATTTTCGTCATTTTACTGTCCATTATTTTGATTGCTATTGTGGTGACATTTTATGCTGATTATAGAAAACACTCCCCTCAGATAGTTAAGGTCTATGAATTATTAAAGCAGCAGCAACTACTTCGGAGTGATGATTATACGCTTTGGGAAGGGTTAGGTTTTTGGGGATTCGGTTTTAGAGTGACGATAATATCAAAGTTGTTGAGCGGAAAACGCGTTAAGTTACCCCGCTCTCGTTGGCTTGAACCAGCCCCAGTTAAGAATGCGCTGTGTGGCATGGATTTAGAATGGATTAATGTTTATATCAGAAAAAATAAAATTGCATTGATTGTTTTTGCTGCTTTATTAATGCTGTCTTTCTTGCACGATATTTGAGTTTACTATTTATTGCATGAAAACATGCTTTAAATCACCTTGTGAAATAAACGTGGGGCGAGCAGGAGAAAGGATCAAGAATTTGTTTTCTGGAGACTAATAAATGTATGAGATGATCCGCCTTATAGCGCTCTTTTGTGTTTTTTTAGGATTGCCTGTTTCTGTAGTGATATACTTTTATTTTTATCGTAAGTATACGAAGCCACTTGCTGACACATTTCAGTTTCTGCAGGAACGACAATATATAAATTCGGATGATTATCTGTTTTATGATCGACTTGGCCTGCCCGGCTTTGCGCATCGAGTGTTATTAATGAAAAAGATTCTTTCCGGCAAAGCCACCACAACAAAAGGTAAAATAATTCTTTCTCCGGAGGTAATTCAGTTAATAACATCGAGTCACAATTTTTCATGGATAAAAACGTTTTACAAAATGACAATTTTTGTAGCATTTTTAATGCTGCTATTGCTTTTAATGGTTGCCACAGGAAAATAAAAGCATGCCATGCTTAAGCTTAACAAATGTAACGTTATTGGCTCTTGTGATTTTGTTTGCCGCTCTTGTTATCATGGATTTCTACAGTTCTTGTTATTTTAGAAAGCGCGAAAATGATTATAAATTACTTCTTTCAGAATATCGGCAAAGAGGCTACGATCTCAATCTGATGACAAATTATGCATCATTTTTTGGCTCTCTGGCGAACTACCAAAAAATAATATGGTTTGTACGCCTGTATAACGGAGTGAAGATGAAGTTCACAAAAGACCGTTATGTTCAGGATGAAGCGTATCAGTTTATACAATCTTTACCCGAAGAACGGATCGGGTGGATATTGAAACTGCATCGGCGCTATAAATTACAGGCGGTTATTTTTGCATTGTGGATTATTCTTGGTGCTATGTTCTTAATGCTTATTAAATAACTCATGTCATTTAGTGTTTCATTTAATTCTATTTCAGAATTGTAGACCTTTTTCCCTTTATGGTTTGCATTTCTCGTCCCCAAACGTCGCCGTTCTCACCCTGAGAGCGGCAACGTTTGAGCGCTAATCATACCAGCAGGAATACGCCATGCGATTCACGATTATTTCGACAAAAGCCGGTCATCAGCCGCCGCAGAGCCGCTGTGATTTTTATGCCCCGGGGGGCACCATTGGTCGCGGTACAGATAACAATCTGGTACTGCCGGACAATGACCGCACTATTTCGCGTCTGCAGGCCATCGTCCATGTCGATGCACAGGGCGAATGCCGCATGACCAATCGCGGTAGCGTCACCCGCGTGGTGCTGAACGATATTCCGCTGGAGCGGGGGCGTCAGGTTGAGCTACAGGACGGCGATATTCTCGGTATTGATGACTATCGTATCGAAGTGACCGATCTTATCCAGGATACTCAGCCAGTCAGTCGCATGGCGGCCAGTATGCAACAGCCTTCCCGCCCGACAGTGACGCCTGCAGCCACAACAGAATCGAAGCCCGTCAGTGCGTCGCAACGTGCTGAAGCCGCACCCACCGCAGTGCCTACGGAAATCTGGGACAGCCTGATGCAGGAGTTTTCCATCTCCGACAGCATCTCCAGCGGTCGTACGAAACCGCAGCCTGCCGCATCTCACGATCCATTCTCACAGCCTGGCGAGCCGGAGCGCAATGCGGAAGATCCGCTGGCGCTGTTCAGCGGCAGCGACCCACAGCTTGAGCGCAAAAACGTCAGTACCGACGCGCTGTTTAGCGATGAAGCGCTGTTTAAAACGGAAAACATCTTTAACGATGTCACGCCAACCACGCTGGTGGCGCCAGAAGACAACACACCGACATTGCCAAAAGAAGAGGCGTTGGATGAACTCGATCCACTGGCGCTTTTTGGCGACTCTGCCAGTGCGCCTGCCGCGCGCAGTGACGATCCGCTCGGGCTCATGGGCGGCGCGCCGTTAACACACCCTGACGACATCCTCACTGAGCAGCCCGTTCCAGAGCAGGGAGAAGACGCGCTTGCGGAGTCACCGTTGTTTGCGCCAAATGAGCCGGAGCAACCGCGAGTTAAAGATGAGGCGCCGGAACCTCAGGAATACGCCGGGTTTACTCTGCCGACGCCACAGGCCGTCGCGCGCAGCAACGCTCAACCGCCAAAAGGACGTCTGCGTATTGATCCGGTAAAAAACGCCGCGTCACCTTCGGTCACCGCCCACAGTACAGAGAAGGGCGAAGTGCTACAGGGCGAGTTACTGGACGCGTTGCTTGAAGGTATGGGACTGAGCGAAATGCAGCCGGTGCCGCAGTTCGACAGTGAAAATATGCGCCAGCTGGGTCAAATCCTGGGCATGTTCTCGCAGGGGACGGTGGCGCTGCTCTCCTCGCGTTCCATCCTTAAGCGCGGCGTGAAAGCGGATATGACGATGGTGCTCGATGACGCGAACAATCCTTTCAAACTGCTGCCTTCCGGTAAAACGGTGCTGATCCAGATGTTCGGCACCCCGATGCCAGGCTTTATGCCGCCGACAAAATCGGTGCGTGACGCGCTCATCGATTTGCAGGCGCATCAACTGGGGATGATCTCCGGTATTCGCGCCATTATTGCCGCCATGCTGCAATCCTTTAATCCGGAACAGCTTGAAGAGCAGGCAAAACAGAACGGCGTGAGCTCCCGCCTGGCGCTACCGGGCAGTCGCAAAGCGGCGCTGTGGGACTATTTTGTCCGCAGTTATGGCGAGACGGCGGGTGAAATTGAAGATGACTTCCACACCCTGTTTGGTGAAGCCTTCCTCCATGCATATGACATGGAGGTGAATCAGTACAAAGACTCACAGAGTGGATCGGAAGAAAAATGAAGATCGCAACGGCTTCTCTCTCCCGCCAGGGAACGCGCGCCAGCAACCAGGATCAGACGGGAGAAACCATTGGGGAACGTTCAGCCTGCTTTGTCGTCTGTGACGGTATCGCCGGACTGCCCGGCGGCGAAATGGCCGCTGAGCTTGCCTGTAACAGCATTATCTCCCGCTTTGATGGCGACAGGCACCTTAACGCCCAGCATATCCGTGACTACGTCCAAACGGCGAACCGCACCATTCTCAGTGAACAGCAGGCCGTGCAGGATTATCGCCGGATGGGCACGACGCTGGTCAGTCTGTTTATCGACAGAGATTACCGTCTGGCCTACTGGGCGCACGCCGGGGACAGCCGCCTGTACCTGTTTCGTCGTGGCTGGCTGTGGCAGGTGACGACCGATCACAGCCTGATTCAGCAGATGAAAGACGCCGGTCATCAGACGGACAACCTGAACAGTAATCTGCTGTATCTGGCGTTAGGCATTGAGAACGGCGGGCCGGAAGCCAGCTACAGCGACGTGGTGCCGGTTGAAGACGGCGATGCCTTTCTACTTTGCACCGATGGCTTCTGGCATGGCGTCAGCGAAGAACAAATGCAGCAGTCGCTACACATGGTTAATACGCCGCAGGAGTGGCTGACATTAATGCAGCAAATTATTCAAAAGAACGGCGAACAGGAGGGCAATGCACAGGATAACTACACCGCGATTGCGGTGTGGATGGGAAGTCCTCAGGACACCACCTTGCTGCATACGCTCTCTGACGCAACGCAATTTCTTCCCTGCGGAACTGATTAGACATACAAGGATTGATATGAAAATTTGGCTATCGGGTTTGGCGCTTCTGGCGGTGGCTACCACCGCGCAGGCTGAAAACTACCGCATCGTACAGTCACCTGCACAAAAGCTGGATATCTGGATCGACGACATTAAAGACAAAACGCCGCAGAGCTGGTGTAAGTCTGAGGTGGCGTTGCGCATTGTGGCGAACGGCAATAAAGAGGTCGCTGTCCTCGAAAATTTTGTCCCGCGTCTTGGCGCGTTGCTGAAAAACCAGTGCGGCAAGCTGGATAAGCTGACGTGGAAGCTGAACGATCCCTCGGGCGCAACGCTGGCGCGGGGCACGGCAAGCAAGGCGCAGGACTGGACGTTGGTGGTCAAACAAGAAAAGACGGCCACCGCCCGCGTCGAATTACAACCGCCTGAGCTCAACCCGGAATTGCACTCGGTTGCCGCAGACCGCACACCGTGGCAGGAATTTACGTTGCAGGATGGCTGCCATCTGCGTACTTACTGGCAGGGCGGCACTTCCGCGCCCGCGTTGTTTATTCCGGACTCCGACACCACGCGCTGCGAAAACGGCAGTTGGCTGAGCGGCCATACGGTCATCTCTCAGGCCCGTAACGGGGCTAAAAAAGAGATGCCCGTCACCTGGATCCACGGTTTCCCGGTGATGGGGCTGAGCGAGAAGGTGAATCCGGAAAAGGCGCTGATCACCTCCGTCAATAAAGAACGCATGGTGTTTAGCACTCAAAACAGCCACCAGAGCTGGATGCTCCTGCCTTATGACCCGGCGCTGGGTGGCTGGAAGATAGACGGCACGGTCGCCGTAGAAATTTCCCGCGAGATGGCCAGCGACGATGCGAAGCTACAGGCGCGTATTAAGGCGGTTAAGCAGACCTGGAGTCCGTGGCTTGCCCCCGGTACTTCTCTCAATATTGTCCTGATTGACACCCTGCGCCCTCAACTGCGCGATCCTGCTATTGGCACCTGGCGCGCGGCGAATTAAGGAACAGCTATGAATACGCTTAATCGACATCTGGCGGGCGAGTCGCTTAACGACGCATTACTTCGCCTTGAATCACAAATCAAAGCCCGGCCTGCGGACGCCGACCTGCGCGCCGCCTTCGTGCAGTTTTTAACGTTAAACGGAAACTGGGGGCGGGCACTGACCCAGCTTAAGAGCTGGCAGGCGTTGAAGCCTCAGGCGCAACCCACCGTGACGCTGCTTGAACAGTCTATTCAGGGCGAACAGCAGCGCGCACAGGTGTTTGCAGGCGCGACTCGCCCATTGATGCCTGAAACGCAGTGGCCGTGGCTGACCACGCTCGCCGCCGCGCTCACGGCCAGCGGCGAGCACGCGCGCTCGCTACGTCTGACGGCGCTGGAACAGGCGCAGGCGAGTGCGGGTCAGCTCGCGTTCGACAATGAACAGACGCAGAATTTCGACTGGCTGATGGACGGCGATGCCCGACTGGGCCCGGTGTGCGAAACGATCGTCAACGGCCGCTATTTCTGGCTACCGTTTAGCGCCATTGCGAAGATCCAGTTTCAGGCGCCTGCCAGTGTCACGGATCTGGTCTGGCGTCACGCACTGGTCTGCCTGACCGACGGCAGCGAACAGGTCTGCCAGATTCCCGCGCGATATCCCTTTGCCAGTGACGCGGCAGATTCCGTCAAACTGGCACGTACCACCGAATGGCTGCCGCTTGATGACGACGGCACGCTTTATGAGGGACAGGGGCAGAAAGCCTGGCTGAGCGAGCAGAGCGAAAATCCGCTGCTCTCACTGAGCCTCGTCACGTTTGCCGCGGACGCGACCAATGAGTAATCCTGCAGGTGAAGGCGATCTGCTGCGCAGCGGCTGGCGCGCCCGTAGCGGGCAGGAAAACGTCGGCGCGCGCGACAAAATGCAGCCCTCGCTGCTGGATCGTCTGACGGATAACGCGCCGGAACAAAAACGCGAGTCGGCCAACAGTAACCTGATTACCCATGCTGCGCTGCGTCGCCATGTGCTGCGGGATTTGCAGTGGCTGTTTAACACCATCAATCACGACGCGTCACACAACCTGAGCGCGTTGTCGCAGGTGAGTCGTTCTGTCGTGAACTTTGGTGTCGCCCCACTGGCGGGAAAGCGGATGTCGGATATCGAATGGCACGATATCCAGCGCAAGCTCACCGAAGCCATCCTTCATTTCGAGCCGCGTATTTTGCCCCAGGGACTACAGGTGCGCTGCGTCTCTGACACCTCCTCGCTGGATCTGCATAACGTTTTATCGATCGAGATAAAAGGGCGACTGTGGTGTGTGCCGTATCCGCTGGAGTTTCTGTTTCGCACCGATGTCGATCTGGAAAACGGTCATTTTGAACTCAAAGACGCGGGGTAATCATGGAAAGTAAACTGCTCGAATATTACAACCGCGAACTGGCCTACCTGCGCGAAATGGGAGCGGAATTTGCCGAACGCTATCCGAAGGTCGCCGGGCGGCTGGGCATGCGCGGCATTGAGGTGGCGGACCCTTACATCGAGCGGCTGATGGAAGGCTTCGCATTTCTGACTTCTCGCGTACAGCTGAAAATGGATGCGGAGTTTCCACGCTTTTCCCAGCGGATGCTGGAGATGATTGCGCCTAATTACCTGGCTCCCACACCGTCAATGGCGATTGCCGAGTTACAGCCCGACAGCAGTCGTGGCGATCTGAGCAACGGTTTCCGTGTTCCTCGCGGCACCATGATGGACAGCCTGGCGCTGAAAAAAAACGGCATCACGTGCAGTTATACCACTGCGCATGAGGTCACTCTGCTGCCGCTGAAAATTGAAAAAGTGACGCTGGGCGGTATTCCCGCCGATCTGCCGCTGGCGCAGCTTGGCCTGAGCCAGCGCGGCGCGTGCAGCGCACTGCGTATTCGCATCGCCTGCGATGGCCCACAACACCTCGGACACCTCGATTTTGACCGACTGGCGTTTTTCCTCAGCGGCCCGGACATCGAGGCGCTGAAGCTGCTGGAGTTGGTAATGGAGCATCACGTCGGCATTGTTTGCCAGACCCTGAGCGAGCAGCCATTACGCCAGCTACTCCCGGAAGAGGGGCTGCGTCAGGAGGGTTTTGAGCCGGAACAGGCGCTGCTCCCGGACGATCTGCGCAACTTTGACGGATACCGTCTGTTGCAGGAATACTTCGCGTTTCCGGCGCGTTTCCGGTTCATTAGCCTGAGTGGGATCGGTAAGCTCATTCAACGCTGTGAAAGCGAAAAAGCCTTCGATATTTTCATTCTGCTGGGAAAAACCGATGAGCAACTGGAGCGGGTGGTGGATGCCAGCCATCTGGCCATGCATTGCACTCCGGTCATCAACCTGTTCCCGAAGGTCGCGGCGCGCCAGAAGCTCAGCGAGGGCCAGCACGAATACCATCTGGTGGTGGATAACATTCGCCCGCTGGATTATGAAATCTACGCGGTAAAGGCTCTCTACGGTAGCGCCGACGGTCAGCGTGACGATCAGACGTTTCGCCCGTTCTGGAGCACCTGGAGTCAGGACGCGGGCAACTACGGCGCCTATTTTTCCCTGCGCCGCGAACAGCGCGTCCTCTCTGAACATGCCCTGCGCTACGGCACGCGTACCGGTTATGTCGGCTCTGAAGTGTTTGTCTCGCTGGTGGACGAGCGGCACGCGCCGTGGCAGGACGCCCTGCGCTATATCTCCGCTGACGTCCTGTGCACCAGCCGCGATTTACCCCTGATGCTGCAACAGGAACTGGGGCAGTTCATCATGGCTGACTCCATGCCGGTCAAATCCCTGAAACTGCGAAACGGCCCGACGCCACCGCGCCCGGCACTGGCGGAAGGGTTTAGCACCTGGCGGCTCATCAGCCAGCTACAGATGAACTACCTCAGCCTGATGGACAGCGAAAACGAAGAGGGCGCGGCGGCGCTGCGTCAGTTGTTGGGGCTCTATGCAAGCCTGGCGGAGACGCCGGTTGCGCGCCAGGTGGACGGTGTTCGCCACTGCGTGCTGGTGCCGGTACACCGTCGCGTACCGGAACCCGGCCCGGTGGTTTTCGCCCGCGGAATTGGCATCACGCTGACGGTGGACGAGCGCGCCTTTTCCGGGGCCAGTCCGTGGCTTTTCGGCAGTGTGCTGGAGCGCCTGTTTGCTCGCCTGGTCTCCATCAACAGCTTCACGGAGTTCACCCTGAAAAGCCAGCAACGCGGTGAGATTGGCTACTGGGCGCCGCGAATGGGGAAAAGGGCGCTGATATGAATGACGTTGTTTCCGCACCGCTGCGCGTGCATCGCCTGACACCGCTACCGGAGGCGTTCTGGCGCGACGTCAGGGAAACGCCGTGGCGCTATGATCTGTTTCAACTGTTACGGCGAATTGATGCCCAGGGCGGAGAACGTTACCCGCTGGGGCGCGCGCCGCTACCCAAGTTTGAGCCGTTACGCATTGGCCAGCAGCCGTCAATGGGCTTTGCGCCCTCGACGGTCGCGCACGTGCGCCAGCGTGAAGAAAACGGACTGCACGACGTCTCGATCCTGAGCTTCGGTCTGTTTGGTCCCAACGGCCCGCTGCCGGTTCATATGACGGAATATGCCCGCGAGCGAATTCATCATCATCAGGACGATAGCCTCAGCGCTTTCGCTGACCTGTTTCACCACCGTCTGACGCTACTGTTTTATCGCGCCTGGGCGGATGCGCAGCCTGCTGTCTCGCTCGACCGCGCTGACAACAGACGCTTTGAGGGCTATCTGGCTTCGCTGATCGGTATGGGGCAGCCAGGCCAGATGGAAAAAGGCAGCCTCAGTCCGCACGCCCGCTTTACCCACGCCGGACACCTGACCCGCCACGGACGCGATCCACAAGGGCTGGAGAAAATCCTGCGCCACTATTTCAGGGTGCCGGTGAAACTGGTCAGCAATGTGGCGCAGTGGATGCCGCTTACCCGGCGTGAACAGGCGCAACTGGGTGAAGGACGTCGCCTGCCGCGCATGGGGGAATCTGCCTTTCTCGGTAAAGCGGTGCGCGACGTGCAGCACAAGTTTCGTCTCGAGATAGGGCCACTCAGCGCCCAAGAGTACAACCAATTCTTGCCCGGTAGCGCCCAGGTGACGGCGTTGCGCGACTGGGTTCGCCAGTACTCCGGCCTGGAATATGAATGGGAAACGCGCGTGATACTGCGCGCCGGGGCAGTGAAGGGCGCAACGCTCGGTCGCGATGGGCAGTTGGGTTACAACATCTGGCTGGGTATTCAGCCTGAGCCCATCGCGCGCGGCGATCTGGTCTATCCCTCAGAACGGTAGTTTTTTCTCCAACATTGTTATCAACGGAACCGAACATGTCAGAAATCAGCCGTGCCGTTCTTTTCGGCAAACTGGACACGCAGTTATTTACCTCTCTGGAAAGCGCCACCGCGTTCTGCAAGCTGCGCGGCAACCCTTACGTTGAGCTGGTGCACTGGCTGCATCAACTGATGCAACAGCAGGATGGCGACCTGCAACAGGTGATTCGTCACTTTTCACTCGATGAACAACAGTTAACGCGGGATATTGTCGCCGCGCTTGATGCGTTGCCGCGCGGGGCCAGTTCAGTCTCTGATCTCTCCGAGCATATTGACAGCGCCGTTGAACGCGCCTGGGTCTTTGGTTCGTTGAAATTCGGCGTCAGCCGTATTCGTGGCGGACATCTGCTGATCGGCATACTGAAAACCTGGAATCTGGCGAACGTGCTGAAGAGCATTTCCACCCAGTTTAGCCGTCTCAACGTTGAGGTGTTGATCGCCCAGTTCGACGCCATCTGCGCACAGAGTAAAGAGTCGCAGCAGGCCGCTGCCGCAGTGGATGCGCCTGCCGGTACGCTGCCTGCCGCGCAGGGGACCCTGGCCCAGTATGGGCAGGATCTGACGGCGCGGGCCAGGGAAGGCAAAATCGACCCGGTGGTCGGGCGCGATGAAGAGATCCGCCAGATGGTCGATATTTTGATGCGTCGCCGGCAGAACAATCCGCTGCTGACCGGGGAAGCCGGGGTCGGCAAAACGGCGGTGGTCGAAGGTCTGGCGCGGCGTATCGCTGAAGGCGACGTGCCAGCGCCGTTGCAGAACATTCAGCTGTGGCTACTGGACATCGGCATGTTGCAGGCGGGCGCCGGGATGAAAGGTGAATTTGAGGCCCGTCTCCAGGCGTTGATCAATGAAGTACAGTCTAGTGCTGCGCCGATCATCTTGTTTATCGATGAGATCCACACGCTGATTGGCGCCGGTGGCCAGCAGGGAACCGGCGACGCCGCTAACCTGCTGAAACCCGCGCTGGCGCGTGGGCAACTGCGTACCATCGGCGCCACTACCTGGGCGGAATACAAAAAGTACATTGAGAAAGATCCGGCGCTGACCCGCCGTTTCCAGACGGTGCAGGTACACGAGCCGGACGAGGCGAAAGCCGTTCTGATGCTGCGCAGTACCGTGTCGCCGCTGGAGACGCATCATCAGGTGTTACTTCTCGACGAAGCGGTCAGCGCGGCGGTGAAGCTTTCGCACCGCTACATTCCGGCGCGCCAGTTGCCGGATAAAGCGGTCGCACTGCTCGATACCGCCTGCGCCCGCGTGGCGGTCAGTCAGAGCGCGCCGCCGCCTCAGCTTGAAGATTGCCTGCGACATCTCGCTGCGCTGGAGGTGGAAAGGGAGATTGCAGAGCGCGAGGCGCGCGTCGGTGCGGGCGAGCCTGAACGTGTCGCCGCGTTAAACGCGGCATACGATGAGTACGAAGCGCAGCGCGATGTCCTGACCCGCCGCTGGCATGAAGAACGTAGCCTGGTCAGCGAGATCGTTCGCCTGCGCGCCGCGTTATTTGCCGCCGGAGATGACGAGAGTTCCGAACTGCTCCGCCAGCTTGCCCAGCAGCAACAGGCGCTGAAAACGCTGCAGGGCGATGCGCCGCTGCTGTTTGCCGCCGTGGATGAAAACGTGGTGGCGGCGGTAGTTGCTGACTGGACCGGCATCCCGCTTGGCCGGATGGTGAAAGATGAAATCGATGCGGTGCTGAACCTGGCCGATACGCTGAATCAGCGGGTGATTGGGCAACGCCACGGTCTTGACCTGATTGCCCGTCGCGTCAGAACCTCACGGGCGAAACTTGACGATCCGAACAAACCGGTCGGCGTGTTTATGCTCTGCGGCCCGTCCGGCGTCGGGAAAACGGAAACTGCGCTGGCGCTGGCGGAATCGCTGTACGGCGGCGAACAGAACGTCATCACCATCAACATGAGCGAATTCCAGGAGGCGCACACTGTTTCGACCTTAAAAGGCGCGCCTCCGGGGTATGTGGGCTATGGCGAAGGCGGCGTGTTAACCGAAGCCGTACGCCGACGCCCTTATAGCGTGGTGCTGCTGGATGAAATTGAAAAAGCGCATCCGGACGTGCACGAGATTTTCTTCCAGGTCTTCGACAAAGGCTGGATGGAAGACGGCGAAGGACGACACATCGATTTTCGTAACACCATTATTATTCTCACCTCCAACGTTGGCACCGATCTGATAAGCGCCATGTGTGCCGATCCAGAACTGATGCCAGAACCGGACGCGCTCAGTAGCGCGCTGCGCCAGCCGCTGTTGCAGGTGTTTCCGCCTGCGCTGTTGGGACGTCTGCTGGTGGTGCCGTATTACCCGCTCAGCGACGAGATGCTGGGGCAGATCGTTCGCCTGCAACTTCGACGCATCCAGCGTCGTCTCGAAGAGAATCACACTATCCTCTCGACGTTTGACGACAGCGTTGTGCAACAGATTGTCCAGCGCTGTACCGAGGTGGAGTCTGGCGGACGCATGGTGGACGCGATTCTGACCAACACCTTACTGCCCCAGATGAGCCAGATTTTACTTACCGCCAGCCGCCGCGACGCGCAGTACCGACGTCTGCATGTCACCTGCGAGCAGGGCGAGTTTCACTGTCAGTTTGCCGCGTAATGCAATCATCAAGAGAACTGTTAAAGATGACGGATAATGATAACAATCGGACTGTCCCAAATGCGCTCCCTGTCGGGTATCGCTTTAATGAGTTTGAAATTAAAGAAGTGATTGGCGGTGGGGGATTCGGCATCGTTTATCGCGCCTGGGACCATCAGCTCGAACGCACTATTGCGATTAAAGAGTTTATGCCTGCCTCGCTGGCGTTGCGGGGCGATGACATGACCCTGGTGCTGCGCAGCGAGCGATTCAGTAAAGCGTTTTCTGCGGGCCTGAACAGTTTTATTCAGGAAGCCCGTTTGCTGGCGCGCTTCAATCATCCCAACTTGCTGCATGTGCTGCGTTTCTGGGTACAGAACGATACGGCATATATGGGCACGCTGTTCTACAGCGGCACCACGCTCTCGCGCTTGCGCGAAGAGAAGCCGGATCAAATTAACGAAGCCTGGATCCGCCGCATGCTGCCGATGCTGTTTGGGGCGATTAAGACGATCCACGATGAGGGCTATCTTCACCGTGACATCTCGCTGGATAACATTCAGATCCAGGAGAACGGCCTGCCGGTTCTGCTCGATTTTGGCTCGGCGCGCCGCACCATTGGCAATCTCTCCGACGAGACGGAAACCATGCTGCGCCCCGGCTTTGCGCCGATCGAACAGTACACTGACGATAACGAAAGCGAGCAGGGACCGTGGACCGATATTTACGCGCTTGGCGCTGTCTTACGCACGCTGATCGTTGGCTCGCCGCCGCCGGTCAGCGTAGTGCGTTCGATTCAGGATACCTGTAAGCCGCTGGTGGAATTACAGCCACAGGGATACTCGCTGCCACTGTTGCAGGCCATTGACCGCGCGCTGGCGCTACGCATGGAAGACAGACCGCAGTCTATCGACGAATTTGCGGCGCTTATCGAAATGCCGGTTGCGGGGATCGACGATGTGCTGAGCGCGAAAAAACCGGGCACCATGCTGGTGCCGGTTGAAGCGGAAAGCGTACCGACCACCGCGTTTGACTGGCGACGTTACCGGATCCCGGCCATTGGCGCTGCAGGCGTGCTTGTGGGGATGATAACGGGCGCGATGCTGTTCAGCGGTGGCCACGAGACGGAAAACCAGACTGCGGAAGTCCGTCCGGCGCAAACGCCGCCAGCGACCGCCGCCAGCGAACCGGTTGCGGTTCAGCAAACCGACACCGCACAGTCCGGGACGCCTGCGATTGCGGAAACCAGCCCTGTCGCGTTGATCTATATCCGTATGCTGGAAGGGGAAAATCTGCGGGTAAACGGCGAGCGTAAAGCGCTGCGCCCGGCAACCAACGGCTACGCTTCTCTCAAACTCCCGGCAGGAAAATTCACGATTGAATTGCAGGGAAGCGGTAAGACGCGGGCGCAAATCCTCGACATCGCAAAACCTGGCACCTGGCTGGTGAACCCGTAAACGAAGCGAGGCAGGGACTGGTTACAGGACGGAGCGCATGTATAACATCAAATTTATCTACCTTTTTAACGAGAATGTATCGCCCGCGTTATTTGCAAAAATCATCCGCCCGTCCGTCGCCGGACAGTGGGTGATGTCGGTGCCGGACCATTCGTTACGCTCGCTGTTTACGCGCTACGATTTACTTCACGCGATTACCGGGGCGAATCCGTATCAGTCCGGACGAGATACGCGAAAACTGATTGTGCAGGATCTCGATATGGGCAGGGTGGTGGCCATTGATGAAAGTCATCGTCACTGGTCGTCGGTGACGGACGTTTTCTATATCAATGAAAAAGGCAGGCTCCAGCCAGCCTCGCTCTCCGGACTGGGTTGGTATCCGGTGAGCACGATCGTCGACCGATACGAAACGATGGTGAGAACCTATGGTTCCCGCCCAACCCCCACGGTGATGCCAACGCAGGTGGTGAAAGCCAAAACGGCACAGGTGCCGGATCAGCCGACGCCGGGCAAAGAGGGTAAAACCTATGCCGCACAGTTACAGGAAATGACGAAGGCACAACGGTGGCAGGCGCGTAAAAATCTGATTAGTCAGGGCAGTAAAAGCCTGTACCCGGATGCGCAAATCGCGGCCAAACGACTGGCGGCCAATAATATCGCCGTGGAAAAAGCCAAACTCGCGGGGAATGTTTACAAGACCGTTAATCCGCTGGAAGCGACGCCGAACGTGCCGGAAGGGTGGAAGGATATTAGTAATGATGCCGCGTTACTGAATAAGTTTGGCCTGAAAAGCAAAATGCTTTACGACAATGAAACGTCGCCAGATTTTCTGGCGCGTGTCTATCAGCCCGATCCTGATGTTTTTGGCACTGACATGAACCCTACGCTGGTCTTCAGGGGATCTCGAGAACCCGGACTTGCGTCATTAAAAGACAACGTCTCTTCGCTACTGAGCAACGGGGAATTGGCACCGGTGAAAAACGGCGCTGATTGGGCAAACAATGGCGCGCAGGGCCTGGGTATGGAGTCTGCCTATTATCGAAATGCGGTAGGCATAGGAAATATATTGGCGAGCTCGGGCCAAAACATCGATATCGCAGGTCACTCGCTTGGCGGCGGGCTTGCGTCAGCAACGTCAATGGCCAGTGGTAAAGCGGGGTGGACATTCAACGCTGCGGGACTTAACAGTGACACCGTTGAACAATATGGCGGGAGTGTGCTGGGAAGCACGGACACTATTCAGGCCTATCGTGTAAAGGGCGAACTGCTGACCAAAATTCAGGAAGTGAATCTTTGGGAAGATTTAAAAACGGTGAAGGGACATGTACCAGCATTAATTCTCAAAGAAGAAATCTCTGCCCTCAGTCCTGACGCTGCCGGGATTGCACACGATCTGCCGGGCGGGACCGGAAGCGCGCTGGACCGTCATGGGATCGATCAGGCCATTAACGGTATTGAGCTGCAAAAAGACGAAGACATTTCAATCATCAGGAGTCGCCTGTGAAGATGTTTTTATTCGGCTGCTTCGTGCTGTGTTTTACGTTCATGATTCAGGGGTGCAAACAAGATATGGAATTAAATCCGCAGGATTATTTTAGCGGCCAACAACTCACATTAGCCAATGCAATTGAACACGGTGAAGTCGATGATGTTGTTAAACTGGCGTCAGAAACGGATTTAAACAAACCCGGAAAAGCGGATATGACCCCCCTGTTCTGGGCCATCATGAATGCTGTCGACGATAAGAAAACCCCCACGCAATTAAAGATGATTACCGTGCTGGTGAAGGCCGGTGCCGATCCGCTCCAGCCGCGCCCGGCGGGAAAAAGCAGCCCGGCGGAATACGTTTTAAAAGCCGACAGCGATGACTGGATTAAGGCGTTGCTTAACGGCGGTTTATCGCCGGATGCGAAAGATAAAACGTATAAAGAACCCATCATCTTTGAAACGATCAAGGCCAAAAATACCCAGACGCTGGCAGCGATGCTTGATAAGGGCGCCAATATCAATATCACTGACTCGTTAGGCAATACGCTGCTCATTGAGGCGTTAAATTTTGGCAAATACGATCATGTGTTGTTATTGCTCGATCGCGGAGCCGATGCTGAAATTCGGGGTCACGGTGGCTGGACACTGACAAGCCTGCTGCAACGCCATTTGGATAGCGCAAAAGAAGGCAGCGAACAATATCAAATGCTGACCAAAATCAAAGAGACGCTGATCAAGCATGGTGGGAAATGGCCACCTGCGTCAGTGAAATAACATTCTGAGTGAATATCAATTATCGCCGATAAGGATAAGAGTAAGTCATGGCAATGGATACCAGAAATAATATGAAGCTAAAAACTAAGGTGTTCTATTTTTGGGGAAGCATGGATGTGCTAGCTATTTTGATATATTGCACTCATGTATTGTGGCAAGGTGGGATCCCATTTATTACAGATATTTCGTCTTTTAATCACATCAGTGGGAATGGGACTGTTACAGGAAGCGGTATCTACAGCACCATTGTTACACTATTTTTTGTTCTTAACGTGATCTTATTCGTATCTCTGTTCATTTCTGCCTGGCTTTTTTTCACACGAAACCGTTATGCAATCCGGTTTGCTTTTATTCAAGAAGTGCTTCGTTTTACTTCATTTCAATGTTCTATTTCGGTGTTTCCATTAATGGCGGGTTTGTCAGAGCCGGGGAATCTATTTTTAAATATTTATTTGTTCGTGGTATCTGAAGTGGTGAAAATTGCTTCCCTTATTTATGTGATTAAATCAAGCAAATGAATTTTGGATTTTATAGCGAAGATATTATTAAGGCTGAGGGGCGATGACAGGCGAATGCCTTGAATCACGTCATCAGACATCATGCGTTACCACTCACTCTCAGCACAAACCATTACGGAATAATGATTATGCTTAACCGAATTACCGTCCAGCTCCCGGTTGAGGGGCTGTTGTTCTGGAAACTGTCTGGCCGCGAGGCGATGTCTGAGTCGTTTGCCCTGACGCTGACACTGCTTGGCACGGACGCGCGCATTGACCGCAGTAAACTGCTTGGACAGCCAGTGACGGTGACGCTCCCAACGCAGAGCCTGCTCTCGCCGCGCTACATCAACGGTAAGGTGACGCGGGTGGCGGTCAGCGCCGTGGAACTGACGGGAACCCGTTACGCGGTCTACCAGCTGACGGTAGAGCCGGATCTGTGGCCGATGAAGCGCGACCGCAACCTGCGTATCTTCCAGGGCCAGACGGCGCCGCAGATAGTGAAGACGCTGCTCGGGGAACACCAGGTCAATGTCGAAGATAAACTGACCGGCAGCTATCGGGTGTGGGACTACTGCGTGCAGTATCAGGAGTCGAGTCTCGACTTTATCAGCCGCCTGATGGAGCTGGAGGGGATCGCCTTTCACTTCCGCCACGAGGTGGACAAACACACCCTGGTGCTGACCGATGCCGCGACGCAGCATCTGCCGTTCAGTGGCTATGAGGTCATTCCGTACCACCAGACGCCATCGGGTGGCAGCACGGATGAAGAAGGCATCAGCCAGTGGGCGCTGGAGGACAGCGTGACGCCGGGGATTTACAGTTTGGACGACTACGACTTCCGCAAACCGAATGCGTGGCTGTTTCAGGCACAGCAGAACCCGGCTTCACCCCAGCCTGGCAGCATTGACGTGTACGACTGGCCGGGGCGCTTTGTGGATCATGGTCACGCCGAGTTCTATGCCCGCATCCGCCAGGAGCGCTGGCAGGTGGAGCACCAGCAAATTCAGGCCACGGCGACGGCCGCCGGTATCGCGCCGGGGCACACGTTTACCCTGAGCAACGCGCCGTTCTTCAGTGACAACGGCGAGTATCTGACCACGGCGGCGAGTTACCATTTTGAGGAGAACCGTTACGCGAGCGGAGAGGGGGAAACCATTCACCGCACCGACTTCACGGTTATCCCGTCATCGGTGGCGTATCGACCGGCGCAGACCACGGCGTGGCCGCGCACCTACGGCCCGCAGACTGCGAAGGTAGTGGGGCCGCAGGGGGAGAGTATCTGGACGGACAAATACGGTCGGGTGAAGGTGAAATTCCACTGGGACCGTCTGGCGAAAGGCGATGACACCAGTTCCTGCTGGGTGCGAGTCTCCAGCGCCTGGGCAGGCCAGGGCTACGGCGGGGTGCAGATTCCGCGCGTGGGTGACGAAGTGGTGGTGGACTTTATCAACGGCGATCCGGACCGCCCGATTATTACAGGACGCGTGTACAACGAAGCGAGCATGCCGCCGTGGGCACTGCCGGCGGCGGCAACGCAGATGGGGTTCATGAGCCGTAGTAAGGACGGGTCGGTGGACAACGCCAACGCGCTGCGCTTTGAAGATAAGGCGGGTGAGGAACAGGTGTGGATCCAGGCCGAACGTAATCTGGATATTAACGTTAAAAATGATGAATCCCATTCGACAGAAAAAAACCGCACCCAATATGTGGGGGAAAATGAAACCCTGCGGGTGGCAAAAAACCAGCAGGCGGGGATCAAAGGGGACATCATTTGTCTGGCAGGAAAAAGTCGCAGCGATAAAGCCGTGAATAACTATACGCTTTCTGCGGGCAGTACTTTACGACTGGAGTGTGGCGAAAGTGCGATTGAATTATCGAAAGATGGCAGCGTTAATATTATCGGTAATAACTTCAATTTCACCGCGAAACAGCAGGCACAAATTAATACGCTTTCTGGCGAACTGCATTTAAACCCGAATGGCGGAAGTAATGCTATCGATCCGCCAGGGGCAGCCCATCAGGCAGAGCTTCAGCATGAAGTGGACAGTTTTTTTGTGTTTAATGCCAGTAAGTAAGCGTGCCTACAGGGTTGACGCTATTTTTTAGAAAGCAGTAATCGTTTTACCCGGTGCCTTTACAGGCACCTTATCGGATATCAAAGCGTATTAATGGAAAATAGTGTCATGCATTGGTTTTTCTTTATGATTTTTTTAATTCTGACGTTGGTCTTTATCTGGGACGGGAAAGACAGCTTCTCAAAAAAACAGTGGTTCACAACGGGGTTACTGCTTGTTGCCGTACTGATTGCGACGGTCGTGATTAGCGTTATCTTTAAATGGCTGTCGCAATCTTTTTCAATGTTTTCAATCGTAACCGCCAAACAGTATTCTGTTATTTTCTCAATGTCACTCCTGTGTATGTGGGGTTTGAAAGTCGTTGTGGTGCTACTTTGCACACTTTTTTCTGGGATCATGGAAGGTCATAGAACTCACAATTCTGCAAACTATGAGAAATTATCTTCCATTTCTGGGAAAGTCGCTCCTGGCTTACTTATCGTCGTAAAGGGTTCAGTTTCTGTTGGGACTTTCCTTATATTTTCAGGTCTGTGGCTTAAATAAGAGTGAGGAGTGAGGTGATGACATGGATTTAGATAAAAATACGGTTATCCTCAACAGAACAAAAAGCAGGAGTAAGAGATTCGATAAAAATTTTGCAAATGTCTCTACACATCTCCAGATAAAGAGATGTTGCATCACAGTATTTTCTTCCTTATGCAATAAAGTCTGTTGAATAAATAATGAATTTTCGGGGACGGTCTATCACTGTATGGGCTGAATTATCACTGCTGTCGAGGCAGGTAGCGGGGATGGGACAATTATTACCGGGTGTGTTACTGTTTTAATTGGCGATTAGAGGTTGCAAGGAGATAGTTACGTAATGAAATGGATAGGTTTTATTCTATTTATAATAATCACACTGATTTATATCTGGGATGGGAAGGATCTGTTTACAAAAAAAGAGTGGCGTGGTTTTGGAATAAAATTTATCTCAGTGCTGATTGGCGCATTTGCGTTGGTATTTATTCTGGTTGGCATTTCAAAGTCTATCCCTTTAATGACTAAGGAAACAGCGCGTGCGTTATCTGTAATTATACCTGCTTCATTCATAACAATATTACTATCAAAATTTCTCGTCGTTATGCTAAGTGCCATCTTTGATATTATTATACATTTTCATAAACGCTATAATACTGCTGCGAACTATTCAAAGTTATCATCATTGTTTAACAAGTATGGACCAAAATTACGTGTACTGGCAAAATGTCTGGCATCGTTTGGCTGTATCCTTATGTTCTATGGTATTTGGATTGGCAGTACGGTCTGAGTCGAAGAGGTTTAATGAACACCAGGAATAATTATGCTTTCCCGTAGTTTATCAGCGCGGGAAAAAACGGGCGCTATCCAGAGTGGGGCAGTAGATACCGCAATCATCATGATGACCACTTCGAGGCAAATAAACACAGCCTTGAAATTATCCTGGTGACGCTGAATAATTGAAAAAGCTAAGTCAGGGTAATATTGACCTTTTATGTATAAATAACCTGATATTACCCTGGATAAAGCTATGCTTCAGCCATAAATTTCAGAGCGCCGGTCTCGTATCGTTGTATAAACGAAGGCCACGATAAAGATCACCGTGAACAATACGACAATGGTGGGGGCGGGGGCGCTGTCGATAAAAAATGACAGATAGACGCCCAGAAATGAGGTAGCGACAGAGAGTACCACGGCCAGCATCAGCGCGCTGGCAAACCGGCGGGTGAGTAAAATGGCGATCGCGCCTGGGGCAATCAGCAGAGATATCGACAAAATAATGCCTACCGATTTTAGCGTGGCGACAATGGTCAGAGCGATCATGCACAGCAGTCCGTAATGCAGCAACGTGGTATTCAGGCCGCTGGCTCTGGCCTGATTCGGATCAAAAGCATGCAGCAATAAGTCCTTCCATTTCAGACCGATAACCAGCGCTATCCCCAATGCAATCAGCGCGGTTTGCGCAATATCGGCCAGCGAAACGCCCAGCATATCGCCAAACAGAATGTGATCCAGATGAACGTCCGACTGGATAGAGACATACAGCACCAGCCCCGCGCCAAACATGCCAGAAAAAACAATCCCCATGATGGTGTCGCGCTTAATACGGCTGTTGTCGTCGAGATACCCCGTCGCAACGGCGCAGAGCAATCCGGCGATGAACGCGCCGATAGCCAGCGGAATACCGGCTATCCAGGCCAGAACAATCCCCGGAAAAACCGCATGACTCATCGCATCGCCCATCAGCGCCCAGCCTTTCAACACCAGGAATACCGAGAGCAGCGCGCAGGGCACGGCGACAATGGCGGAAACGGCCAGCGCATTGAGCATAAAGTCGAACTGGAAGGGTTCCAGCAGCGTGGTTAAGAACATGAGGACTCCTTGTTCATTCGCGCGCGGCGACGGTTTGCCAGCAGGCCATGCTTCGGTGCGAAGACAAACGCGATCAGGAACAGCACGGTTTGCAGGACGACGATAATGCCGCCCGTTGCCCCATCCAGCCAGTAGCTGAGCCAGGCGCCAAAAAAGCTGGTCAGGCTGCCAATCGCCACGGCGATGACCAGCAGGCGCGGGAAGCGGTCAGTCAACAGCCAGGCGGTTGCGCCGGGCGTTACTACAAGGCAGATAACCAAAAATGCGCCAACCGTTTGTAGCGCCGCGACGGTGGAAACGGAGAGCAGCGTGAAGAACAATAACTTTAAGCGACCCGGATTGAGCCCAATGGAACGGGCATGATTTTCATCGAAAAAAGTCACCATCAGATCTTTCCATTTCAACAAAAGGATCGTCAGAGAAACGGCGCCGATAATGGCCAGTTGCAGAATATCTTCTGGCGCGATGGCCAGGACGTTGCCAAGAATAATGGTCTGAATATTGACGGACATCGGATTGAGCGAAACCATAAACAGCCCAATGCCAAAGAACGACGAGAAGATCAGACCAATAATGGCGTCTTCTTTCAGGCGTGACCGCTGGTTGAGAAACAGCATACAGCCTGCGGCAAGCCCCCCGGAGAGAAACGCGCCGAGCGAAAAGGGCAATCCCAGCATATACGCCCCCGCCACACCGGGGACGATCGAGTGCGATAATGCATCGCCAATCAGCGACCAGCCTTTAAGCATTAAATAGCAGGAGAGGAAAGCGCACAGCCCGCCGACCATTGCTGACACCCACATCGCATTGAGCATGTACTGGTAACCAAACGGTTCCACAAGCCAGTTCATGATTAATCCCCCTCGCTGGCGGTTCGGTGCGAGATAAACGGGCGCTCATCATCGGTAATGATGTGCTCCTCGCTGCCACTCAACGCCACATGGCGCAAGACGCCGCTGAACGCCAGTTCGAGATTCTCTGCCGTGAAGGTGGTTTCAGTGGGGCCGCTCGCCAGCACCGTCCCTTTGATCATCACCGTGTAATCACAAAACTCCGTCAACGACCCCAGGTTATGGGTGGACACCAGCATGGTGCGGCCCTCATCGCGCAGTTCGCGTAACAGTGAGATGATTCGCGCTTCGGTTTTCACATCCACGCCGGTAAAAGGCTCGTCCAGCAGGATCACCTGACCATCCTGGGCAATCGCTCTGGCAAGAAAAACCCGTTTTTTTTGCCCGCCGGAGAGTTCACCTATCTGGCGATGGCGGTACTCCAGCATGTCCACGCGCGCCAGGGCGGCGTCAACGCACGCGTGGTCGCGAGCTTTTGGACGACGCAGCCAGCCCATGTGGCCGTAGCGCCCCATCATGACGACATCTTCCACCAGCACCGGAAATGACCAGTCCACCTCTTCTGATTGCGGGACATAGGCAATCAGATTCTGCTTCAGCGCTTTGTTCACCGGCTGTTGCAAGATTGAGATCTTGCCAGTTGCCAGACGGACAAATCCCATCAGCGCCTTAAACAGCGTAGATTTCCCCGAACCGTTAACGCCGACCAGGGCAGCAATTGAGCCGCCGGGGATCTGAAACGTGGCGTCCCGCAGCGCAGTGTGACCGTTGCGATAGGTCACCGTGACACTGTCGGCGGTAATGGCAGCGTGGCTCATTTCTGACTCCTCAGACCGTCATTGATGCCGCTGACGATGGTTTCGGTGGTGACGCGCAGTAAATCCAGATAAGTGGGCACCGGGCCATCGGCAGTACTCAGGGAATCGACATACAGTACGCCGCCGTAGTGCGCGCCAGACTCACGGGCGACCTGACGGGCGGGTTTATCAGAGACGGTACTTTCACTGAAGACGGTGGGGATCTGATGTTGTCTGATAGCATCAATCACTTTGCGTACCTGTTTCGGTGTGCCCTGTTGATCGGCATTGATCGGCCACAGATACAGCTCCCGGAGATTGTTATCCCGCGCGAGGTAGGAGAATGCGCCTTCACTGGTGACCAGCCAGCGTTTATCAGCGGGGAGCGTCGCCAGTTCGTCGCGCAGCGGATCCAGCGTCTGGCGAATCTTCACCTTATAACTCTCGGCATTTTTTTGATAAATCGCCGCGTTTTGAGGATCGTACTTCGCCAGCGCATCGCGAATGTTATCGACATAAATGAGCGCGTTTTCTGCTGACATCCAGGCGTGCGGGTTGGGTTTGCCATTGTACGGACCTTCACTAATGCCCATCGGCTTCACACCAGTAGAGACCGTGACTTCCGGTACGCCGGAAAGATGCTGATAAAATCGCGCGAACCACAGCTCCAGATTCAGGCCATTGGAGAGAATAAGCTGCGCGCCTTGCGCCCGTTTGATGTCGCCGGGGGTGGGCTGATACTCGTGAATCTCAGCCCCCGGTTTGGTTATCGAGCTGACGTCTGCCGCGTCGCCCGCCACATTTTTTGCCATATCAGCAATGACCGTAAAGGTGGTTATCACCTTGAATTTCTCTGCGGCCCAGGCGGGCGTCAGTGTTAGCGATGCCAGGACGCCAGCAAGGAAAAATGACGTCAAACGAGGCAGGTTTGGCATAGTATCCCTCATATAAAAGTGGTTAATTATTCTTCGAATATAGCCTTTGCTATGTTATATAGCACACGGCATGGTTAAATGAAAATAATTCTTATTTGCGTAGCTGGCTAAGCATGTGTCACCTTCGGGTGATAGTCCGCAGAGAGAATAAGTTGTAGAATAAATGCACGTTAATGTGGTGGAGGCACTATGTCCGGCAAGCGAATCGCGCGTGAAAAACTGACGATCAAAAAAATGATCGCGTTATACGAGAGCCAGTGTCCACAGGCCCTGAATGAACCGGGGCATTACGCCGCGCTGTTCGCCTATGCGCAAAAACGGTTGGATAAGTGTGTGTTTGGCGAGGAAAAACCGGCCTGTAAACAGTGTCCGGTGCACTGTTACCAGCCAGCAAAACGTGAAGAGATGAAGCAGATTATGCGCTGGGCGGGGCCGAGAATGCTCTGGCGTCACCCGATGTTGACCGTGCGTCATCTGATTGACGACAAACGTCCCGTCCCGGAATTGCCGGAAAAATATCAGCGTAAAAAGTAAGTGTGAAATGCCTGATGGCGCTGCGCTTATCAGGACTACGGACAAATCCCACTTGTAGGCCCGATAAGCACAGCGCCATCGGGCAATATTATTATGCCCTGGTGGCAATCAGAATGGCTGAAGCCTTGATCAGCGCGATGACGCGACGTCCCTGGCTCAGTTTCATTTCCTGCTGACTTTCATTGGTGACAACAGCCACAATCTCAAAACCGGCATCGGTCTGAATCTGAACCGTTGCGTTGACGGCACCCTCAGTCACTTGTGAGACGCTACCCGCAAACTGGTTACGGGCAGAAAATTTCAGACCGCAATCTTCCGTTGCCAGCGTTACCCACGGGGCTTTGATCAGTGCAATCGCTTCTTTTCCCTGTTCCAGGCCCAGCGCCTGCTGGCTGCTATGCGTGACAATCGCCACCAGTTTTGCACCACCCGCCAGCGTCAGTTCAACTTCGTCGTTTACCGCACCCGTTGCAACTGCGCTAACTATACCTGTCAATTGGTTACGTGCTGATACCGCCATACTGCCTCCTTTCATTGAGATACCAGCCAGTATAGACACATTTGTTACACCAACGCATCCTTATCAATCCCCAACCGCTTCATCCGTGAAAGCAGCGTGGTGCGCTTAAGCCCCAGACGTTGGGCGGCACCCTTCGGTCCTGCCACGACGCCATTCGTTTCTCTTAACACACGCAGAATCAACTGAAATTCATCTTCGCCATCCTGTGCGACTTCGGTGGCGACCGGCGGTGTGGTCGGCGTTAATATCCCCATATCCGGTATTGAGAGTTGTAGCACGTTGCCCCGGGTCAGCAGCACGGCGCGTTCTACCACGTTTTCCAGCTCGCGGACGTTACCCGGCCACTCCATATTGGTCAGGGTACGCAGCGTTTCTGCGGGGATGCTGTCGATGTTACGTCCCATCCGACGGGCGATTTTAAAGGTGAAGGCTTTCACCAGTAGCGGAATATCTTCCGGACGCTCGCGCAGCGGCGGCAACTGGATCGGGAAGACATTCAGGCGGTAGTAGAGATCGTTGCGGAACTCGCGATCGGCCACCATCTTTTTCAGATCGCGGTTAGTGGCGGCGATCAGTCGCACATCGGTCTGGATCAGCTTATTGCTGCCCAGGCGTTCGAACTCCTGCTCCTGGAGAACGCGCAGCAGTTTGGGCTGCAACTCCAGCGGCATGTCGCCCACTTCATCAAGAAACAGCGAGCTTTTATCCGCCAGTTCAAAACGTCCAATACGCTGGGCGCTGGCCCCGGTGAACGCGCCACGCTCATGACCAAACAGATCGCTTTCCAGGAGTCCGGCAGGCATCGCGGCACAGTTCATTTTCACCATCCGGCGCGTGTTACGTCCGCTCAGATTGTGAATCGCCCTTGCGATCAGTTCCTTACCGGTTCCGGTTTCGCCCAGAATCAGCACCGTACTGTCGCTTTGCGCTACCATCTCGACTTGCTTGAGGACGTTGTACATCGCCTCGCTTCGGCCAATGATCTCGCCAAAATCACTGTCGACATTATTCAGTTGTTCAGTGAGCGCCAGGTTTTCGTCCACCAGGCGTTCCTTGAGACGGTGGATTTCCTGATAGGCAAGGGCATTATCGACGGCAATCGCCACGCGTTCGGCGATTTGACGTAGCAGTTTCAGGTTGGTGGTGGTGAAGATTTTCTCTTCGCACTGCGCGAGTTTCAGTACGCCGAGCATGGTGTTGCCAGACATCAGTGGCAGCAGGCAAAGCGTCTGTAATTGATTACCCCAGGTATCGAACAACATCCGTTCGTAAGGAGCAAGCGCATCCCTTTCGTTCAGGTTAATCAGCAACATCTCTTTGCTTCTGAATACCCGCTCAGTGAGGGTACCGGCTTCATCCACTTCACTTTGCTGGTGAGCAGGATGCGCTTCATCCAGATAATGGGTAGACCAGATATTCAGTTTATGTTTGTGATGACTGCGCAGGACAATGCTGATGGCGTCAATGTTGAAGTAGTAGTGGATCTCTTTCGCCACTTCGCTGACCAGTTCGTCGATGTCGAGACGCGAGAGCACCGCATTGGTGATCGCCACCAGAATACGGAAGTTATCGCGTTCGCGGCACAGCAAATCGTAATCGACGTTGTTTGAAACCCGACACTGAATTTGCTCGGCAACGACAGAGACAATCTGCGTAAAGGTCTGCAGGCGATCGTACTCTTTTTCGCTCCAGGGGCGGTCTTCCTTGCGGATAAATTCGCAGCCGCCAAAAATACGCCCGTCTGCCGCCAGCGGTAGCAGGCAATAGTGGCCAAATTCACCGTATAACCCGGAGGTGACCAGTTGCGGCCAGGTTTCAGTAAACTCATGGAAGTTACAGTGCAATGCGTCGGGACGCGACAGAATACGGCGAACCGGGCCATGCGCCAGTACCGTTTCGTCTTCATATTCAATCGGTTTACTGTTTTCTTCACGCGTCGCGTAATAGCGTGCGCGCTGTGTTTGTGCCTGCCATAACACAATAGCCGCGCTGTCGGCTAAGGCCGAACGCCTGACCAGTTGGGAAAGCGCTTCACTAAGCGAAGCCAGATCGGGCTGCTGCAATAATGTACGAGTAATATCAAACAACCCTTGCTGTCCGAGATCACTCATTGGTGTATACGACATGTTGCTTTTCCAGGAAAGTACCGCTTCGTGGTGCAAAAAGGTACATGAATTATAGGTATTCTTTTTAAACTTCCGCCGGATAGCGGCTACGTCTTATCCGGCCTACGGACAAAGTATTACCCGTAGGCCCGGTAAGCGTAGCGCCACCGGGCAATATCATCAGCAAATACGTGGCAGAGGTTCGGAGTGTGGCAAATCAAGGGTACGTTTGACGCCATACAAACCCGCGAGACGAACGCCTTTACGCTCGACCACTTCACCAATCAACGCGGCATCACGCCCCAGAGGATGTGAACGGAGCGCTTCCAGAACCTGTTCGGCCGCCTGACGTTCAACGGCAATCACCAGCTTACCTTCGTTGGCAAAGTTAAGGGCATCCAGTCCCAGCAGTTCGCACACGCCACGTACCGCTGGTTTTAACGGGAGGGCGGCTTCAGACAGCTCAATACCGCAACCGCTGGCGGCAGCGAATTCATGAGTGACGGCGTTGACGCCGCCACGGGTGGCATCGCGCAGCGCCTTCACGCCGGCAATATCGCGTAACGTCTGGATAAGCGGAGTAAGCACGGCGCAGTCGCTCACCAGTTCGCCATCCAGCCCCAGTTGTTCGCGCAGGTTGAGAATGGTGGCGCCATGATCGCCCAGCGTGCCGCTGACCAGCAGAACGTCGCCCGGGTTAAGGGTTTGCGCTCCCCAGTGAATATTGGCCGGAATCGCCCCCATCCCCGCCGTGTTGATGAACAGCTTGTCTGCCGCGCCGCGCTGAACGACTTTGGTGTCGCCAGTCACGATGGCGATACCCGCTTCGCGAGCCGTTGCCGCCATACTGTTCACCACGGCTTTTAGCGTCTCCATCGGCAACCCTTCTTCAAGGATAAAACCGCAAGAGAGATAACGCGGGATCGCGCCGCTGACCGCAACGTCGTTCGCGGTGCCGCAAATGGCCAGTTTGCCAATGTTGCCGCCGGGGAAAAATAACGGGTCAATGACGTAGCTGTCGGTAGAGAAAGCCAGACGATCGCCTTCTGCCATTAATTGCGCCAGATCCAGACGCGCCTGATCTTCTTGTTCCGCCAGCCACGGGTTGGCAAATGCCTCCATGAACAGACTGTTGATCAGTTGCTGCATGGCTTGTCCGCCACTTCCGTGGGCGAGTTGTACGCTATTCATGCTTCAGACTCCTGCTGACGATACTGATACCAGGCGGCACATGCGCCTTCGGAAGAGACCATCAGTGCGCCAAATGCGGTTTGGGGGTTACAGGTGTTGCCAAACAACGAGCATTGATTCGGCTTGCATTTGCCCGTCAACACTTCCCCGCAACGTGCGCGCGGATCGTCGTATACCTGCTGCGGCGCCGGTTGGAAATGCGCTTCGGCATCAAACCGTTGATAGTCTGGCATCAGATGCACACCGGATGACTCAATTACGCCAAGTCCGCGCCATTCACTGTCGCCATTCACGCAGAACACTTCGGCAATCGCCTGTTGCGCCAGTGAGTTACCGGCATCCGGCACCACACGGCGATACTGGTTTTCGATCAGACTGTGGTCCGCAATTTTCTGCTCAACCAGCATGGCCACACCTTGCAGCAGATCCAGCGGTTCGAATCCTGCGACCACCAGCGGACGATGAAACTCGCTGGCGATAAAGTTATAGGCGTCAGTACCGATCACCATGCTGACGTGACCCGGCGCGAGGAAAGCGTCGATGCCGCTGTCCGGCTGTTCCAGCAGGCAGCGCAGCGTTGGGATAAGCGTGATGTGCTGGCAGAAGAAGTAAAAGTTCTTCACGTCTCGCGCTTTAGCCTGTTGCAACGTAATGGCCGTGGTCGGCATGGTGGTTTCAAAACCCAGCCCGAAAAACACGACTTTACGCGTCGGGTTTTCCTGCGCCAGTTTGAGCGCATCCATCGGGGAGTAAACAATGCGGACATCCGCGCCGCGCGCTTTGGCCTGCAGGAGAGAACCCTGCTTGCCCGGTACGCGCATCGCATCGCCAAAGGTGCAGAAAATCACTTCCGGGTGGCTGGCGATTTCGACGCAGCTATCAATTCTGCCCATCGGCAGTACGCAGACCGGACAGCCAGGACCGTGAATAAACTCCACGTTGTCGGGCAGTAACTGGTCGAGGCCGAATTTGAAGATAGCGTGTGTGTGGCCGCCGCAGATTTCCATGATACGCAGCGGGCGTTCGGCAGTGTAAGGGAGATGGACCGCACGCTCACGCAGATGGTCGATCAGTTGCATCACCTGCTCTGGTGCGCGGTATTCGTCAACAAAACGCATTATTTTTCCTCACCAAACAGTAAAGCGCCGACGTCCGGCTCAACATCAAACATGTTTTGTAGCGCATCGAGGGTATCGCGCGCTTCGGCTTCATTAATGACACTCATGGCAAAACCGACGTGAACCAGGACCCACTGGCCTATACGCGGCTGACCCTGTTCATCGCAACAGCCGACCAGCGTCAGGTCGACGTCGCGCTGAATGCCGCAAACGTCGACTTTCGCCTGGTTGCCGTCAATGGTACGGATTTGCCCCGGAACGCCTATGCACATCGCTGTGCCTCCAGCCAGTTCAACCACTGATCCATCCCTTCTCCGCTGGTGGCGGAAATCAGAATGATTTCAATCTCCGGGTTCACTTCACGTGCGCTGGCGATGCACTTCTCAACATCGAAGTTGAGGTAGGGCAGCAGGTCGACTTTGTTGAGCAGCATCAGCGAGGCGGCGGCAAACATGTGCGGGTATTTCAGTGGCTTATCTTCACCTTCGGTAACAGAAAGCACGGCCACTTTATGACGTTCGCCGAGATCAAAGCTGGCCGGGCAAACCAGGTTGCCGACGTTTTCAATAAACAGAATGCCGTTGTCTTCCAAAGGCAAACGCGGTGCAGCATCGGCAATCATCTGCGCGTCCAGGTGACAACCTTTGCCGGTGTTCACCTGGATGGCCGGCGTGCCGGTGGCGCGAATACGGGCTGCGTCATTGACGGTCTGCTGGTCGCCTTCAATCACCGCGCAGGGAACGCTGTTTTTCAGTTTCATCAGCGTTTCGGTGAGCAACGTGGTTTTGCCGGAGCCTGGGCTTGAGACAAGGTTAAGCACCAGGTGCTGGCGGGCAGCGAAGCGAGCGCGGTTACGTTCGGCCAGGCGGTTGTTTTTGTCCAGCACGTCGATTTCAACTTCCAGCATACGGCGCTGGCTCATGCCTGGCGCATGGGTTCCGGCTTCGCCGTGCCCATAATGCAGGTCGCCTTCTGCCGTCTGGCTGGGGGTAAAGTTGGAGGTCTTCACGCCGGTAATATTGAGCGCCGGGCGAGCCGCCGGGGCAAATGGCGCACTACGAAACGCCGAATGAGGGTTATGTTCATCACCCTCGATATAAAGGTTGCCTTCAGCGCAACCGCATGTTGTACACATCGCTCACTCCTGGTCTATTTCTATTCTTCTAATCTGTAAGCCGTCATCGGCCACGATCCTCAGTGTGTCGCTGTTGCATTGCGGACAACGGCGGACGCGCTGTGTCAGCAACGTGACATATTGCTGACAAGATTCGCACCAACATTCGGCTTCTTGTTCTTCGAGGTGCAGTTTACAACCTTCCGCCAGGGTGCCGCGGCATACCAGATCAAAACAAAAGGCGAGAGCACTGGTTTCGACACAAGAAAATGCGCCAATTTTGAGCCAGACCCCAGTTACCTTTTGCGCACCATGTTGTGCGGCCTGTTGTTCGATCAATTCCAGTGCCCGTTGGCAGAGGGTTATTTCGTGCATATCGCCTCCCATCATTTATTGCTGCGGTAAAAGCAATAAACATGCCAGTTATTGTTTTTGGCACGCTGACAGTGACGACGATGACGAAATGACATGTCGTCACACCGTTATTCTCTCGTATCTTTATGAAAAATAAGAATTTTAAAATTGGCATGGAACGTGCTTAAGGCAGGCTATCTCACGTAAACGGATAACCTGACATGACAATTTGGGAAATAAGCGAAAAAGCCGATTACATCGCTGACCGGCACCGTCGCCTACAGGACCAGTGGCGTATCTACTGCAATTCGCTGGTTCAGGGGATCACCCTGTCGAAAGCGCGCCTGCATCACGCCATGAGCTGCGCGCCGGACAAAGATCTATGTTTCGTTCTTTTTGAACACTTCACTATCTACGTCACGCTGGCGGATGGTTTCAACAGCCACACCATTGAGTACTACGTTGAAACGAAAGATAGCGAAGAAAAACAACTCATTGCGCAAGCGCAGCTGACCATCGACGGCAAAGTTGACGAGCATGTCAGCAACCGCGATCGCGAGCAGGTGCTGGAGCACTATCTCGAAAAAATCGCCAGCGTTTACGACAGCCTGTATGCCGCAGTGGAAACCAACACCCCGGTAAATATGCACCAACTGGTAAAGGGACAAAGCCCAGCGGCGTAAGCCAGAGGCATTGCCCGTTTTGTTCGCGATGCGGTATGACGCCGCGTCACGACTGTTTTGGGGATGGGCGTGTCGAAGAGTGTCGAAAATGACACTTGATAGACATGTTTTCGTCAAAAATGACTATCACCTGAGGAATGCCTGGTGAATCGTTTTGTAATTGCTGACTCCACGCTCTGTATTGGCTGCCACACTTGTGAGGCCGCCTGTTCAGAGACGCATCGCCAGCACGGCCTGCAGTCAATGCCGCGCCTGAAAGTGATGCTGAATGAAAAAGAATCCGCGCCGCAACTTTGCCATCACTGTGAAGATGCGCCGTGCGCGACCGTATGTCCTGTCAACGCCATCAACCGCGTAGATGGCGCTGTACAGCTGAATGAAAGCCTGTGCGTAAGCTGCAAACTGTGTGGGATTGCCTGCCCGTTTGGCGCGATAGAGTTTTCCGGCAGCCGTCCGCTGCATATTCCGGCCAACGCCAATACTTCGAAAGCGCCGCCAGCGCCTCCTGCCCCGGCGCGTGTTAGCACACTGCTGGACTGGGTGCCGGGTGTTCGCGCCATCGCCGTGAAATGCGATCTGTGCAGTTTTGATGAACAAGGCCCTGCCTGTGTACGGATGTGCCCTACCAAAGCTCTGCATCTGGTCGAAAACACCGATATCGCCCGCGCCAGCAAACGTAAGCGCGAGCTGACGTTCAATACCGATTTTGGCGATCTCACCTTGTTTCAGCAGGCTCAGAGTGGGGAGGCAAAATGAGCGTAATTTCACTGATTAATAGCGGCGTGGCCTGGTTTGCCGCCACTGCGGTTCTGGCGTTTCTGTTCTCCTTTCACAAAGCGTTGAGTGGCTGGATTGCCGGCGTAGGCGGGGCGATCGGCAGCCTGTGTACGGCGGCTGCGGGCGCCCTTGCGCTGACTCATGCCTTAGCGGTCAGCGGTGTGATGCCGTTTATCGGACACACGCTGCAAGTGACGCCGTTAAATGCAATTTGGTTGATTACGCTGGGTCTGTGCGGGTTGTTTGTCAGCCTGTACAACATTGACTGGCATCGTCATCCGCAGGTGAAAGCCAACGGTTTGTTGGTGAATTTATTAATGGCGGCCGCGGTCTGCGCCGTGGTTGCCAGCAACCTCGGCACGATGGTGGTGATGGCGGAGATTATGGCGCTGTGCGCCGTGTTCCTGACCGGCGGCAGTAAAGAAGGCAAGTTGTGGTTTGCGCTTGGCCGTATTGGCACACTGCTGCTGGCGGTTGCCTGCTGGTTGGTGTGGCAGCGTTATGGCACGCTGGAACTGAGACTGCTCGACCTGCGCACGCAGGCATTGCCGCTTGGCTCCGACATCTGGCTGCTTGGCGTTGCCGGTTTTGGTCTGCTGGCCGGGATTATCCCGCTGCACGGTTGGGTGCCACAGGCGCATGCCAACGCCAGCGCACCGGCTGCCGCGCTGTTCTCTACCGTTGTGATGAAAGTCGGTTTGTTAGGGATTTTGTCTCTGTCGCTGATTGGCGGCAATGCGCCGTTGTGGTGGGGCATTGCGCTGCTGGTGTTGGGCATGATCACCGCGTTTGTCGGCGGTCTGTATGCGTTGATGGAACATAACATTCAGCGTCTGCTGGCCTATCACACCCTCGAAAACATCGGCATTATTCTGCTCGGTCTTGGGGCCGGCGTGACCGGCATTGCGCTGCAACAACCGGCGCTGATTGCGCTGGGTCTGACGGGCGGCCTCTACCATCTGGTGAACCACAGTCTGTTCAAGAGCACACTGTTCCTCGGCGCGGGCAGCATCTGGTTTCGTACCGGTCATCGCGATATCGAAAAGCTGGGCGGCATTGGCAAGCGTATGCCGATGATCTCGCTGGCGATGTTGGTCGGGCTGATGGCGATGGCCGCACTGCCGCCGCTGAACGGTTTTGCCGGTGAATGGGTTATCTATCAATCCTTCTTCAAACTGGGTAACAGCGGCACGTTTATCGGTCGTTTGTTAGGGCCGTTGCTGGCGGTTGGGCTGGCAATTACCGGTGCGCTGGCGGTGATGTGTATGGCGAAAGTCTACGGCGTCACTTTCCTCGGCGCGCCGCGTACCAAAGAGGCGGAAAACGCCTGTTGCGCGCCATTCCTGATGGCGGTGAGCGTGGTGGCGTTGGCGATTTGCTGCGTGCTGGGCGGCGTTGCCGCGCCGTGGCTGCTGCCGATGATTTCTGCGGCCGTTCCGCTGCCGCTGGAAACCGCGAATACCACGGTTTCCCAGCCAATGATTACGCTGCTGCTGATCGCGTGTCCGCTGTTGCCGTTCATCATCATGGCGATTTTCAAAGGCAACCGTCTGCCGTCGCGTTCACGCGGTAAGGCATGGGTGTGTGGTTACGATCACGAGCAGTCAATGGTTGTCACCGCACACGGTTTTGCCATGCCGGTGAAAGAGGCCTTTGCGCCAATCCTCAAACTGCGTAAATGGCTCAATCCGGTCTCACGGGTTCCGGGCTGGCAGAACGCGGCCGCGCCGGTATTGTTCCGTCGCCTGGCGCTGATTGAGCTGGCGGTACTGGTGGTGATTGTGGTTTCACGAGGAGCCTGAGAATGAGTGTTTTATATCCGTTAATTCAGGCGCTGGTATTGTTTGCCGCTGCGCCGCTGTTGTCTGGCATTACCCGCGTGGCGCGTGCCCGTTTGCACAACCGTCGCGGGCCGGGCGTGTTGCAGGAATATCGCGACATTATCAAATTGCTGGGTCGCCAGAGTATTGCGCCAGCGGATTCCAGCTGGGTTTTTCGCCTGACGCCATTTGTGATGGTGGGCGTCATGCTGACCATCGCCACCGCGCTGCCGGTGGTGACCGTCGGTTCTCCGCTGCCGCAACTGGGCGATTTGATCACCCTGATTTATCTCTTCGCGATCGCCCGTTTCTTCTTTTCGATCGCCGGTCTGGACACCGGTAGTCCGTTCACCGCGATTGGCGCCAGCCGCGAAGCGATGCTCGGCGTACTGGTCGAGCCGATTCTGCTGCTGGGTCTGTGGGTCGCGGCGCAGGTCGCAGGCTCCACGCATATCAGCAATATCGCCGACACGATTTACCACTGGCCTGCTGCCCGCAGTATCCCGCTGATTCTGGCGCTGTGCGCCTGCGCCTTCGCCACCTTTATCGAAATGGGCAAACTGCCGTTTGACCTGGCGGAAGCGGAGCAGGAGTTGCAAGAAGGTCCGTTGACCGAGTACAGCGGCAGCGGTTTTGCGGTGCTGAAGTGGGGCATCAGCCTCAAACAGTTGGTGGTGTTGCAGATGTTCGTCGGTGTGTTTTTGCCGTGGGGACAGATGGAAACCTTCAGTGCGGGCGGGTTGCTGCTGGCGCTGGTGATTGCGGTCGTCAAGCTGGTGGCTGGCGTACTGGTTATCGCCCTGTTCGAAAACAGCATGGCGCGTCTGCGTTTTTGCGCCACTTCACGCGTGACCTGGGCCGGTTTTGGGTTTGCGTTTTTAGCGTTCGTCTCCTTGCTGGTGGCGTGATTTAAGAGAGTTTGAGTATGTCTGAAGAAAAATTAGGTCAACACTATCTCGCCGCTCTGCACCAGGCCTTCCCGGGCGTGGTGCTGGATGAAGCCTGGCAGACCAAAGATCAGCTGACCATCACCGTCAAGGTGAACTACCTGCCGGAAGTGGTTGAGTTCCTCTATTACAAACAGGGCGGCTGGTTATCCGTGCTGTTTGGTAACGACGAGCGTCAGCTGTGCGGCCGTTATGCCGTCTACTACGTACTGTCGATGGAGCAGGGCGTTAAATGCTGGATCACCGTCCGCGTTGAAGTGGATGCCAATACGCTGGAATTCCCGTCCGTTACCCCACGTGTTCCGGCTGCCGTCTGGGGCGAGCGCGAAGTGCGCGACATGTACGGGTTGATCCCGGTTGGGCTGCCGGATGAACGCCGTCTGGTGCTGCCGGATGACTGGCCGGATGAACTCTATCCGCTGCGTAAAGACAGTATGGATTATCGCCAGCGCCCGGCGCCGACCACCGACGCGGAGACTTATCAGTTCATCAACGAACTGGGCGACAAGAAAAACAATGTGGTGCCGATTGGCCCGCTGCATGTGACCTCCGACGAACCGGGCCACTTCCGTCTGTTTGTTGACGGCGAGAACATTATCGACGCCGATTACCGTCTGTTTTATGTCCATCGCGGCATGGAAAAACTGGCGGAAACCCGTATGGGCTACAACGAAGTCACCTTCCTGTCGGATCGCGTCTGCGGCATCTGTGGCTTTGCCCACAGCACCGCCTATACCACTTCCGTTGAAAACGCGATGGGCATCGTGGTGCCAGAACGTGCGCAGATGATCCGCGCCATTCTGCTGGAAGTAGAGCGTCTGCACTCGCATCTGCTGAACCTCGGTCTGGCCTGTCACTTCACCGGCTTTGACTCCGGCTTTATGCAGTTCTTCCGCGTGCGCGAAACCTCCATGAAAATGGCGGAGATCCTCACCGGGGCGCGTAAAACCTACGGTCTGAACCTGATCGGCGGGATTCGTCGCGATCTGCTGAAAGAGGACATGATCCAGACCCGTCAACTGGCGCAGCAGATGCGTCGCGACGTGCAGGAGCTGGTGGATATGTTGCTCAGCACGCCGAACATGGAACAGCGTACGGTCGGTATCGGTCGTCTGGAGCCGGAAATCGCCCGTGACTTCAGTAACGTCGGCCCAATGGTCCGCGCCAGCGGCCACGCCCGCGACACCCGCGCCGATCACCCGTTTGTCGGTTACGGTCTGCTGCCAATGGAAGTCCACAGCGAGCAGGGCTGCGACGTGATCTCCCGTCTGAAGGTGCGTATCAACGAGGTCTACACCTCGCTGAATATGATCGACTTTGGTCTGGATAACCTGCCGGGCGGCCCGCTGATGGTGGAAGGCTTTACTTATATTCCGCATCGCTTTGCGCTGGGCTTTTCGGAAGCGCCGCGTGGGGATGATATCCACTGGAGCATGACCGGCGACAACCAGAAACTGTACCGCTGGCGCTGCCGTGCGGCGACCTACGCCAACTGGCCGACGCTGCGCTACATGCTGCGTGGCAACACCGTTTCCGATGCGCCGCTGATTATCGGTAGCCTCGATCCTTGCTACTCCTGTACTGACCGTATGACCGTGGTCGATGTGCGTAAGAAGAAGAGCAAAGTCGTGCCGTACAAAGAACTTGAGCGCTACAGCATTGAGCGTAAAAACTCGCCGCTGAAATAAGGAATCGCCATGTTTACCTTTATCAAAAAAGTCATCAAAACCGGCACACCGACCTCGTCGTATCCGCTGGAGCCGATCGCGGTCGATAAAAACTTCCGTGGCAAGCCGGAGCACAACCCGCAGCAGTGTATCGGCTGCGCGGCTTGCGTGAATGCCTGCCCGTCGAACGCGTTGACGGTAGAGACCGATCTGGCGACGGGCGAGCTGGCCTGGCAGTTCAACCTTGGGCGCTGCATCTTTTGCGCCCGCTGTGAAGAAGTCTGCCCAACTGCGGCGATCAAGCTGTCGCAGGAGTACGAACTGGCGGTATGGAAGAAAGAAGACTTTCTGCAGCAGTCTCGCTTTGCACTGTGCAACTGCCGCGTGTGCGAGCGTCCTTTTGCGGTTCAGAAAGAGATCGATTACGCCATTGCGCTGCTTAAGCACAACGGCGACAGCCGTGCGGAAAATCACCGTGAAAGTTTTGAGACCTGCCCGGACTGTAAACGCCAGAAATGCCTGGTGCCGTCCGACCGTATTGAACTGACTCGCCATATGAAAGAGGCCAGCTGATGAGCAATTTATTAGGCCCACGTGACGCAAATGGTATTCCGGTACCGATGACGGTGGACGAATCCATCGCCAGCATGAAAGCGTCGTTACTGAAAAACATCAAGCGCTCGGCGTATGTCTATCGTGTGGACTGCGGCGGTTGTAACGGCTGCGAAATCGAAATTTTCGCCACCTTGTCTCCACTGTTTGATGCCGAACGTTTTGGCATCAAAGTGGTACCGTCACCGCGCCACGCCGACATTCTGTTATTTACCGGCGCAGTGACCCGCGCGATGCGTTCACCGGCGTTACGTGCCTGGCAATCTGCGCCAGATCCGAAAATTTGTATCTCCTACGGGGCCTGCGGCAACAGCGGTGGTATATTCCACGATCTTTATTGCGTCTGGGGCGGCACTGACAAAATCGTCCCGGTGGATGTCTATATTCCTGGCTGTCCGCCAACGCCTGCGGCAACGCTGTACGGTTTTGCGATGGCGCTGGGTCTGCTGGAGCAGAAAATCCATGCGCGCGCGCCAGGTGAACTGGATGAACAGCCTGCCGAGATTTTGCATCCGGAGATGGTACAGCCGCTGCGCGTGAAGATTGATCGCGAAGCGCGTCGTCTGGCCGGTTATCGCTATGGCCGCCAGATTGCCGATGATTACCTGCGCCAGTTAGGGCAGGGCGAGCAACAGGTGGCGCGCTGGCTGGAAGCAGAAAACGATCCGCGTCTGACCGAGATCGTCACGAATCTTAACCATGTTGTTGAAGAGGCGCGTATCCGATGAGTGAAACGGTGGTGTTCAGTCAACTG
Source organism: Citrobacter sp. NCU1 (assembly GCF_010231475.1). Lineage (GTDB taxonomy): Bacteria > Pseudomonadota > Gammaproteobacteria > Enterobacterales > Enterobacteriaceae > Citrobacter_D. The sequence goes on along the minus strand of NZ_NRDO01000041.1, from coordinate 21,266 downwards.
AGCCGTAAATTTATTGATGAGAATGATGCAACGCCTGCCGAGGCGCAGCAGGTCGTCTATTACAGCCTGGCGATTGGCCACCACCTGGGGGTCATTGATTGCCTGGAAGCGGCATTGACCTGCCCGTGGGATGACTATCTGGCGTGGATAGCCACGCTGGAAGAGGGCAGCGAAGCCCGCCGTAAAATGGAAGGCGTGCCGAAGTACGGCGAAATCGTTATCGATTTTAGCCATGTGCAAATGCTGGCGCGCGCGTTTGATAACGCGCTCGCTGTGCAGACGCCGCCACAACAGGCATGGAGCAAGCTGATGCTCAGCATGCTCCATGATATTCATCAGGAAAGCGCCATCTATCTGATGGTGAGGAGACACCGTGACTGACGTTTTATTGTGTGTCGGCAACAGCATGATGGGTGACGATGGCGCAGGTCCGCTGCTGGCAGAAATGTGTGCCGCAGCGCCGAAAGGGGACTGGATCGTCATTGACGGCGGCAGCGCGCCGGAAAACGATATCGTGGCGATTCGCGAATTACGCCCGAGTCGCTTGCTGATTGTGGATGCCACCGATATGGGGCTCAATCCCGGGGAGATCCGCATCATCGATCCTGATGACATCGCCGAGATGTTTATGATGACCACCCATAATATGCCGCTCAACTACCTGGTCGATCAGCTCAAAGAGGATGTTGGCGAGGTGATTTTCTTAGGTATTCAGCCGGATATCGTTGGGTTCTACTATCCAATGACTCAGCCAATCAAAGATGCCGTAGAAACGGTGTATCAGCGGCTGGAAGGCTGGGAAGGGCACGGTGGATTTGCAGAGCTTGAGGCTGCAGAATGACAACGCCGGATGGCGGCTTCGCCTTATCCGGCCTACAAAACCACGTAATCCTGTAGGCCGGATGGCGGCTTCGCTTTATCCGACCTACAAAACCACGTAATCCTGTAGGCCGGATAAGCGCTAGCGCCATCCGGCAATGCCATTTAAATCACTCTTTGTTATTAATTAATTCACTGTTTTTATTTGATTTAATTTCAAAATATAAACCGAACATCATTATCAGTGAGGCTGCAATCCACAGCCAGCATCCCAAATGATATCCGGTAACGGCTCTGGCTTGACCACCAGCGTCAGCAATCACATCACTAACACTAAGAAAAGAAAGAGCAAAAAAGAAAGATAAAAGGGCGCATAGAAACAGCACATCTCTGCTTTTTTTTCTCAGCAATCCCACAAGGACGATGAGATAAAGCGGATTCGCCAGCCATGAAAAAGACGAGATAGGATCGACAAAAAGTCCCATCCACCCTGTAAGAAGTAGCGCCAGGCTGTCAGCGTTACTGGTGCCAGTACTGAAAGCTGGGAAAAACAGGCTCCCGGCAAAAAGTGCGGTGGAAAATAGGTATATCCCTGTAACCCGCTTATTCATCGCTGAGGTCCTCTTAAAACATCCATGTTCGATTTTGGGTAGTGTACAGCATCACATTATTGACCACTTTTCTTGTCGCTGGTTACAGGATCTTTGCCGGATAAGCGTCAGCGCCATCCGGCAATGCCCGTTACGCCAGATCTTCCCCGTTACTGGCGATCACTTTCTTATACCACCAGAACGATTTTTTCCGCGTCCGTTCCAGCGTACCGTTGCCGGCATCATCTCTGTCGACATACACGAATCCGTAACGTTTACTCATTTCACCGGTGGACGCCGAAACCAGATCGATACATCCCCAGGTGGTGTAGCCCATCAGCGGTACACCGTCTTCGATTGCGTCGGCCATCGCCCGAATATGTTCGCGCAGATAGCTGATCCGGTAATCGTCGTTAATCTCGCCATTTGCGTCGACTTCATCTTTTGCGCCGAGGCCGTTTTCCACCAGGAACAGCGGTTTCTGGTAGCGGTCGTACATCATGTTCATGGTGATGCGCAGACCGAGCGGGTCAATGCCCCAACCCCATTCGCTCACCGTGATGTGGGGGTTACGCAATGACTTCACCACGTTGGCCGCACTGGTGTTTTTCGTGTTCATCTCCGCCGAGGCGCAGCGTGACGCGTAATAGCTGAAGGAGACGAAATCGACGGTATTTTTGAGGATCGCATCATCTTCCGGGGCTTTCTCAATCATCACCCCTTTTTCGCGGAACACGCGAGCGGAATAGGCGGGATACGCGCCGCGTGCCTGCACATCAATAAAGAACAGGTTTTCGCGGTCTTTTTCCAGTGCCGTCCAGACATCTTCCGGTTTGCAGGAGTACGGATAAAAATTCCCGCCCGCCAGCATGCAGCCCACCTGGTTTTGCGGGTTTACCTCATGGGCGATTTTGGTTGCCAGCGCGCTGGCGATCAGTTCATGGTGTGCGGCCTGATATTTCACCTGATCCTGGTTTTCCCCTTCTTCAAACACCAGACCCGCGCCGGAGAACGGGCTGTGCAGCATGATGTTGATTTCATTGAAGGTGAGCCAGTATTTCACCAGACCGTCAAAGGCTTCAAAGCAGGTGCGCGCATAGCGGGTAAAGAACTCGACCATTTTGCGGTTACGCCAGGACCCGTATTCCGTGACCAGATGCATCGGCACGTCGAAGTGGCATAGCGTGACCAGCGGCTCAATACCGTACTTTTTGCACTCGGCAAACACAGAACGATAAAACGCGATGCCTTCCTCGTTCGGCGTCAGATCGTCGCCGTTAGGGTACAGTCGGCTCCAGGCAATCGAGGTACGAAACACCGTGAAACCCATTTCCGCCATTAGCGCGATATCATCTTTATAACGATGATAGAAATCGATCGCCTCGTGGCTCGGATAAAACTCGTCATCCCGCAGTTGGAAACGCTTTTCCTGGCCCAGTTTCACCGGCATACGGCGCTCGCCGTGCGGGATCATATCGACGGTAGTCAGCCCTTTACCGCCTTCACGGTATGCGCCTTCACTCTGGTTGGCGGCCAGTGCGCCGCCCCATAAAAATCCTTGCGGAAATACAGACATAGTAAACCTCAATGATTGCCAGTCAGATGCTGGCACCTTTCGCAGAATTCGGTTGTGCGGCCTGGTTTTTTCTGGCCTGTTCAGCCGCGTCTTCGACCGGAATATCTTCAAAGCCCAGGAGTAACGTCAGCACAAAGGACAGCACGACCGCCAGCGCCATCACGCCAAACACCCACACGATGGTCATCGGATTGGCGGGGTCGAAGAACTGAACGCTGGTGAACAGACCCGGTGCGGCCATTGAGTGGCTGGCAAGACCTGCCATCCCGGCGACCGCGCCGCAGATAAAGCCGCTGATAAGACTCGCAATCAGCGGGCGTTTCAGGCGGATTGCCACCCCGTAGAGCGCCGGTTCAGAAATCCCGGCCATAATGGCGGAGGCGGCGGCGGCCAGCGCCGTCTGGCGCAGTTCCGGGTTTTTGGTTTTCCAGGCGACAGCCAGCGATGAACCACCCAGCGACAGGTTGGCGCCAATTTCTGACGGCATGACCATGCCTTCTTTGCCCGTTTCGGCGATGGTCTGGATGATGGTTGGGGTGAACACGCGGTGCATCCCGGTCATCACCAGCAGTGGCCACAGCGCGCCCATAATGGCGACGGAAAGCCAGCCGAGGTAGCCGTGAATGGTGTAAACCAGCGCGGAAATGGCGCTACCGATCCAGATCCCAATCGGGCCAATCAGCACGATGGCGAGCGGGGCGGCGATCAGGACGATCAGCATCGGTTTGAGGAAGTTTTTGGTCACTGCTGGCGTAATACGATCGACCCAGCGTTCGATGTACGACAGACACCAGGTCATTACCAGAGCCGGGATCACCGTGTAGGTATATTTCACCGCCGTCACCGGGACCAGGGCGAACTCCACGTACTCACCCTGCGCCGCTTTCGCCATCAGATCGATAAAGCTCGGATGCACCAGCACGCCAGCGATGGCAATAGCCAGCGACATATTGGTTTTGAATTTGATCGCCGCAGATGCCGCAACCATCAGCGGCAGGAAGAAGAATGCGCCGTCACCAATCACGGTCAGAATGGTCAGCGTTGAAGAGCCTTTCACCAGCACACCGGTCATTTCCAGGACCATGGCCAACAGTTTCAGCATCGATCCGCCGATAATCGCCGGGATCAGCGGTGACATGGTGCCGATCAGCGCATCAAGGATCCCCGCACCAATGCGCTTGAGCGTTAGCTTCGGCTTGCCAACTGGCTCGGCGGGCTGCATCTCTCCAGGCAGCAGATTCACGACTTCACGATATGCCTGTGAAACGGTGTTGCCGATGATCACCTGACATTGGTTGTCATTGCGGACTACGCCGAGTACGCCGCTGAGCGCTTTTAAGGTAGCGCTATCGACACGTGAGTCTTCTTTGACGACGAAACGCAAACGCGTCATGCAGTGTGTGACCGCAGTAATGTTGTCGACACCACCCAAAGCCGACACGATGGAGCCCGCCAGTGCCGCATAATTCTTGGACATCGGATTTTACCCTGTTTTATCAGTAAGGTACGTTGTAATCGCCATGCTTCGTTGCCTGGAATCTGGCGGTGATGAAACACAAAATAGGAAACCGGTTCCACAAAATCATGATAAGTTTTTAGTTTTGTGGCAAGATCAATTTATGATCGTTTTTATAAATGTGACTTAGATCACCCACTCCTGGAGGCGCTATTTGCCATCCAGGACAATCCTGATTGGGTGAAGTACACTGCGTGCCATTGCGTACAAACGGAAGAGTAATATGACGACGATGCTGGAGGTGGCGAAGCGTGCCGGTGTGTCGAAGGCGACGGTTTCCCGGGTGCTTTCAGGTAACGGCTACGTCAGCCAGGAGACCAAAGACCGCGTGTTTGAGGCTATCGAAGAGAGCGGATATCGCCCTAATTTGCTGGCGCGCAGTCTGGCGGCAAAGAGCACGCAGACGCTCGGCCTGGTGGTGACGAACACCCTGTATCACGGCGTCTATTTTAGCGAGTTACTGTTTCATACGGCGCGTATGGCGGAAGACAAAGGCCGTCAGTTGCTCCTTGCCGACGGTAAGCACAGCGCCGAGGAGGAGCGTCAGGCGATCCAGTATCTGCTCGATTTACGTTGCGACGCGGTGATGATCTATCCGCGTTTTCTCAGCGTTGATGAGATAGATGAGATCATCGACAGCCATTCTCAGCCGATTATGGTGCTTAACCGTCAGTTGCGGAAAAACAGCAGCCACAGCGTCTGGTGCGATCAAAAACAGACCAGTTTTAACGCCGTGGCGCAGTTAATTGCTTCCGGCCATCAAGAGATCGCGTTCATTACCGGCTCAATGGATTCCCCGACCGGCGTGGAACGTCTTTCCGGGTATAAAGATGCGCTGGCGCATCATGGCATTGCCTTAAATCAGGATCTGATTGTGAACGGAAAATGGACGCCCGCCAGCGGCGCGGAAGGTGTTAACACGCTTCTCTCACGTAATGCCAGGTTCACCGCGCTTGTCGCCAGTAATGACGACATGGCGATTGGCGCCATCAAACAACTCCACGAGCAGGGCATGAGCGTACCTGCACAAGTGTCGGTGATTGGGTTCGACGATATTGCGATGGCGCCGTACACCATTCCGTCGCTTTCCAGCGTCAAAATTCCGGTCACCGAGATGATTCAGGAGACGGTGGGGCGGCTCATTTTTATGCTGGACGGCGGGGCCTTTACACCACCGAAATCCTTTACCGGCACGCTTATCCGCCGCGACTCGCTAGCGCTGTCACATCCGGGCTAAGGGTTGTCAATTGTCATCGTCACTAGTGACGATGACACCTTAAAACCGCACGACATAAATAAAAATCACTTTAATAACAGCCGGTTAAAAACTGGCACGAATTGTGAATACTTCGGCATATCATCTGTCATTGCTGGAGAATTTGATGAACCGTTTCATCATTGCTGACGCGACTAAATGCATTGGTTGCCGTACCTGTGAAGTGGCCTGTGTGGTATCCCATCAGGAAAACCAGGACTGCGCATCGCTGACCCCTGAAACCTTTTTACCGCGCATCCATGTTATCAAAGGGGTGAACGTCTCCACGGCGACGCTGTGTCGTCAGTGCGAAGACGCGCCGTGCGCGAATGTCTGCCCGAACGGTGCGATCAGCCGTGATAAAGGGTTTGTCCACGTTATGCAGGAGCGCTGTATTGGTTGTAAAACCTGCGTGGTGGCGTGCCCGTACGGTGCGATGGAAGTGGTTGTCCGTCCGGTGATCCGCAACAGCGGGGCGGGCCTGAACGTACGCGCAGAAAAAGCAGAAGCCAATAAATGTGACCTGTGCCATCACCGCGAGGCGGGCCCGGCCTGTATGGAAGTGTGTCCGACTCACGCATTGATCTGCGTGGATCGCAATAAGCTTGAGCAACTGAGTGCAGAAAAACGTCGCCGCGCGGCGCTGGATTCTACCGCATCGCTGCTTTTCTGATTTCTGAAAATCCGCGTAAAATAGAGCTGTATTTATGCCGGATGGCGGCTTCGCCTTATCCGGCCTACAGCTCGCGTCATTTGTAGGCCTGATAAGCGTAGCGCCATCAGGCATGCCATTAGATGACGGTGAGAACAATTTGATGACGGTAAACAATCACTCCGGCGTACAACTGCGTATTCGCGGTAAAGTGCAGGGCGTCGGGTTTCGCCCGTTTGTCTGGCAACTGGCGCAACAACTGCAACTGCACGGCGATGTCTGTAATGACGGTGACGGCGTCGTCGTTCGCCTGCTGGAAGAGCCTGCGACGTTTATCGCTGAACTGCATCAGCATTGCCCGCCGCTGGCGCGTATCGACAGCGTGGAAAGCGAGCCCTTTGCCTGGTCGCAACTCCCCGCTGACTTTTCCATTCGCCAAAGCGCGGGGGGAACGATGAACACGCAAATCGTTCCTGATGCCGCCACTTGTCCCGCTTGTCTGCTCGAAATGCGCACCCCCGGCGAGCGGCGCTACCGTTACCCCTTTATCAACTGCACCCACTGCGGCCCGCGCTTCACCATTATTCGCGCCATGCCGTACGACCGCCCGTTTACCGTGATGGCGTCTTTTCCGCTGTGTCCGCAATGCGATAAGGAATACCGCGATCCGTATGACCGTCGCTTCCACGCGCAGCCCGTCGCGTGTCCGGCGTGTGGGCCGCATCTCGCGTGGCGCTCTGCTGACGTTGAAGCAGAGAAAGAAGAGGCGTTGCAGGCGGCGGTGGCGATGTTGAAAGCCGGGAGCATTGTTGCCATCAAAGGGATTGGGGGTTTTCACCTGGCCTGCGATGCACGCAACAGCGATGCCGTCGCAACGCTGCGGGCGCGAAAGCACCGTCCGGCGAAACCGCTGGCGGTAATGCTACCGACAGAGAACGGTTTGCCGGAAGCGGCACGCCGTCTGCTAACCACGCCTGCCGCCCCGATTGTGCTGGTGGATAAACACGACGTTGATTCGCTATGCGACGGCATTGCGCCGGGGCTTGCGGAGGTCGGCGTGATGCTGCCCGCCAATCCGTTACAGCATTTGCTTTTGCAGGAGATGAACGGCCCGTTGGTGATGACCTCCGGCAATCTGAGCGGTAAACCGCCCGCCATTACCAACGCGCAGGCACTGGACGATTTGCAGGAAATTGCCGACGGTTTCCTGTTGCATAATCGCGACATCGTGCAGCGGATGGATGATTCCGTGGTGCGTGACAGCGGTGAAATGCTGCGTCGTTCGCGTGGCTATGTGCCGGACGCGCTGGCGTTGCCGCCCGGATTTCATGACGTGCCGCCGATGCTCTGCCTGGGGGCCGATCTCAAAAACACCTTCTGTCTGGTGCGTGGGGAACAGGCGGTGCTGAGTCAGCATCTGGGCGATCTCAGCGATGAGGGGATTCAGACCCAGTGGCGTGATGCGTTGCGTCTGATCCAAAGTATTTATGATTTTACGCCGCAACGCATTGTCTGCGATGCGCATCCGGGCTATGTCTCCAGCCAGTGGGCGAGTGAGATGAATCTGCCCACTGACATTGTGTTGCACCATCATGCCCACGCGGCGGCGTGCATGGCGGAGCACGGCTGGCCACTGAACGGCGGTGATGTGATCGCTCTGACGCTGGATGGTATCGGGATGGGCGAAAACGGCGCGCTGTGGGGCGGGGAGTGTTTACGGGTAAATTACCGCGAATGTGACCACCTGGGGGGACTGCCCGCTGTGGCGCTTGCCGGTGGCGATCTGGCGGCGAAGCAGCCCTGGCGTAACCTGTTAGCGCAGTGTTTACGCTTTGTTCCCGACTGGCAGCGTTATCCGGAAACCGCCAGCGTGCAGCGACAAAACTGGAACGTGCTGGCGCGGGCTATTGAGCGCGGGATCAACGCGCCACTGGCCTCGTCATGTGGACGTCTGTTTGATGCTGTTACCGCAGCGTTAGGCTGTGCGCCAGAGTCACTGAGCTATGAAGGGGAAGCAGCCTGTACGCTGGAAGCATTGGCTTCACAGTGTCAGGCGGTTGAACATCCGGTGACGATGCCATTGATCGGAAATCAACTGGATCTGGCGACCTTCTGGCACCAGTGGCTGAACTGGCAGGCAACACCCGCCGAACGGGCATGGGCGTTTCACGACGCGCTGGCGCGAGGGTTTGCCGCCATGATGCGTGAACAGGCCGCATCGCGCGGGATCACAACACTGGTCTTCAGCGGTGGAGTGATGCATAACCGCTTGCTGTCGTCGCGTCTGGCTTTTTACCTTGCTGATTTTACGCTGCTGTTCCCGCAGCAGTTACCGGCAGGCGATGGCGGGTTGTCATTGGGACAGGGCGTGATTGCGGCGGCGCGCTGGCTGAACAATCGTGATATGCCGGATGGCGACGCGTAGCGTCTTATCCGGCCTACAAAGCGCCACATGCCGTAGGCCGGATAAGGCGTCGCCGCCATCCTGCACCGCGTCACTTACGCTGGCAGCGTTTTCAACAGGGCGAAAGCCTCCTTCATCCGATCTTCACTGACCACGAAGGCGCATAACTGGCCTTCGTGGTTTATGCCTTTAGCAACCATCCCGTCAGCTTCTGCGACGATGTGCCAGTTCAGATCCTGACGCTGGGTTTCCCCGGCCAGATGTAACGGTAATTCCGGCGTTTTGATTTTGACTAACATCGCGGGCAGCTTCAGCGAAACATTGCCGCCGAGCAGATTTTTCGCCAGATACATCGCGCTGAGCTGAATCGGCTGCAGGAAGGGCAGTACCTGACCGTTGATTTCCGCACAGTCACCGAGGGCATAAATATCCGGATGGCTGGTTTGCAGATAGCTGTTCACGCAAACGCCGCGATTGAGAGTGAGCCCGGCACGACGCCCCAGCGCCGTTTCCGGACGTAAACCGGTGGCGGCGATCACCGCATCGACCTCGACACTGCGTTGACGATCCAGTGTGGCACGGAGGCCGGAGGCCGTTTTCTCCACCCCCTGAAGCTGTGATTTCAGCAACAAATGCACGCCCATCTCGGTAAGGCGATGCTGTAAGCGACTGCTCACTTCTGGCGGCATCAGCGAGGCGAGAATGCTGGCGGCATTATCAATCAACGTCACGGCTTTGCCTGCCCGACAGAAATCCATCGCCAGCTCACAGCCGATCAATCCACCGCCGACAATCAGCACCCGGTGTGCGTCGCGCAGTTGCGTTTCACAAGCACGGTACTCCTGCTGACTGTTCAGAGTGAGCATTAACTCACGCCCGGTAACGGGAGGGACAAAGGCCGAAGCGCCGGTCGCCAGCACCAGCTTGTCGTACGACCACTGCGTGTCCTGACTTTTCACCATGTGGGCGTCGGCATCAATGTCGGTGACCCAGGTGTGCGGGAACAGGCGCAAAGTAAACTGTTCGGCAAACTCCCCCGCCGACTGGCGGGTGAGGTCGTCAGCGCGCTGTGCCTGGCTGATAACGTGACTGAGGTCGGGCTTGTTATACTCATCCATGCTGTCAGCCGCAATCAGGGTTAACGGGATAACAGCATCTTGTTTACGGATGTTTTTGACTAACTGGCGGGCGGCAAAACCCGACCCAATAATGACAATTCCCCGCTTCATTTTGCCTCCGTTGCCAGCACATCGAAGACCTCTTTACCCAATGAACATTCCGGACACAGGAAGCTGTCCGGCACGTCACGCCACGCTGTACCCGGAACGACATCCTGCAGGGGTTCACCTTTGGCGGGATCGTAAATCCACTGACAAACGCTGCATTGCATGCAGGGGCCGAGGTCGGCAGTCGCTGCTGCTGCACAGGCGCACGCGTCGGTCGCCGTGGTGCTGGTTTTTGGCAGAGGAGCGAGCGCCCACTGACGCGCAATTTCGCGGCCATGCTGGCGACACAGTTCCAGCGCATCCATGTCCGGGCGCCATTTGGCTTTCAGGCTCAGCGACATTTCGAAACCGGCATCCTGCAAGCGAGTAGAGAGGCGGTCAACCGCACCGCCGCTCCAGCCGTGGGAGCCAAAGGCGCTGGCGCGTTTGTTGCGAAAACGCAGACCGGTCATCTCTTCGACCAGACCGGCGATTTTCGGCATCATCACGTTGTTCATCGTAGAGGTGCCGACCAGCACCCCTTTTGAGCGAAAGACGTTGGTCAGAATTTCGTTTTTATCGCTGCGGGCGACGTTAAAGATTTTCACCGCCACGTTCGGGTCAACGTCGTTAATGCCCTGAGCGATGGCATCCGCCATCATGCGGGTGTTGTTGGACATGGTGTCGTAGAAGAGCGTGATTCTGTCTTCCTGGTAATCCGCAGCCCACTTCAAATAAAGCTCAACAATCTGCGTTGGGTTGTCGCGCCAGACTACGCCGTGGGAGGTGGCAATCATCTCCACCGGCAGATTAAAACCGAGGATTTCAGTGATTTTGGGCGTCACCAGACGGCTGAACGGCGTCAGGATGTTGGCGTAGTAACGCTGGCACTGTTCGAACAGCTCGGTCTGATCCACTTCGTCATTAAACAGACGTTCATCGCAGTAGTGCTGACCAAAGGCGTCGTTACTGAACAGAACCGCATCGCCGGTCATGTAGGTCATCATGCTGTCCGGCCAGTGCAGCATCGGGGTTTCAACGAAGATCAGCTGTTTGCCGTTGCCGATATCCAGTGAATCACCGGTTTTCACCACGTTGAAATTCCACTCCGGATGGTGGTGGTGGCCGGTAATAGAATCAATGGCATTCGCGGTGCAGTAGATTGGCGTATCCGGAATTTGCATCATCAACTCGGTCAGCGCGCCGGCATGGTCCTCTTCTGCGTGATTGATGATGATGTAATCAATGTCTGCGAGGTCAATTTCGCTACGCAGATTTTGGACAAATTCACGGCTGAATTTATGGTCAACAGTATCAATCAGCACATTTTTTTCTTCACGGATGAGATAGCTGTTGTAGCTGCTGCCGCGCAGCGTTTTATATTCAGTTCCGTGGAAATCTCTCACTTCCCAGTCACGTTGACCAACCCAATGGATGTTATTTTTAACCAGAATAGACATAGCAACCTCAATAAATTCAGTGTGTTCCCAAATAAGTTGTCTTTCTGATAGCAGGTCGCGTGCCAACTTTTTAATGCTATGATTTTCAATGTTTTTTTAAATTATACTCCTAAGTTGGTAGTCAAAATGACTATTCCTTAAACGGTCAATATGACACTATGTATTGTCAAAATGACAATGAGGTGGTCATGCGTTTTTCCGTTGATGTGCTGGCGAACATCGCCATTGAATTACAACGCGGTATCGGTCATCAGGACCGCTTTCAACGCCTGGTAACCACACTGCGCCAGGTACTGGAATGTGATGCCTCTGCATTGCTGCGCTACGAGGCGCGCCAGTTTATCCCGCTGGCGATTGATGGTCTGGCGCGCGATGTTCTCGGCAGACGTTTTACGCTGGAAGGGCATCCGCGTCTGGAAGCTATCGCTCGCGCCGGGGATGTGGTGCGCTTCCCCGCCGACAGTGATTTGCCCGACCCGTATGACGGATTGATTCCCGGACAAGAGAGCCTGAAGGTGCATGCCTGCATTGGCCTGCCGCTGTTTGCCGGGCAAAATCTGATTGGCGCGCTGACGCTCGACGGCATGGCGCCAGACCAGTTTGATATTTTCAGTGATGAAGAACTGCGTCTGATTGCCGCGCTGGCGGCAGGCGCGCTGAGTAACGCGTTGCTGATTGAACAACTGGAAAGCCAGAATATGCTGCCGGGGTCATCCTCCGCGTTTGAACAGGTGAAAGCGACGCAGATGATTGGCCTTTCGCCCAGCATGATGCAGCTAAAAAAAGAGATCGAGATTGTGGCGGCCTCCGATCTCAACGTGCTGATTAGCGGCGAAACGGGGACCGGCAAAGAGCTGGTGGCGAAAGCCATTCATGAAGGCTCAACGCGGGCGAACAATCCACTGGTCTATCTCAATTGCGCGGCATTACCGGAAAGCGTGGCGGAGAGCGAACTGTTTGGTCATGTGAAAGGGGCGTTTACCGGGGCTATCAGCAACCGCAGCGGTAAGTTCGAAATGGCCGATAACGGTACGCTGTTTCTTGATGAAATTGGTGAGCTGTCGCTGGCATTGCAGGCCAAACTGTTGCGAGTATTGCAGTACGGCGATATTCAGCGCGTCGGCGATGATCGTAGCCTGCGCGTGGATGTGCGCGTACTGGCGGCGACCAACCGTGATTTGCGCGAAGAAGTTCTGGCCGGGCGTTTCAGAGCCGATTTGTTCCATCGTTTGAGCGTCTTCCCGCTTTCAGTACCGCCTCTGCGCGAGCGCGGTGAGGATGTGGTGTTGCTGGCGGGCTATTTTTGCGAGCAGTGTCGGCTGCGATTGGGGCTTTCACGCGTGGTGCTGAGTCCTGCCGCGCGCAGCCATCTGCTGAATTATGGCTGGCCAGGAAACGTGCGCGAACTGGAACATGCGATCCATCGTGCCGTGGTACTGGCGAGGGCAACGAAAGCAGGGGATGAAGTGGTACTGGAAGCCACACATTTTGCGTTACAGGACGCGTCGGTTGTACCGCCGCTGGAACCGACGGCAGAATTGCCGCTCAATCACAATCTGCGTGACGCGACGGAGCGTTTTCAGCGGGAGATGATCCGCCGGGCGCTGGCGCAAAATAATCATAACTGGGCGGCCAGCGCGCGGGCACTTGAAACAGACGTCGCCAATCTGCATCGACTGGCGAAGCGTCTGGGACTCAAAGATTAGAGAATGCCTGCCTGATAAAAATCCTGCAGGTTAATGGCGCCGGTGAGTTTACCGTTTTCATCCACCACCGGGGCGGCGGTAATTTTGCGCTTCATCAGGATCTCTTTGGCGTCAATGGCGCGGCTTTGTGCCTGTAGCGTGACGCCATTGTGGGTCATTGCGTCACTGACCGGCGTGGTGAGCGCGCCGCCGCCGACTAACCAGCGACGCAGGTCGCCGTCGGTAAATACGCCCTTCACATAGGCTTCTTCGTCACAGACCGCCACCAGACCCAGCCCGGTACGGCTCAATTCCAGCATCGCGTCCATTACGCTTGTGGCAAGCTGAACCTGAGGCACCGCATCGTCACGACGCATCAGATGATGCACGTTATTCAACAAACGAGCACCCAGCGCGCCAGCCGGGTGGGAGCGGGCAAAATCGTCCTCGTTAAAACCGCGCGCCTGCATCACGGCCATCGCCAGCGCATCGCCCATCATCAGGGTATTCACCGTGCTGGAGGTCGGCGCCAGGTGCATTGGGCAGGCTTCACGTTCGACGGAGATATCCAGCACGGCTTTCGCCGCCAGACCCAGCGGGGAGGTGGGTTTCCCGGTCATCGCCAGCAGGGCGACCGATTTGTCTTCGAGGCGGGGAATGATGAGATCCAGCTCTTTCGCGCCGCCGGAATAGGAGATAAACAGCATCACGTCACGGCTTTCAATCATCCCCAAATCGCCATGCAGCGCTTCTGCCGGGTGAACGAAAAAGGCTGGAGTGCCGGTGCTGGCGAGGGTTGCGGCAATTTTTTTGCCAATATGACCGGACTTGCCGATACCGGAGACAATCACCTTGCCTTCGCAGTGGATAATGGTATTGGCGGCGCGGACAAAATCATCGCCCAGACGCTCCGGCAGACGGCTTGCTTCCTGTAGCTCCAGCATTAATGTCTGACGACCCGCGTTCAGTAGTGCATCACTCATTGGTTTCTCCGGTTATGATCACTTCAATCCCTTTTACCGATGGTCAGGGACAACGAAAACGGCCGCTGTTCCCGCTTATTCATGCAATAGCAGTGCGCGATGATAGTGCATTCAGGGGGTGCGAATCATGGGAAAAGATCATGTTGAAGGGGGATTCCTCACTGGCATGATAAAAGAAATCGCGATTTTTGCTGCTAAAAATAGGGAGCGATAGCGACTACCGCTTTCTTGTGCGATGGAGGATGCTTTACCATACTTCACTCTGGCTGAATTTGTTTAATGGATGTCTCATGTTCAAGCGTCGTTATGTAGCATTACTTCCCCTTTGTGTGTTGTTGGCTGCCTGTAGCAGCAAACCGAAACCTTCAGAGACTCAAACGACAACGGGGACGCCGTCCGGCGGTTTCCTGCTTGAGCCCCAGCACAACGTGATGCAGATGGGCGGCGATTTCGCCAATAACCCCAATGCGCAGCAATTCATCGACAAAATGGTGAGCAAACACGGCTTCGACCGCCAACAGTTGCAGGAGATCCTGTCACAGGCCAAACGTCTGGATTACGTGCTGCGTCTGATGGATAGACAAGCCCCGACGGCTCAAGCGCCTACCGGACCTAACGGCGCATGGCTGCGCTATCGCAAGCAGTTCATCACCCCGGATAATGTGCAAAATGGTGTGGTGTTCTGGAATCAGTACGAAGATGCGTTGAATCGCGCATGGCAGGTTTATGGCGTACCGCCGGAGATCATCGTTGGGATTATCGGGGTTGAAACGCGCTGGGGGCGTGTGATGGGCAAAACGCGCATTCTGGATGCGCTGGCAACGCTGTCGTTCAACTATCCACGCCGGGCGGAGTACTTCTCCAGCGAGCTGGAAACCTTCTTACTGATGGCGCGTAACGAACAAGATGATCCGCTGGATCTGAAAGGTTCTTTTGCGGGCGCGATGGGTTACGGACAGTTTATGCCCTCCTCCTACAAAGAGTATGCGGTCGACTTCAACGGCGACGGTCATACCAACCTGTGGGATCCGGTCGATGCCATCGGTAGCGTTGCAAACTACTTTAAAGGACACGGTTGGGAGAAAGGCGATACGGTGGCGGTAATGGCCAACGGCCAGGCGCCAGGCCTTGCGAATGGTTTTAAAACCCAGTACAGCATCTCCCAACTTGCCGCTGCCGGGTTAACGCCGCAGCAGTCGCTGGGGCATCATCAAAAGGCCAGCTTGTTGCGTCTTGATATCGGTACTGGCTACCAGTACTGGTACGGTTTACCGAACTTCTACGCCATTACCCGCTATAACCACAGCACCCATTATGCCATGGCGGTCTGGCAACTTGGTCAGGCCGTCGCGCTGGCACGCGTGCAGTAATCTGTTTTTGCATAGGGAAGCGCGAACTTCCCTATGCTGGTTTTATCACTGTTTTTCTGACCGACTCTCTACACGCAACTGGGATATTTTCTTTGATATTGCCAGACTATATCCAAGACACCCCAAGCCTAAGATAATTTGGCCGCCATCATAAGGTTCAAGATATCCGGACGATATAATGTTCAGCACGCCCATTCCTAAAGAACATACGCCGCCAATGATTAGCCATAGCCGCATTTGATGGTGTTGCTTTAATTTCTGGTGGGTAGGGACTTCCGTTTTGTCTAATGCCATTCGCGAGCTCTCTTCATCCGTGCAACATTGAACCACACTATATCGTTTTTAAGCGCGGCGTTACCTCTCTCGCCCTGCATAAGTGGGCGGCTGGCATTTTTTCGGAATACGGCTCGTAAAATCGTCACCTCATCCCCATCTCATTGAGGGAAGTGGTATCTTGTCCGGCATATTTTTTAACTGACAGAGGTCGGAATGACTGACAGTGAACTGATGCAGTTAAGTGAACGGGTGGGGCAGGCGTTAAAAGCACGCGGCGCCACCGTAACGACAGCGGAATCCTGTACGGGCGGTTGGGTGGCGAAAGCCATTACCGATATTGCCGGGAGTTCCGCCTGGTTTGAACGCGGATTTGTCACCTACAGCAATGAAGCAAAAGCGCAGATGATTGGCGTTCGCGAAGAGACGCTGACCCAGCATGGCGCGGTCAGTGAACCCGTGGTGGTGGAAATGGCGATTGGCGCGCTAAAAGCCGCCAGAGCGCACTTCGCGGTCTCGATAAGCGGAATTGCCGGGCCAGAAGGCGGCAGCGAAGAAAAACCCGTTGGTACGGTCTGGTTTGCCTTTGCCAGCGCCAGCGGCGAAGGGATTACGCGTCGGGAATGTTTCAGCGGCGACCGCGAGGCTGTGCGTCGTCAGGCGACGGCTTACGCGCTGCAAACCCTCTGGCAACAATTTCTACAAAACACTTGATACTGTATGACCATACAGTATAATTGCGTCAACAGAACAGAATTCATTATCCGGTTTCATCCGGCATGACAGGAGTAATAATGGCTATCGACGAAAACAAACAGAAAGCGTTGGCGGCAGCACTGGGCCAGATCGAAAAGCAATTCGGTAAAGGCTCCATCATGCGCCTGGGTGAAGACCGTTCCATGGATGTGGAAACGATCTCCACCGGTTCGCTTTCACTGGATATCGCGCTGGGTGCGGGCGGTCTGCCGATGGGGCGTATCGTCGAAATCTACGGACCGGAATCTTCCGGTAAGACAACCCTGACGCTGCAGGTTATCGCCGCAGCGCAGCGCGAAGGTAAAACTTGTGCGTTTATCGATGCAGAACACGCGCTGGACCCGATCTATGCCCGTAAGTTGGGTGTCGATATTGACAATCTGCTGTGTTCTCAGCCGGATACCGGTGAGCAGGCACTGGAAATCTGTGACGCGCTGGCGCGTTCGGGTGCTGTTGACGTTATCGTGGTCGACTCCGTTGCGGCGCTGACGCCGAAAGCGGAAATCGAAGGCGAAATTGGCGACTCTCACATGGGCCTCGCGGCACGTATGATGAGCCAGGCGATGCGTAAGCTGGCGGGTAACCTGAAACAGTCCAACACACTGCTGATCTTCATCAACCAGATCCGTATGAAAATTGGCGTGATGTTCGGTAACCCGGAAACCACCACCGGTGGTAACGCGCTGAAATTCTACGCTTCTGTTCGTCTGGACATCCGTCGTATTGGCGCGGTGAAAGAGGGCGACAACGTAGTCGGTAGCGAGACCCGCGTTAAAGTCGTGAAGAACAAAATCGCGGCACCGTTTAAACAAGCTGAGTTCCAGATCCTCTACGGTGAAGGCATCAACTTCTATGGCGAACTGGTTGACCTGGGCGTGAAAGAGAAGCTGATCGAGAAAGCCGGTGCCTGGTACAGCTATAACGGCGAGAAGATCGGTCAGGGCAAAGCGAATGCAACAAACTGGCTGAAAGAGAATCCGGCGACGGCGAAAGAAATCGAGAAGAAAGTACGCGAAATGCTGCTGAACAACCAGGATTCAACGCCAGATTTCTCCGTTGATGATGGTGCAGACGTTGCGGAAACCAACGAAGATTTTTAATCGTTAACCGTGCCTGATAGTGACGCTCTGACGTTTTTATCCGGCTTATAATCAGAGGGCTGCATTTATGCGGCCCTTTTTGCATTTTATTTTTCGAAGGTTGTTATGAGCGAATCTACACCGCGCCGACCCGCTTATTCCCGTCTGTTGGATCGTGCAGTTCGTATTCTGGCGGTACGTGACCACAGTGAACAAGAGTTGCGCCGTAAGCTCTCTGCGCCGGTGATGGGCAAAAATGGGCCGGAAGAAATCGACGCGACTGCAGAGGACTATGAACGGGTTATCGCCTGGTGTTATGAGCACCATTATCTTGATGACAATCGGTTTGTCACACGCTTTATCGCCAGTCGTAGCCGCAAAGGTTATGGGCCGGCACGGATACGCCAGGAACTGAATCAGAAGGGAATCGCACGGGAAGCAACGGAAAAGGCTATGCGTGAATGCGAGATTGACTGGTGCGAGCGTGCGCGCGACCAGGCCTTTCGGAAATACGGCGATCCCCTGCCGACAGACTTTTCAGAAAAGGTGAAGATTCAGCGTTTCTTGCTCTATCGTGGCTACCTGATGGAAGATATTCAGGATATATGGCGAAATTTTGATGATTGAGCACATACGGGATTTTACTTCCCCGTAAAGAAAACTTATCTTATTCCCACTTTTTTCCGTTCAGGCGATGGTTGTTTCAGGATGACCGCCGTCTGCGACGAATATTCCTTAAATACACAAAATCATTCAAGTCGCATCAAGGCGGCAAGTGAGTGAATCCTCAGGGGCTTACTGGAGTAAGTGACTGGGGTGAACAAGCGCAGCCAACACAGAGGCGGTTTGAAGGATGAAGTGTAGATTGATTTCAGGATAATTATGAGCAAGAGCACCGCTGAGATCCGTCAGGCGTTTCTCGACTTTTTCCATAGTAAAGGACATCAGGTAGTTGCCAGCAGCTCCCTGGTTCCAAACAATGACCCAACTTTGTTGTTTACCAACGCCGGGATGAACCAGTTCAAGGATGTTTTCCTTGGGCTCGATAAGCGTAATTATTCCCGCGCAACCACCTCGCAGCGCTGTGTGCGCGCGGGCGGTAAACACAACGATCTGGAAAACGTCGGTTACACTGCACGTCACCATACTTTCTTCGAAATGCTGGGCAACTTCAGCTTCGGCGACTACTTCAAACACGACGCGATTCAATATGCGTGGGAGCTTCTGACCGGTGAAAACTGGTTTGCCCTGCCAAAAGATCGTCTGTGGGTAACTGTCTACGAAACCGACGATGAAGCCTTTGAAATCTGGGAAAAAGAAGTCGGCATTCCGCGCGAACGTATCATCCGCATTGGTGATAACAAAGGTGCGGCCTATGCGTCTGACAACTTCTGGCAGATGGGCGACACCGGTCCGTGCGGCCCGTGCACCGAAATTTTCTATGACCACGGCGACCATATCTGGGGCGGTCCTCCGGGAAGCGCAGAAGAAGATGGCGATCGCTACATTGAGATCTGGAACATCGTCTTCATGCAGTTCAACCGTCAGGCTGACGGCACTATGGAACCCCTGCCGAAGCCTTCTGTTGATACCGGTATGGGGCTGGAACGTATTGCGGCGGTGCTGCAACACGTTAACTCCAACTATGAAATTGACCTGTTTAGCACGCTGATTAAGGCGGTTGCGAAGGTTACCGGCGCGACAGATCTCAACAACAAGTCGCTGCGCGTTATCGCTGACCATATCCGTTCCTGCGCATTCCTGATTGCAGATGGCGTTGTTCCGTCGAACGAAAACCGTGGCTATGTGCTGCGTCGAATCATTCGTCGTGCGGTCCGTCACGGCAACATGCTGGGTGCGAAAGAGACCTTCTTCTACAAGCTGGTTGGCCCGCTGGTAGAGGTGATGGGATCTGCAGGCGAAGAGCTGAAGCGTCAACAGGCTCAGGTTGAACAAGTACTGAAAACCGAAGAAGAGCAGTTTGCCCGCACACTGGAGCGTGGTCTGGCGCTGCTGGACGACGAACTGGCGAAGCTGACCGGCGACACGCTGGACGGCGAAACCGCATTCCGTCTGTATGACACCTACGGCTTCCCGGTTGACCTGACGGCGGACGTTTGCCGTGAGCGCAATATCAAAGTGGATGAAGCAGGTTTTGAAGCCGCCATGGAAGAACAGCGTCGTCGTGCGCGTGAAGCCAGCGGTTTTGGCGCAGACTACAATGCGATGATTCGCGTTGATGGCGCATCAGAGTTTAAAGGCTACGACCATCTGGAACTGAGCGCTAAAGTCACCGCGCTGTTCGTTGATGGTAAAGCGGTAGATGTGATTAACGCAGGGCAGGAAGCGGTTGTCGTTCTGGATCAGACTCCGTTCTACGCTGAATCCGGTGGTCAGGTTGGCGATAAAGGCGAACTGAAAGGCGCAGGCTTTGCATTTGCGGTGAGCGACACGCAGAAATATGGCCAGGCGATTGGTCATCTCGGTAAGCTCTCTGCGGGTTCTCTGAAAGTGGGCGACGGCGTGCAGGCCGATGTGGATGATGTTCGTCGCGCGCGTATTCGTCTGAATCACTCCGCAACGCACCTGATGCATGCGGCCTTGCGTCAGATCCTGGGCACGCATGTGGCGCAGAAAGGTTCTCTGGTTAACGATAAAATTCTGCGTTTCGATTTCTCCCATAATGAAGCCATGAAACCGTCAGAAATCCGTGCCGTAGAAGACCTGGTAAACGCGCAGATTCGTCGCAACCTGCCGGTCGAAACGGATGTCATGGATCTGGACGCGGCGAAAGCGAAAGGGGCAATGGCGCTGTTTGGCGAGAAGTATGACGATCGTGTTCGCGTACTGAGCATGGGCGATTTCTCTACCGAGTTGTGCGGCGGTACGCACGCAAGCCGTACAGGGGATATCGGTCTGTTCCGTATTGTTTCCGAGTCCGGGACGGCGGCAGGTGTTCGCCGTATTGAAGCGGTCACCGGTGAAGGCGCCATCGCGACTCTGCATGCGGAAAGCGATCGCTTAAACGATATCGCACAGTTGCTGAAAGGCGATAGTCAGAATCTGGGTGATAAGGTTCGTTCTGTGCTGGAACGTACGCGTCAGCTTGAAAAAGAGTTACAGCAGTTGAAGGAACAGGCTGCGGCGCAGGAGAGTGCGAATCTTTCCAGCAACGCGGTTGATATCAACGGCGTCAAGCTGCTGGTCAGCGAGCTTGAGGGTGTTGAACCGAAAATGCTGCGTACCATGGTTGATGATCTGAAAAATCAACTGGGGTCGACGGTTATCGTTCTGGCAACGGTAGTTGAAGGTAAGGTTTCTCTGATTGCGGGCGTGTCTAAGGATGTGACCGACCGTGTGAAAGCCGGAGAATTGGTAGGTATGGTCGCTCAGCAGGTGGGCGGTAAAGGTGGCGGTCGTCCGGACATGGCGCAAGCCGGTGGTACGGATGCTGCAGCTCTGCCTGCAGCGTTAGCCAGTGTGAAAGGCTGGGTCAGCGCAAAACTGTAATAACAATAAGCGTTAGCGAGCGCCATAGACCTCGGTTTATGGCGCTCGCATCAACGCTATCGACAACGATAAAGTCAGGTTGAAGTTGTGTATATCGGCTAAACTTAGGTTTAACAGAATGTGATGCCGTGAC
>NZ_NRDO01000040.1 GCF_010231475.1 Citrobacter sp. NCU1 | reverse complement strand
ACCGGCTGTTTGTGTGAAGTGATTCACATCCGCCGTGTCGATGGAGGCGCATTATAGGGAGTTCTCTGACGCCCGCAACCCTTAAATGACAGAAAAATGACTGACTGCTGCATTCCACAGCAAAACCCCGCCTTATACCCATTTACACACAGAGTTATCCACAAAGATGTCGATATTTCCATCCGCAACAACTCACGGTGTGTGTATCTATGCTGCTGAGACACGTCATTTATATATAAAGGACACTCATTTTTTCCTTCATATATATGTTCATCGCAGCAGCCCCTCTGGGAACAGCGCGATAATCTGCGGTGCGATGCCTGCGGCGTTAGCCCAGCGCCAGTACAACCACTTTATAGCGCCCCCTTAATAAGGCTGGTTCTTGCTTTTAGGCAGCGATCTATTCCTATCACCAGGCGTCCCCTGATTTTACCGACGCGGGAAGAAGGACACTGTAAGTGGCTATGGGTGGCTGGAGATGTGTTGAGAGACAGATAGCGATTTTGCGTTTGTCGCCCCAGTCTGTGATTAAAACCAACGCTTCTATATAGAGAGCCCTGCACACTATAAATGTAAAGAACCCGCCGAAAAGGCGGGTTCTTGTTTGATGAGGTTCAGCCCGCACCAGGCCTTTTCTTCCCATTTATTCTGTTTCTGTCGCTGCCGAACATCGCCGAATGAGGTTCTTCCTCTGGGATGGGTCAGTTCAGGCTCACCTTTTCCGGTAAACGTTGGCAGTTCCGTGGATCTTGTTATTAGTGTTGCCAGAAGACATCACGAAAATCTCTCCCCCTTTTTCATCTGCTTTTTTAGAAAGCTCAGATTTCGCCTCAGCCGTACTGGTCGTACCTGATGTAGAAATCTCACCGACGTTGACATACTGATCAGCGACTTTCTCAAAGTCTTTTTGCAGCATCATTTCCGCAGCCTGCGCACTGAAAGACAAAACAGCGACTAGCGCTCCAGCAATTATCTTTTTCATATATCCCTCGTCATCACTGGTTATCACACTTAAGCACTTGTGTTTATTTTGGAAGAACCAGATAGTCACTCAAAATATGTATGTCTGTTCTATGCCAAAGTGGAAAAGTCAATGGTATTTCCTGTGACCTCAAATGACTTACATCACTCACAACACGCCAGACATGATAACTATATGAACAGTTAACGTAATACTGTCAAGAATAATAAAATCATCACTGACAAAATAGATATAACGACCCATACAGTTCCTGGAGGCGCAGGCAGAATAAACGTCAACTTCATTAATTATCTCTAATATAAAACGTTAGATAATTGAGAAGAAAAAATGTTGATAAAAAGTAGAAAGGGGTAGCGCATGACGCAGAATCTCTTTCATTACACTTTCCACCATATATAATCTTGCACACTTCGCTTTAATCAATATTAAGGGTAATTCATCCACACAGGAAAACCAAATAGTTTAAATTAATTAAACAATTAACATTCCATCAAAAATAGAAACAATAAAAATATGCGAAATTCATCACAAAAAAAAGGCTGCGCCAGTCTGGATTTTCGGAAAATAATCGTTGTTATTGATATTGCATTATATGATTATTGAATACATCAACAGTGTACAGTCAGTAGGAACAAAGAATAGATGGCATGTTCAAAAAACAATTTATTTACAAAAGAAGTCTCCAACCAACTGATCGCATTGATTAATGAAAGACCTGAAGACAAGTTGCAGATTGATGATCTTGTCACTATTTCTGGATTTTCAAAGTTTTATCTACAATCTTTTTTTAAAGCACACACGGGAATATCGCTTGGGCGCTTTATAAAAGATATCTACCTGAATCATTCTGCACTCGAAATAATAAACTCACAGAATACTATACTAAATATTGCCTTAAACGCAGGATACAGCTCACAGCAATCATTCTGTCGGGCATTTCGCAAAAAGTATAATATAACCCCTGGCGCACTTAGAAAATCAGGTATAACAGCAGAAGATTTTACAACTGAAATCTAAGCAGAGTTATTAACTACATTCCCAGTACAAAACGATTGTTCTCTAACGCTATCCACTCCAGAATTTATTGCAATAATTTATGCCCTTCCCGGTGCTTTACACAGCGATATATACTCAAAAAAATAATGCATAAAAAAAAGACCGCACGGGCGGCGGTCAAATGATGTGTTAAAAATAGTAATTATTTATTTCTCTTTCAGGCACATTTACTCACATTTCATAAACATCATCAACACAGAAAAAAGAATCCTTTCTCTTACTTGAAGATCCTTATGAAACATTTACAAAATAGCGATTAAAAACTCACCGTGCAATTTAATTATAATCATTATATTCCATATACTTAAATCGTTCCATAATTCTAAACGATTAACTCTAGCGAGACATATTGAATAAGGTATCCTGCTTTCATTACCATTAAGTAAGACATTATCGAAGCAAGTAAAATTAACAGAATATTCACTAAAACCGTACTGACTCAAAACAATATATCGGGATTTATCATCCCGTGAGACATAACCACGCTGCCCCCCTTGGTACTATTCCCCCAAAACCATAACTCAGGGGTGATACGTCAAAGAAAGAAGATGGGTCGAGCTTAGTTTTACCAACCCGACGGAGGGAGGAGGAATAGTATGTTCCTTAATTATTTTGCACTTGGCGTTTTAATCCTGGTGTTCCTGATAATTTTTTACGGTGTCATTATCATTCATGACATTCCTTACGAAATCGCCAAAAAACGTAACCACCCGCATGCCGATGCCATACATGTTGCCGGATGGGTAAGCCTGTTCACGTTACATGTCCTGTGGCCGTTTTTGTGGATTTGGGCCACGTTGTATCGACCCGATCGTGGATGGGGAATGCAGACTGCGCAACAACCGCAGTATGAAAATCTGCAATTGCGAATTGCCGAACTTGAACGGCAATTGAAAAAGCAACAACAACACGCTGACACTGATAACACTCAAGGCAATTAATTGTGGATTTATTAATTATTCTGACTTACGTGGCTTTGGCCTGGCTGGTCTTTAAAATATTCAAGATTCCTGTCAATAAATGGAGTATCCCAACAGCTGCGCTGGGCGGAATCTTTTTGGTTGGCGCCCTGATTCTGTTAATGAACTATAACCACCCTTATACCTTTAAGGCGCAAAAAGCAGTGATATCCGTGCCAATTGCGCCACAGGTGACGGGTATTGTGCGTACAGTTACGGATAAGCCAAACGAACTGATCAAAAAAGGCGAAGTCCTTTTTGAACTGGATCCGACACGCTTCCAGGCCCGCGTTGCAAGACTTGAAGCCGACCTTGTCACCGCAATCCATAATGCTGATTCGCTACAGGCACAATTGGATGAAGCTATTGCGAATACGGCGACAGCAACGGCGCTGCGCGATCGTTTGTACAAAGATTACCAACGCTATTTACAGGGCAGTAAGGCGAAGGTGAATCCGTTTTCAGAAAGCGATATCGATCATGCCCGGCAAAGCTACCTCGCTCAGGATGCGGCAGTAAAGTCATCCGTTGCAGAGCAAGCGCAAATCAAAAGCCAGCTTGATAGTCTTCTCAATGGCGAGCAATCGCAAGTTGCCAGCCTGCGCGCCCAACTTGCTGAAGCAAAATATGATTTAGAGCAGAGTGTTGTCCGTGCGCCGAGCGATGGCTACGCCACTCAGGTATTGATTCGTCCAGGTACTTTCGCGGCGGCGTTACCACTGCGTCCGGTAATGGTGTTTATTCCCAAACAAAAACGACAGATCGTCGCACAATTCCGCCAGAATTCATTGTTGCGTTTAAAACCCGGAGATGAAGCCGAGATCGTGTTCAACTCTTTACCGGGCCAGGTCTTTACAGGAAAACTGGCAGGGGTGCTTCCGGCGATTCCAGGTGGTTCATATCAGGCTCAAGGGACATTGCAATCATTGACCGCCACGCCGGGTAGTGAAGGAGTGCTTGCCCTCATTGATCTGAACCCTGATGAGAATATTGATGCTTTACCGGATGGTATATACGCGCAAGTTGCCGTCTACTCAGATCATTTTACTCATGTGGCCATTATGCGAAAAGTATTACTGCGTATGACCAGCTGGATGCATTACCTCTATCTGGACCATTAAACTGTTCATTGTGCCTTGTGATGTCGGGTAATTATTTCAGGTCGTAGATCATCTACACTGGAAACAAGGCACAATGTTTACAGAACCGACATAATGAAACAATTAAAAATCAGAGACTTAAAAATACTGCTGGATCTTGTTGAAACGAAAAGTTTCAGTCTGTCTGCGAAAAATGCTGGTCTGACTCAGGCCAGCATCAGTAAAAGCATTGCGGCCGTAGAAGAAACGTTAGGAATCAAAATAATTGATCGGGAGAGCCGTCCTGTCAGGCTGACCGCTTTTGGCGAAACGCTGTTACCTCGTATTAGAAAGCACATCATGGAAAACGATGAGCTCTTTGAATTGGTTGATCATTATAAAAAAGCCCCCTCTGGCGAAGTAAACATCTTTTCCCCTTCAGGTATGCAGGTCTATCTTGCAGAAAACATTCTGCCGACGTTATTTCAACGATTCCCCGATTTGAATGTAACAATAACAACGTCTAATCACTATAAAGCCGATTACTTTAAAGGCGTAAGCTTTAATAATTCCTGCGATATGCTGATTTCCTATTCACCACCACATAATCAGAATCTGATCGCAAGGAAAGTCAAGCGCATACGGATGGATGTGTTTGCAACCCCGGAATTCCATGAACAGCATCCCTTCACGACGCCAGATGAGCTATCCCGCCATCCTTTCATTTTGCTAAGTTCGATGGCGAATAATAGTTACGAGAATATTTTTGAGTTTGCGAATGCAGAGACGGCAGAAGTAAAATCGGTCGCTGTTACGGGAAAACTAAAATTTGACAATATTTACACCGCCATCAACTGCTGTCGAAATGGGATGGGGTACATGGTCACGTCCGATTTACTCCTGAAAGATACTACCGGAATACAGGCCGTCCTGCCCCCAGAATGGGGCATTTATATTGATTGCTATGTCATTTATAGAAGCCGGAAGAACCTGCCGTTCCGTGTACAATCATCGTTAGATTATATTATTGAGCTAATGGCACAGGAAAACAAACCGTAACACCCGCTTATCGTAATGTCATTAAACGCAGGCCTGTTGTGATGAGCACACCGTAATACTCATTCAAACGCCTTTAGTTTTACGGGAGTCGTCATTCACCGCCAGAGCAAACTTCAAAAAGGTTTCTCCAATCATTTTATCCAGCTCTACCGCGTACTTAGTTGGACGCAGGCAACGTCCTTCTCTTTCAAAAAGTGGTACGGGAAAGTATGAACAAAAGCGTTTAAGCATTATACTTACTGTTGGTGCTGAACAGTTCAACACTACACTAGCATTAAATATCGTCTTATAGCTCATTACAGCAGAAAAGTAGAGTGCAGAATTAAAATCAATATTTTTCAAATATTCAAAATCATGTTTTTCAAGCATTTCAATATTCTCAATGTTCACTCAATTAGCCTCTCATATAACAACATAAAATATAAGTATTTTAAATGATTGAACAAACAATCATTAGCGCTATAAAGTTATGATATGAAACTATATACACCCAGATATCATTCAGTATCATGGCATTTTATTGTGGAGTTAATGTTTATTTTAATAATATAATACCAACACACCAGGTTAATTAAACTATTTGGCAAAACAAAACAATTAGCATGTTATTCAAAAACTGACTTATAAAATATGCACTAATTCCACTCAGGGGCCGTCCTGATGAATGTTTAAAAGAGTACCAAAACCACAAAAAAGATAAACAATTAAAAGATGCAAAACAGTGAATACTATTATTCCAAAATGGTCATAAAGCCAGAGACTTCATCATTAAATTTCATGTTCCAGGATCAGGAACAGAACGCCAACAGCACACCAGTGCAATTCAAACGCGAGGAAAATATCGTATCCCGATCGGGACGGGGCTTTTGACAACATGGAACCTTTCCCCTACACCGGCTCCACCCCAGGGTGGCCCGACGTTCCTCCTCTGGCAAAATTGATCCAGACACAATTTCGCGAAATAACGCTTGAACCAAAATTTGATCTTCATGATAATCATTCGCATTATCATTTTTGTAACGGACGTGCCTGGTATGCTTAACACTATGGCAGCACAACACATTAAAGACACTACGCCGCTCTCCCCTTCTCGCGCTAAGCGCCAGATAGACAGCAAGATGCTGCTTGGCGAAGAGGGATGGGTGCTGATTGAACATAAAGGTCAACATTACCTGCTGCGCCAGACGCAATCCGGAAAGCTGATCCTGACTAAATAAAACATCCTGTTTCGCCAGCCACCCAGGTCACCCCAGGCAGCCAGCACTTTTCAATTTCCTTATGGAGAGTTGTTATGCTACGCCTGCAATCTGCCTCTTTGCGCCCATCGCTACTGGCGATCATCATCGCCAGCGCCTTACCTGGGGCAGCCTACGCAACCACAGATGATATGACCGTCACCGCGACCGGTAACGCCCGCAGCACTTTCGATGCACCAATGATGGTCAGTGTTATTGATACCGCCGATCCCGAAAACCAGACCGCCAGTTCTGCTGCCGACCTGCTGCGTACCATTCCCGGCATCACCCTAAACGGGACGGGGCGTACAAACGGTCAGGATGTTAACCTGCGTGGCTATGATCGCCGCGGTGTATTGATTTTGGTTGACGGTGTGCGCCAGGGAACCGACACCGGGCATCTCAACAGCACGTTTCTCGACCCGGCCTTGATTAAGCGTATTGAAGTCGTGCGCGGGCCTTCAGCGCTGCTGTACGGTAGCGGCGCGCTGGGCGGCGTCATCGCCTATGAGACCGCCGATGCCAAAGATCTACTCCAGGAAGGACAAAACAGCGGATTCCGCGTCTTTGGTACGGGCGGCACTGGCGATCACAGTCTGGGGATGGGTGCCAGCGCTTTCGGTCGCACAGAGAATCTGGACGGTCTGGTGGCATGGTCCAGCCGCGATCGCGGCGATTTACGTCAG
Source organism: Citrobacter sp. NCU1 (assembly GCF_010231475.1). Taxonomy (GTDB): domain Bacteria; phylum Pseudomonadota; class Gammaproteobacteria; order Enterobacterales; family Enterobacteriaceae; genus Citrobacter_D. The sequence continues at coordinate 130,031 of NZ_NRDO01000040.1, read as the reverse complement.
GGTGATGGTTCGACCGCGCCCAACGATGAGTCCATCAATAATATGCTGGCAAAAGGCGCCTGGCAGATTAACGATGCGCAGTCGCTGAGCGGCTCATTGCGCTATTACAATAATGCCGCGCAGGAGCCGAAGAATCCGCAGACCATTGAAGCCACAAGCGGCAGTAATCCGATGGTGGATCGCTCGACGATCCAGCGTGATATGCAGATGTCTTATAAACTCGCTCCGCAAGGCAATGACTGGCTGAACGCCGATGTCAAAGCATACTGGTCTGAAGCCCGCATCAACACGCAGAATATCGACAGCACCGGTGAATTTCGCAAGCAAACGACCAAAGGAGGAAAAGCGGAAAACCGCAGCCGCCTTTTCAGCGACTCTTTTGCCTCTCATCTGCTGACGTATGGTGGAGAATATTACCGCCAGGAGCAGCATCCAGGCGGAGCCACGACCGGATTCCCGGAAGCGAAAATCGACTTCAGCTCAGGCTGGTTACAGGATGAAATCACCCTACGCGATCTGCCCGTTACCCTGCTAGGCGGCACACGTTATGACAACTATCGCGGCAGCAGCGACGGTTATGATGACGTCGATGCCGACAAATGGTCATCGCGTGCCGGGATGACCATTAGCCCCACCGACTGGCTGATGTTGTTTGGTTCTTACGCTCAGGCATTCCGCGCGCCGACAATGGGCGAAATGTATAACGACTCAAAACACTTCTCTATCGGCAACTTCTACACTAACTACTGGATACCGAATCCGAATCTGCGCCCGGAAACGAACGAAACGCAGGAATATGGTTTTGGGCTGCGCTTTAACGACCTGATGCTGTCCAACGACGCGCTGGAGTTTAAGGCCAGCTACTTTGATACCAACGCGAAGGATTATATCTCCACGGCCGTCGACTTAGCTGCAGCCACTACGATGTCTTACAACGTCCCGAACGCCAAAATCTGGGGCTGGGATGTGATGACAAAATACACAACCGACCTGTTCAGCCTTGATGTCGCCTACAACCGTACGCGAGGCAAAGATACGGACACCGGCGAATATATCTCCAGCATTAACCCGGACACCGTCACCAGCAAGCTCAACGTACCGGTGGCGCAAAGCGGTTTCTCCGTTGGCTGGGTTGGCACCTTTGCCGATCGCTCAACGCACATCAGCAGCGAATACACGAAACAGCCGGGCTATGCCGTGAACGATTTTTACGTCAGCTACCAGGGCCAACACGCACTGAAAGGCATGACGACGACGCTGGTACTGGGTAACGCCTTCGATAAAGAGTACTGGTCGCCGCAGGGCATCCCGCAGGACGGTCGTAACGGCAAGGTTTTCGTGAGCTATCAATGGTAATCATCGCGCCCCGGTTCGCCGGGGCCATTATCAGGAAGGAAGAGACAATGAATCACTACACACGCTGGCTTGAGCTAAAAGAACAGAATCCGGGGAAATATGCGCGTGATATCGCGGGTCTGATGAATATCAGCGAAGCCGAACTGGCGTTTGCCCGCGTCGGCCATGATGCCTGGCGACTGCACGGCGACATCCGCGAACTCCTCGCCGCGTTGGAAGCCGTTGGCGAAACAAAATGCATTTGCCGCAACGAGTACGCGGTACATGAACAGGTTGGCGCCTTCACCCACCAGCATCTGAGCGGCCATGCCGGGCTGGTGCTTAACCCTCGCGCGCTCGATCTGCGCCTGTTTCTGAATCAGTGGGCCTGGGTGTTCCATGTCAAAGAAACGAGCGCCCGCGGTGAGCGCCAAAGCATTCAATTCTTTGATTATCATGGGGATGCTGTACTGAAAGTGTACGCGACCGACAACACGGAAATCCCGGCATGGAATGGCGTTTTGCATCGTTTTATCACCGAAGAGAACCCGCCGCTGGCGTTGAAAGTGGCCGACGCCCCCGCCAGTGCGCCGCAGGCAGATGCGGGAACCGTTGAAAAAGAGTGGCGTGCGATGACCGACGTTCACCAGTTCTTCACGCTGTTAAAACGCCACAATCTGACCCGTCAGCAGGCGTTTGAACAGGTTTCTGACGATCTGGCCTGCAAGGTGCCGAACAGCGCGCTGGCTGAAATCCTTAACGCCGCCCGCCATGATGGCAATGAAATTATGGTCTTCGTCGGTAACAAAGGATGTGTACAAATCTTCACTGGCGTCGTTGAAAAAGTGGTGCCGATGAAAGGTTGGCTGAACATATTTAATCCGACCTTTACGCTGCATCTGCTGGAAGAAAAGATTGCCGAGAGCTGGGTAACGCGAAAACCTACTGCTGACGGTCACGTTACCAGCCTCGAACTCTTTGCGCATGACGGCACGCAAATTGCCCAACTCTACGGTCAACGGACTGAAGGCGAGCCAGAGCAATCACAATGGCGTAAGCAGATAGATGCCCTTGCGCCAAAAGGACTGGCGGCATGAAAAAATGGCTCGCCCTGATTGTCGCACTGCCGCTGAGCGTGCTTGCAGCCTCGTCAGATAGGATCGTCACCCTTGGAGGGGATGTAACCGAGATCGTCTATGCGCTCGGGGCGCAGTCCTCGCTTGTCGCACGCGACAGCACCAGCCAGTGGCCTGAGGAGGCCACTTCCCTGCCTGATGTGGGTTATCTTCGCCAACTCAATGCCGAGGGACTCCTCGCTATGCGCCCCACGCTTGTGCTGGCCAACAGCCAGGCGCAGCCTTCGCTGGTTCTCAAACAACTTGAGCACAGCAAGGTTCAGGTGATTACTCTACCGGGTCGCAACGATCTCAGCGTCATTGATGAGAAAGTTCAGATCATCGCAAAGGCCACTCACCGGGTTGCACAAGGCGAGGAACTGCGAAAATCGTTACAGCAGGAAATCACGGCCCTGCCAACAACACCGCTCAATAAGCGCGTGCTGTTTATTTTGAATCACGGCGGGATGAGTGCGATGGCGGCGGGCCAGCAAACGGGGGCTGACGCCGCTATTCGCGCGGCGGGATTACAAAACGCCATGCAGGGGTTCTCTCGCTACCAGCCGCTTTCGCAGGAAGGGATCATCGCCAGCCAGCCTGATCTTGTGGTGATCCCCCAGGAAGGACTGGCGGCGCTGGGCGGCGAAGAAAACTTGTGGAAACTGCCCGGACTGGCGCAAACACCAGCCGGTCGCCATAAGCAGGTACTGGCGGTCGATGACATGGCGCTCCTCGGCTTTAGCGTGCGCACGCCACAAGCTATCCAGCAGTTACGCGGCAAAGCGGAGTCATTGCCCTGATGCCAAGGCATATCACGTTCTCCCTGTATACACTGGCGCTGATGCTGGCGCTGGCGACAGTTCTGGCGAGCGGTTTTGGCGCTCTGCGCCTGCCGGTGAACCTGCTCTGGCGTGAAGGCGATGATGCCTTACGCCAGATTTGGTTGACCATTCGTTTGCCCAGAGTGCTGCTCGCACTGGTTGTCGGCGGTTCGCTGGCGTTAGCAGGGTGTGTCATGCAGGTGCTTTTTCGCAATCCTCTTGCCGACCCCGGCCTTCTCGGGATCAGCAGCGGCGCGGCTTTCGCGGTTGCGCTGTGGGTGGTGCTGCCGTTCACCTTGTCTCCGCTGCTGATGCTTTACGCCCCGATGCTGGCGGCGTTCGTTGGGGCGCTAATGGCGACGATGGTGATTTTTCTTCTCAGCCGACAACATCATGGTTCGCTGTCACGGCTACTGCTCGTCGGCATCGCCATCAATGCCTTGTGCGGCGCGGCGGTAGGCGTTCTGTCGTGGCTCAGTAACGATGCGCAACTCCGCCAGTTGTCACTGTGGGGAATGGGGAGCCTCGGTCAGGCGCAGTGGTCAACGCTGCTGGCGGTGACCTCGCTGATGCTCCCCACGGTATTGATCATCTGGCGTCTTGCCGCCACGCTTAACCTCCTGCAGTTAGGCGAAGAAGAGGCCCACTATCTGGGGGTCGATGTACGCACTGTTCAGCGTATTTTACTGGTCTGCAGCGCATTGCTGGTCGCTGCGGCAGTCGCCATCAGCGGAGTCATTGGTTTTATCGGTCTGGTTGTTCCGCATGTGGTTCGCATGGGGTTAAGCGCGGACCATCGGGCAGTGATCCCGGGTTCGGTGCTGGCCGGCGCGTTCTTGTTACTCGTTGCCGATACGCTCGCCCGCACGCTGGTTGCCCCGGCAGAAATGCCGGTCGGACTCCTGACCAGCATGTTGGGGGCGCCCTGGTTCCTGTGGCTTATTTTTCGCCAGGGAGGACAGCATGACTGAACGCCTCATTGCAGAAGAGATAGGCTACGCGGTCGCCAACAGACCCGTGATTCGTGAGGTTTCTCTTACCCTTACGCAGGGGGAGTTGCTGGCGCTTATTGGCCCCAACGGCGCGGGAAAATCAACGTTGCTACGGCTCCTTACAGGCTATATCCCCCCCGCGCGCGGTCGCTGTCTGTTAGCAGGCAAACCGCTGGCGCAATGGTCAGCGCAAACCCTTGCGCGCTACCGCGCCGTGATGCTCCAGAAAACGCAGATGGGTTTCGACTGGCCAGTCGAAAGCGTCATTGGGATGGGGCGTATGCCCTGGACACAACAACCGGAACCGTCGGTAATTCATCAGGTGATGCAGTTGACCGAATGTCTGTCGCTGGCGGGAAGACGCTATGCCGCGCTGTCCGGCGGCGAGCAACAGCGCGTACAGTTAGCCCGCGCGCTAGCGCAGCTGTGGCATGAAGGCTCGCCGCGCGGCTGGCTGTTTCTTGATGAACCCACCTCTGCGCTGGATCTGTTTCATCAGCAGCATTTGCTCCGGCTGCTTAAATCGCTCACCCGCCAGGGGCATCTTCACGTTTGCGTGGTGTTGCACGATCTCAATCTGGCGGCACTGTGGGCCGATCGCATCCTGCTACTGTATGAAGGCCGGATCGTCTCTGAAGGTTCGCCCATCACCGTTTTGCAACGCGAAACGTTATCCCGCTGGTATGGCGCCGACGTTCAGGTTGGCCCGTATCCCAGCGCCCCAACGCCCCATGTCTTCCTGACCCCTTAATATGTCCACCGGGTTCAGGAGGTCAGCCAGCAAATTCCGAGGTTTTACAGGTCGTTAATTATGTTGCTCCGGTGCCAGAAAAAACCTGGCGCCTTTGAATTACGCGGCCCATCAGGGATAATACCCTTACGATTCGTGAATTCAGGACTGCGATGAGACACTCCCTGCAACGCCTCGCTGTGCGTAAACGACCCATGAAACTCGGTACGACGGTGATATTGATGGTCAGCGCCGTGCTGTTCTCCGTGCTGTTGGTTGTCCATCTGATTTACTTCTCACAAATCAGTCAGATGACCCGTGACGCACTGGCGAACAAAGCGCTGGCGGTGGCGCGGACGTTGGCAGACTCCCCGGAAATTCGCCACGGGCTACAGAAAAAGCCCGAAGAAAGCGGTCTTCAGGCGATTGCAGAAGCAGTAAGCAAGCGCAACGATTTGTTGTTTGTCGTGATTACCAATATGCAGAGCACCCGCTACTCGCATCCCGAAGCGCAACGCATTGGCAAACCGTTTAAAGGCGACGACATCCTTTTGGCCCTACAGGGAAAAGAAAATGTTGCCATCAATCGCGGTTTTCTGGCGAAAGCACTGCGGGTATTCACTCCCATTTATGACGAAAACCATAAACAGATCGGCGTCGTCGCCATTGGCCTCGAACTCAGTCGGGTCACTGAGCAAATCAACGACAGCCGCTGGAGCATTATCTGGTCTGTGTTATTTGGTGCACTGGTCGGTCTGTTAGGCGCTTACGTGCTGGTTAGGGTGCTAAAACGCATTCTGTTTGGCCTGGAACCCTACGAGATCTCCACACTTTTTGAACAGCGCCAGGCCATGCTGCAATCAATGAAAGAAGGGGTAATCGCTGTCGACAGCAGTGGTGAAGTGACATTGATAAACCAGGCGGCGCAGGAGCTGCTCGCCTACCGGAAATCCCAGGACGATGCACAGCTCTCCACCCTCAGCCATGCCTGGTCGCAGGTCGTGGATCTCAGCGAAGTGCTCCGCGACGGTAAACCGCGCCGCGACGAAGAGATCACCGTCAAAGATCGGTTGCTGTTAATCAACACCGTCCCGGTGCGCAGCAAAGGAAAGATCATCGGCGCCATCTCAACCTTCAGGGACAAAACCGAAGTTCGCCAGCTCATGCAACGACTGGATGGCATGGTCAACTACGCAGACGCACTCCGTGAACGATCCCACGAATTTATGAATAAATTACATGTGATTCTGGGATTATTGCACCTGAAGAGTTATAAGCAGCTGGAAGATTATATTCTTAAGACCGCGAATAACTATCAGGAAGAGATCGGCTCGCTGTTGGGAAAAATTAAATCTCCCGTGATTGCAGGTTTTTTACTCAGTAAGATGAATCGCACATCCGATTTAGGGCACAGCCTGGTGATCAGTAATGAAAGCCAGTTGCCGGAGTGCAGCAACGAAAATCAGGTTACTGTGTTGATTACCGTATTGGGGAATTTGATCGATAACGCATTGGAGGCGTTCGATCAAACGCCAGGCGGTGAAATCAGCGTATCCTTACATTATCGACATGGTTTTCTACACTGCGAAGTTAACGATGACGGTCCGGGCATCGAACCCGACCGCATAGCGCACATTTTTGAGAAAGGCGTCTCGTCAAAGGGAACCGAACGTGGCGTCGGTTTATCTTTAGTAAAACAACAGGTTGAAAGTATTGGCGGTCACATTTCCGTCGAGTCGGAACCTGGGATCTTTACACAATTTTATGTACAGTTACCCTGGGATGGGGAGAGGACCCTCGTATGATCAATGTCTTAATTGTCGATGACGATGCGATGGTAGCGGAGCTAAATCGCCGCTATGTTGCACAAATCTCTGGCTTTCATTGTTGCGGAACCGCCTCCACGCTGGAGAAAGCAAAAGAGATCATCTTCAATGGAGAAAACCCTATTGACCTGATTTTGCTGGATATTTACATGCAAAAGGAAAATGGGTTAGATCTGTTGCCGATCCTGCACAGCGCGGGCTACAAATGCGATGTCATTGTGATATCTTCAGCGGCCGATGCCACCACCATCAAAGATTCCCTCCACTACGGCGTGGTCGATTACCTGATCAAACCGTTTCAGGCTTCTCGTTTCGAAGAAGCACTGACGGGCTGGCGGCAACGGAAAATCGCCATGGAAAAGCGTCAGTACTATGAACAGTCAGAACTCGACCAACTCATTCACGGCAGTTCCTCCAGTGAGCAGGAGAGTCGACGTCTGCCAAAAGGGCTGACACCGCAAACGCTGCGCACACTGTGCCAGTGGATTGACGCACACCAGGAAATGGAATTTTCTACTGATGAACTGGCAAACGAGGTTAATATATCTCGTGTTTCCTGCCGTAAATACCTTATTTGGCTGGTCAACTGTCATATTCTGTTTACCAGTATTCATTATGGCGTAACAGGCCGACCGGTTTACCGCTATCGTATTCAGGCTGAGCATTACTCATTACTGAAGCAATATTGCCAGTAAAAAGAAAAAGCAGGCCTGGGCGTTATTCGTTATATAATGGTAAAAAATATTACAATAATGAAAAATTACCAGGCTGCCGGTTTAATTATCACAATACAAAGCTTGTGCCAGATCAAACTTGAGCCATAATACGGCTTTTAATTCAGTATGTTATTATTGATTCACGCTACGTTGTTTTTAATTTCATAAGCGCTAACAAAAGTTTTTTAAGTATTATCTAACTAACAGAGTGTGTATTTTTAATAAAAAAGGACTTGCCTGAATTAGTCAAACATTTAGGTAATTTAAAATAAGTAGCAATGGAGAACATGCTACATCTTATGAATACCGTATCTTTTTGTGAGCAGACGACTGATTCCACATGTCAGGATAATCACTCAACATCCCGACGTGATTGTGATCGCATAAATAAAGCCCCTTTCACTTTTAGCTGTGACTTAGGTAATAGCGGAAGCGGTGTTGCTGATGATATGTTATTGAATAACTGGAATAACATTCAAAGAGTACAGCATCAGTCCCTGTTCGTTATTAAGTCTTGCCGCCATCGCCAGGGATCTCTCTTCTCTGAAAAGAACTATAATAAAAACTTAAATACTTTTAATAAGTCTCTAAAAAATCTGGCATAGCATTAATGCTTTTATCGCAAATACGGTGTACCGAATATTTGTCAATTTTGGGTGCTTCTACAGAGAAATCAAAAATTGACTGTGATCCCTTTAACAAATTTGACTGGGTTTTTCGCGAGGGTAAATAAATGTTATTTAGTATACAACTTCTCATTATATTAGTGTGTCTGTTTTATGGCGCCAGAAAAGGCGGTATCGCGCTGGGTTTGTTAGGCGGTATCGGTCTTGTCATTCTGGTTTTTGTTTTCCATCTTCAGCCGGGTAAACCTCCGGTCGACGTTATGCTGGTTATCATCGCGGTGGTGGCGGCATCGGCGACCTTGCAGGCTTCCGGCGGTCTGGACGTCATGTTGCAGATTGCGGAGAAACTGCTGCGCCGCAATCCGAAATATGTCTCCATTTTGGCCCCCTTTGTGACCTGTACACTGACCATTCTCTGCGGTACGGGCCACGTGGTGTACACCATTCTGCCAATCATCTACGACGTTGCGATTAAGAACAATATTCGCCCGGAACGTCCAATGGCGGCGAGCTCCATCGGCGCGCAAATGGGGATCATCGCCAGCCCGGTTTCCGTTGCGGTGGTATCACTGGTCGCGATGCTGGGTAATGTGACCTTTGAAGGCAAGCATCTGGAATTCCTTGATCTGCTCTCTATCACTATCCCTTCAACGCTGTTGGGTATACTGGCTATCGGTATCTTTAGCTGGTTCCGTGGTAAAGACCTGGATAAAGACGAAGATTTTCAGAAGTTTATCTCCGTTCCGGAAAACCATCATTATGTGTACGGCGATACCGCAACACTGTTAGACAAAAAACTGCCGAAGAGCAACTGGCTGGCGATGTGGATCTTCCTGGGCGCGATCGCAACTGTCGCCGTTCTGGGTGCATTCTCTGAACTGCGTCCGACTTTCGGTGGCAAACCGCTGTCCATGGTTCTGGTCATTCAGATGTTTATGCTGCTGACCGGTGCGCTCATTATTATCCTGACTAAAACCAATCCTGCTTCTATCTCAAAAAATGAAGTGTTCCGTTCAGGTATGATCGCCATCGTGGCGGTGTACGGTATTGCCTGGATGGCGGAAACCATGTTTGGCGCGCATATGGATGAAATCGAAGGCGTGCTGGGCGAAATGGTGAAAGAGTATCCGTGGGCCTATGCAATTGTTCTGCTGCTGGTTTCCAAGTTTGTAAACTCCCAGGCGGCAGCGCTGGCGGCCATTGTTCCGTTGGCACTGGCAATCGGTGTGGACCCGGCTTACATCGTGGCTTCAGCACCTGCATGCTACGGCTACTATATTCTGCCGACCTACCCGAGCGATCTGGCGGCCATTCAGTTTGACCGTTCCGGCACCACCCGCATTGGTCGCTTCGTGATCAACCACAGCTTCATTTTGCCTGGTTTGATCGGCGTGAGCGTCTCCTGCGTATTTGGCTGGATCTTCGCTGCCATGTACGGGTTCCTGTAACCACACCTCGCGTGCCGCACCGTTAAGCGCGGCACGCACCTCGAAATAGACAGTGAATGTTACATTCCTGATAAAAACGAACAGGCTGGAAGCAAATGTCAAAAATCGAATTCACTTACCAGGCGCCTTTCCCGATGGGGAAAGACAAAACAGAGTACTATCTGCTGACCTCCGAGCACGTTAGCGTTAGCGACTTCGAAGGAGAGTCGATTCTGAAGGTCGAGCCACAGGCCCTTACGCTACTGGCCCAGCAAGCCTTCCACGACGCCTCCTTTATGCTCCGCCCAGCACACCAGCAACAAGTCGCCTCCATTCTTCACGACCCCGAAGCCAGCGAAAACGATAAATACGTCGCGCTGCAATTCCTGAGAAACTCTGAAATCGCGGCGAAAGGCGTATTGCCAACCTGCCAGGACACCGGCACGGCGATCATCATGGGTAAAAAAGGTCAGCGCGTCTGGACTGGCGGCGGTGACGAAGAGGCGTTGTCAAAAGGTGTGTTTAACACCTATATCGAAGACAACCTGCGTTATTCGCAAAACGCCGCGTTAGATATGTACAAAGAAGTGAACACTGGCAGTAACCTGCCCGCGCAAATTGACCTCTACGCCGTTGACGGCGATGAATACAAATTTCTCTGCGTCGCCAAAGGCGGCGGTTCCGCAAACAAAACGTATCTGTATCAAGAAACCAAAGCCCTGTTGACCCCAGGCAAACTGAAAAACTTCCTCGTCGAGAAAATGCGTACCCTGGGCACCGCGGCCTGCCCGCCGTACCATATCGCGTTTGTCATCGGCGGCACCTCTGCGGAAAGCACGCTGAAAACGGTGAAACTCGCCAGTACGCACTACTACGATGAGTTGCCGACCGAAGGCAACGCGCACGGCCAGGCGTTCCGCGACGTTCAACTGGAGCAGGAACTGCTGGAAGAAGCGCAAAAACTCGGCCTCGGCGCTCAGTTTGGCGGTAAATACTTCGCTCACGATATCCGCGTGATCCGTCTGCCGCGTCATGGCGCATCCTGCCCGGTCGGTATGGGCGTCTCCTGTTCGGCAGACCGTAACATCAAAGCGAAAATCAACCGCGACGGTATCTGGATCGAAAAACTGGAACACAATCCGGGCCAGTACATTCCGGAATCCCTGCGTCAGGCAGGTGAAGGTGAAGTGGTCAACGTTGACCTCAACCGTCCGATGAAAGAGATCCTCGCCCAACTCTCACAGTATCCGGTCTCTACCCGTCTTTCACTGACCGGCACCATCATCGTGGGGCGCGACATTGCCCACGCGAAGCTGAAAGAGCGTATTGATTCAGGAGAAGGTCTGCCGCAGTACATTAAAGATCACCCGATCTACTATGCAGGCCCAGCCAAAACACCGGCTGGCTACCCGTCGGGTTCTCTGGGTCCAACCACCGCCGGTCGTATGGACTCCTACGTTGATCTGCTGCAATCTCACGGCGGCAGCATGATCATGTTGGCGAAAGGTAACCGTAGCCAGCAGGTGACCGACGCCTGCCACAAGCATGGCGGTTTCTATCTGGGCAGCATTGGCGGCCCGGCGGCCGTTCTGGCGCAGCAGAGCATCAAGCACCTGGAATGCGTGGAATATCCGGAACTGGGTATGGAAGCGATCTGGAAAATCGAAGTAGAAGATTTCCCGGCCTTCATCCTCGTCGATGACAAAGGCAACGATTTCTTCCAGCAGATCGTCAGCAAGCAGTGCGCTAACTGCGCGAAATAATCTCCACGGCCCGTTTCCTGGCGGGCCGTTTTCTCCTATGCAAGACAGGCGTTGAATTTTTTCCCCTTGCGGTGAATAGTGACCTTTTCCTTTGAGTCACAAAATCATCATGACCCGCACGCGAAATCCCTTGATGTTACAAGCTGGCGCTCTCATTTTAGGGCTGATTCTCCTCTATACCGGCCTCTCTGCCGGGGAGAAACTCACCTGGCTGATGGAAGTCACGCCGGTGATTATTGTCGTCCCGCTGCTGCTGGCAACGGCGAAACGTTATCCCCTGACACCCCTGCTCTATACGCTCATTTTTTTACACGCCATTATTCTGATGGTCGGCGGCATGTACACCTATGCCAAAGTCCCCATTGGATTCGACGTTCAGACGTGGCTGGGACTGGAGCGCAATCCCTATGACAAATTAGGTCATTTTTTCCAGGGGTTAGTCCCTGCGCTGACGGCGCGCGAGATTTTGCTGCGTGGGCAAATTGTCCGTGGGCGTAAAATGCTGGCCTTTCTGGTGTGCTGTGTCGCACTGGCCATCAGCGCGACGTATGAACTTATCGAATGGTGGGCGGCACTGGCGATGGGTCAGGGGGCGGATGATTTTCTTGGCACTCAGGGCGATCCGTGGGATACCCAGTCAGATATGTTCTGTGCTCTGCTCGGCGCATTAACCACGGTGATACTGCTGGCCGGCTGCCATTGCCGCCAGCTACGACGATACAAACTGTTACCAGGCTCCTGACCCTGGGAAGACTCCGCGCTTATCCCGCCTGCACCCGGCATAAGACCGCCAGGCCGGATAACGTGTTCGCACCGCTTGCCGACAATATCACTATCAGCCAAAAAAATAATTCACCTGTCGATAAACCACGTCACTAAAACGTTATCAATCCAATTTAATACTTTGTTTATTAAAACAAAAAATTAAAATTCGTGTGTTTTCCGCTCACTTTACACCCTCTCTTCTTCAGGATAATACTTGCCCGCGTCACATTCATACGGTGTGTCTGCAATCCGCAAATTGCATTACCTCCACAACGGGTAAGAGATGATGAAAGTATTAATTGTTGAAAGTGAGTTTCTGCACCAGGACACCTGGGTCGGCAGCGCCGTCGAACGTCTGGCGGATGCCTTAAACCAGCAAAATGTCACCGTCATTAAGTCCACGTCTTTCGATGACGGTTACGCCATCCTGTCCGCCAATGAAGCCATTGACTGTTTGATGTTCAGCTACCAAATGGAACAGCAGGATGAACACCAGAACGTCAGGCAATTGATCGGCAAGCTTCACGAACGTCAGCAAAATGTCCCGGTTTTCCTGTTAGGCGACAGGGAAAAAGCGACGGCCTCGCTGGGCCGCGACCTGCTGGAGCTTGTCGATGAATTCGCCTGGATTCTGGAAGACACCGCAGACTTTATTGCCGGGCGCGCCATCGCCGCAATGACCCGTTATCGGCAGCAACTTCTGCCACCGCTGTTCAGCGCGCTGATGAAATACAGCGACATCCACGAATACTCCTGGGCAGCGCCTGGTCACCAGGGCGGCGTCGGTTTTACCAAAACACCGGCAGGTCGTTTTTACCATGATTACTATGGAGAAAATCTGTTCCGTAGCGACATGGGGATCGAACGAACCACACTGGGCTCTTTACTCGACCATACTGGCGCCTTTGGCGAGAGTGAAAAAAATGCGGCCCGCGTCTTCGGTGCCGATCGTTCCTGGTCCGTGGTGGTGGGAACCTCCGGTTCTAACCGTACCATCATGCAGGCCTGCATGACCGACAACGACGTAGTGGTGCTGGATCGTAACTGCCACAAATCCATCGAACAGGGGCTGATCCTGACCGGCGCAAAACCGGTCTATATGGTGCCGAGTCGCAACCGTTACGGCATTATCGGGCCTATCTACCCGCAAGAAATGCAGCCGGAAACCTTGCAGAAAAAAATCAGCGAAAGCCCGCTGACCAAAGACAAAGCGGGGCAAAAACCCTCCTACAGCGTCGTGACCAACTGCACCTATGACGGTGTGTGCTACAACGCAAAAGAAGCGCAGGATCTGCTGGCACAAACCACTGACCGCCTGCACTTCGACGAAGCCTGGTACGGTTATGCCCGTTTTAACCCGATTTACGCCGACCACTATGCCATGCGCGGTCAACCGGGCGATCACAGCGGCCCGACCGTTTTCGCCACCCACTCCACCCACAAACTGCTGAATGCGCTCTCCCAGGCTTCTTACATCCACGTGCGTGAAGGTCGTGGCGCGATAAACTTCTCCCGCTTTAACCAGGCGTACATGATGCACGCCACCACCTCACCGCTGTATGCGATTTGCGCCTCCAACGATGTGGCGGTTTCGATGATGGATGGGAACAGCGGCCTGTCGCTGACCCAGGAGGTGATTGACGAGGCGATCGACTTCCGCCAGGCCATGGCGCGGTTGTATAACGAATTTTCCGCAGATGGGGAGTGGTTCTTTAAACCGTGGAACAAAGAGGTCGTCACCGACCCGGCCACAGGAAAAACCTACGACTTTGCTGACGCCCCGAGCAAACTGTTAGCCACTGACCAGAACTGTTGGGTGATGCGTCCAGGCGAATCCTGGCACGGCTTTAAGGATCTGCCGGATAACTGGAGCATGCTGGACCCGATAAAAGTCAGTATTCTGGCGCCAGGCATGGGCGATGACGGTGAACTGGAAGCGACAGGGGTGCCTGCCGCGCTGGTAACAGCCTGGCTTGGCCGTCATGGGATTGTGCCGACCCGCACCACCGACTTCCAGATTATGTTCCTGTTCTCTATGGGGGTCACCCGTGGTAAATGGGGAACGCTCATCAACACCTTATGCTCTTTCAAGCATCATTATGACGCCAACACGCCGCTGGCGCAGGTGATGCCGGAACTGGTGCAGAACTATCCTGATACTTACGCGAACATGGGTATTCACGATCTCGGCGACACCATGTTTAACTGGCTGTGTGAAAATAATCCGGGCGCCCGACTCAATGCCGCTTATTCTGGTCTGCCTGTTGCTGAAATCACGCCGCGCGATGCCTGGGATGCCATCGTCAACAACAACGTTGAAATGGTGGCCATTGAAAACCTGCCGGGTCGTATTGCGGCGAACGCCGTCATCCCTTACCCGCCGGGAATCCCAATGCTGCTGTCAGGGGAAAATTTTGGTGATGAAAACAGCCCGCAGGTGAGCTATTTACGCTCGCTGCAGTCCTGGGACCATCATTTCCCTGGCTTTGAACATGAAACCGAAGGAACGGAAATCATTGATGGTGTGTATCACGTCATGTGCGTGAAGGCGTAACGCCGCGATCCAACCGTCTGTTTTGTTGTTTGAGGATGACATGTCTCTGTAGTTCCTGAGTAATGCTGCAAAACAATAATACTGTCATACCTTTTGCGCGGGCCCACCCCGCGCTTTTTTTTGCGCGAAATTCAGCCAACATGACGCGTAAAAAATTATGTACACGCTAATAATCACCCTGGGTATTGTAATTCTATTCAGGCACGCTATTTTATTGCAGCAATTGATTCATCATACAATTGAAATTACTCCCGGTATCTCTCTCCTTTGGTGAGATCCGGTATTTTATGTTCATATTCCAGGAGTTCGGGTATGAGAATTTGCAGCAACAAACCTTGCATAGTGGTATTAACTGAGAAAGATGTCTGGCTGAGAGTCAATGGCAAAGAGGCCGTAAATTTAAAGGCAAACCATATGGCGCTGCTTGCCTGCGAAAATAACATCATTGATATTTCCTCGCTAAATAATGCCCTGGTAGTACACATCAACTACGACATCATTAAAGATTATCTGCGTTTCTTAAATAAAGATCTTTCACAGGTTCCTGTCTGGCAACGCTCTGCCACTCCCTTACTGACTGCCGTTTGCCTGACGCCGGATGTTTTCCGCGTCGCCGCCGCATACAGCGTCACGGAATCCCAAAACGAGAGTGAACAAGAACGCACCCGCTCGCTGATGTTTACCGTCCTGTCTCGTTTTCTCGACAGCAAGAAATTGATTTCATTGTTTATGCATATGTTGCGCAGCCGCATATGCGACAGTGTTTACCACATCATTCAAAGTGATATTCATAAAGACTGGAACCTGAGCATGGTCGCCAGTTGTTTATGTTTAAGCCCGAGCTTGTTAAAGAAAAAGCTCAAAAATGAAAACACAAGTTATAGCCGAATTATCACGACCTGCCGCATGCGTTATGCGTTGAATCAATTACTGATGGACGGGAAAAATATCTCACAGGTTTCTCAACTTTGTGGATATAGCAGTACATCGTACTTTATTTCGGTGTTTAAAGAGTTCTATGGTATGACGCCACTGCATTATGTCAGCCAACTCAGAGAGCATCGGGCCATTTAATCATCCCCAATTGACGATGAGCCACAATAATATCAGCATTGGCGATAACCCCGCCCCATAATAAATAAGCGGTCTTCGGAGGGCGTATCATACGTCGTACTTTAACGTAGCGATTCACCTCTCCAGGAGATAAACATGTCGACGGATGCAGATGCTCACAAAGTGGGCTTAATCCCCGTCACCCTTATGGTGTCGGGGAACATTATGGGTTCAGGCGTATTCCTGCTTCCCGCAAACCTTGCTTCAACCGGCGGGATTGCAATCTACGGATGGTTGGTCACGATTATCGGCGCACTGGCGCTGTCGATGGTCTACGCCAAAATGTCGTCCTTAGATCCCAGTCCCGGTGGTTCCTACGCTTATGCACGCCGCTGCTTCGGCCCTTTTTTAGGTTATCAAACCAACGTGCTGTACTGGCTAGCCTGCTGGATCGGTAACATTGCGATGGTGGTCATTGGCGTCGGTTATCTGAGCTACTTCTTCCCGATCCTGAAAGATCCGCTGGTACTGACGCTCACCTGCGTCGTGGTGTTGTGGATTTTCGTTCTGCTGAACATTGTCGGGCCGAAAATGATCACCCGCGTGCAGGCGGTTGCCACCGTCCTGGCGCTGGTGCCGATCGTCGGTATCGCCGTCTTTGGTTGGTTCTGGTTCCGTGGTGAAACCTACATGGCCGCCTGGAACGTCAGCGGTATGAACACCTTTGGCGCAATTCAAAGCACATTGAACGTCACGCTGTGGTCGTTTATCGGGGTGGAAAGCGCCTCCGTCGCAGCAGGGGTGGTGAAAAACCCCAAACGCAACGTCCCAATCGCCACCATTGGCGGGGTGCTGATTGCCGCCGTTTGTTACGTCCTCTCTACTACGGCCATCATGGGGATGATCCCCAACGCCGCCCTGCGTGTTTCTGCCTCGCCTTTTGGTGACGCCGCACGAATGGCGCTGGGGAATACCGCAGGCGCCGTTGTCTCCTTCTGCGCGGCGGCAGGCTGTTTAGGTTCTCTGGGCGGCTGGACACTGCTTGCCGGTCAGACAGCGAAAGCGGCCGCCGACGACGGGCTATTTCCGCCCATTTTCGCCCGCGTGAACAAAGCGGGAACCCCGGTCGCCGGGCTGATTATTGTCGGTATTCTGATGACGATTTTCCAGTTCAGCAGCATGTCTCCCAACGCGGCGAAAGAGTTTGGTCTGGTCTCTTCGGTGTCGGTTATCTTTACGCTGGTGCCGTACCTTTATACCTGTGCCGCCCTGCTGCTGCTGGGCCACGGCCACTTTGGTAAAGCACGTCCGTTCTACCTGCTGGTGACCTTTGTGGCGTTTGTCTACTGCATCTGGGCCGTTGTCGGCTCTGGCGAGAAAGAGGTGATGTGGTCATTCGTGACGTTGATGATCATTACCGCGCTGTACGCGCTGAACTACAACCGGATCCACAAAAACCCGTATCCACTGGATGCACCGATTAGCCGTAATTAACATTCGTCGTTCGTTACTGCCGGATGAGGCGTTCATGCCCCATTCGGCAGGCCATCACCAACCTTAAGTTCTTAAGGTTGGCTTAACTTTACTTTGCGAGGATCTGCGTCACTTAGTCGATGGAACTCCCTCTAATGTTAAAGCGCCTTTTTAGAAGACCGACTCTCGGACAAATATCCTGGCTTCTGCTGCTCTCATTCTATATTTCCATCTGCCTGAACATTGCCTTCTATAAGCAGGTATTACAGGACTTACCGCTGGATTCCCCGCGCAACGCGCTGGTGTTTTTATCCATGCCGGTCGTTTCCTTCAGCGTGATGAATATTGCCCTAACGCTGGCCTCATTCCTGTGGTTGAATCGCCCGTTAGCCTGCCTGTTCATTTTGATCGGCGCGACGGCGCAATACTTTATCCTGACCTACGGCATCATCATCGACCGCTCGATGATCGCCAACATGATGGATACCACACCGGCAGAAACATTCGCCCTGATAACGCCGCAAATGGTGCTCATGGTGGGCGTATGTGGCATTCTCGCTGCCGTCATAACCTGCTGGGTCAAAATCAAACCAACCCCCCCGGTGTTACGCAGTACGGTATATCGTGTCGTCAGCGTGTTGGTTTCCCTTTTGCTGATTCTGCTGGTCGCCCTCTTTTTCTACAAAGACTACGCATCGCTGTTTCGCAATAACAAACAACTCATCAAAGCGCTGAGTCCGTCAGGCAGCATTGTCGCAACTTCATCCTGGTATTCACACGAGCGTCTTGCCAACCTACCGCTGGTGCGTATTGGCGAGGATGCCCATCGCAACCCGCTCATGCTCAAAGAACCGCGTAAAAATCTGACCATCCTGATCGTCGGTGAAACGTCTCGCGCCGATAATTTCTCGTTGTCGGGTTATTCGCGCCAGACCAACCCACGTCTGGAAAAAGACAACGTGGTCTATTTCCCCCACACCACCTCCTGCGGTACGGCGACGGCGATTTCCGTACCCTGTATGTTCTCCGGTATGCCGCGTAAACACTATGATGAAGAGCTGGCGCATCACCAGGAAGGACTGCTGGATATTATCCAGCGAGCGGGTATTAACGTGCTTTGGAACGACAACGACGGCGGCTGTAAAGGCGCATGCGACCGTGTTCCACATCAGGATATGACGGTGCTGAATCTGCCGGGACAGTGTATTGAAGGGGAATGCTATGATGAAGTCCTCTTCCACGATCTGGAAGAGTACATCGACAAACTGCAAGGGGATGGTGTGATTGTCCTGCATACCATTGGCAGCCACGGCCCAACCTATTACCACCGTTACCCGCCGCAGTTCCGGAAATTTACCCCGACCTGCGACACCAACGAAATTCAGACCTGTTCGCAGCAGCAGTTAGTGAACACCTACGATAATACCATCCTGTACATTGATTATATTATTGATAAAACAATCAATATTCTGAAATCACATCAGGATAATTTCACCACCAGTCTGGTTTATCTTTCCGATCACGGCGAGTCCTTAGGAGAAAATGGCGTTTATCTCCACGGTCTGCCGTACGCAATTGCCCCTGATACCCAAAAGCATGTGCCGATGCTGCTCTGGCTTTCGGATGATTATCAAAAGCGCTATCAGGTGGACCAGACGTGTTTACAAAAACAGGCAAGCTCGCAAGATTTCTCACAGGACAATCTTTTCTCAACCATGCTGGGATTAACGGGCGTGCAGACGAAGTATTACCAGTCCGCAGATGATATTCTGCAACCTTGCAGGAGACTAACCGAATGAAAATTCTGATTGTTGAAGACGATACGTTGTTATTGCAGGGATTGATTCTTGCCGCGCAAACAGAAGGATACGCCTGCGACGGCGTCTCCACCGCGCGTGCCGCAGAGCATTGTCTGGAGGCCGGTCATTACAGTCTGGTGGTTCTGGATCTGGGGTTGCCTGACGAAGACGGGCTGCATTTTCTGGCCCGCATCCGGCAGAAAAAATACACTCTCCCGGTGCTGATCCTTACCGCCCGCGACACACTCAACGATCGCGTCTCTGGACTGGATGTCGGCGCCGATGACTATCTGGTCAAACCGTTCGCGCTGGAAGAGCTACACGCGCGCATTCGGGCGCTGTTGCGTCGCCACAATAATCAGGGTGAGAGTGAGCTGGTCGTCGGCAATCTGACGCTGAATTTAGGGCGTCGCCAGGTCTGGTTAAACGGGCAAGAACTGATCTTAACGCCGAAAGAGTATGCGTTGCTGTCACGGTTGATGCTCAAAGCAGGCAGCCCGGTGCATCGCGAAATTTTGTACAACGACATTTACAACTGGGACAACGAGCCGTCGACCAATACGCTGGAGGTGCATATTCACAACCTGCGTGACAAAGTGGGCAAATCGCGTATCCGCACCGTTCGGGGATTTGGTTACATGCTGGTTGCCACTGAGGAAAATTAAGTGAACCTGACGCGTTTTCTGCACAGACCTATGACCCTTCGTCAGCGTCTGATGTTAACCATCGGCCTGATTCTGCTGGTATTTCAGTTGATCAGCACCTTCTGGCTCTGGCACGAAAGCATCGAACAGATTCAGCTTTTCGAGCAGGCGCTGCGCGAGAATCGAAACAACGACCGCCACATCTTGCATGAGATCCGTGAAGCGGTGGCCAGTCTGATCGTTCCCGCCGTGTTTATGGTCAGTCTGACGTTAATCATCTGTTATCAGGCGGTCCGGCGCATTACCCGCCCGCTTGCCGACCTGCAAAAAGAGCTGGAAACGCGTACGGCGGATAACCTGACCCCCATCGACATTCACAGTAGCACGATTGAGATCGACGCGGTGGTGACAGCGCTGAATCAACTGGTCACCCGCTTAACCACCACGCTGGAGAATGAGCGACTGTTCACCGCCGATGTCGCCCATGAATTACGTACTCCACTCTCCGGGGTGCGTCTGCATCTGGAATTGCTGTCCAAAGCACATAATGTGGATGTCGCGCCGTTGGTGGCCCGTCTCGACCAAATGATGGACAGCGTGTCGCAATTGCTGCAACTCGCCCGTGTCGGCCAGTCGTTCTCATCCGGAAATTATCAGCATGTGAAGCTACTGGACGACGTGATCCTGCCCTCTTATGACGAGCTGAGCACCATGCTGGATCAACGCCAGCAAACGCTGCTACTGCCAGAGAGCGTAGAAGATGTCACAGTACGCGGCGACGCCACGCTGCTGCGTATGTTGCTGCGTAATCTGGTCGAAAACGCGCACCGATACAGCCCGAAAGGGACAACCATCACGATCAGCCTCAAGACTGAACACGACGCCGTGATGGCCGTTGAAGACGAAGGACCGGGGATTGATGAAAGTAAATGCGGGAAGCTCAGCGAAGCCTTCGTTCGCATGGACAGCCGATACGGCGGGATTGGGTTGGGGCTGAGTATTGTCAGTCGCATCACGCAACTGCATCGCGGGCAGTTCTTCTTGCAAAACCGTGAAGAAACATCAGGCACACGCGCCTGGGTCATACTGAATAAAGATCAGTAAGTGGTCAGCCAAAGGTAGACAAAACTGCTGACGATCATGACGCTGAACACGGTAGTCAAACTTTCGTAAACACGCTTTTTCATCACACTCTCCTCCGGAACACTGGAGGAGAGTGTGCACAATAGAGATTAAGTGAACCTTAAGTGTTCACGCATCACTCATCAATACGCGGATGCTGCTGTACCAGACGCAAGCGTTTCGCCTGCAACTCCGCAATTTCCTGATCGATATCTTCGATTTTGTGTTCGATATTATCGTGATGCTCGCGCAAAATTTCTTTCGCTTCCTGAATATCCGACGCCGCAGGCGTCGCGCCTTTCAGCGGAAGATTCGCAGTCTCTTTCATGGTCATACCGGTCGCAAAACCAATCACCGCAATCACCATCAGGTAATAGGCTGGCATCATCAGATTCTGCGAACTTTCCACCAGCCAGGCCGCCAGCGTTGGCGTCAGACCGGCAATCAGAACCGAAATATTAAACGCCGCTGCCAGCGCACTGTAACGAATGTGCGTCGGGAACATCGCCGGTAACGTCGAGGCCATCACCCCAATAAAGCAGTTGAGGATCACCGCCAACATCAGCAAACCGGCAAAAATCAGACCGATAACATTGCTGTTGATCAGCATAAAGGCCGGGATCGCCAGAGCAAACAGCGCAACGCTCCCCAAAATGATAAACGGACGGCGGCCATAACGGTCACTCAGCAGCCCCATTATCGGCTGTACAAACAGCATCCCGACCATAATGGCGATGATGATCAGCACGCCGTGATCTTCAGAATAGTGCAGGTTATGCGAGAGATAGCTCGGCATGTACGTCAGCAGCATGTAGTACGTGACGTTGGTTGCAATCACCAGACCAATACAGGTCAGCAGGCTACGCCAGTGCTTCGTGGCAATCTCTTTAAACGACACTTTAGGGCCATCCTGCAACCCTTCGCGGTCGCCCTGCTCCAGCTTTTCAACGTGCTGCTGAAACGCCGGGGTCTCTTCCAGCGCATGACGCAAGTAAAGACCAATAATCCCTAACGGCAGCGCAATGAAGAACGGGATGCGCCAGCCCCAATCGAGGAAGTTTTCCTCGCCGACCACAGTCGAAATCAGGACAACCACCCCCGCGCCCAGCACGAAGCCCGCAATCGAACCAAAGTCCAGCCAGCTCCCCATAAACCCGCGTTTACGGTCAGGCGAATACTCGGCAACGAAAATCGACGCCCCGGTATACTCCCCCCCTACCGAGAATCCCTGCGCCATTTTACACAGCAACAGCAGGATAGGCGCCCAGATACCAATAGAGGCATATGAGGGAATTAAGCCGATACAGAAGGTACTGATCGACATGATCACAATGGTGATAGCGAGGATCTTCTGGCGACCGTATTTGTCGCCCAACATACCGAAGAATAATCCGCCAAGCGGTCGAATCAGGAAGGGAACGGAGAAGGTGGCAAGCGCGGCAATCATCTGCACACTGGGGTCAGCCCCCGGAAAGAATACTTTACCTAACGCATAAGCAACAAAGCCATAGACACCAAAATCAAACCACTCCATCGCGTTACCCAGCGACGCTGCGGTAATCGCTTTACGCAATTTACCGTCATCAATGATGGTCACGTCGCGAAGTGTAATCGGTTTTATTTTTTTCCTTTTCAGCATAACTATCCTCGTAGGCTAAGCCCGTCTCGCTGCATATCGAATTCATTGGCGCAATGCGCGCTAACGTCATCGTCGAGCGTGGATCTGCACAGATGCAGATGTTGTAACAAGCGTAGCAGGTTTACTTACACTGACCGTTTGAGGTCTGTACAACCGAACCTGTTGACGCCTGATTGGGCGGTTAATGACTTCTTTACCCTACCAGCGTTTAAATGTGTGATCAACTTCACATATATATGTTCTCTTCGTCATCAACTGTAAATAAGGTCATTCTCAGTCGTTTTTTTGCTGTCGGAAAATAGCGTTTATTGACACTCAAAAATGTCGCAAGCTTGCTTATTAAAATGAAGTATCACTACCGTGACTATTAAGCTTTCAGGCAAAAAATCCCCCTCTCTTTTTACAAAGCATTTACAGCATTTTTAATATTTCATGGCTTCTGGAAAGGTTTCCATAAAATATGTGATACGGGTAACTAAAACATCGTTTTATTTTGATTGAATCGTAATTCCAGAGAATGCAAGATGACTGCAGACACAACATCTCTGGGGATAGCGACACTGAGACGCACGCCGCATCCGATTTGTGCCAGCAAAGAGAAGGAAGACATTTCGCGCTTCCTTAGCAAATAAGATTTTGAAATTAATATAATTTATTGACTTGTCCGTGCGTTCCACGCGACAAGCCGTGAGGATGCTTATGAAAATTAAAGCCGCGATTGAACGTATCCCTGGTGGGATGATGCTGGTTCCTCTGGTACTCGGTGCCATCCTGAATACTCTGGCACCCAATACCGGTGCTTATTTCGGTGGTTTTACCAAAGGGATGATTACCGGTACCGTGCCGATTCTGGCGGTATGGTTCTTCTGTATTGGCGCCTCTATTAACTTGCGTGCAACAGGTACCGTGTTACGTAAATCCGGGACGCTGGTGATCACCAAAATCGCTGTGGCCTGGGCTGTGGCAATGGTCTGCGCCATGTTTATTCCGGAAAACGGTATTCAAACCGGTTTCTTCGCCGGCCTGTCCGTTCTGGCGATTGTCTCTGCGATGGACATGACCAACGGCGGTCTGTACGCCAGCCTGATGAACCAGTACGGCACCAAAGAAGAGTCTGGCGCCTTCGTTCTGATGTCTCTGGAATCCGGTCCGTTGATGACCATGCTGATCCTGGGTTCTGCGGGTCTGGCATCATTTGAACCCCACCATTTTGTCGGTGCTATCCTGCCGTTCCTGATTGGTTTTGCGCTGGGTAACCTTGATAAAGACTTCCGTGATTTCTTCAGCAAAGCTACGCCAGTCCTGATTCCGTTCTTCGGCTTCGCGCTCGGTAACACCATTAACCTGGGCGTAATCATGGATACCGGCCTGCTGGGTATCGTGCTGGGTGTAGCGGTCATTATCATCACCGGTATTCCGCTGATTATCGCTGACCGTGTGATCGGTGGCGGGAACGGTACAGCAGGTGTCGCGGCCTCTTCCGCAGCCGGCGCCGCCGTCGCCAACCCGGTGATCATTGCGCAAATTAACCCGGCATTTGAACCGGTTGCCGCATCGGCCACCGCTCTGGTCGCCGCCAGCGTCATTGTGACCGCGATTCTGGTGCCGATTATCACTGCCCTGTACGCTAAACGCTTCGGTAACCTCCAGGCACAAAACGTCGCAGAGCAACCGGCGGACTCCTTAAATCACTAATTCCTCCCCATCCCCTCTGGGCTTACCAGAGGGGATGGCGCAAAAATCTCCTCCACCATCGCATGCGCCAGCCGCTGCGCCGAACAGAGTCTCGGCATCCCTAACGCCACATTTTTCCAGCGCTGCGTCACGGACCAGCACACCGGATGCCTGTCGGCATCGCACCAGTCGCCAAGCCAGTTCAACAGATCATTATTGTCGTTTGTTCCCTGAGTATTAGGCGTATTGAGCCACTGAGAGTAGTAATGGCGGGTTGTCGGCGCGGCGTGAATGCTCTGCGCCAGCGCGTGACTGGCCATCGCGCGCAAATTATCCTTCAGCATCAATACAACATCGGCATTGGCCAAACGGCAGGCATCGCCGAACGCGCCCCACCGTAGCTCCTCAAGCGCGACAAAACAGCGCCCCGGCAACGACCAGCCGTCGTATACTCCGGCTCGCCAGCGGGTAAAAATCTGCTCGCTGTGCTCTCCCGCCTGCACCGTCAATCCCCGTTGCGTCAACGCCTTTTCTTTGTACACGCAGCGCCTGGTAAACTCGTCGGCCAACGCGTCGAGTTGCTGGCGGATACCTGGGGTAGCGTATACACGGGGAAGTTCGCTGTGTTGCAACAGCATCAGATGCTGGGCAATACGGTTCAGCGCCAGATGACCGGGATCAAGCATCCCCGTGAGTTTTTCCAACAGCGTGAGGCGCATCAGCAAATGCTCACTGCCTCCCCCCATCATCCCCCATGTACGAAGCTGCGCGTAGGCCAACATCTCTTGCAGCAGGCGTTCGCGAAACGACTGCTGTCGCAGCGTAGCGCCAGATCGTTTGAGTTCATCTCCCTGAACCAAAGAAACCATAAACTTCGGACGAAGACATTCCAGCATCCGCCCAGGACCTTCCCGTAACGCATTTATCATGTTTGTTCAGTCGCAAAAAGGGTTTGGATGTCGTCCCGCAACAGGCGAGAGTCCTCATATATCCACGCCACGCCAGAAAGACTGTGTTGCAATTGCTGGCTCAGCGCCGTCACCGCAGATTCATTCTGTTGCCGCATCGCCAGACTTTCACGCAGGCTCTCCTGCAGTCCCGACAGGCACTGTGAAAAATCAGCAAAGAACGTTGTCATGCCAGCCGTGACAGAAGCATCAACCTGAGCCGTCAACACTTTACGGATTTGTTGGCTAAAGTGGCGGACATACTCCTCAAGACTGGAATGCAATGTATTGAAATGAATGAGATAACGCGCTTTTGTTTCCACATAATCTCGTCCCCCCCAGTTAGGCTGGTTCAGCCAGCGAGAGAAGGTTTCGCGTACGCTTGCGCAAGGCGGATTCTGCACGTCTTGCAGGTTCTCCTGGCTCATCGCCTCCCTGAACAAGGGTTGGGTGTTGAAATTAAGCAGCGCAGCATGAAATGCCGGGAAGCTTATCCGCGCCCGAAAACCGGTATGACTCAGCGCCTCTTTAACCCGTGCTTCAATGGGGCGCATCGCATCCGTAAACACCCGCGCCAGCGTCGATTCGAGTTGCTCAAAACGTAACGCCAGATCGCGGCTGACATTCTCCTGCGCCTTAAATAGCACGACCTCACAGGACGCCCGGATTTTGTTTAAGACGACCTGCGCCTGACTTTCGTCATGCAACACCAGCATTTCGCCGACTATTTTGGCCTCCGGTATCGGTGAAAACGTGTCGCGTTTTGACAGCGCCACGATGTTTTCTTCACTGAATAAACGGCTGATGTCGCGTAAAATGACGGCATCTTGCTGGTTCAGCAACGCGTTAGCCGCATCCATCGCCAATGCGACTTCGTGGCGCACTTCATCGCCCACCGACGCCTGGCTCGCCCGTAATTGCTGCAAATCCGCCTCGACCTGGGTGATATTCACCTGCAGCTTTTCCTGCGCAATCGTCAGACCGTGAAAGCGAAAATCGAGATACGCGCGGGTGTTCTGGGCGTAATTTAATAACTTATGCGACGCCGAGCGCAGGGCATAAAGCGAGGCATTGGCATACGCCGCCTGCATCAGCGTTTGCATCGGAAGTGCAAACAGCGAATCCTCCCACAGCAAATCCGCCGCATGGCGAATGTGTTCTGTGTCGTCAAGATCGGCCAGCCGCCAGCGTCGACCAAGCGCCGCTTGCGCAAAATCCTGAACCCAGCGTTGTTCCTGAGGGTCGGGCAACCGACCGTGGACCGACAATTCGTGGCGCGCCCGATTCGCCAGATATCCCCACATCGACGAAACCGGATAAATGTGCCCCGGCGTAATACACCCCTTCATCAACGTACCGGAAATCATCGCCCGGACCTGTTCTGCATCGTCACTGTTACGGTCTTTTTGATCGAACTTATTCACCAGCGCATACAGCGGGACGGATTTGCCCACTGCGGCGATAGCCTGGCGCACCTCTTCATCAGAGATCGACTTCAGTTGGGTGTAGTCCATCACCGCCAGCACCGCAGAAGCGCGGGCCAGTTGTTCGTTGAGCATCGTTTGCAGATGTGGTTGTCCGGCTTCGTTTGGCCCTGGCGTGTCCAGTAACGTCAGTTGTCCTGGCACATTTTCCAGCCCCGCCAGATGCACAAACTCAACCTCAATCACCGGAATATGCTCAATGGCGGTGTAGGCGGAAAACGGAAAATCGACCTCCAGCGCTTTCGACAGACGCACCAGATCATTCAGACTTTTCAGACAGTGGAAAATAGGCTGCGCGCCCAGGTAATGACGCTCGAACGCCTCGCCGTGTTCAATGCGCTGGATAAGGTCATTCATGTCTTTATCGATTTCCAGCGCCAGTGTCAGATGCTGGCGATCGCACGCTTGCAGTCGTTGTTGCAACGTGTGCATCAACGTATCAATCGGCGCGACATGGGAAAACAGCAACACCGGTTCCTTCTGACCCGGGGTGTGACGGATCAACGTCGGCAGTGCGGTCATCGGGCGATTGCGGTTAGGCAACACTTCCGTTCCGACAATCGCGTTAATTGTCGTCGACTTTCCCGCTTTCATGGTGCCAACGATAGCCAGAACCATTTCCAGCTGCGTAATTTTACGCAGCTCATTGTTCAGCATAGCGTGTTGGGCAGCAATGCCGCGGGCGCTAAAATGAGGGGGCAGAATATTTTCCCCATTGATGTCGTTTCCCTCACGCTCACTCTCCAGCATCGTCGGCGAAAACGCAGCTAATTGCCTGAGATGCGAGAGCGAAAGTAATAATAAACGCTCCGCTTCCTGACTTAATTCATAGATTGTCTGTGTGTGCATGAAAAATCTTTCCTTAACGCAAATTTTTATTGTTTTTATTTTATTCGCGTTTTTTATTATGAATTTTTGGCATATTTAATTACGCGTTGAAAAATATTAAAAAAAATAAACTACTGAAGATAATAAAGAATGTATCAATGCTTGCTGGCTGCGAGTGCCGAGCCTCTCGCTTACTGTTAACCATAAGAAAGATAAAGGGAGACCCTCAGTCCATGTCACTTAAATTATGATGAATATATAAAGTTCCGTACTCATTAACGTCATTCTTACCTACCTGAATTAGGGGGGGGGGGTAAGACTGTACTCACCAACACAAAATCGAGTATGTGTTAGCGCCGATGGCTCATTATTATCAGAAGGTTTAACCCACCTTATCTTAAATAGTAAAACGTAGCAATTTCCCTTAAAAAAATCGTCATGATATTTTTTGCCCTCAACGCGACCTTCCGTCGCGGGGTGGCATATCCTTAAGTTGGGAATAGTCCCGACAACGATAAGGATTTTATGTATAATTGCGGCCTTTTTCGGCAATCTGCCATTTTTTGGGCGCTTTTGCCCCCGCTGACTTTTTGAGGAAACCCACATGTCATTACCACATTGCCCACAATGCAACTCCGAATATACCTACGAAGATAACGGCATGTTCATCTGCCCGGAATGCGCGCACGAATGGAACGATGCCGAACCGGCTCACGACAGCGACGAGCTCATCGTGAAAGATGCCAACGGCAATCTGCTGGCAGACGGCGACAGCGTCACGGTGATTAAAGATCTAAAAGTGAAAGGCAGCTCTTCAATGCTGAAGATCGGCACCAAAGTGAAGAACATCCGTCTGGTGGAAGGCGACCACAACATCGATTGCAAAATTGACGGTTTTGGCCCCATGAAGCTGAAATCCGAGTTCGTGAAAAAGAACTGATTTTTGTAGGCCGGATTAGGCGTTTACGCCGCCATCCGGTATTTATTGCCCGGTGGCGCTTCGCTTACCGGGCCTACGATAACTACACTTAACAGGCTTCTTTTACCTGAGGTAAACATTATGCCGTTAAGTCCCTACATCTCTTTTGCCGGCAATTGCGCCGACGCCATCGCCTACTACCAACACACATTGGGCGCAGAGCTGCTCTACAAAATTAACTTTGGTGAAATGCCCAAATCAGCGCAGGACAGCGAGGACGGCTGCCCGTCCGGGATGAAATTCCCCGATACCGCCATTGCCCACGCCAACGTGCGTATTGCGGGCAGCGATATCATGATGAGTGATGCAATGGCATCAGGACAGGCAAACTACTCTGGCTTCACACTGGTTCTTGATACGCAAAACGTCGAAGAAGGAAAGCGCTGGTTTGATAACCTTGCCGCCAAAGGCCACATCGACATGGACTGGCAAGAAACGTTCTGGGCGCACGGATTCGGTAAAGTGACCGATCAATACGGCGTACCGTGGATGATTAACGTTGTGAAACAACCGCAGCCTACCGAGTAACCTGACGGGAGGCTCGCCCTCCCGTGCTGTCATCATTCTCTCCTCAACTCTTCATCATCAAGTCACCAACTCATAACAAAATCGTCACATTAATCCGCCACGATGGGGCCACTTTTTTAGTGAGGCCGCACCATGCAAACGATGATTCGTGTCGAGAAACTCTCCAAAACGTTCAATCAGCAGCAGGCGCTACACGCCGTTGATATGGACATTGCCTCCGGTGAGATGGTGGCTCTGCTTGGCCCTTCCGGTTCCGGCAAATCCACCCTTTTACGGCACTTAAGCGGGCTGATTACCGGCGATAAATCGCCAGGCAGTCATGTGGAGCTGTTAGGTCGCACCGTCCAGCGCGAAGGCCGTCTGGCACGCGATATCCGCAAAAGCCGTGCCCACACAGGTTACATCTTCCAACAGTTTAATCTGGTGAACCGTCTGACCGTGCTCGAGAACGTGCTGATCGGCGCACTCGGCAGCACGCCGTTCTGGCGCACCTGTTTTCGCTGGTTCAGCCAGCAGCAGAAACAACGCGCATTGCAGGCGCTGACCCGCGTCGGGATGGCGCAGTTTGCGCATCAACGCGTTTCAACACTCTCTGGCGGTCAGCAGCAGCGCGTCGCCATCGCCCGCGCACTGATGCAGCAGGCGAAGGTCATTCTGGCCGACGAACCTATCGCCTCACTGGACCCGGAATCGGCGCGCATCGTGATGGACACCCTGCGCGACATCAATCAGACCGACGGCATCACCGTGGTCGTCACGCTACATCAGGTGGAGTACGCCCTGCGCTATTGCGAACGAATTGTCGCCCTGCGTCAGGGAAGGATTTTCTTTGATGGCAGTAGCCAGCTCTTTGATAACGAAAGATTTGACCATCTCTACCGCAGCATGAACCGCGTCGAACAAAACGCGCAGGCTGCTTAATTTAACTGAAAAGACCAGGCGGATTAGAGAAATAGCCTGGAACAAAGCCAAATGAGGATGATAGATGAGCTACAAAGCCGTTGCCGCGCTGGCGTTCACCAGCATGTTCAGCATCAGCACCTTGTTAAGCCCGGCTCATGCCGAAGAGCAGGAAAAAGCGCTGAACTTTGGCATTATTTCGACCGAATCACAGCAAAACCTGAAGCCGCAGTGGGAGCCGTTCCTGAAGGACATGGAAACGTCGCTGGGCATCAAAGTGAACGCCTTCTTCGCGCCGGACTACGCCGGGATCATTCAGGGGATGCGCTTTAACAAAGTTGATATCGCCTGGTACGGCAATCTCTCGGCGATGGAAGCGGTGGATCGCGCCAACGGTCAGGTCTTTGCCCAGACGGTCGCTGCCGATGGATCGCCCGGCTACTGGAGCGTGTTGATCGTCAACAAAGACAGTCCGATCAACAACCTGAACGATCTGATCGCCAAACGTAAGGATCTGACCTTCGGTAACGGCGATCCCAATTCCACGTCAGGCTTCCTCGTCCCCGGCTACTACGTCTTCGCCAAAAACAACATCTCCGCCAGCGACTTCAAACGCACCGTCAACGCCGGACACGAAACCAACGCGCTGGCCGTCGCCAACAAGCAGGTGGATGTCGCCACCAATAACACCGAAAACCTCGACAAGCTGAAAACCTCCGCACCGGAAAAGCTGAAGGCGCTGAAGGTTATCTGGAAGTCGCCGCTGATCCCGGGCGACCCGATCGTCTGGCGTAAGAATCTCTCTGAAACCACCAAGGACAAGGTGTACGACTTCTTCATGAATTACGGCAAAACGCCGGAAGAGAAAACCACGCTGGAACGCCTGGGCTGGGCACCGTTCCGCGCCTCCAGCGATCTGCAACTGGTGCCGATTCGCCAGCTGGCGCTGTTTAAAGAGATGCAGGGCGTAAAGGACAACAACGGGCTGAACGAGGCAGAGAAAACCAGCAAAACCTCGGCGCTTAAGGCGCAACTGGATGACCTCGACCGTCTGACCGCCGCGCTGGGAGCGATGACCAGCGTGAATAAAGCAGTGCAGTAAACCTGGTGCCCAAATTGTAGGCCTGATAAGCGCAGCGCCATCAGGCAATGCAAGGGATTCCATGCCGGATGGCGCTGCCAGCACCTTATCCGGCCTATAACAGACCCGAAACATCGACACCCAGGACAGGAGCCAACCATGCAAACCATCACCATCCCACAGCCCAGGCGTAGCTGGTTTTCGCTGCTGAGTTGGGCCATCTTGCTCGCCGTGCTGGTGGTCTCGTGGAAGGGTGCTGAAATGGCCCCACTCACGCTGATCGAAGATGCCGGCAATATGGCGACCTTCGCCGCCGACTTCTTCCCGCCGGACTTCAGCCAGTGGCAGGATTATCTCGGTGAAATGGCCGTCACCCTGCAAATCGCCGTCTGGGGCACCGCCCTCGCCGTCGTTCTCTCAATTCCTTTCGGTCTGATGTGCGCCGACAACCTCGTCCCCTGGTGGATTTACCAACCGATGCGCAGAGCGATGGACGCCTGTCGCGCCATTAACGAAATGGTCTTCGCCATGCTGTTTGTCGTCGCCGTCGGTCTCGGCCCCTTTGCGGGCGTCATGGCCCTGTTTATCCACACCACCGGGGTGCTCTCCAAACTGCTCTCCGAGGCGGTGGAAGCCATTGAACCCGGACCGGTTGAAGGCATTCGCGCCACCGGTGCCAACAAAATCGAAGAGATCCTCTACGGCGTTCTACCGCAGGTGATGCCGTTACTTATCTCCTACTCGCTGTACCGTTTTGAGTCCAACGTCCGTTCCGCCACGGTGGTCGGAATGGTGGGCGCAGGCGGCATTGGCGTCACGCTGTGGGAGGCGATACGCGGCTTTCAGTTTCAACAAACCTGCGCCCTGATGGTGTTGATCATCGTGACCGTCAGCCTGCTGGATTTCCTCTCCCAGCGTTTACGTAAGCACTTTATCTGATGAGCGAGGCTTTGATTGCTATGCACTTGTCTACACATCCGACCAGCTATCCAACGCGTTATCAGGAGATTGCCGCGAGACTTGAGCAGGAGCTTCGTCAGCATTACCGCTGCGGCGACTACCTTCCGGCAGAGCATCAGCTTGCCGCGCGCTATGAAGTCAACCGCCACACCCTGCGCCGCGCCATCGACCAGTTGGTTGAGCGTGGTTGGGTACAACGCCGTCAGGGCGTGGGCGTACTGGTGCTCATGCGCCCGTTCGATTACCCGCTCAACGCCCAGGCCCGCTTCAGTCAGAATCTGTTGGATCAGGGGAGTCACCCTACCAGCGAAAAACTGCTGGCGGTACTGCGCCCGGCCTCCAGCCATATTGCCGATGCGCTGAGCATCAAAGAGGGCAACAACGTCATCCACCTGCGCACCCTGCGTCGGGTAAACGGCATCGCCCTGTGTCTGATCGATCACTATTTTTCCGACCTCACTCTCTGGCCGTTACTGCAAGGTTTTAGCAACGGTTCGCTGCACAACTATCTGCGCGAACACGCGGCTCTGACGCTGCAACGCACGCAAACGCGAATTAGCGCCCGCCGCGCGCAGGCTAAAGAGAGCCGCGTTCTGGAAATCCCCAATATGGCGCCGCTGCTCTGCGTGCGCGCCCTAAACCACCGTGAAGGCGAAGAACAGGCAACGGAATACTCCGTCAGCCTGACCCGCGCCGACATGATCGAATTCATCATGGAGCACTGAATGCACTTTGATACCGCTACCCGCCAGCGCTGGATGCGTGCGCTGGCCTACAGCCGCGCCGATGTCCTGAACGCGCGCATCAAGGCGCTGAAGCTGACGCCGGAATATGAACTGATTCGCGCCCCGGAAACCGGACTGATGCAGATTCAGGCGCGGATGGGCGGCACCGGCAACCGCTTCTTTGCCGGAGACACCACGCTGACCCGAGCGGTGGTACGCCTGAAAAGCGGCACGCTGGGCTACAGCTATCTGCTGGGACGCAACAAACAGCACGCCGAGCAGTGTGCCGTCATTGACGCGCTGCTGCAGGAACAGACGCATTTCCAGAACGTAATGGAAACCTTAATTGCCCCGCTGGAAGCGGAACGCGACGCGCTGATCAACGCTCGCCGTGCCGACGTCAACGCCAGCCGGGTCGACTTCTTCACGCTGGTACGCGGAGATAACGCATGACACGATCGACAGCACTTCTGAGCGCGTTTCACTTACCTGTCCAGGACGCACAACAGAGTTTTCGCCGCCTGCTCAAAGCCATGAGCGAACCTGGCGTCATAGTGGCCCTGAATCAACTGAAACACGGCTGGCAGCCGTTGAATCTTGCGACCACCAGCGTACTGCTGACGCTGGTCGACGGCGACACGCCGGTCTGGCTGGCGCCTTCTATGAATAATGACATTGCCAGTCAGAACCTGCGTTTTCACACCAACGCAACCCAGGTAGAACAACCGCAGCAGGCGATCTTTGCCGTCGCCGATGAACGCATCAGCAGCGAGCAGTTAAATGTTCTCTCCGCCGGTTCTGCGGTGGCACCGGAAACCAGCGCCACCCTCATCGTACAGGTCGCCAGCTTAAGCGGCGGACGTATGCTGCGCCTCACCGGCGCGGGCATCGCGGAAGAGCGAATGATCGCGCCACAGTTGCCGGACTGCCTGATCCACGAGCTTACCGAACGCCCGCATCCTTTCCCGCTGGGGGTCGATCTGATCCTCACCTGCGGCGACCGGCTGCTGGCAATCCCACGAACCACCCATGTGGAGGTGTGCTGATGTACGTCGCCGTAAAAGGGGGCGAAAAGGCGATAGCCAACGCCCACGCGCTACAGGAGAACCGACGCCGGGGCGACAACACGATTGCCGAGCTGAGCGTGGCGCAAATCGAACAGCAGATGAATCTCGCCGTCGACAGGGTGATGACCGAAGGCGGTATCGCTGACCGCGAACTGGCGGCGCTGGCGCTGAAACAGGCCAGCGGCGATAACGTCGAGGCGATCTTCCTGCTACGTGCCTACCGCACAACCCTCGCGAAGCTGGCGGTGAGCGAGCCGCTGGATACCGCCGGGATGCGCCTGGAACGCCGTATCTCCGCCGTTTATAAAGACATTCCCGGCGGACAGTTGCTGGGGCCAACCTACGACTACACCCATCGCCTGCTCGATTTTACGCTGCTGGCCAATGGTGAG
Source organism: Citrobacter sp. NCU1 (assembly GCF_010231475.1). Lineage (GTDB taxonomy): Bacteria > Pseudomonadota > Gammaproteobacteria > Enterobacterales > Enterobacteriaceae > Citrobacter_D. The sequence continues at coordinate 96,066 of NZ_NRDO01000040.1, read as the reverse complement.
ACGCCGCCGCTACGTCCTGAACAGAGTGCGCAAGACGCCGCGCCGCACGTCTTTTCGCTACTGACCCATCAGGGTCTGGCGAAGCAGGAAGCAGATAACGGCGCGCAACCTGACGACATCACCCACACGCCGCCGGTTTATCCCTGTTCCCGTTCCTCGCGACTGCAACAGTTGATGCGCGGCGACGAAGGCTATCTGCTGGCGCTGGCCTACTCCACCCAACGCGGTTATGGACGCAACCACCCGTTTGCCGCCGAGATCCGCAGCGGTTACGTTGCGCTGGAAATCGTAGCGGAAGAGCTGGGATTTGCGGTGAACGTCGGCGAACTGCTGATGACTGAATGTGAAATGGTCAACGGCTTTGTCGCACCAAAAAACGACGCCCCACACTTTACCCGTGGCTACGGACTGGTGTTCGGCATGAGCGAACGAAAAGCGATGGCGATGGCACTGGTGGACCGAGCCCTACAGGCACCCGACTACGATGAAACGGTCACAGGCCCGGCGCAGGACGAAGAGTTTGTGCTGGCGCATGCGGATAACGTCGAGGCGGCGGGGTTTGTTTCGCACCTCAAACTTCCCCATTACGTCGATTTCCAGGCCGAGCTGGAGCTGCTCAAACGCCTGCAACAGGAGACCGCCCGTGACCACTAACCTCTCTGGCTACAACTTTGCTTATCTGGATGAGCAGACCAAACGTATGATCCGCCGCGCGATACTCAAAGCCGTGGCGATTCCAGGTTACCAGGTGCCGTTCGGCGGCCGTGAAATGCCGATGCCTTACGGTTGGGGAACGGGCGGTATCCAGTTGACCGCCAGCGTGATGGGTGAATCGGACGTGCTGAAAGTCATTGATCAGGGCGCGGATGACACCACTAACGCCGTGTCGATCCGCAACTTCTTCAAGCGCGTCACCGGAGTTAACACCACCGAACGCACGGCAGAGGCCACGCTGATCCAAACCCGTCACCGGATCCCGGAAACACCGCTGGTGGAAGATCAGATCATTATTTTTCAGGTGCCGATCCCAGAGCCGCTGCGCTTTATCGAACCGCGCGAGACGGAAACCCGCACCATGCACGCGCTGGAAGAGTACGGGATCATGCAGGTGAAGCTGTATGAAGATATCGCCCGCTTCGGTCACATTGCGACAACCTACGCTTATCCGGTGAAGGTCAATGGCCGCTACGTGATGGACCCGTCGCCAATCCCGAAATTCGACAATCCGAAGATGGACAGGATGCCCGCCTTGCAACTGTTTGGCGCAGGACGTGAAAAGCGGATCTATGCCGTCCCACCCTATACCCGGGTGGAAAGTCTCGATTTCGACGATCATCCATTTACCGTGCAGGAGTGGGGCGAGCCTTGCGCCATCTGCGGTTCAACCCACAGTTATCTCGACGAAGTGGTGCTCGATGACACCGGCAAACGCATGTTTGTCTGCTCCGACACTGACTATTGCCGCCAACAGAGTGAGGCTCTCAGCCAATGACGCAACCGCTGCTTTCGGTGAATAACCTGACCCATCTCTACGCGCCAGGTAAAGGCTTCAGCGATGTCTCTTTTGACCTGTGGCCTGGTGAAGTGCTGGGCATTGTCGGTGAGTCCGGCTCCGGGAAAACCACCCTGCTGAAATCAATCTCTTCGCGCCTGACGCCGCAATCGGGCGAGATTCAGTACCAGAACCGCTCGCTGTACGCGATGAGCGAAGCCGACCGTCGCCGCCTGCTGCGTACCGAATGGGGTGTGGTGCATCAGCATCCGCTGGACGGTCTGCGCCGTCAGGTGTCGGCGGGCGGTAATATCGGCGAACGCCTGATGGCCACCGGTGCGCGCCACTACGGCGACATCCGCGCCATCGCGAAACGCTGGCTGGAGGAGGTGGAGATCCCCGCCTCACGTATTGACGATCTGCCGACCACCTTTTCCGGCGGTATGCAACAGCGTTTGCAGATCGCCCGTAACCTCGTCACTCACCCGTCGCTGGTGTTTATGGATGAACCCACTGGCGGACTGGACGTTTCCGTACAGGCCAAACTGCTGGACCTGTTGCGCGGGCTGGTGGTGGAACTGGATCTGGCCGTGGTGATTGTCACCCACGATTTGGGCGTCGCGCGCCTGCTGGCAGACCGTCTGCTGGTGATGAAAGAGGGTCAGGTGGTGGAAAGTGGATTAACCGACCGTGTGCTCGACGATCCACATCATCCGTATACCCAGTTGCTGGTGTCATCGGTTTTACAGAATTGACCATTGCTTGTGTCGGGTGGCGCTGCGCTTACCCGACCTACGGTACAGGTAGGCCGGATCAGGCGCAGCCGCCATCCGGCAAAAAGAACCAAGAGGCCAACATGATCCGCGTTGAAAACGTCAGTAAGACCTTTGTGCTCCACCCGCAAAACGGTGTACGCCTGCCGGTGCTGAAAAACGCCTCTCTGGAGGTACAAAATGGCGAATGATTGTCACCCACGATTTGGGCGTCGCGCGCCTGCTGGCGGACCGTCTGCCGGTGCTGAAAGAGGGTCAGGTGGTGGAAAGTGGGTTAACCGACCGTGTGCTCGACGATCCGCATCATCCGTATACCCAGTTGCTGGTGTCATCGGTTTTACAGAATTGACCATTGCTTGTGTCGGGTGGCGCTGCGCTTACCCAACCTACGGTACAGGTAGGCCGGATCAGGCGCAGCCGCCATCCTGCAAAAAGAACCAAGAGGCCAACATGATCCGCGTTGAAAACGTCAGTAAGACCTTTGTGCTCCACCCGCAAAACGGTGTACGCCTGCCGGTGCTGAAAGAGGGTCAGGTGGTGGAAAGTGGGTTAACCGACCGTGTGCTCGACGATCCACATCATCCGTATACCCAGTTGCTTGTGTCATCGGTTTTACAGAATTGACCATTGCTTGTGTCGGGTGGCGCTGCGCTTACCCGACCTACGGTACAGGTAGGCCGGATCAGGCGCAGCCGCCATCCGGCGAAAAGAACCAAGAGGCCAACATGATCCGCGTTGAAAACGTCAGTAAGACCTTTGTGCTCCACCCGCAAAACGGTGTACGCCTGCCGGTGCTGAAAGAGGGTCAGGTGGTGGAAAGTGGGTTAACCGACCGCGTGCTCGACGATCCACATCATCCGTATACCCAGTTGCTTGTGTCATCGGTTTTACAGAATTGACCATTGCTTGTGTCGGGTGGCGCTGCGCTTACCCGACCTACGGTACAGGTAGGCCGGATCAGGCGCAGCCGCCATCCGGCAAAAAGAACCAAGAGGCCAACATGATCCGCGTTGAAAACGTCAGTAAGACCTTTGTGCTCCACCAGCAAAACGGTGTACGTCTGCCGGTGCTGAAAAACGCCTCTCTGGAGGTACAAAATGGCGAATGCGTGGTGTTGCACGGCCACTCCGGCAGCGGCAAATCGACGCTGTTACGTTCGCTGTATGCCAACTACCTGCCGGATGAAGGACACATCCACATTCGCCACGGCGGTGAATGGGTGGATCTGGTACAGGCGCCCGCCCGTAAGGTGCTGGAAGTCCGGCGCTCAACGATTGGCTGGGTCAGTCAGTTTTTGCGGGTGATCCCGCGCGTTTGCGCGCTGGACGTGGTGATGCAACCCCTGTTGGACCTGGGCGTATCACGTGAGGAGTGCGCCGCCAAAGCCGCGAATCTGCTGACCCGCCTGAACGTTCCGCAACGGTTGTGGCATCTCGCCCCCTCCACCTTTTCTGGCGGCGAACAGCAGCGCGTCAATATCGCCCGTGGATTTATTGTCGATTACCCCATTTTGCTGCTGGATGAACCCACCGCCTCGCTGGACGCCACAAACAGCGCCGCAGTGGTGGCGCTGATTGAAGAAGCGAAAGCGCGCGGCGCGGCGATTGTCGGTATTTTTCACGATCACACCGTGCGCGAGCGCGTGGCGGATCGTTTGCACCTGATGGGAGCAACAGCATGATTATCAACAATGTAAAGCTGGTGCTGGAAGATGAAGTGGTACAGGGTTCGCTGGAAATCGAAGGCGGGGTGATCCGCGCTTTTGCCGAAACACAGAGCCGTCTTCCCGAGGCGCTGGACGGCGAAGGCGGCTGGTTGCTGCCGGGGTTGATAGAGCTGCATACCGATAATCTGGATAAATTTTTCACCCCGCGTCCGAAGGTGGACTGGCCCGCCCATTCGGCGATGAGCAGCCATGACGCGCTGATGGTCGCCAGCGGCATTACCACCGTGCTGGACGCGGTGGCGATTGGCGATGTGCGCGATGGCGGCGACCGCCTGGAAAATCTGGAGAAGATGGTAAGCGCCGTCGAAGAGACGCAGAAGCGCGGGGTCAACCGCGCCGAGCACCGTCTGCATCTGCGCTGCGAGTTGCCGCACCACTCCACCCTGCCACTGTTTGAAAAGCTGGTAGGCCGTGAGCCAGTGACGCTGGTGTCCCTGATGGACCACTCACCGGGGCAGCGTCAGTTCGCCAAACGCGAAAAATACCGCGAATATTATCAGGGCAAATATTCTCTCTCCGATGAGCAGATGGATCGCTACGAAGAAGAACAACTGGCACTGGCGGCGCGCTGGTCGCAGCCGAACCGCGCTGCCATTGCGCAAATGTGCCGTGAACGTCAGATTGCGCTGGCAAGCCATGATGACGCCACCCACGATCATGTGCGGGAATCGCATCAACTTGGCAGCGTGATCGCCGAATTTCCCACCACACTGGCAGCCGCAGAAGCCTCGCGCCAACACGGGATGAACGTATTGATGGGCGCCCCCAACATCGTGCGCGGAGGTTCCCACTCCGGTAACGTGGCGGCGCATACGCTGGCAGAACGGGGGCTGCTGGATATTCTCTCTTCCGATTACTATCCCGCCAGCCTGCTCGACGCGGCGTTTCGCGTCGCAGATGACGCGGGCAACCGCTTTACGCTATCGCAGGCCATTCAACTGGTCACCCGTAACCCGGCACGGGCGCTGAACCTCGACGATCGTGGCGTGATCGCCGAAGGCTTGCGCGCCGACCTGGTGCTGGCGCACCGCAAAGGCGCTCACATTCACATCGACCACGTCTGGCGGCAGGGAAAAAGGGTGTTCTGACGATGGGAAAACTGATCTGGATAATGGGGCCATCCGGCTCCGGTAAGGACAGTCTGCTGGCGGAACTCCGTCAGCAGGAACCTGCGCAACTGCTGGTGGCGCATCGCTACATCACCCGGGCGGCCAACGCCGGACACGAAAACCATATCGCCCTCAGCGAACACGAGTTTTTTACCCGCGCCAGGCAAAATCTGCTGGCGCTAAGCTGGCACGCCAACGGCTTTTACTACGGTGTTGGCGTGGAGATTGACCTCTGGCTCCACGCCGGTTTCGACGTCGTGGTCAACGGTTCACGCGCGCATCTGGCGCAGGCGCAGGCACGCTATGGCGCATCGCTGTTTCCTGTCTGTTTACAGGTATCTTCTGCTATTCTTCGCCAGCGCTTACAGGCTCGCGGGAGAGAAAATGAATCGGAGATCGCCGCTCGCCTCGAACGTGCCGCCCATTACGCGCCGTATGACTGTCACGTCCTTAACAACGATGGCAGTTTGCTACAGTCTGTCGATACACTGCTCGCACTGATGGGACGCAAGGAGAAGAAACATGTCTGTCTGTGAATTACGCCGCGCCACGCTCTACGATACCGATGCGGTTTACGCGCTTATCTGTGAGTTGAAGCAAGGTCAATTCGACCTCCAGGCCTTTAGCGCCGGATACGCCGCAAATCTGCAAGATCCCAATATGCACTACCAGCTGGCGCTGCTCGACGGACAGGTCATCGGGATGATTGGTCTGCATCTGCAATTTCATCTGCATCACGCTAACTGGATTGGTGAAATTCAGGAGCTGGTGGTGATGCCGCATGCACGCAGGGTAAAAATCGGCAGTCAACTGCTGGCGTGGGCAGAGAAGGTGGCGCGCCAGGCAGGGGCAGAGATGACCGAACTTTCTACCAGCGTGACGCGTCACAACGCACACCGTTTTTACCTGCGCGAAGGGTATGAACAGAGCCATTTTCGCTTCACGAAAGCATTGTGAGGTACGTAGGCCGGATAAGACGCTCGCGTCGCCATCCGGCACGATACGACAAGGGGAGTCACGATGAGTTTGACCATCACGTTAACCGGCACTGGCAGCGCACAGCAGGTGCCCGTTTTTGGTTGCGACTGCGCCGCCTGTCGTCGCGCACGCGTGCAGGCGCAATACCGCCGCCGCCCCTGTAGTGGAGTGGTCAAATTCAACGACGCAGTCACGCTGCTGGACGCGGGTCTGCACGATCTTATGGATCGCTGGCCGGCCGGATCTTTCCGGCAGTTTCTGCTCACTCACTACCATATGGATCATGTGCAGGGGCTGTTTCCGCTCCGCTGGGGCGTGGGGGCGACGATCCCGGTCTACGGCCCGCCAGATGAGCAGGGCTGTGACGATCTGTTTAAACATCCTGGCATTCTGGATTTCAGCCACACGGTGAAGCCGTTTGTGGTGTTTGATTTACAGGGGTTGCAGGTCACGCCGTTGCCGTTGAATCACTCAAAGCTGACGTTTGGCTATCTGCTGGAAACGGCGCACAGCCGTGTGGCGTGGCTCTCTGACACCGCCGGATTACCCGACAAAACGCTAAAATTTCTGCAAAACAATCAGCCGCAGGCGATCATTATCGACTGTAGCCACCCACCGCGCGCGGAGCCTGCGCGTAACCACTGTGATGTAAACACCGTTGTGGCGCTCAATAACGTCATCCGCTGCCCACGGGTGATCCTCACCCATATCAGCCATCAGTTCGACTTGTGGCTGATGGATAACCCACTACCGGAAGGTCTTGAAGCGGGCTTCGACGGGATGGAAATTGTGCTGGATTAGCCTCACTTCATCGTCTCTTCACTTACGCGACTTATTGTCCCTTCAGAGAAAACACGCTCAAGGGGATCCTGTGAAAATTAAAATACGCCGTATTATCCATCATGCCTGCTGGTTTACGTTGTTGGGGCCTTTTACTGGGGTTCCTCTCACCATCGCCATCACGGCGTTGTACTTTCGTGATTCCCCGTGGGAATTGCTGTTCGATATCAGCAGAGTGTTACCACAGTTTCTGGTAATAACGTGGTTAATCGGCGCACTTCCGGCACTGGCGACCGGTGTCCTCAGCGCCTGCCTGCCAGACAGAATTTACGACTCACGTTACTGGCGTAGCCTCACCTGCGCGGCGATTGGCGGTGTGCTCGCGATGCTTTACGAACTCATTCCCCATGCGCTCAGCGCCAGCTCTCTATTAAGTGACGAGTTTGTGTGGATAGTGTTCTGTACTGGCCTGTTCGCAGGCGGCGTATTGGGCTTTTTAGTCCCTCGCCTTGCCGGGCATGGCAACAGGCACAGAGAAATGAATAGCGACGCAACTCAGCCCACAACAAAAGGGTAAACGCGCACTTTGTATTATCGCGAGCGCCAAAAGAGCGTGTGCCGAAACCGCGAAGGATTAACGGCTACCGATAGTCGTCCTCTTCCATCCTTCGCTCGTCATCGTCTAACTGGCGACGCTCCTGATCAAGCTGGCGCTGGCGCTCGTCCAACTGGCGACGACGGTCTTCTAACTGACGACGTCTGTCGTCGTACTGCCTGCGGCGATCATCGCTCATCTGCCGTTGCCAGTTGTCATCCCGAGAGTCATCGTCATAGCGGCGACCATTATCAGGCTTGTAGGCATCGCTGATCGCCTGCTGAATGTTGCCGATGGCATCATCAATGATGTCGGCATAGGCCAGTGGGCTGCCTAAAGAGCACAGACTCAGTAACAGAGCGATAGAGTAACGTTTCATAGGGCCAGTCTCGCAGGTGAGCTGGCTCTACGTTAATGAAAGGTAAACGCAGAGAGTAGAGGAGGAATCTCAATTTTGCTGATGGCGTAGCGCCCGTGCCAAATCCATACGGGTAAACGGTTTACGCAACAGCGCCACATCCGGTAGCGCAGGGTTGTCGGTCGGGCGTAAATCCTGGCCGCTGATCAGCAGTAGCGTCAGATGGGGGTAGTGTTTCAGCGCATGGTTCACTACATCCGCGCCGCTTAACCCGCCGGGCAGCATGAGGTCACTGATAAAAATGTCGATCTCTGAGGAAGCGGCGAGCATCTGCATCGCCTGCTCGCCGTTCGCGGCTTCCAGCGTCAGGTAACCTAACAAATGCAGTTGCTCACACAGCGTCTGGCGTACATCGGCTTCATCTTCGAGAACCAGAACCAGTTTATCCGTGCGGGCAACGTCCTCTTCTGCCAACGGTTCCGCTGCGATCTCAACAGGCACAATCGCGCGGGGCAGTTGCAATCTGACCGTCGTTCCCTGCCCCGGCGCACTTTCAATTTCTACCCGTCCACCGGACTGGCGCACAAATCCGTACACCATCGAAAGCCCCAGGCCACTGCCGCTGCCGGTCTGTTTGGTGGTGAAGAATGGCTCAAAAACCTGCGCTTTGATCTCCTGCGACATACCACAGCCGTGGTCAGCAATCTCCAGGATAACCATATCCTCTTTACGTCCGCTGGTTCGCGTAACGCGCTGATTCCATGTACGAATTTTGATGATACCCACCTGCCCCTCCATCGCATCACGGGCGTTCATCACCAGGTTGATGAGGGCATTTTCCAGTTGGCTCACGTCAATCCACGCGGGCCAGGCAGGCGACTGAGCTTCAATCTCCAGCGTTAAGGTCGCGGGCAACGAGTGACGCATCAGTTCGCCAAGATTCTCCAGCAGCGTTCTCAGCTCCACCGCATGGGGATGCAGCGACTGCTTGCGTGAGAAGGCCAGCAGTCGCTGGGTAAGAAGAGCCCCACGTTCCGCCGCTTTCAGCGCCCGCGAAATTCGCGCCGCCTCCGGCGAATCGAGGTTGACCAGTTCCAGACTGCCAATAATCACCGCCAGCAGATTGTTAAAGTCATGCGCCAGCCCTCCCGTCAGTTGACCTACCGCTTTCATTTTCTGGCTGTGCAACAGCGCTTCTTCCAGCCCCTTGCGTTCGATTCTGTCGATTTCCAGTTGCGTGCTTTTCTCCTTCAATAGACGCGAGGTGTGCTCCAGCGAGGCGGTATTACGGGCAAAAACGTTGAACGCGCGCGCCAGTTCTCCCAGTTCGTCGCGCCGCTGCAAGGCAGGGACGCTGACGTCCGACTCTCCGTGCGCCAGTCGGGACATCGCCCGTGAGATTGCCGTCAGATTAGAGCCGAGATTGCGGTAAATATACCAGCCTGCAAAACCAGTAATGACAATCGCCAGCAGAGTAAATGCCATGATAAACATGATGATAGACTGCAATTCCTGATGGCTTTGCGCCACACGCTGCTCCGAACTGGCTGCCACCTGCGCCACATATTGATTAATATCGCTGTTGAGGATCGCCACCAACGCTTTGATGTGGAACATATGCCAGCTGATCGCCAGATCGCTTTCTTCCAGCGCCGCCGATAGCGGTTCGAGCTTGCGCAGTTCCTGATTGAAGTCACTGAGGATGTCGTTAACCAGCGGGTGGGCGTTGTGCGCCGGCAACAGCGGCATCACGCCATCCAGTTGCTTGACCACTGAGCGCGGTGTTGGCGTTTCGATGGCCACCACAATCAGCCTGTTCATCTGAGCGAGTAGAACGGCGTCCTGCGACGCATTGATCTTTTGCAAATGCCGCAAATAGCTCAGATTCTGGTACAGCGAACTGAGCAGCGCGTTACGCTCAAGATGCCGTCGTTGTCCGCGCTGGAGCATGCCCGCCACGCTGTCTTGCAGTTCGTTACTCCGCTGGATGATCCGTGCGACCAGGTCAGGCTCCTGCTGTGCCAGCGGGGCGGCAGCCAGCTGTTCCAGCGACTGTTTCAGCACACGCTGCGTCTCCTGCAAGCGTTCCGCCTCACCTTTATATTCCAGCGCGCCGACCACCTGCGACAGCCGCACCGCTGCCGTCGCCACGTTCGCCGTGTCGCGCGCCAGATTCATGCTGCCAGTCATGTCATCGACGGTTTGTTGTTGTACCTGCTCCTGAATCTGACTGGCGTGTCGAAAACCGAGCACCGCCACGGCACTCACCATCAGCGTGACCGCCACCACCAGCAGGTTAAAGAACAGTAATCGCCCGCGCGCGCTGGCGAAAAAGTGACGCCCAGGCTGCGGCATATCACGCTCCATGCAGAAAAATATCACTATGACAAATATGAACGGCTTCTGACATTTTGCATTTACTTTCCTGTGATGGACTGCTGATATCGACAACCCCGCAGGAGATCCGCCATGAGCAGGGCACCGGTTCTGGAGATGCGCAATATTGCCAAAGCCTTTGGCAAATTTTACGCGCTGAAAGGGGTCGATCTGACGGTATTTCCCGGCGAAATCCACGCGTTGATGGGTGAAAACGGCGCGGGGAAAAGCACCCTGATGAAGGTACTTGCCGGGGCGTACAGCGCCACCAGCGGCGAGATCCTGATCGACGGTCAGCCCTTCCATATCAAAGGCCCAAAAGACGCCCTGAGCGCCGGCATTACCCTGATTTATCAGGAAATGCAGCTCGCTCCGAACCTGACGGTCGCGGAGAACATTTTCCTCGGGAGCGAACTGTCGCGCGGCGGGCTGGTGCAACGCAAAGAGATGATCCAGCAGGCGCAGCTGGTTATCGATCGCCTCGGCGCACAGTTTAAAGCCAGCGATAAAGTGATGCGGCTGACCATCGCCGAGCAACAGCAGGTGGAAATCGCCCGCGCTCTGCACCGCAACAGCCGTATTCTGGTGATGGATGAACCCACCGCCGCCCTCTCCTCGCGTGAAACCCACCGCCTGTTTGAACTGATTATGCGTCTGCGCGATGAAGGGATGGCGATTATCTACATTAGCCACCGCATGGCGGAAGTGTATGAGCTCTCGGATCGCGTCAGTGTGCTGCGCGACGGGCAGTACGTCGGCAGCCTGACCCGCGACAAACTCAACGCCGCCGAACTGGTGCGAATGATGGTGGGTCGGCCACTGAGCGATCTGTTTAACAAAGAGCGCGACATTCCACTCGGAAAAATGCGCCTGAATGTGCATCACCTGACCGATGGCGGCAAAGTACAACCGTGCAGTTTAGTGGTGCATTCCGGAGAAATTGTCGGCCTGGCGGGCTTAGTCGGCGCCGGACGCTCTGAACTGGCGCAACTCATTTTTGGCGTGCGCAAAGCTACCGGCGGCATGATTGAAGTGGATGGCGAACCGGTGGTGATCCACTCCCCACGCGAAGCCATCGACTATGGCATCGGTTTTCTCACGGAGAACCGCAAAGAGCAGGGACTCTTTTTAGAGCTGGCGGCGGCAGAGAACATCACGATGGCGACGCTGGAGCGTGACGCCACCTGGGGAATGCTCAACCGTAAAAAAGCCCAGACGATCTCCGATGACGCCATCCAGTTGCTCAACATCCGCGTACCGCATGCGCAGGTGCGGGCGGGCGGGCTTTCCGGCGGCAACCAGCAAAAGCTGTTGATTTCACGCTGGGTGGCGATCGGCCCGCGTATCTTGATCCTTGATGAACCGACGCGCGGCGTGGATGTCGGCGCTAAGAGCGAGATCTACCGCATCATGAATGACATGGCGCGTCAGGGCGTGGCGATCCTGATGATCTCCAGCGAGCTGCCGGAGATTGTCGGCATGAGCGATCGGGTGTACGTCATGCATGAAGGCAGCATTGCCGGAGAGCTGGACGGGAAAAGTATTTCACAGGAAAACATCATGACGCTGGCCACCGGCGCGAACGACTCTCACCCTCAGACGAGGCAACCATGAATAATTCAACCACTCCCCAGCAGGTGGCGAAATCCGCCTCCGCGAAAAAAATGCTGATGAGCGATCTGATGCAAACCATCGGTATCCTGCCCATTCTGATCCTGATTGTCGCGGTATTTGGCTTTATTGCGCCCAACTTTTTTACCGAGAGCAATCTGTTGAATATTACCCGCCAGGCATCGATCAACATCGTGCTGGCGGCGGGAATGACCTTCATCATTCTGACGGGGGGTATCGATCTTTCGGTCGGGTCGATTCTTGGCACCACTGCGGTGGCGGCGATGGCGGTTTCACTGATCCCCGAATTCGCCATGCTCTCTGTGCCCGTCGCGCTGATGCTCGGTATGCTGCTGGGCTTGTTTAACGGCGCGCTGGTGGCCTTTGCCGGACTGCCGCCATTTATTGTCACTCTTGGCACCTATACAGCGCTGCGCGGAGCGGCTTACTTGCTGGCCGATGGCACCACGGTGATTAACTCCAATATCAGTTTCGAGTGGATCGGCAACAACTATCTCGGGCCAATTCCGTGGCTGGTGGTGATTGCGCTGGCGGTCATTGTGGTGTGCTGGTTTATTTTGCGCCGCACCACGCTGGGGGTTCATATCTATGCGGTGGGCGGCAACATGCAGGCGGCGCGCTTAACCGGTATCAAAGTGTGGCTGGTGCTGCTGTTTGTGTATGGCATGAGCGGCCTGCTTTCCGGGCTTGGCGGGGTGATGAGCGCCTCACGTCTGTACAGCGCCAACGGCAATCTGGGCATGGGCTACGAGCTGGATGCCATCGCCGCGGTGATCCTCGGCGGTACCAGTTTTGTCGGTGGGATCGGCACGATCACCGGCACGCTGGTGGGGGCGCTGATCATTGCCACCCTCAACAACGGCATGACGCTGATGGGCGTCTCCTACTTTTGGCAACTGGTGATCAAAGGGGCGGTGATCATCATTGCGGTGCTGATCGACAAATACCGTACCCGGCATCATCAAAGTGCATAAACACCTGCCGGCCTTATCCGTCCTACAACCTCGTAGGACGGATAAGTGAAGTGCCATCAGGCAATGACAACAAAAAGTACCCTACGTGAGGAAAAGACTATGCGTTTGAAGCCATTAGTGACTGCGATCTGTGCAGGCGCGCTGCTTACCGCAGCACCGTTTACGCAGGCCAAAGATCTCAAATCGATCGGCGTGACGGTGGGCGATCTTGCCAACCCGTTCTTCGTGCAGATCACCAAAGGGGCAGAACTGGAAGCACGCAAACTGGCGGGCGACGGCGTGAAAGTCACGCTGGTCTCCAGCGGCTACGATCTGGGTCAGCAGGTATCGCAGATCGACAACTTTATCGCCGCCAAAGTCGACATGATAATCCTTAACGCGGCAGATTCTAAAGGGATCGGTCCGGCGGTGAAACGTGCCAAAGATGCGGGGATCGTGGTCGTCGCCGTTGACGTCGCGGCCGATGGCGCAGACGCCACCATTACCTCCAACAACACCCAGGCGGGGGAAATGGCGTGTAAATACATTACCGATCGCCTGAAAGGCAAAGGCAATGTGGTGATCATCAACGGACCGCCGGTGTCTGCCGTGCAAAACCGTGTGGAAGGCTGCCAGACCGAATTTAAGCGCCATCCGGAGATCAAGGTGCTGTCGTATAACCAGAACGCCAAAGGCAGTCGTGAAGGGGGTCTGGAAGTGATGACCGCCCTGCTGGCGGCGAATCCGAAGATCGACGGCGTGTTTGCGATTAACGATCCGACGGCGATCGGCGCCGATCTGGCGGCAAAACAGGCGCAACGTAATGAGTTCTTTATCGTCGGCGTGGATGGTAGCCCGGATGGTGAGGAGGCGCTGAAGCGTGAGAATTCGCTGTTTGTCGCAACGCCTGCACAAGATCCGCAGGTTATGGCGGCAAAAGCGGTAGAAATCGGCTATGACATTCTACAGGGGAAACCCGCACCGAAAGAGCCAGTGCTGATCCCCGTGACGATGATCGATAAGAGCAACGTCGGTAGTTATAAGGGTTGGACGGTGAAATAACCCGGACACATAACGCCGGATGGCACTGCGCTTATCCGGCCTACAGGATCGTTATAAATTTGTAGGCCGGATAAGGGTTTCGCCACAACCCGGCACCACATCAGGGGAATTCTTTCAATGAAACGCTCCGAAATAAACGAAATCCTCGGTCACACACGACAGTTTTTTTCCATGCATGACATCCACCTTCCGCCCTTCGCCAGTTTTGCGCCAACACAGTGGCGACAGTTGGATGCCGAAGCATGGCGTGAAGTGTTCGATCTCAAGCTCGGCTGGGATGTGACCGCTTTTGGCGGGGAAAACTTTGCCGCCTTAGGGTTAACGCTGTTTACCCTGCGCAACGGTTCACCCAAAGCCTTCCCTTACGAAAAGTGCTACGCCGAAAAAATCATGCATGTGCGGGACGCGCAAATCACGCCGATGCATTTTCACTGGCGCAAGCAGGAAGACATCATCAATCGCGGCGGCGGCAATCTGATCGTTGAGTTGTGGAATGCTGACACCCACGGTCAAACAGATAACAGTGATGTCACGGTGGTGATTGATGGCTGCCGACAAACCCATGCGGCGGGAAGCCAGTTGCGCCTGACGCCCGGAGAGAGTATCTGTCTGACGCCCGGTCTGTATCACAGCTTTTGGGCAGAGTCTGGCTTTGGCGATGTGCTGGTCGGCGAAGTCTCCTCCGTCAATGACGACGACCACGACAACCACTTCCTGCAGCCTCTCGCCCGTTATAACGACATTGAAGAAGATGAACCGGCGCAGCTGGTGCTGTGTAATGAGTATCGACTGTTCCGTTGAACAAGGAGACCGTTATGCCATTGATTTCTCTTGCTGATGGGCTCGCCCACGCCCGTGAGCATCGCTACGCGTTAGGCGCGTTTAACGTTCTGGACTCTCACTTTTTACGCGCGCTGTTTGCCGCGGCGAAGCAGGAGCGCTCGCCGTTTATTATCAATATTGCCGAGGTGCATTTTAAGTATGTCTCGCTGGATTCACTGGTCGAGTCCATTAAATTCGAGGCGGCGCGCCACGACATCCCAGTGGTGCTGAATCTCGACCACGGGCTGCATTTTGAATCCGTGGTTCAGGCGCTGCGTCTGGGCTTCAGTTCAGTGATGTTTGACGGCTCGACGCTGGAGTATGAAGAAAACATTCGCCAGACCCGCGAAGTGGTGAAAATGTGCCATGCCGTAGGCGTATCCGTGGAGGCTGAGCTGGGGGCCGTTGGCGGCGATGAAGGCGGCGCGCTGTATGGTCATGCCGACGAATCGCTGTTTACCGACCCGCTGCTGGCACGAGACTTTGTCGACAGAACCGGGATTGACGCCCTTGCGGTCGCCATCGGCAACGCGCACGGTAAATACAAAGGCGAGCCGAAACTCGACTTCCCGCGTCTGGATGAGATCCGCCAGCAGGCGGCGATCCCCCTGGTACTGCACGGCGGCTCCGGCATCAGCGACGCTGATTTTCGGCGCGCCATTGAGCTGGGCATTCACAAAATCAACTTTTATACCGGCATGTCGCAGGCGGCGCTGGCCGCCATCGAATCGCGCATGGCGAACCGTCAGGCGCTGTACGATGAATTTGCCGAGTTATTGCTGGGCATTGAGGCTGCGATTACGGATACCGTCTCTGAGCAGATGCGCATTTTTGGCAGCGCGGGGAAAGTGTGATGGAACGCAAAGGTATCATCGCTGCGGGCAATATGCTGGTCGATCACGTGCATCAAATTGTGCAGTGGCCGGAGCGCGGCTGGTTGGCGGAAATTATTCACAGCGAGCGTTCCACGGGCGGCGCGCCGCTTAACGTCTTACTGACGCTGGCAAAAATGCACACCGGTTTGCCTTTGCAGGCCGTGGGGCTCATCGGTCAGGACAGTGACGGCGACTACATTATGGCGATGCTGGAGCAGTACCATGTCAATCGCCAGCACGTGCAGCGCACTACCTTTGCACCGACCTCAATGTCGCAAGTCATGACCGATCCCAGCGGCCAGCGTACCTTTTTTCACTCGCCAGGCGCGAACCGCCTGTTGGATCTGCCCGCCTTTGATCAGCTCGACAACGCGATGAAAATCTTCCATCTCGGTTATCTGCTGCTGCTCGACAGTCTGGATATGCCGGATAGCCAGTACGGTACGCGTAGCGCGCGGCTCTTAGCGCAGATGCGCGAAAATGGGTTCGAAACGTCGCTGGATCTGGTCTCGCGTCAGGGCGATCCGCGTTATCAGCCGCTGGTGATGCCCGCATTGCGTCATCTTGATTATCTGGTGATTAACGAGCTGGAAGCCGGAGAGTTCAGCGGTCTGGAGGTGCGTTATCCGGACGGCGGGCCGCATATTCCGAACATCGCCAGCATCGCGCAAGAGCTGCTCAATGCTGGCGTTCGACAGCGTGTGGTGATCCACTGCCCGGAAGGCGCGTGGGGGGAAACGCCGGGGCAACCTGGCGTCTGGGTGCCGTCGCAGAAGCTGGCGCAGGAGGCGATCGTCGGCAGCGTTGGCGCAGGCGACGCCTTTTGCGCGGGCTTCCTGTATGGCTGTCATGAGTCATGGTCGCTTGCCGACAGCATTACGCTGGCGCATGCCTGCGCACGGGCCAGTCTGCTGTGTGCAAACGCCATTGACGGCGCCAAAACGCTGGCGGAGTTAAAAGCGGAAATACCCGGTGCAGGATGAAGTTTGTAGGCTGGATAAGGCGTTCGCGCCGCCATCCAGCAAAGGTGCCTGATGGCGCTACGCTGATGAGTCCTACGTTCGGAGCAACAACATTATGCCGCCTTGTCGTGATGCTGCACGTCGGCGGCAAACACATACCCCAGACCGCGTATCGTTTTGATTAGCGTCGGCTGATGTGGATTGGCTTCAATTTTGCGGCGCAAACGCATGATTAACACATCGATGGTGCGGTCAAAGACCTCGATGCTGTCGCTGTGCGTTAGCGCCAGCAACTGCTCGCGACTCAGAACCCGACGGGCATTTTGCGCCAGCGCCACGAGCAGGCTGTACTCCCCTTGCGTCAGATCTATCGTCTGTTGCTGCGGATTACGCAACTGACAACGCCCGGTATCCAGATGCCAGCCATTAAAAGAAAGGCCGGAGATTGGCGTCACGCCGCCTTCGGCGACCGGTACACCGCCCCGGCGCAGCACAGCTTTGACGCGCGCTACCACCACCCGGGGATTAAACGGTTTGCTGATGTAATCATCCGCCCCCATTTCCAGCCCCACCACCACATCAGATTCGCTGTCCATCCCTGTCAGCATCACCACGGGCAGCGTCGGCCTGATTTTCTGGACCTGCTGCAACACCATCAATCCGTTGATGTCGGGGAGCATCATATCCAGCAGTATCAACGCAATGTCGGGACGTTCTTCAACGCAGCGTATCGCCTCCTGTCCGGTGTGGCAGGTGGTAACCGCAAAAACATGTTCGTTCAACACATCCTGCAGCAGTGCGCAGATTGCGGTGTCGTCATCCACGATCAAAACAGCAGGCTTCATCATCCTTCCCCCTTTCGTCTCTCACTCAGATGAGTGTGAATGATTCTGCCCTGAGTAACAGAAATTGCGCAGGAGGAGATGCTGGAAACATAAGCACCGTCACATTGACTGGCTGTCACATATTTCGAATTCGTCACGTCAAAACTGACGACAGCCTGCTTTTCGTCAGCATTTTGAACAAAATTTGCCCGTAATATCAGGGTATGCCCACAATAAAAAGATGGCATAAAAGATGCATACTAAAGGCGACAGCGCGTATGCGCGATTTGATTAACTGGAGCGAGACCGATGAAAAAAGTCGTCACGGTTTGCCCGTATTGCGCATCAGGTTGCAAAATCAACCTGGTGGTCGATAACGGCAAAATCGTTCGGGCGGAGGCGGCGCAAGGGAAGACCAATCAGGGTACCTTGTGTCTGAAGGGCTATTATGGCTGGGATTTTATCAATGATACCCAGATCCTGACCCCGCGCCTGAAAACCCCTATGATCCGTCGCCAGCGTGGCGGCAAACTGGAATCCGTGTCCTGGGATGAAGCGCTGAATTACGTTGCTGACCGCCTGAGCGCTATCAAAGCGAAGTATGGCCCGGATGCCATTCAGACAACCGGCTCCTCCCGCGGTACCGGTAATGAAACCAACTATGTAATGCAAAAATTCGCGCGCGCCGTTATTGGTACCAATAACGTTGACTGCTGCGCTCGCGTCTGACACGGCCCATCGGTTGCAGGTCTGCACCAATCGGTCGGTAACGGCGCAATGAGTAATGCTATCAATGAAATTGATAACACAGATTTAGTGTTCATCTTCGGGTATAACCCGGCGGATTCCCACCCTATCGTGGCGAATCACGTGATCAACGCTAAACGTAACGGGGCGAAAATTATCGTCTGCGATCCGCGCAAAATCGAAACTGCGCGTATTGCCGATATGCACATCGCATTGAAAAACGGCTCGAATATCGCGCTGCTCAATGCTATGGGCCACGTCATTATTGAAGAAAACCTGCACGACCAGGCGTTCGTCGCCTCTCGTACGGAAGGGTTTGAAGAGTATCGTAAGATTGTCGAAGGCTATACGCCGGAGTCTGTCGAAGAGATTACTGGCGTTAGCGCACAGGAAATTCGTCAGGCTGCGCGTATGTACGCGACCGCGAAAAACGCGACAATCCTGTGGGGCATGGGCGTCACCCAGTTCTATCAGGGTGTTGAAACCGTACGTTCACTGACCAGCCTCTCCATGCTGACCGGTAACCTCGGTAAACCAAGCGTGGGTGTTAACCCGGTTCGTGGTCAGAACAACGTTCAGGGTGCCTGTGACATGGGTGCGCTGCCGGATACCTATCCTGGCTACCAGTACGTGAAGTTCCCGGAAAACCGCGAGAAATTCGCCAAAGCCTGGGGCGTGGAAAGTCTGCCTGCACATACCGGCTATCGCATCAGCGAACTGCCACACCGTGCGGCGCATGGCGAAGTTCGCGCAGCGTACATTATGGGTGAAGATCCGCTACAGACTGATGCGGAACTCTCTGCAGTGCGCAAAGGGTTTGAGGATCTGGAACTGGTTATCGTGCAGGACATCTTCATGACCAAAACCGCCGCGGCCGCAGACGTTATTTTACCGTCTACGTCATGGGGTGAGCATGAAGGCGTCTTCTCTGCTGCTGACCGTGGTTTCCAGCGCTTCTTCAAAGCAGTTGAGCCGAAGTGGGATCTGAAAACAGACTGGCAAATCATCAGTGAAATCGCGACCCGTATGGGCTATCCGATGCACTACAACAACACTCAGGAAATCTGGGATGAGTTGCGCCACCTGTGTCCGGATTTCTACGGTGCCACCTACGAGAAGATGGGCGAACTGGGCTACATCCAGTGGCCATGCCGCGATACGTCGGATGCCGATCAGGGGACCTCTTACCTCTTTAAAGAGAAGTTCGACACCCCGAACGGCCTGGCGCAGTTCTTCACCTGTGACTGGGTAGCGCCTATCGACAAGCTCACCGAAGAGTATCCGATGGTGCTCTCCACGGTGCGCGAAGTCGGCCACTACTCTTGTCGTTCGATGACCGGCAACTGTGCGGCGCTGGCAGCGCTGGCGGATGAACCAGGCTATGCGCAAATCAATACCGACGACGCTGAACGTCTGGGTATTAAAGATGAAGAGCTGGTGTGGGTTAACTCACGCAAGGGACGAGTCATCACCCGTGCCGCAGTGAGCGATCGTCCGAACAAAGGCGCGATTTACATGACCTACCAGTGGTGGATTGGTGCCTGTAATGAGCTGGTAACCGAGAACTTAAGCCCGATTACCAAAACGCCAGAGTATAAGTACTGTGCCGTCAACGTTGAACGCATTGCCGATCAGCGCACTGCCGAACAGTATGTGATTGATGAGTACAACAAGCTGAAAACTCGCCTGCGCGAAAGCGCAATGGGCTGATCCGTTTTCGTTTGATACCCGCCTCAACAGCCTCCTTCGGGAGGCTGTTTTTTTATCTAAAAGTTCGCTCTATACTGCTTATTCCGTACCCTAAACATAAAAACAATATGAAACGACTTTTCGCATTGATGTTAATGATGGCCTGCGTTGCCCATGCCGAAGAGCCTGAACCGGGCAGCCAGTATTTGAAGGCCGCCGAATCCGGAGACCGACGGGCGCAATACTATCTCGCAGACAGTTGGTTTAGCTCCGGGAACCTGAGCCAGGCCGAATTCTGGGCGCAAAAATCGGCAGATAACGGTGATGCGGACGCCTGTGCACTACTGGCGCAAATCAAGATAACCAATCCAGTGAGTCTGGATTACCCCGAGGCCAGGACGCTCGCCGAAAAAGCCGTACAGGCGGGGAGCCTGCCGGGCGAGATTACGCTGGCGCGCATTTTGGTCAACACCCAGGCGGGCCACCCGGATTATCCAAAAGCGATCTCACTACTGCAAAACGCCTCTGAAAATCTGGAAAACGACTCTGCCGTCGACGCGCAAATGCTGCTTGGGCTCATTTACGCCAACGGTGTGGGGATCCCGGCAGACGACGCTAAAGCCACCTGGTACTTCAAGCGCAGCTCCGCGATTTCCCGTACCGGATATTCCGAATACTGGGCCGGAATGATCTTCCTGAACGGTGAACAGGGTTTTATTGAGAAGAATAAGCAGAAGGCGCTGCACTGGCTGAATCTGAGTTGTATGGAAGGGTTCGATACTGGCTGCGAAGAGTTTGAAAAGTTAACCAATGGGTGAGTCAGATTGCCTGATGGCGACGCTCTCGCGTCTTATCAGGCCTACACTTCCCTTGTAGGCCGGATAAGCGAAGCGCCATCCGGCAATCAACCTGCAATCAACCCGCAATCAATTATTGATCGGCGGTTTTATCGAATTTGCCCAACACTTCGCGCTCATACGCCAGCGCTTTTTTGCGGTCAAATTTGTGTTCCCACTTGGCGATCACCAGCACCGCCAGCGCATTGCCCACCACGTTCAGCGCCGTACGCGCCATGTCGAGGACACGGTCAACACCGGCAATAAACGCCAGACCTTCCAGCGGGATCCCCACGCTACCCAACGTTGCTAACAACACCACGAAAGAAACGCCCGGCACGCCAGCAATCCCTTTCGATGTCACCATTAACGTCAGCACCAGCACGATTTCCTGCCACAGCGACAGGTCGATACCATACAGCTGCGCGATAAAAATGGCCGCAATACTCTGGTACAGCGTTGAACCATCAAGGTTAAAGGAGTAGCCGGTTGGCACCACGAAACTGGTGATCGACGCCGGTGCGCCGTAGGCTTCCATCTTTTCAATGATGCGAGGCAGTACGCTCTCCGAGCTGGCCGTCGAGTACGCCAGAATCAGCTCATCCTTCAGGATACGGATCAGGATCCAGATACTCAGCCCACAGACCCGCGCCACAATTCCCAGCACCACCAGGGCAAAGAACAGAATCGCGAAGTGAACCAACAACACCAGTTTCGCCAGCGGCCACAACGACGCAAAACCAAAGTTAGCGACGGTGACGGCGATCAACGCAAACACACCGACTGGCGCATAGCGCATCACCATGTGCGTCACTTTAAACATGGTTTCTGAAATGGAGCGGAACACCGCCACCAGCGGTTCGCGGTGCGTTGACGGCAACGATGACAGGCCGAGACCAAACAGCACCGAGAAGAAGATAATCGGCAGCATGTCGCCTTTCGCCATCGACGCGATGATATTGGTCGGTACCAACGACAAAATGGTGCCCATCAAGCCATGCGCGTGGCTCTGCACTTCTGCCGTCGTGTTCTGATATTTCGAAATATCCACTGTCGCTAATTGCGACATATCGATCCCGGAACCGGGCTGGAACACGTTCGCCAGGGTAATGCCAAGGATGATGGCAACGGTCGTGATCACTTCGAAATAGATAATGGTTTTGGCGCCAATGCGCCCCAGTTGTTTCGCGTCGCCGACGCCTGCAATACCGACCACAAGGGTAGAGATCACAATCGGCACAACGATCATTTTGATCAGGTGGATAAAGATATCACCCGCCGGAGAGAGCAGGTTTACAACCAGCCATTCGCGGCTGTCACTGTGATAATGCAGATAACTGCCTAGCAGAATACCCAGCACCATAGCCAGCAAAATTTGCCAGGCCAGGCTGATTTTCATATTTTTCATAACGACAAACTTCCTCAATGAAGCGCCATTTCTACGTGCGCTGACGTAAGAATGGTTACATACTGAAAGGGTATGAATTGTGTTGTGTACGTTTGTAGTGTTTTTTAACGGGCATAATCAGTACCATTTGCATGGCATCTTACGCAACCCTTTAAGAACAGGGCTTTTCGCTAATTTAATGCATAATAACGCGAGTTTATCGCGATAATCATGAATAACTATTTGTTATGAAAAGATTTTTATACCTGTGATTTTGAATAATACACTTTATAAATCATTTTAACCTTTCTGTTCAATTGCTTATTTCTTAAACATCAAAAACGCCATAAATCACAATAAAGCAAAATTATTTCTGCTGATTCCGCAACAATTTCGCCATATTGATAGCGTCAATGAGCTGCACGCGGTTAACTCTGGGCGAGTTCAAATCCAGTAATTGTTGCCACAATGAAATGGCCTGTACGTAGTTTGCCTGCATAAACGCATCAGAGGCCAACAACATCAAGGCAGTCACTTCCGTCGCATCCAGCGACAGCGCTTTATCAATCATTTCACGCGTATCAGGCGTCATATGCTGCCCGGCCTGGTAGTACAACACCGTTGCCAGCGCCGAATAGAGTTCCGCGTTTTCGCCTTTCAGGCGCAGTGCCTGACGGTAAGCCAGCAGCGCATTGTGGTACGCGTTACGCCACAGATAATACTCGCCAAGCATCGCCCACAGCTCACTGTCCTGCGGATTCGCACGAATCTTCGCCTGCAATGCCAGCAGCTGTTTTTCCGAATTCGGTTCATCCGCAAAAACATGTAGCGGATCTGCCAGCCGCAGCTGTTCCTGGCGAACCGCATGCCATTTAGCGCTCAGCAGATAACCGCCGACACAGAGCAGCAGCACGCCTGCCACAGCGACGCTCAGCGCTTTTACCGGCAACGGACGTAATGGTACTCCCATCGCCGTCGGTTGTGCCAGATCGTGATGTAGCTCACGCAGCAATGGTGTTGCGGCCTCCTCAGACAGTTGCTGACGGGCCTGGCGCTGGCTGTGACGCAACAGTAGTACACTCACCTGATGCAAACTCATTCCCCCTCCTTTTTGCTCTGGCTGACGCTCGCCCGCCATAACAAGGCGCCTGCCAGTAATAACAGTACGCATGGCAACGCCCACAGCACGAGCGTTTGCCCGGTCAACGGTGGGTTATAGAGGACAAATTCGCCGTAACGTTGCGTCATCCAGCGGGTGATCTCCTCTTCACTTTTCCCTTGTGCCACCATGGTGAAAACCTGGTGGCGCATACTGACCGCAACAGGCGCATTGGATTCCAGTAAGTTTTGATTCTGGCACTGCGGGCAACGCAACTGGCTGGCAATAAACAGCGATTTTTCCTGCTGTTGGGGGTTTGCAAAGGCCCAGGTGTCTACAACCTGGGCGTGGCTGGTAAAGGAAATGAAAAACAGCATCAAGGCTAAGAGTAAACGTGTGATGCCGGATGGCGGCGTTAGCGCCTTATCCGGCCTACGGTATGCATCAATTCCAGGCCGGATATGCGTGAGCAAAAATGGCGTCCTCTTAGGCATCGCGTCTTCTCCCTCGCCAGCCGCTGAGCAGCGCGCCGAGCACCATCAGCAGCCCACCGCCCCATATCCAGCGTACGCCGCTCTGCACGTATAAACGCATGGCGTAACGGTCCTGTCCGGTTTTTTCGCCGATCACTGCATACCAGTCGTGGAGCAGATTCCAGCGAATACCCGGCTCCATCATTTGCTGACGACGCGCGGCATAGAAACGTCGTTCAGGCAGCAGACTGCCGATGCGTTTCTTATCCTGCCACAGCGTAATTAGCGCCTTCTCGGTGGTGTAGTTCCCCTTTGCTTCGAGATCGAGGCGTTCATAGCGGAAGGTATAGCCCGCCAGCTCAACCTGCTGTCCAGGACTCAGATTAAGACTGACCTCCTGGCGGCTACCGCTGGAGAAGATGATCCCCGCCGCCACAATCAGGACTCCACTGTGCGCCAGCAACGGCGGAAGCTGACGGCGCAACGCATCGGCGGGCAGAAACCAGAGCCGCAGCATCACCGCCGCCACCAGGCCACACGCCAACGCTTCTGTCGCACCGAGCGACCAGCACGGCGCGACGGCCAACAAGCCAATCGCAAAAGGCCATACCAAACGGCGCAGGGAGATTGGCGGCGAACGTTTCCAGAATCCGCCCGCCGAGAGTCCGATGACCACCAGCATCAGCAGGCCAAATGGCAACGTGGCGCGGTTAAAATACGGGGCGCCAACAGAGAGTCTCCCCCACCCCAGCAAGCCGTAGAGCATGGGGTAAAGTGTTCCGATGAGCACAATCAGCAGTACCGCGCTAAAAAACAGCAGCGCCGCCAGAATCAACATTTCACGAGACCAGAAGGTGAACCGCGCAGCCTGCTGTGTGACCCGCGCCCGCCAGCCGTACAGACCCAGCGATGCCAGGCTCAGGGCGCAGAAGAGTCCAAACAGCGGTACGGCGCGCACGTTATCCAGCGCAAAGGCGTGTACGGAAACTAAAATGCCGGAGCGCACAATCAACGTGCCCAACAGCGAAAGGATGAGAGTCAGAATGGCCAGCAACAGCGACCAGTGGCGGAAGATGCCACGCTGACGTGAGACATACAGGCTGTGCAGCAGCGCGCTGGCGGAAAGCCAGGGCAATAAGGAGGCGTTTTCTACCGGGTCCCAGAACCACCAACCGCCCCAGCCCAGTTCACAATACGCCCACCATGATCCGAGAATGATGCCAAGCGTCAGTGCGCTCCAGCCAGGTAACGCCCAACGCCAGCAGAGCCAGGCCGTTGCCGCGCTAAAACCACCACACAATAACGACGCTAATGCCACGCCCGCCGCCACCATCAAACCGCCGTAGCCAAGATAGAGCAGCGGAGGATGAAGAATTAACCCGAGATGCTGAAGCATCGGGTTGAGGTCGCGCCCCTCAATCGCAGGCGGAAAGAGGCGCACAAACGGATCGGACCACACCACCACGAACAGCAACAGTAATGCCGTAATGACTGACAAAATGCTGAGCGTCAGAGGGAACAACGGATCAGACTTCCTCCGATAGCGCCAGGCAAACAGCGCCCCCCAACCGGAAAGCAGCAGCACCCACAGCAACAGAGATCCTTCGTGGCCGCCCCACACTGCCGCCAGTTTTAATCCCCACGGCAACAAACGGTAGCTGTGCTGGGCGACGTAGATAACCGAGAAGTCGCTGGTGAGAAAGCAGATAACCAGGATAGAAAACGCGAGCAGTAGCAGGACAAATTGCGCCAGCACACCCACCGTCGCCAGACGCATCACACTCTGCCAGCGCAGGCGAGTGCCCAATAGCGTGGCAAACGGGGTCAACACGTTGACCCCGAGACTCAGTAGCAGCGCCAGAAACCCGGCTTCAGGAAGGAAGAGATCCAAAAAGCTATGCCACCGTCAGTTGCCCTGCATAAAGAATAAAGAAGCGCAGTAACAAAACACCGGTCAGACTGGCACCGCAGACCGCCAGCACGCCATGGAACGTTGAACCGCGATTCGCCCAGGGCTTCAACAGCATCGGCACAATCAATCCCACTCCCGCCACGCCCAGCCAGAACCACCAGGTCCAGAATCCGCCGCCCAATGCCGCCGACAGCGCACGCATTTTGCCGTCATCACCCAACGCCAGCCCGACAAAAAACGCCGCCAGCAGGAAGATTTCCAGCCACACCACCGGGGTTTCCATACGGTGCACAAAGTGCGCCTCGGTGCTGTGCGGATTACCGCGATGACGCAAAGCCATCGCAATCAGCGCCACCGCCGCCCCTGAAGAGATCCCCGAGAACAGGAACAGAACCGGCAAAATCGGGTTATTCAGGAACGGATAGGACTTCAGCGCCGAGAGCAGAAAACCGGTATACGCCCCGAGCAGCACCGCCAAAACCAGCATTACCGTTTCAAGCACGCGATGGAACGGCGTCAACAGCGTGAGAACCTTCTGCACCAGTCCCAGCCGTGGTAACCAGCGCTGTTGCAGGACAATCAACTCTTTTTCAAAGATTTTTGCCAGCCACAGGACAAGAACGACCATATAAAGCTGGAACAGCAGGACGCCCATCGACATCACTGAGGTGAAACTGTAATGGAACATCAGCTTCCAGAAGGTCCACGGGCGCGTCAGATGGAAGACGAGGATCAGCAGGCCGAGAATAATCGCTCCCGGCCCCACCACCAGCGTCGTGCGCAGCAGCGTGCTGTCCGCCCCGCCCGCCTCAGGATGGAAACGGCGCAGCAGAATGGCCAGTGTGACCACTCCGGCGGAGATCCCAATCAAAAACAGATAGATGGCGATGGGCCAGTCCCACACCAGCGATTCAAAATGGAAAGCAGAAGCGTGCGTCATTGGCTCACCTCCCCAAATTTAAAGGGAACGCGGTAGACCTTCGGTTTGGTACCCAACGCCAGCTTGTAGCGATAGGTCGTTTTCTGCTGCAACAGACGAGAAATCTCGCTGTTGGGATCGTCCAGATTGCCAAACGTCAGCGCCTTCGTCGGGCAAGACTCGACGCAGGCGGGTAGCTTGCCCGCTTTCAGATTGGTCTTCCGGCAAAAATCGCATTTATCCGCCGTCTTCGTGACGGGGTGGATAAACCGCACGCGGTACGGGCAGGCGGCGATACAGTACTGACAACCGACGCAGAGATCCGGATTCACATCCACAATGCCGCTGGCGGCATCGCGAAATGAGGCTCCCGTCGGGCAGACATCAACGCAGGGCGCATGCTCGCAGTGCTGGCATGAGTGACGGAAGAAGCGATATTTCACATCAGGAAATGTGCCCTGCGGCTCGCTACGAATAATCGTCAGACGCGATACCCCTTCCGGCACCTTATTCACTTCCCGACAGGCATCCATACAGGCGGTACAGCCGATGCACAATGTTTCATCATGCACCATACCGTAACGAACGCCATTGATGTTCAACGTTTTTGCCACCACGCGTCCTGCCGTTGCGCTAACCGCCACCAGCGCGCCGACGCGGGTGATAAACTGGCGACGGGAGCAACTCATGGATGCTCCTTAAGCAAGGGAACGGACGCCGGATTAAAGTTCGGATTGTTACGCTGATCGCTGTGGCAATCGACGCAAATCTTGATCCGTTCTTTATCATTTAACGTCTGCATCGTGTCTTGCTTAGGATGCAACGAGTGGCAACTGGCGCAGGTCACTTTCGTCACATGGACATCGTGAGGCCAGAACGCTTTTTGCAACTGTTCGGGCAGGTGACAGGACATACAGACGCTGTTCTGCTGCTCGACGTTGTACATCGGCTCGTTAAAGCGCATCACATCCTTCACCCCTTCACGGTGCTTGGGTGAAGGCTGACCATGACAGTTGGTGCAGGTGACCGGCAATTGGTTATTCGGGTTAATGGCAGCGGCATGTTTACCATGCATACCTTTGGTGTCCGGCTTGTGGCAGTCCAGGCACGCGGCATCAGGGCTGCGCTGCTGAGCCACCGTCCAGCGTTGTTCAGACTCCTGCGGCGTTGGCGTGGCGCTCATTCCACTCAGGCTCCAGAACAGACCTGACGCCAGCACCCCAGCAGTTAATAACGAACGTAATACGCTCATATTCACTCCGTTGCATAATGCCTGATGGCGCTACGCTTATCAGGCCTACAAGACTTCCGTAGGCCGGATAAAGCGCTTGCGCTGTCATCCGGCAAATTGAGGTTATTGGCTTAACAGACCGTTCTTACGCGCCTGATCTTCCCATTGCGGAATCACCGTTTTAATAAAGTCCTGCTTCTCGGCGTTGATTTTCTGCACGTCCAGACCAATCGCTTGCTGGGCTTTCTCTTTAGTGGAGATATCTGGCAGCGGGATTTCATGGGTGATGCCTTTCGTCGCCAGCACACGCACCAGTTTGGTTCGCGCATCCGCGGCTTTGTCCATCGCGATTCCCAGCATCCGCAGACCTTCATCCGGGGCGTGCATTTGAATACCGTGCGAGGCAATCGCCATATCCCAACGCCATTGAGCATGGCGGATATCTTCCAGAATCGGCTTCATTTCCGCTTCTGTCGCACCGGCATCCCATGCCGCTTTCGCTTCAAAATGGGCACGAACCAGTTGATCCTCAACCTTGATTTTCAGGTCATGAATCGCCTGTTTACGGTCGGCGACAACTTTTTGCAGCGTGGCTTTATCTTGCGTATGGCAGTTGGCACAGGTCTGGGCGAAATTGTCGAACGGATTGCCAATCTTATGGTCGGTGTAGAGTTTGCCTTCGGCGTTCTGCACTTTCGGCATGTGACAGTCGATACAGGTCACGTTGTTTTTACCGTGAATGCCCTCGCTCCAGGTTTCATACTCCGGGTGCTGCGCTTTTATCATTGGCGCTTTCGACAGTGAGTTGGTCCAGTCGGAGAAGGCGATCGTGTCGTAGTATTTCTCCATATTTTCAACGGTCATACCATCGTCCCACGGGAATTTAACGGCTTTCTTTTTACCGTCAAAGTAGTACTCCACGTGGCACTGACCGCACACCATAGATTGCTGGTCGAAACGGCTGGCCTTATCAAACGGTTTACCAATGGCGTCCATCGCGCGTTCAGCATAGGGGCGCGACAACGTTAGCTCAGGTTTGCCTTTGGCAAAATCGGGCGAGGCGGTGTTATGACAGTCGGCGCAGCCCAAATTGTTAACGACTTCCGGGCCGCCACGCGCCCATTTACCGTGGAAGTAGCCGTCTTCGCCGTCTTTTTGGATCAAACGTGCGACATCCGGGCTTTTACAACTCCAACAGGCCATCGGCAGCGGGCCGTCTTCCGCGTTTTTCGGCGCACCGGTACGCAGCGTTTCGCGCACATCGGTGACCGCATACGCGTGACCACGCGGTTTATTGTAATCGCGGGAGAAGGGATATCCCGCCCACAGGATCACCAGTCGCGGGTCTTCAGCCAGTGCATCATCACGGGCTGACTGCTCCGATGTGGCTTTCCATGAGAGGTATTGATCGGGATGTTGAGGCGCGAAAGTTTCATTCTTCGCTTCAACGGTAACGTTTTTTGCGGGTACGGGCGTTTGCTCAGCATAAACGGTTGAAATAAATAAAAAAGGTAAAATCAGGCTGAAGAAACGGCGTGCGTGTTGTGTAATCCTTGCCATAGAGGTCTCATCCAGATGGCGCCATTGCCTGCAATGGCGGTTCTTTTATTGTTCTTCCATAACAGCAACCGCACGAACACTGTTATGACATTGCTCCCCTCTATGTGTAACAAATAACCCTATTGAAAATGTTGTTTTTAATCAATTGTAAGTGCATGTTAAATACCACTTTAGAGTTATTAACCGCCCTTAATCGCCACTTCTTTTCTCAACTTTCGACACAGCGCACATTTTCAAAAAATCACTTATAACGTCATGTTATAGAAAGAATTAACTCATTTTTGCGAGTTCCCTTCAAAAATAAGTTTGCCGCTAATTTGCACAATTCCGTTTTTGCGTGATCTGCCGCGCAAATACTAAACAAAACTGTCAAAGCCCCTACATTTAACGTTTACGAGACATATTATTAACATCTTACAAGGAGAACAAAAACCATGAGCCAAATCCATAAACACGCTATTCCCGCAAACATTGCGGATCGTTGCCTGATCAACCCGGAGCAGTACGAAGCCAAATATCTGCAATCCATCAATGATCCCAATACGTTTTGGGGCGAACAGGGAAAAATTCTCGACTGGATCAAACCGTATCAGAAGGTGAAAAACACCTCCTTTGCTCCAGGTAATGTCTCGATTAAATGGTATGAGGACGGTACGCTGAATCTGGCGGCAAACTGCCTTGACCGGCATCTACAGGAAAATGGCGATCGCACCGCCATCATCTGGGAAGGCGACGACGCCTCACAGAGCAAACACATAACCTATCGCGAACTGCATCGCGACGTCTGCCGTTTCGCCAATACCCTGCTTGAGCTGGGCATTAAAAAGGGCGACGTCGTGGCAATCTATATGCCAATGGTGCCGGAAGCGGCTGTCGCGATGCTGGCTTGTGCCCGTATCGGCGCCGTGCATTCGGTAATCTTTGGCGGCTTCTCACCGGAAGCCGTTGCCGGACGCATCATCGACTCCAGCTCACGTTTGGTGATTACCGCCGATGAAGGCGTACGCGCCGGGCGCAGCATCCCACTGAAAAAGAACGTCGATGACGCGCTGAAAAACCCCAACGTGAAGAGCGTTGAGCATGTCGTGGTGCTGAAGCGCACAGGCGGAAAAATTGACTGGCAGGCAGGTCGTGACCTGTGGTGGAACGAGCTGATTGAGCAGGCCAGCGCCGATCATCAGCCTGTCGAAGTGAACGCCGAAGATCCGCTGTTCATCCTCTACACGTCCGGTTCTACCGGCAAACCCAAAGGTGTGCTGCACACCACCGGGGGTTATCTGGTATATGCCGCCACGACATTCAAATATGTCTTTGACTATCATCCTGGCGATATCTACTGGTGCACCGCCGATGTGGGCTGGGTGACCGGACACAGTTACCTGCTGTACGGCCCGCTGGCCTGCGGCGCGACTACGCTGATGTTTGAAGGTGTACCAAACTGGCCGACCCCTGCGCGGATGTCGCAAGTGGTGGACAAACACCAGGTCAACATTCTCTACACCGCACCCACCGCCATTCGCGCCCTGATGGCGGAAGGCGATAAGGCCATTGAAGGTACTGACCGCTCTTCCCTGCGCATCCTCGGTTCGGTTGGCGAGCCGATCAACCCGGAGGCCTGGGAGTGGTACTGGAAGAAGATCGGTAACGAGAAATGCCCGGTGGTAGACACCTGGTGGCAGACGGAAACCGGTGGCTTTATGATCACGCCAATGCCGGGCGCGACTGAGTTAAAAGCAGGCTCTGCGACGCATCCCTTCTTCGGCGTGCAACCAGCGCTGGTGGATAACGAAGGTAATCCGCTGGAAGGCGCAACCGAAGGTAATCTGGTGATCACGGACTCCTGGCCCGGACAGGCACGCACGCTGTTTGGCGATCACGAACGTTTTGAGCAAACCTACTTCTCTACTTTCAAAAACAGGTATTTCAGCGGTGATGGCGCGCGTCGTGACGAAGACGGCTACTACTGGATCACCGGACGCGTCGATGACGTGCTGAACGTCTCCGGTCACCGTCTGGGAACGGCGGAGATCGAATCAGCGCTGGTGTCGCATCCAAAGATCGCCGAAGCGGCGGTAGTCGGTATTCCACACAGCATCAAGGGGCAGGCGATTTATGCCTACGTAACGCTGAATCACGGCGAGGAACCCTCACCGGAACTGTACGCCGAAGTACGCAACTGGGTGCGTAAAGAGATTGGCCCGCTGGCAACACCAGATGTGCTGCACTGGACCGACTCTCTGCCCAAAACCCGTTCCGGCAAGATTATGCGCCGTATTCTGCGCAAAATAGCGGCGGGCGATACCAGCAATCTGGGCGATACCTCAACCCTCGCCGATCCGGGCGTGGTAGAGAAACTGCTCGAAGAGAAGCAGGCCATCGCAATGCCATCATAAGAAAAATATTCCGGATGTAGACACATAAGCGTCTTATCCGGCCTACAAATCTACCCCTACCCTCTCTTCACCGGGAGGGAAATATAAAAACCTCCCCCAAAGGATTTCGTGTTACAGGAAGGCGGCAAGCGAGCACATCCCCAGGAGCATAGCCCACTATGTGACTGGGGTGTGTGAGTGCGGCCAACGAACCTGTGGCGCGAAAGACGAAGGGAATACCTCTGGAGAGTCTGTGATGAATGACCCAATTTATCAGCGGATAGAAGACAGCGCGCGTTTCAGGGAATTAGTTGAAAAACGGCAACGGTTTGCCACCATTCTGTCGATTATCATGCTGGTGGTTTATATCAGCTTTATCCTTCTGATTGCTTTCGCGCCTGGCTGGTTAGGTACTCCGTTACATGCGGGTACCAGCGTCACCCGGGGTATTCCCATTGGCGTGGGGGTGATTCTTATCTCCTTCATTCTGACCGGCATTTATATCTGGCGAGCGAACAACGAATTCGACCGTCTTAACAACGCGGTACTGCACGAGGTAAAAGCATCATGAAGAGAGTCCTGACGGCGCTTGCCGCCACACTACCTTACGCTGCCAACGCAGCGGATGCGATTAGCGGTGCAGTTCAACGCCAGCCAACCAACTGGCAGGCGATTATCATGTTCCTGATTTTCGTCGTGTTTACGCTCGGTATTACTTACTGGGCCTCTAAACGCGTGCGCTCCCGTAATGACTACTACACCGCAGGCGGCAATATTACTGGCTTCCAGAACGGGCTGGCGATTGCGGGCGATTATATGTCCGCCGCCTCGTTCCTTGGGATCTCCGCACTGGTCTTTACCTCCGGCTATGACGGGCTGATCTATTCGCTGGGCTTCCTGGTCGGCTGGCCGATCATTCTGTTCCTGATCGCAGAACGCCTGCGTAACCTGGGGCGTTATACCTTTGCGGATGTGGCCTCGTATCGCCTGAAACAAGGGCCGATCCGTATTCTTTCCGCCTGCGGCTCACTGGTCGTCGTGGCACTGTATCTGATAGCGCAGATGGTCGGCGCCGGTAAATTGATTGAGCTGCTGTTCGGTCTGAACTACCACGTTGCGGTGGTGCTGGTCGGCGTACTGATGATGATGTACGTGCTGTTCGGCGGTATGCTGGCAACCACCTGGGTGCAGATTATCAAAGCGGTACTGTTGCTGTTCGGCGCCAGCTTTATGGCCTTTATGGTGATGAAGCACGTCGGCTTTAGCTTCAACAACCTGTTCACCGAAGCGATGGCGGTACACCCGAAAGGGTCTGCCATCATGAGTCCTGGTGGACTGGTGAAAGATCCGATCTCCGCACTGTCGCTGGGGCTGGGTCTGATGTTCGGTACGGCGGGCTTGCCGCACATTCTGATGCGTTTCTTCACGGTCAGCGATGCCCGCGAAGCGCGTAAGAGCGTGTTCTACGCCACCGGCTTTATGGGTTACTTCTACATCCTGACCTTTATCATCGGTTTTGGCGCCATCATGCTGGTCGGTGCTAACCCCGAGTACAAAGACGCAGCAGGCAAACTGATTGGCGGCAACAACATGGCGGCAGTCCACCTGGCTAATGCAGTGGGCGGCAACCTGTTCCTCGGTTTTATCTCTGCGGTCGCCTTCGCCACCATCCTGGCGGTCGTCGCGGGTCTGACGCTGGCTGGAGCATCGGCGGTCTCTCACGATTTGTACGCCAACGTATTCCGTAAAGGCGCAACCGAACGTGAAGAACTGCGGGTGTCGAAGATAACCGTACTGGTGCTGGGCGTGATTGCTATCGTGCTGGGCGTGCTGTTTGAAAACCAGAACATCGCCTTCATGGTGGGCCTGGCATTTGCCATTGCGGCAAGCTGCAACTTCCCCATCATCCTGCTTTCGATGTACTGGTCAAAACTGACCACCCGGGGAGCGATGATGGGCGGCTGGTTAGGTCTGTTAACCGCCGTGGTGCTGATGGTGCTTGGCCCAACCGTGTGGGTACAAATCCTCGGTCACGAAAAAGCAGTCTTCCCGTATGAATACCCGGCGCTGTTCTCTATCTCCGCCGCGTTCCTCGGGATCTGGTTCTTCTCTGCCACCGATAACTCTGAAGAAGGTAATCGCGAGCGCGAGCAGTTCCGCGCCCAGTTTATCCGTTCCCAGACCGGTCTCGGCGTAGAGCAGGGTCGCGCACATTAATCCCCCCCTCCTCCCCGGCCATTTTGGCCGGGGATCACATTTTTAGATCGGTGTCCGCCCCCTCTCCTGCAATAGCGCTACAGTACCCAAACCGAATTGAAACATCGTTTTTATTACATCAATACATTAATTCATTTAGTGAAAAGAGGACGCTATGAGAAAATATGCCCTGGTGGGAACCGGTGGGCGTGCGGGACTGTATATCTCGGCGATTGGTGGGCAATGGAAAGAGAACGCCAGGCTTGTCGCCTTTTGCGATACCAACCAAACCCGTATGAATTACGCTAATCATCTGCTAGAGAAGGAAGGCGCAGTCCCCGCTTCCACCTGGAAAGCCCAGCAGTTTGAAGAAATGATCCGCGAAACCCGCCCGGATATTATTATTGTCACGACAATGGATCGCACACATGATGATTACATCGTCCGGGCGCTGCACGCTGGCTGCGATGTAATCACAGAAAAGCCGATGACCATCGATGAAAAACGCGCGCTACGCATCCTTGATGCCATTGAGGAAACCGGCAGGCAGGTACGGGTCGCCTTTAATTATCGCTATGCCCCACACCACAGCAAAGTGCGTGAACTGTTGATGAACGGCACCATTGGCGAGGTTTACTCCGTTCATTTTGAATGGCTGCTGAATACGGAGCACGGGGCCGATTATTTCCGTCGCTGGCACCGTGAAAAACGCAACAGCGGCGGTCTGCTGGTACATAAATCCACCCATCACTTTGACCTGATGAACTTCTGGCTAGAGAGCTACCCAGAGCGGGTTTATGCCGAAGGCGGCCTGCGTTTTTACGGTAAAGAGAACGCCGAACGCCGTGGCGTGACACAATTTTACCCGCGCGCCCACGGTTACTCACACGCCAAAGATGATCCATTTGCGCTACAGATGGCAGAAAATCCACAGCTTAAAGCGCTCTATCTCGATGCCGAACATGAGGACAATTACTTTCGCGATCAAAGTGTGTTCAGCGACGGTATTACCATTGAAGACACCATGTCGGTGCTGGTGAAATACCAGAATCAGACGCAGCTTACCTACTCACTGAATACGTATTTGCCATGGGAAGGGTTAAACGTAGTCTTTAACGGCAGTGAAGGGCGCCTGGAGATGAAGATTGTTGAGAAATCTTACGTGAACGCAGGGGGTGAACGTGAGAATGAGGGCAGTCTTGAGGCTTGCGATATCACCGTTTATCCGATGTTCGACGTACCGTGGAAAGCGGCATTCACATTGGGAGAAGGCGGACATGGGGGTGGCGATAACGCCATGCTGGCAGACCTGTTCGGCGAGCCACAGCATGACCCCCTCCAGCGCGCCGCCGACCACCGCGCCGGGGCGATGTCGATTCTCACAGGCATCGCCGGAAATATCTCTATACAGCAACAGCGGCCGGTGAACTTTAACGAGTTTGAACTGGTTTCGCGATTGAAATAAATCGCGAGCGCCACGCGGTGGCAAACCGCGTGGCGCTTTGCCCTACCCCACGGTTACGCTGCCAACCAGTCTGAGTTTTCCGTCTATAAGCTTAAAAATATAAGACGACGCGCCATCGCAGTACTCTGAAAGCCCAGGCAGTTGTTTATTTGCGCTGGTCCCCAGATAAAGATGCAAAATCCCTTCTTCGAACTCGCCGTTCGCAACGGTATCGCACGTCCCTTCAACCGTATGCTTTTTCCCATTTTCCTCGTAAAAGAACATCCCATCGTCTTCTGTTGGGAAATAGCGTCGTTTTTGTTCTTCTTCAGATAACGCGTTTATCCTGTGTTCGCTGAGGGTCTGTGCATCAGGGTCCACGGTGATTTCACTGAGCATCTGCAAGCTATCAATGACTTTTGTCGCATTTTTGTCAAAAACGGCTTCGGTGAGTTTTTCCGGCTCCTGCGAGTCAACATGAGGGAAAAAGCCCCACGTATCGCCCTCAACCGGAAACACAAAATACGCTTTCAGCGCGGCCACGTTCTTTTCACGCAGCGCCTGCTGAAACTGTTGCAACTGAGTCAACATACTCTTTTTCTGCTCTGGCGTGTCCGCCCCGCTGACCTCTTTTACATCATCCAGCAGGAGTAATACGGAAGTGAAGTGCCAGCCAGACTGCTGGTACATCGTTTCTCCCGTCACAATGACCTCTTTATCCAGACTGGGCGCGATGTCGGCGTAAGTGACTTTGGTCTTATCGATGAAAATAAGCTGCACTTCCAAAACCGTTTCGCCTGCGCTGGCGATATTGCATTCAAAAGGCTGGTTAAGTTGCAAAAAATCGTACGTCAGCGCTTCGTCACCATCCTTGATGCTTTCGAAATTCGGCGGCCCAGGATACGTGTGCTGCACCAGCTTGCCTTGCAAGGTGATGTGTTGATTTTCATCGGGACACCAGGCCAAAACGGCCTGGCTAAATAAGAGGGCAGACAGCCATAAATACTTCACACTTTGTATCCTTACACCAGCGAGTAGAGTTACCCGCCAGTGTAATGAGTACGCAGAGTAAAGAACATTACCGACCGCAAAATTAGAACATCACTCTGGCAACCAGCGGCGCTGCCAGTACGGTCACTACCCCTGAAAGCATCATCACCAGGCTGGCGACAACGCCTTCCTGTTGACCCAGTTCGTAGGATCGCGCGGTTCCCGCGCCGTGGGACGCGGCACCAAATCCCGCACCTTTTGCCATCCCTTCACGAATCGAGAGACGCAAAAACAGTGCGTCGCCGACCGCCATGCCAAATACTCCGGTGACCACGACAAACAGCGCGACTAAATCCGGTTGCCCACCCAACGGTTCTGCCGCCGCCAGCGCAAAGGGGGTGGTGATAGAACGCACCGCCAGACTACGCTGGATCTCATCCGGCAATGTAAATAAGCGCGCCAGCCACACGGAACTGGTGATAGCCACCACCGTCGCCGTCACCACTCCTGCAGTTAGCGACATCCAGTGGCGCTTGATAATCGCGATGTTATCGTAAACCGGTACAGCGAAAGCAATGGTCGCTGGACCGAGCAGCCACAACAGCCAGTGCGATTCGCCAATGTAGTTTTGCCAGGAGATATGCCCCAACACCAGCATCAACACCAGGATCGCGGGAGTAAGGACCAACGGCATTAACGGCAGTTTACGAAAACGACGGTACAGACGTTTGTTGGCAAAATAGATAACCAGCGTGACAGCCAGGCACAGTATGCTTAACTGGAAATTACTCACGGTTTAACCTGCTTAGCTCGTAGCGATACACTTTGTCCACCACCCACGCCGTGGTGCCCAGTACCATTAAAGTGCTGATGGCAATCACCGCGAAGATACGCCATCCGTCCACCAGCAGCAGTTGCGTGTAGTTGACGACAGCGACCACCGCAGGCACAAAAAACAGCAGCATTTCTGCCAGCAACCAGTGTGCGCCCGCACGAACCCATTTGAGCGGAATCACCCGACAGACAATCAACGCCAACATCAAAACCATCCCGACCAGATTGGCGGGTAACGGCAGATGCAGCCAGGAGACAAGATATTGGGCAAAAACAAATAAACCTGCATACAGCAGTACCTGAACTGGTACCTGGAGTCGTTGCACAACGGCAGGCGTAACGCGGCTTATCGCCACAGCCATGAGGAAATGTCCTGAAAAATAAAACGAAGCGCCAGTATAGAGAGCCTCCGCCCTCGACTGAAATGAATTAAACTCATTGCAGGCATAGTCTTAAGGAATAATCATGGATATCAGAACGCTGCGTTATTTTGTCGAGGTGGTGCGCCAGCAAAGTTTCACCCGCGCAGCGGAGAAGTTATTTGTCACCCAGCCGACCATTAGCAAAATGCTGAAGAACCTTGAAGATGAACTTAACTGTACGTTGCTGATCCGCGACGGGCGGCGGCTGTTGCTGACCGATACGGGGCGCGTGGTCTTTGAGCGCGGACTGGCCATTCTCGCGGAGTTCCGCCAACTGGAAGATGAGTTAGGCGATATTAACCATCTCAATAAGGGCGTGTTGCGCCTCGGCATTCCCCCGATGGTGGGCATGTTAATGGCAGGACCGATTAGCCTGTTTCGCCAGCGCTACCCCGGCGTGGAGCTGAAGATTTCCGAGTTTGGCGGCCTGACGGTGCAGCAGGCGGTGATCAATGGCGAACTGGATGTCGCCATGACCGCACTGCCTGTCGAAGAGGAAAGCGGGCTGGCAACGTTGCCACTCTTTAGCCACCCTCTGTGCGTGCTGGTGCCGCGATCGGGTCAGTGGATGAAGCGCGAGTCGATTTCGCCTGAAGCGTTGGCAGAACACCCATTGCTGATTTACAACGAAGATTTTGCATTGAGCCGCCAGCTGATGCAGCTTTTTCACCAGCATGGCGTGAAACCGCGCATTGCCGTGCGCAGCGGGCAGTGGGATTTTCTGGCGGCCATGGTGCAGGCGGGCGTTGGCATTGCCATTTTGCCGGAACCGATTTGTCAGCGTCTGGATAAGAACACACTACGCTGGTTCCCGCTGGAGAGCGACTTACACTGGCAGTTGGGGATGATTTGGCGCGAAGGCGTTTACCTGTCGCATAGCGCCCAGGCATGGTTGAAATGTTGCGAAGGATTTTGGCTAACGCAGGAACGGCGCATTGCCCGGTAAGCGAAACGCCACGGGTGCACAAGCAGGATTTGTAGGCCTGATAAGCGCAGCGCCATCAGGCACAGTAAGCGAAACGCCACCGGGCGCACAGACAGGATTTGTAGGCCTGATAAGCGCAGCGCCATCAGGCACAGTAAGCGAAACGCCACCGGGTGCACAGACAGGGTTTGTAGGCCTGATAAGCGCAGCGCCATCAGGCACGGTAATCGAAACACCACCGGGCGCACAGACAGGATTTGTAGGCCTGATAAGCGCAGTGCCATCAGGCACGGTAAGCGAAACGCCACCGGGCGCACAGACCGGGTTTGTAGGCCTGATAAGCGCAGCGCCATCAGGCACGTTCACCTGCGCATAAGTCTGTCACTTCACCGGCCCAGTTTTCTGGATACAAACCCAGACTCACATCACGATGAAACGTGGAAAAAGGCCATTCGTTCACCTGCTTAACCCATCCATGCTTAATGGGATTGAGATAAATATAATCAATGTGGTGATGGTAATCACGCTCATCCCGGAGAGTGTGTTCCCAGAATCGTGGTTGCCAGATCTGGTTTAAGCGCAGTGTCTTACTGAATCGTTTTTTAATCTCCCGCCAGCGGCAAGAAAAGTCATATTCGTTGTCGGGCAACGTCCAGATACAGTGCATATGCTCAGGCAAGACGACCCAGGCATTGATGTGAAATGGCTTATTTCTTTTAACCACCCAAATGGCATCGCGAAGCGCAGTGATTTGCGTTGTCAAAAGATGACTCCTGCGATTGCGCAGGTTAACCGTGAAAAACCATGTCCCACCGTTAATATAGTTGCGTCGATAGTCAGACATATTCCCTCCTTTTTTCGCAACATAGGAGGATCAGAGGGAAGCAGCAAGATAGCCTGATTCATTCAGGAATGCGGCTCGCAAAGTGGGGTGCCGGATGGCGGCACTCACGCCTTATCCGGCCTACGAAGAAGCATGCCCTGATGTTGTAGGCCTGATAAGCGCCACCGGGTGCACAGGCAGGGTTTGTAGGCCTGATAAGCGTAGCGCCATCAGGCACGTTCACCTGCGCATCGTTGCCGAATGCGCATATCCAGTGGGCAATACCGACGTTTACTGATTTTCGATCAGCAGCGCTTCCAGCAAATCAAGATCGTGCAACAGTTTCTGCAACGTCTCATTGCTGATCTCGCGCGTGGCGCGCAGGTGATACAACTCGGCACGCTCGGAGCGTAATGCCGCCAGACGGAATCGCCGTTCAAGGTTTTCTTCCTGCATTGAACTTTCGACATCATTACGCCCATCGGCACGACGGCGCAGATTACCAATCACGCGGGAACTGACCTCCGTCAGCAACTGGTTATCGATGTTCTCTTCGCTATCCGCCGCCAGACGCTCTTCCATTTTCTGGATGGCGACAATCGCCACCTCTGCCGTCGCTGCCCGCGCAATCCGTATCTCTTTCTGTTGCTGAGAGTGGTCGGCCACTTCCAGATGTTGCAGCAGAATCGGCAGCATCACCACACCAACAAACAGCGAGAATAAAATCACGCCTGCGGCCAAAAAGATGAGTTCGTAGCGCGCGGGAAAGACGCTGCCATCAGGCAGCAGCAGCGGGATGGAAAGGACACCGGCCAGAGTGATTGCCCCGCGAAC
The DNA here is from genome assembly GCF_010231475.1 of Citrobacter sp. NCU1. GTDB lineage: Bacteria > Pseudomonadota > Gammaproteobacteria > Enterobacterales > Enterobacteriaceae > Citrobacter_D. The sequence continues at coordinate 56,056 of NZ_NRDO01000040.1, read as the reverse complement.
CCCGGCGAAAGAGGCGATCAAAATCTCACGCGTCGTCCAGGAGCCAAACTCCATCGGTTTTTTCTTCAGGAAGCGCTGGCTGAAATTTTTCATCGTCCACAACCAGCCAAATCGTACCAACATCAGCGCCACATAAATCAACACAATATCGGTAAACAGCATCCACATTTCGACATTCGGATCGGCTTCTGCCGCCACCAGCGAAGATTCCAGAATGCCCGGCAATTGCAGCCCCAACAGCAGAAAGACCATGCCGTTAAACACAAACTCCAGCATCGCCCAGGTACTGTTAGCACGCAGACGCATCGCCAGCGGCGCACGACGCATAACACCGGAACGGGTGATGGTCATCCCGGCCGCGACCGCCGCCAAAATCCCGGACACGCCAATATGTTCCGCAATCAGATAGGAAGCAAACGGCAGCAGGAACAGCAGAACGATCTGCGTTGCCGGTTCATCGCCGCCCCAGCGGCTCAGGAAACGCAAAGAGCGACCATAGAGCCAACTGACCACAAACCCCGCCAGAATCCCGCCAGCCGCCACTTTAAAGAACTCTACCGTTGCGCCGCCGACGGTAAACACCATCGTGCCCATCGCCACGGCCACCGCAAACTTCAACGACACCAGGCCGGAGGCGTCATTCATCAACGCTTCACCTTGCAGGATGCCCATAATTTTTTTCGGAATACGCCCTTCACCCACAATCCCGGAGAGTGCCACCGCATCGGTCGGTGACAGGACCGCCGCCAGCGCAAAGGCCGGAATCAGCGGAATACCAGGCACCAGCCAGTAGATCATAAAACCAATCCCGACCACCGTGACGATCACTAACGCCAGCGCCAGCCCCAAAATCTCTCGCCCGTGTTCAAGGAATTCGCGGGTCGGCGTCTTCCAGCCATCGGCAAACAGCAGTGGCGGTATAAACAGAACCAGAAACAGTTCAGGGTCAAATTCCACATGCAAACCAAACGTCGGCCACGCCAGCAACGCGCCAACGGCGATTTGCATGAGGGGGAGAGGAAGTTGAAAGGGTAATACGCGCGTCACTACCCCGGACAGCGAGACCACGAGGGTCATAATGAGTATCGTGAAGAAAATTTCCATGCGATCCCTGTTTGCGATGTTTCTTATGATAAGGACTGAGAGGCGTCGTGCCTCATTCTATCTTCCTCAGGGTAACGCAAAAGACAACGGGAGTGCTCCGAAAATAAAAACGGGCGGCAAAAGCCACCCGTTTTTAGAGGGGTCGACAGGATTAGATAGCCCAGCCGCCTGCATAAAATACAACCAGCGCCACCGCGATCACTACCGTACCGATGTTCAGCTTACGCCATTCACCCGAGACCAGACGACCGATCACCAGCGTCGCAAAACCGATCATAATGCCGGTCACGATGTTGCAGGTCAGGACGATAAACACCGCCGTGACCAGTCCTGCCATCGCATCAACAAAATCAGTAAAGTCGATTTTGCCCACGTTGCTCAGCATCAGCAGGCCGACATACATCAGCGCTGGCGCGGTTGCATAGACCGGCACCAGATAGGAGAGCGGAGAAAGGAACAGAATAAACAGGAACAACACGCCAACGGTAATGGCTGTCAGGCCGGTTTTTCCGCCTGCCGCCGTACCGGCTGCTGATTCAATGTACACCGCCGCCGGAGCCGCACCGACCAGCCCGGAGAAGACGCTGCTCAGGGAGTCCGTGGTCAGCGCTTTGCCGCCGTCGATAATCTGCCCGTCTTTATCCAGCAGGTTCGCCTGACCGGCAACCGCACGGATCGTGCCTGTGGCATCAAACACCGCCGTCATCACCAAGGCCAGTACACTCGGCAGCACAACAGGGTTCAGCGCGCCCATAATGTCCAGGCTGCCAATCAGCGAGTTGCCGTTTTCATCGCTCAGCGAAGGCATGGCGAAAATACCGGAGAAATGCACGTTCGGGTCGAAGATCAGACCTACAACGGAAATACCGATGATGGTGAGCAGAATGCCGCCTGGCACTTTCAGTTTTTCCAGACCGACAATCACCGCCAGGCCAATCAGCGACATGATCACCGGGAAGGAGTCAAATTGACCCAGCGCAACCGGCAGACCGTCCAGCGGGTTCTTAATGACCAGACCCACGCCGTTTGCGGCAATCAGCAGCAGGAACAGGCCGATACCAATACCAGTCCCGTGCGCGACACCTTGCGGCAGGTTTCGCAGGATCCAACTACGGATACCCGTTGCGGAGATAACCGTAAACAGCACGCCCATCAGGAACACCGCGCCAAGCGCGACCGGTACGCTGATGTGCTGGCCCAGCACCAGACTAAACGCGGTGAAGGCGGTCAATGAAATCGCACAACCAATGGCCAGCGGCAGATTCGCCCACAGCCCCATCACAATCGAGCCAATACCCGCCACCAGACAAGTCGCCACAAATACGGCGGCTGGCGGGAATCCTGCTTTACCCAGCATCCCCGGAACGACGATCACCGAGTAGACCATCGCCAGAAACGTCGTTAATCCGGCAACCACTTCCTGACGGACGGTACTTCCGCGGTGTGAAATTTTAAACCAGGCGTCAAGTGAACCGCCGGTACGCGCTGAAGGCGTAGACATAGAAAACATCCCCTGAGAGTTTATTTTTCGTCGATATGCGTGGTGGACAATCCACTGCCAGCGAAACGTCATCTCCTTGTGCTACGTTTGCGACGATAGGGGTGTCGCAAAAAAGCAAACGTTTAGCTCCGCGCATACAAAACGGGTAGTAAAAAAAAGCAAACGATTATCCAGCGATTCTACGGGGGTTTTCAACTGAACTTTGTCCCTTTTTATGCATTTCTTTTTAGAATGGTGAAGAAACAGACAATCGATGCGCAAACGTTATCGTCAATGCGCAATCTGATAACAATTTTTTCCCGACTGATTAAAAAACAACCCGATAACTTTTTACCCTCCGGGGATCTCAAATGCGCCCCCCTGAGCAATCGCGCGTTGCCAGGCGGGTCGCGTCTCCACCCGTGTTTTCCAGGCGCTGATGTGCGTCAGGTCATCGATCCCGCTTCTGGCAAGCAGCGCAAACAACGGGAAGCTCATTTGAATGTCCGCCATGCTGATCTGCTCTCCGGCAAACCAGGGGCGTCCCGCCAGATGCGCATCAATATAGCGGGCGTGCGTTTCCAGTTGCGGATTAAGCCAGGCTTTCTGCACCCCTTGACCCAGCACACCCCCCAACGTACGCAAGCCAAAGGGGACGGGAGGTTTACCGAGACTCACGAAAACCAACTTCAGCAGCAGCAACGGCATCAGCGAACCTTCAGCATAATGAAGCCAGAATCGGTACTGCCGTTTCTGTTCGCTATCAATCGGTTTAAAGTGTCCTGCGTTGTCATAGGTTTCCTGCAAATACTCTAGTATTGCCCCGGATTCGGCGAGGATGGCGCCGTTGTCTTCAATCACCGGGGATTTGCCAAGCGGGTGGATCTTTTTCAGCGCCTGCGGTGCCAGCATCGTCTTTTCACGCTGATAACGAACAATCTGGTACGGCAGCGATAACTCCTCTAATGCCCACAGTACGCGCTGGGATCGGGACTGATTCAAGTGATGTACTGTCAGCATGTTTGCCTCCTGTTTTTCATTCCAATTAACTATAGAAAATTGTCGAAGATGGCGTAAAAATTTCGGCTAAAAATTCGGCATAACAGTGGCAAACCTGCGGTCGTGGCATACAATTACAGTATCAACACAGACCGGAACCTCCACCACGTGCTCGACTGAGGGGTGTTGATGTCGGGGGAAACCCTCCCGTGAACCAGCGGGATAGAGTGAAAGACAAAGACCGGAAACAAACTAAAGCGCCCTCTGTGGCGCTTTAGTTTTGTCCTTTTATCGCTGGAGCGCGCGTTTTCCGTCCGGCAAAAGCGCGCCAATGACAACCCGGATAAGCATCGCGCCGCCAGGTAAAAACGAATCTTTTAATCATCTTCCAGTAATCGCGCGCCCGTCCCTTGCTCGCCCAACTGATCGCCTGGGTTACGCAATGGGCAGTCACTCCGTGAAAGACAACCGCAGCCAATACAACCGTCCAGTTCATCACGCAATGCCACCAACGTGTGGATGCGCCTGTCCAGTTCCTCACGCCACTGTGATGAAAGCTGCCGCCACTCTTTTGCACTCAACGTATGACCTTCTGGCAGCACGCCCAGCGCCTCGCCAATGGTCGCCAGGGGAATGCCAATTCGTTGGGCAATTTTAATGATCGCCACATAACGCAACACATCGCGTTTATATCGTCGCTGGTTGCCGCTGTTGCGAACACTGCTGATCAACCCTTTGCTTTCGTAAAAGTGCAAAGCGGATACCGCCACGCCGCTACGCTTCGCCACCTCACCCGGTGTCAAAAGGGCTTTAATGCGGGGTAATTTCTTTTCCATAAATCGCTTTACCTCAAGTTAACTTGAGGAATTATACTCGCCCGCAGACAAAACGACGAATTGAACACTGAGAAAGAGGCAGCAATATGTCCCATCAGCAGATTATTCAAACCCTTATTGAATGGATTGATGAACATATCGACCAACCGCTGAACATTGATGTGGTCGCAAAAAAATCAGGTTATTCGAAGTGGTACTTGCAGCGAATGTTCCGAACGGTGATGCGCCAGACGTTGGGCGACTATATTCGCCAGCGTCGACTCCTGCTGGCCGCAGTGGAACTAAGAACGACCGAGCGTCCGATTTTTGATATTGCGATGGATCTGGGATATGTGTCGCAACAAACCTTTTCGCGCGTCTTCCGCCGCGAGTTTGATCGTACCCCCAGCGACTACCGCCATAGTCTGTAACGTTACTGCTCGTGCTGCATCATGCTCGCGGGCGGTCGTTGTAACCATTGCATGAACTCTTGCGGCGGTAGCGCCTTCGCAAAGTGCCATCCCTGACAAAAATGGACGCCGCGCTTAAGCAACCAGCTGACCTGCTCCGCCGTCTCCACACCTTCCGCAATGGTCTTCAGGCGCAGGCTTTGCGCCATCTCAATAATATGTTCCGCGATAAGATGGCTGGTACTGTTGGTAGTCAACGTATCGACAAACGATTTGTCGATCTTCAGAATGTCGACATTCAACGAATACAGATTGTGCAAGTTCGAATACCCAGTGCCGAAATCATCAATGGCGACTTCGTATCCCGCCTGACGAAACGCCTGAATCACTGGCGTCATTTTGGGTACATCAATAAATCCGCGCTCCGTCACTTCCACTTTAATTTGTTGCGCAAGCACCGAATGCTGGCGCGTTTTGTCAGCAATTAACGCGATCAGGCGTGAGGAGTGAAAGTCGGAAGCCGAGAGGTTGATCGAAATATACAAAGAGGGATGCCGAGCCAGAAAATGGCCCAAATCATTGAACACGCCCTCCACAACATAATCTGTAAGCTGTTCAATCATGCCCTCTTTTTCTGCCAGTTGGATAAACTCCGTGGGGCTCATGACCTGCCCTTCACATCCCGGCCAGCGTAACAGTGCCTCCGCACCGACACATTTTTCATTTTTGACATCAATGATCGGCTGGTAATGCACACAGAGCTGACGTTTATCAATCGCACGCTGTAGCAAACGGCGGGGAGAGTGATATTCCCGGCGGGTACGCCACCCCATCAATAACAGAAGAATGCTACAGATAATGCCTAACGGCAGTGTCAGGGTAGCCTGGTGATACAGGTTCTGGTAAAAACGATCGCTTGACGTTGAAACAATAACCGCAATGGGGCGTTTTTCAGAATGCACAATAGTGTAGAAACGATTGTCCTCCTGAAAAATTAATGTATCGCGACGTATCAGCGGTAGTAATTGCGCAACATTGGCCCACTCGCTGACAGAGAAAAATGATTCAGTGACCGTATCATACACCCCCCATGCCAGGCTCTGATCGTCAGACATCACTTCGCTGTAAGATAACGGATTGATTACAGCCACATAGTTTCCCCTTTGCATATACGTCATTTTATAGCCTGCAAAAAAAGGGGTATCGCGATAGTAATAAATAGCGGTGTCTGGTTTTCGGTGATAATCGGCAGAGGGAATAATATAAGGGCTGGCGGGCGTCATAACGGTCGAACACAAAAAATGATCGCCCTGAGCATAAATTAGCTCGCTAATATACAAGCGACCACGAATAATATTCAGCATACGTTGCTGATGCGCAGAAGTGCATGCTTTTCCTTGATACTGTTCTGCGGCGTCACGTGCTAAATCGGCCTGCAAGATCACCAGTTCTGTTTTATCTAACGCCAGTTGTGCAAAAGAGTGAAGCTGGTTATGTGTTTCAGATACCGCGCGGTTGTGAGCGAACCATAGCGCCAGCATCACGGGGAGCAATGCCACCATGATCGTTCCGAGGAACTTCAGCATTTTGCTGCGCGCACTACGATTCATTTCAGCCCTATTTCCCTGCAGTTTGTGTGACTGTAATCATCAGGCTGGATGTTCTGGCTCAATATTTCGAGTTGCAGGACAACGGGCTGCGGCACCAGGCACTAACGAAACGCCGTGACTGGACTAAACGAATTCAGCCGTAGCACATGCAACTTGAAGCACGTCGAGTCTATAACAAACAGGTGATTAAATTGCATGAATCTATCAACATTAGCAACAGACTTTTCTTGGTAAAAGTCTGATATTGACGGATGATGATAATATTTTCCCGTAAGGCAAACTTGAAGTTAGGCTTATTTTTATTAAGGAATAGGCGCCCCGGCAAGGATTCGGATTTTTCTTAGAAAAATGGCATGTGTATTTTAAAAAATTTCGTTAATTTTTCTGAATGGTTAATTTTACTGAAAATATAAACGAGTAATAAAGATACATCTTTATTTTCCAACGCCCGGCGCTAAATAATTTGAGTAACGGCGCATTCAACCTGAAACATAACCACTAAAAAGCTTCTTCCTTCCTTATTTACCACATAATTACTGTGGTTATAAAGCAGACAAAAAAAGGGCATCACGCGCTGGCGAACAAATCCACAAACGTGATATAGTTCACAAAACAAATGAAACAGAAACAGCGTTTCATTAAGTCTCTTTCTCAAAGCCCGCCGATAGCCAGAGTGCACCACGTCTCCCGTGAACAACGCCGTGCTGTCCAGGGCAGTTGCTATTTTCAGAGGAAATGTTTCATGGCTACCATCACCACTGGCGTGGTTCTTCTCCGCTGGCAATTGCTGAGCGCCGTGCTCATGTTTTTAGCCAGCACGCTTAATATTCAGTTTCGTAAATCAGACGCTATTGGGCTGGCGGTCATCAGTAGCGCGCTGGGCGTGGCCTCCGCCTGTTGGTTCGCTACCGGTCTGCTCGGAATTACTCTGGTGGATATCTCGACCATCTGGAGCAATATCGAATCGGTGATGGTCGAAGTGATGAGCCATACGCCCCCCGAGTGGCCGATGGTGTTAGTCTGACGTAGAGAAGAGTCTCCCCTGTAGGTAACACTGTTCACTTAAGCCAATAAATGAGGGGAAACACCGGGATTTGCTTCCCGGAGGGACGCCAAACCCGGTGATCGCCCCGGATATCCCGGTCTTTAACTAACCGTGTTATGCCCCGCGAAGGCTTTTTAGTCGGCAATAAAAAACCCCCTGTTGAGACAGGGGGTTTCAGAAAACACGTTACCGTATTAACGCATTAATATCAGAACGGGATGTCGTCATCGAAATCCATCGGCGGTTCGTTAGACGGTGCTGGTGCAGACTGCTGCGGACGAGACTGCGCGCCGCCGCTGAACTGATTGCCGCCCTGCGGCTGTTGAGGCTGACCCCAACCACCCTGCTGCTGACCACCGCCTGCCGGAGCGCCGCCGCCCTGACGGCCACCCAGCATCTGCATGGTGCCGCCCACGTTAACCACCACTTCCGTCGTGTATTTTTCTACGCCGGACTGATCGGTCCATTTACGGGTGCGCAGCTGGCCTTCAATATAGACCTGAGAACCTTTACGCAGATATTCGCTGGCCACTTCCGCCAGTTTGCCAAACAGCACAACACGGTGCCATTCGGTCTGCTCTTTCATCTCTCCGGTCGCTTTATCACGCCAGGATTCGGAAGTAGCCAGCGTAATGTTGGCAACTGCGCCACCATTCGGCATATAGCGTACTTCCGGGTCCTGGCCCAGATTACCGACGAGAATCACCTTGTTTACGCCTCTGCTGGCCATGATCGTGTCTCCTGAAAAACGTTTCTTAATAAGTGTAAGCGCGGGATTGTAGCATTTCCAATAGCGCTTTTACTACGTTGCGAGGTCGATTCCAGTCAACAACCTCAGCCATGCATTGTTGCACAGGCACCTGCGTTTTGCATTCCAATACTGGATATCCATTCAGGTTTTATTGTGTCATAATTAACCGTTTGTAGTCACCGGTGGCTCCATGCGACCGGGCAAAAAGCGTTTAATCCGGGAAAGGTGAATGGATAAGATCGAAGTTCGGGGCGCCCGCACCCATAATCTCAAAAACATCAACCTCGTCATCCCCCGCGACAAACTCATTGTCGTGACTGGGCTTTCGGGTTCTGGCAAATCCTCGCTCGCTTTCGACACCTTGTATGCCGAGGGGCAGCGTCGTTACGTTGAATCCCTGTCCGCGTATGCGCGTCAGTTTCTGTCGCTAATGGAAAAGCCGGACGTCGACCATATTGAGGGGCTGTCGCCTGCCATCTCCATTGAGCAGAAATCGACATCCCACAACCCGCGCTCCACGGTAGGGACAATTACCGAAATCCACGACTACCTGCGTCTGCTGTTCGCCCGCGTCGGCGAGCCGCGCTGTCCGGACCACGATGTTCCGCTGGCGGCTCAAACCGTCAGCCAGATGGTGGATAACGTACTGTCGCAGCCAGAAGGAAAGCGCCTGATGCTGCTGGCGCCGGTGATCAAAGAGCGTAAAGGCGAACACACCAAAACGCTGGAGAATCTGGCGAGCCAGGGTTATATCCGCGCCCGTATTGACGGCGAAGTGTGCGATCTTTCCGACCCACCGAAACTGGAACTGCAAAAGAAACACACCATTGAAGTGGTGATTGACCGCTTCAAAGTACGCGACGATCTGTCCCAACGGCTGGCCGAATCGTTTGAAACGGCGCTGGAGCTTTCCGGCGGTACGGCGGTGGTGGCCGACATGGACGATCCAAAAGCGGAAGAGCTGCTCTTCTCCGCCAACTTTGCCTGTCCGATTTGCGGCTACAGTATGCGCGAACTGGAACCCCGGTTGTTTTCATTCAACAACCCGGCGGGCGCCTGCCCGACTTGCGACGGCCTGGGCGTACAACAATATTTCGACCCCGACAGGGTTATCCAGAATCCTGAGTTGTCGCTGGCAGGTGGCGCTATTCGCGGCTGGGATCGTCGTAACTTCTATTACTTCCAGATGCTGAAATCGCTGGCAGAGCACTATAAGTTCGACGTGGATGCGCCGTGGGCCAGCCTGAGCGCAAATGTTCACAAAGTCGTGCTCTACGGTTCGGGTAAAGAGAACATTGAATTTAAGTACATGAACGATCGCGGCGATACTTCAGTCCGTCGCCATCCGTTCGAAGGCGTGCTGCACAATATGGAACGACGTTATAAAGAGACGGAATCCAGTGCGGTACGCGAAGAGTTGGCGAAGTTCATCAGCAACCGCCCATGCGCCAGTTGTGAAGGTACGCGCCTGCGTCGTGAAGCACGCCATGTGTTTGTGGAAAACACGCCGCTGCCGGCGATTTCCGACATGAGCATCGGTCATGCGATGGATTTCTTTAACAACCTCAAACTCGCCGGTCAGCGGGCGAAGATCGCAGAGAAAATCCTTAAAGAGATCGGCGATCGCCTCAAGTTCCTCGTCAACGTCGGTCTGAATTACCTGACACTTTCCCGTTCTGCGGAGACGCTTTCCGGCGGCGAAGCACAGCGTATCCGTTTGGCCAGCCAGATTGGCGCAGGGTTAGTCGGCGTGATGTACGTACTGGATGAACCGTCGATTGGTTTGCATCAGCGCGACAACGAACGTCTGCTGGGAACGCTTATCCATCTACGCAATCTTGGTAACACCGTTATCGTCGTCGAACACGACGAAGATGCGATTCGCGCTGCTGACCATGTGATCGATATCGGTCCAGGCGCGGGTGTCCATGGCGGTCAGGTGGTCGCAGAAGGCACTCTCAACGATATTATGGCGGTTCCGGAATCCCTCACCGGCCAGTACATGAGCGGCAAACGCAAGATTGAAGTGCCGAAACAGCGAGTGGCGGCCAACCCGGAGAAAGTGCTGCGACTGACGGGTGCGCGAGGCAACAACCTGAAAGACGTGACGCTGACGCTGCCCGTGGGCCTGTTTACCTGTATTACCGGCGTTTCCGGTTCCGGTAAATCCACATTGATTAACGACACGTTGTTCCCAATTGCGCAAACGCAATTGAATGGCGCAACGCTGGCTGAACCCGCGCCGTATCGCGATATTCAGGGCCTTGAACATTTTGATAAGGTCATCGACATCGACCAAAGTCCGATTGGCCGTACACCGCGTTCCAACCCGGCGACTTATACCGGCGTATTCACCCCCGTACGTGAACTGTTTGCCGGTGTCCCGGAATCACGCTCGCGTGGTTATACACCAGGACGCTTTAGTTTTAACGTGCGTGGCGGGCGCTGCGAAGCCTGTCAGGGCGATGGCGTGATCAAAGTTGAAATGCACTTTCTGCCGGATATCTATGTGCCGTGCGACCAATGCAAAGGCAAACGCTACAACCGCGAAACGCTGGAGATTAAGTACAAAGGCAAGACCATCCACGAAGTGCTGGATATGACCATCGAAGAAGCACGTGAGTTTTTTGATGCCGTTCCGGCGCTGGCGCGTAAACTGCAAACGCTGATGGACGTTGGCCTGACGTATATTCGTCTCGGTCAGTCGGCGACGACACTCTCCGGCGGTGAAGCGCAGCGCGTGAAACTGGCGCGCGAGTTATCCAAACGCGGCACCGGACAGACGCTCTATATTCTGGATGAACCCACAACCGGCCTGCACTTTGCGGATATTCAGCAATTACTGGACGTGCTGCATCAGTTGCGCGACCAGGGCAACACCATTGTGGTGATTGAGCACAATCTGGACGTGATTAAGACGGCGGACTGGATTGTCGATTTAGGCCCGGAAGGTGGCAGCGGCGGCGGGGAAATCCTCGTTTCCGGTACGCCAGAAACCGTTGCGGAGTGTGAGGCCTCACACACTGCCCGTTTCCTCAAACCGATGCTGTAATCATGCCCGATGGCGCTGCGCTTATCAGGCCTACGGACACATATCCTGTAGGCCGGATAAGTCGCTGGCGACGCCATCCGGCAAAACGGCTCAGGGTTGCGCCAGTATCCGGCGTTTATCTTCAGGCAGCGCGTTCACTGCCTGTTGATATGAGGCGTCAACAAGGTAATAGATCTGCGAATCTGGCAGTGAGCCGTCCAGATATACCGTGCTCCAGTGCGCTTTGTTCAGATGTCGACTGGGACGCACGTCGCTGTGTTGCTGGCGCAATAGCTCTGCCAGTTCCGGGCTGGTTTTCAGAGAAACGGCAGGACGTTCTTCCACCTCTTTCACCATCGCGAAGAGGACATCTTCCACTTTAATTTGTGTGGCTTTCCAGTCGCTGTGCACGCTCTGCTCTGCGCCGGTTTTTGCCATGCAATATTGCAGTAACTCCGAATTGGTCATCGTTATTCCCCTTACCAGCATGCCGCCCACTGAGAACATCATTTATTCAGTGTGCAGCAAGTCAGCGAAAGGTAAAAGTGAACAGCTCAACTTTGTTTAAAAAAACAGCAAAAAGGCAAGCGCAAGCCCCCCTCCACTGCCTTAATATTCTGAGTTGACGATCACTTCTTCACCAAACGCACCCGCCTGCGGCAACGGTTTGTAGGTTGAGTTAGACGCACGCAGAATACGAACGCCCCGAATCCCCACATCACGAGCGGCGGTAATATCGTTATCCGAGTCGCCGTAGAACATCAGGATATTTTTACTCTGTAACCACTGTGTTTTGGTGTTCTGGCCTGCTTTATCACCCGCGAAAATCACCGGATTCATCGCCGTTGCCGGAATATGGAAGTTATCAGCCAGCGTTTTGGAGACGGTTTCTGTTTTCGTCTGACTGCGTCCGGTAACAAAGAAGATGCTGTCGCCGCGACGAACGTGCATGTCAATCAACTGACGCGCAACCTCTTTCGGAATGCTGAACTCATCCCAACCATTATTCATTTTCTCCCAGAACGCCGGATTCTTCAGGTAATCCTCACTGTCCGGCGACCAGGTTTTCTTACCGCGCCAGAAGCCCGGACTGGAAAACAACACGGTGTCATCAATATCAAATCCGACCGCCATCGGGGGACGCCCTGTCAGGCTATTTTCAATCTGTGCCACCGAAACCCAGTGAATGGGAGCTTGCTCTGCGAGTTTAGCGACATTGGTTCCGGGGTTTAACGAAGAAGGAGAAGAGGTCAGTGCTTCAGCGGGACCGTTTAGTGTGAACAATAAGCAAACGGCGCTCAATGCCAACGTTATCTTGCGCATATTTTTCCCTAAATAGTCATCTAGTTATGATTATAAAATTGAGACAGTACTCAACAAAACCCTCCGACCATAACCCCCCAGGGGGGTTAATGGAAGAATTATCTCCGGTTTTGTTATAGAAAAAGAGCATGATCACATCTGAACCTTAATTTATGTTACGGAATGTAATATTCATCGATATAACTACCTGTGCGATAAACCACACAGTACCCGATGTATTCTGCTCACTTACTCACACAATGGTACTATTTCATTTCTCATCATCACTGCGTAAGGAATATACTCGTCGCATTTATCATTACACGTCCATGGATACTTAATGAGAACACCATGCTCTTTTATTATAAAAAATAGGTGGCGCTTTCACATTACAAGTATTTTTCTCCTGCTATTAATGCTGACTGTCTCTGTATTATTTTTACACATGCGTTTTATGACATTAGTCGGCACTGATAAAATGCGTTTAGAAATGTACAAGTCAACATTATATTCAACAATAGATCAATATTATATTTTACCTTATATGTTATCGATGGATAACATAATAAAACAATCTATGGACCCATCGAATGATAATGTCTCGGAGAGACTCAATAAGCATGTTGAATATTTCAACACACAATTAAAAACAGCAGCAATATTTATTCTTAATGCGCAAGGAAAAACAATCGCTTCCAGTAACTGGAAAGAACCCGGAAGTTATGTGGGGCAAGACTATAGCTATCGTCCCTACTATAAACAAGCAATGATGGGACTGAACGGTAGATTCTACGGTATCGGCAGCACAACGAATACCCCGGGATTCTTTCTGTCTACTGGTATCAGACACGAAGGCAAAATTGTCGGCGTCGTTGTTGTTAAAATTAGTCTTAATGACATTGAAAACGTTTGGGCAGAAGGCCCTGAAAATATCATCGTAAGTGATGAACACAGCATTATATTTTTAAGTTCAAAGTCGCAATGGCGGATGAGAACCTTAGAACCATTACCTTCTCAAATAAAAGAGAAACTACAGTTAACCCGGCAATACAGTTTAAATAATCTTTTACCTGCCGACTATTACCCCTGTTTTAAATTCAATGATTTCATTTTTTTAAAAGAGAAATCAAATCAATTTTGTTTATTACCCCGTTTTTACACTCAGCAAATTCCCATACCAGAATTTAACTGGAAGATGACGATCATTGTGCCATTAGATAATCTCTACTGGACATTGGCAATTTCACTGGTAATCACCCTTATATTGTATTTACTGGTACTGGTTATTATCAAATATTGGCGCATGCGCTCGCATGCTCAACAGTTATTAACCCAGGCAAATGAAACGCTTGAGATGCAGGTTAAAGAACGGACTTATGCTCTTGAGTCAATGAATCAAAAACTGCTTCAGGAGATGAAAGAACGCAGCCAGGCAGAGCACATTATTCAGTTAACGCGCAGCGAACTGGCGGAGTCCAACAAGCTTGCCGCCTTAGGACAGATGGCGACTGAAATCGCCCATGAGCAAAACCAACCGTTGGCTGCGATCCATGCCCTGACAGACAATGCCCGCACGATGCTGGCGAAAAAGATGTATTCGCAGACAGACCAGAATCTCAAATACATCATTTCCGTTGTCGAACGAATGACCCAATTAATGTCGGAGCTAAAAACCTTCGCCTCCCGCCATCGGGTGCCAAAAGGTTCTGCGGATGTCATTAAAGTGATGTACAGCGCGGTCGCATTGCTAAACCACAGCATGGAAAAAAATAATCTTGAACGCCGGATTAAAACGCCGTCCAGTCCCCTCTTCGTCGGTTGTGATGAATTGGGTCTTGAGCAGATCTTTAGTAATTTGATAACCAATGCATTGGACGCCATGGAAGATCAGCAAAGTAAACGTCTGGATATTTCAATTTATAAGACAGATCATAACGTTATCATCACACTGAAAGACAATGGCTGCGGATTTTCACCCCAAATTATTGAGCGAATATTTGAAGCGTTTTTCACCACCAAACGTCGAGGTATTGGACTCGGTCTCGCGATTGTCAGCGAAATAGTCAGAAACTCAAATGGGACAATCCACGCCAGTAATCATCCGGAAGGTGGTGCGATGATTACTTTATCATGGCCAGAATGGAGAGAAGACAATGGTAAATAATGCCAGCGATATTACCATTATTTATATTGAGGACAGCGATGATGTGCGTTTTGCCTGCGAGCAAACGCTGACCCTCGCAGGTTATCGAGTTATTTCTTGTTCTCATGCTGAACAGAGTTTACCTGTGATTGAGAGTCAAACGAATATAATTGTACTCACCGATGTCAGACTTCCCGGTATATCTGGTTTAGAGCTATTAAGCCGGATTATTGAAATCGATGCCAAAATCCCCGTTATTTTAATCACGGGTCATGGCGATGTTGAAATGGCCGTTGAAGCCATGCGTAATGGCGCCTGCGATTTTATCGAAAAGCCCTGTAGCTCCGATAAATTGCTCAGCATTATTGCAAAGGCAGTGGAAAAACGCCGACTGGTCTTAGAGAACAAGCAATTACTCACCCGCCTGCAACAAGAAAACGGGCCGATACTGATAGGCCGTAGCCCACAAATGCAGCAATTGCGAAAAATGATCATGAATGTCGCGGATACGGATGCCGATGTGCTTATTTACGGCGAAACGGGTTGTGGCAAAGAAGTGGTCGCCCGCATGTTGCACCACTGGAGCACCCGCCATAAAGGTCAGTTTGTCGCATTAAACTGTGCAGGATTACCTGAAACTCTCTTTGAAAGTGAAATTTTCGGTCATGAGCCAGGCGCTTTTACCGGCGCGCTGAAAAAACGGATTGGGAAAATAGAACACGCGAACGGCGGTACACTTTTTCTGGATGAAATTGAAGGTATGCCGCCAGGCATGCAGGTGAAACTTTTACGTGTACTGCAAGAACGCACCATTGAACGACTCGGCGCCAACCAGTTAATTCCAGTGAACTGCCGCGTTATTGCCGCGACGAAAGAAGATCTGCTGCGCCAGAGTGAAGAAAATAATTTCCGCGCCGACCTTTATTACCGCCTGAATGTGGTGAGCCTGAGTATTCCTCCTCTGCGTCAGCGACGAGAAGATATTCCGGAGCTTTTTTACTGGTTCGCCAGTCAGGCCGCGCAAAAATACAATCGCCCTCTTCCCGATATTTCGCCGATGCTTCTTGCCTGGCTGCAATCACAAAGTTGGCCTGGCAATGTGCGGGAACTTAAACACAATGCCGAGCGCTTTGTATTAGGATTATTAACCCAGCACCAGTCAGTACCGATGACCCAGCAAGAAGAAAGGGGTCTGACCGCTTGTATTGATGCGTTCGAGAAAAAGCTCATTGAAGATATGTTGCGACAAACAGAAGGCCAGGTCAGTTTGACTGCGCGGCTACTGCAACTGCCGCGCAAGACGTTATATGACAAACTGAATAAGCACCAGATCCAGCCTCAACTCTATCGGCTGGAATCAACCAGCTAGCGCCGGTGTCTGGGGGTGCAGACCCAAATCAATGCCTTTGCGGGCGTAGTGTTCCACAACCCATGACCAGAACGCGGCCGGGATCGTGATGGTTTTGCTGTTGCGTTCCCGTGTTTCGGCCTCCGGCATCCCAGGGTAAATAACCGGCCTGCCCCCCGGCTGCGGCCGGGTCGCCAGCAGGTAGTCGGCAAAAAACTGCCCCTTCGCCTCCGCCTGATCGCTGAATTTTGCGGGATCAATGACCAGGGCAAACAGATGGTTATGCGCGGATCCATCCGCCTGATGATCTTCGGCGATCGTATCGCCACCGGATAAGATCCCCGCCATCATTTCAATCATCAACGCCAAACCAAAGCCTTTATGTTCGCCAAACGGTAACAGCGCGCCCGATGGCGAGGTAAACAGCACCCCCGGATCGGTGCTGGGATTACCCTGCGCATCAATCACCTGCCCTGGCGCGGTCTGCTTACCCTCGACAGACATTACCCGCGCTTTGTTCAACGCCATACTGCTGGTCGCAAAATCAACCAGCATCGGCGGTCTGCCATCGCTAAACGGCCAGGCAAAACAGAACGGATTGGTCGTCATGCGAGCCTGCGCTCCCCCCCAGGGAGCGACCAGCGCCGGTCTTCCGGTGACATTGCTCATCGCCAGCATCGCCAGCCCTTTATCGCTCGCCATCTGACCAAAATGTCCCATACGCCCTAAATGGTGCGCGTGACACAAAGTGAGCAGACAAAATCCATGCTTTTTTGCTCGCTCAATGGCGGCATTCATCGCCACTTTTGCCGCGTGCTGACCAAAACCATTATGAGCATGGTAACGCAGCAGATGGCCTTCGCTGACCAGCGCTTCTGGCCGGGCATTCGGTGTCACATCGCCTCTGGCGATGTTCTCAAGATATTTCGGTAAAAGAGTGACGCCGTGGCTGGGAAAACCATACCGTTCGGCCTCAATCATGTGTTCAGCAACATCCTGGGCGATATCCGAATCGCAACCATTCAACGCCAGTAATCCGGTCGTTAACCAACGGACTTTTTCCAGTGCAATTTGCAGTGACATGGCGTATCTCCTTACATCAGACCCAGAACTTTCCACCAGGTGGCGGCAAAAAACAGCAGTAACAAATAGCCAATCACCGTGAGCCAAATCCCCACGCGGGTAAACTGACGCGGCGAGAAGGTATCGGTCCCCAGGCACACCATGTTTTGCGGTGCGTTAATCGGCAAAATAAAACCAAAACTGACGCTAAAGGCCAACAGAACGGTCATACCGATCGGATTAACGCCCAACTCTGGCGGCAGACTGCTCAACAGGCTGATCAGAATCGGCAGCAATGCCGCGGTTAACGCGGTGGCGCTGGCAAATCCAAGGTGAATGACAATCAGGAATGCGGCGAGGATGGCGAAGATCGCCAGCGGGGGTAACGCGTCCAGACCAAAACCTTGCACGACATAATTCGCCATCCAGGATGCCGCCTGGGTATCAAGCAGCGTAGAACCGAGGCTTATCCCGATACCAAACATCAGCAACGTTCCCCACTGCACGCGCTTCTCAACGTCTTTCCACTGCATAACACCAATGCCCGGCATCAGCATGACGGCCAGACCCGCCAGCGTCACAGAGGTCGTGTCAATGCTGTGCAGTTTTCCGCCAGTAGACCAGAACACCAGCAACAACAACGAGATAGCAATCAGGCGTTTTTCTTTCCCCGTTGTGGGCCCCAATTCCGCCAGTGATTTTTTAATCGCATCACTGCCGCCTTCAACCGCTTCCGTTTCCGGTGGCAGCAGTTTTCGGGCCAGGAAGTAGAGGATCACCGACATCGCCAGGCTCCAGGGAGCACCCGCTAACAACCAGTCGAGCCAACTGATCGAATGGCCGGCACCAAAGGTTTTATTGATAAAGCCGATGGAAAGCAGGTTCTGCGCGGCGGAAGTCTGGATACCCACGTTCCAGATACTGGTTGCCTGAGCGATAACAATCATCATGGATGCCGCAAGGCGGGAGTGTTTATCGACCTTAAATGCTGCAATAACCCCCATCATAATCGGCACTACGCAGGCAGTACGGGCCGTGGCGCTGGGAACCACCAGACTCAATACGATGGTCACGACAATCGCGCCAATAATAATGCTCCGGCTACTGGCGCCTATTTTTGACATGGTAAATAACGCTATTCGCTTATCCAGACCGGTTATTGTCATCGCCGCCGCAATAAACATCGCCGCAGCGACCAGAGCGAGCGCAGAGTTCGAGAACCCTGAGAGCGTCATTTTTAGGGCTTTCTCTGTCCCCAAAATCGTGTCCGGATGGTTCATATCCGGCGCAAAGCCAACCATGAAAATAATCAATGCCGAAATCACAATCGCGCTGGCGGTATAATCCATCGCTTCGCTTATCCAGACAATGATCGCAAAAACTAAAATCGCAATCATATGCTGCCCGGCGACCGGTAATGAGTCGCCTAGCGGCAGGAACATAATAATAAGACCGGCAATAATGGCGAGAAACAAACCGGGGTTAGGGATGATGCTACGCTTTTTCGCAACATTATTCGGGACTGATGACATAATCACCTCAACGTAAAAGAGAAAAGACCTGTTTCTCTAATGCAGGTGTTATGCCACCTTTAAAAAATAAACTAACAGACTGTTATTAAAAGATTTTTATAAAAAAAACATCAATATAATGCGTGAATTTCCGCACAGGTGAAAAAAGGTGAATATAAAACCGCACACATAAAAAAGGGGGCTTATCGCCCCCTGTTACACTGCCGTTAATTACTTAATGGCATTCCACAACGTCTCGCCGATTAATGCTGGGTTTCGTGTCCATGCCATTCCGGCTTGATCAAAGGCACGGAATTTATCCTCGGCACTGCCGCTACCGCCAGAAATAATGGCACCGGCGTGTCCCATTCGTTTTCCTTTCGGCGCAGTGACACCTGCAATATAACCAATGACCGGCTTGTTCATTTCATGACGAATAAACTCTGCGGCGCGTTCTTCTGCATTTCCGCCAATTTCGCCAATCATAATGACCGCATCGGTTTGCGGATCATCAGCAAATAAACGCAGCGCATCAATAAAGTTGGTTCCGGGAACCGGATCGCCGCCAATACCAATACAGGTCGACTGGCCTAATCCCAGCGCCGTGGTCTGTGCAACGGCCTCATAGGTTAATGTCCCTGAGCGGGAAATAATGCCGATGCGCCCTGGACGATGAATATCGCCCGGCATAATACCGATTTTACACGCCCCTGGCGTAATAATGCCCGGGCAGTTCGGGCCGATTAAACGGACATCCGGGTGACAATCCAGCAGACGGCGTACTTTCACCATATCCAGCGTTGGAACGCCTTCGGTAATCACCACAATCAATTTCACACCAGCCTCAACGGCCTCAACAACCGAATCCAGAACAAACGGCGCAGGCACATAAATCACGCTGGCATCCGCTTCTGTCTGTTTCATCGCCTCTTTCATCGAATTGAACACGGGGCGATCCAGGTGCAATTGCCCACCTTTCCCTGGCGTGATGCCACCGACGATGTTTGTGCCATAGGCGATCGCCTGTTCGGTATGAAACGTCCCATTTTTACCGGTAATGCCCTGCACCAGAACCCGGGTATGCTTATCAATCAAAACGCTCACGCTAACCTCCAGTTAATTCAGTAATGCGATAATGCGCTTAGCGGCATCATCCAGAGAGCCAACGGCTTCCACCGCGAGGCCGCTTTCCGCCAGCAAACGTTGCCCTTCAGCCGCATTATTGCCAGACAGACGTACCACGACCGGTAAGGTAATTTCCGTTTCCCGCAGGGAGTGAATGATGGCGCGGGCGATCATGTCGCAACGCACAATCCCACCGAAAATGTTGACCAGAATGGCCTGCACTTTGTCGTCAGAGACAATCAACCTGAACGCTTCGCTGACGCGTTCCTGCGTCGCGCCGCCGCCCACATCAAGGAAGTTAGCCGGTTGCTCGCCATAGAGTTTAATGATGTCCATGGTCGCCATCGCCAGCCCAGCGCCATTGACCATGCAACCGATATTGCCGTCCAGCGAGACGTAGTTAAGATCGAGTTTTGCCGCCTGGCTTTCGCGAGGATCTTCTTGCGTTTCATCGCGCATCGCCTGTAATTCCGGGTGGCGATACAGTGCGTTGTCATCCAACGACACTTTCGCGTCAGCGCACATAAATCCACCGTCTTCACGCAGCACCAGCGGGTTAATTTCCAGCAGGGCGAAATCCAGTTCGTTAAAGGCCTTCCATGCCTGATTTGCTAAACGACTGAACGCCGGGAACAGGGTATTTTCAAGGTTCAAAACCGTGAACATCTCCCGAATATGGCAGGGTTGAATGCCCGTCAGCGGATCCACGCTGACGCTGCCGATTTTCTCAGGCGTCTCATGAGCGACTTTTTCAATCTCGACCCCACCTTCCGGGCTGACAATAAACGTCACACACTGACTTTCGCGATCCACCACCATGCCAAAGTAAAGTTCCTGGCGTACCGGATAGATGTTTTCACACACCAAAATGCTGCTGACATACTGGCCTTCTGGCCCGGTCTGATAGGTGACCAGTTGCGAACCGAGCATGTGCTCAGCAAAGGCTTCAGCCTGCTGGAATTGCGTCAACACCTTCACGCCGCCCGCTTTACCTCGCCCTCCGGCGTGGACCTGCGCTTTCAGCACCGCGCCTTTGTTTTCGCTGGCAATGCGGTTCCACGCGTCGGGTAACTCCGTAATATGTTGAATAGCAACTTCTTTCGGGCATGGCATTCCCATGCCGGCCAGTAAGGATTTGGCCTGATACTCATGTAAATTCATAATGTCTCTCGGTGGTATTGAACGTTATCCGTGGAGCGCCTGTTTATTCAGCGCCATTGCCGCTTCATGTATAACTTCACTCAAGGTGGGATGCGCATGTACCGCGCAGGCGATATCTTCGCCCGAGGCGCTAAACGTCATCGCCAACCCAATTTCGTTAATCAGTTCAGACGCCTGCGGGCCGACAATCGCCCCGCCCAGTACGCGATCGGTGCGTTTATCGGCATAGAGCGTACAGCGCCCGCTATCCTGCCCCAGCGCCAGCGCACGACCGTTGCCCGCAAACAGTGAATGACCTTTGGTGAAGTCGATGCCGGAGGCTTTCAGCGTCGATTCGCTTTCACCCACCCACGCCACTTCCGGCTGGGTATAAATCACTGAAGGGACCAGCGAGAAGTTGACCGGCTCAACGGGCAGTCCTGCTATTTGATCGGCGACATTCAGGCCCTCTTCCATCGCTTTATGCGCCAGCATCGGCCCACGCACAACATCGCCAATCGCCCACAAACCGGGTTTGCCCGTGCGGCACAGCGCATCAACCTCAATACCGCCGCGACCATTCGACGCCAGTCCCAGCGCCGCCAGATCAATTCCGGACAGACGTGGCTCGCGGCCAATGGCGACAATCAGCTTGTCGACGCGCGTCTCCTGCACGTTTTCGCCCTGTCGCCAACGGATCACGACCTCGTCACCCTGGCGTTCGACCGCATCAATACTGACGCCGAACTGCATCTCCAGACCGCTGGCAACCATCGCTTTACGCACATCGTTCGCCATTCTCGGTTCCAGCGCGGGCAGGAAGGTTTCCGCCATTTCCAGCAGCGTGACCTTTGCGCCCACGCGATTCCAGACAGAGCCCAGCTCCAGACCGATCACCCCCGCGCCGATCACCCCCAGACGCGCCGGGCATTCGGTTAATGACAACGCGCCGCGATTATCCAGAATGTGCGTGTTGTCCGTCGCCACGTCTGCAAGCTGGCGCGGCTGCGAACCGGTCGCGATCACCACATTTTTGGCGCTCACCGTCTGTTCATTGACCTGCAACTGCCAGAGTCCGTCCTGCGGTTCCCGCAGCGTTGCCTGGCCGGAAATATGCGTCACCTTATTCTTTTCAAACAGCAGGCGAATCCCCTGCGTCAGACGGCGCACAATGGCGTCTTTACGTTGGATCATCGAAGGAACGTCAAACGACACCTCCTTGACCTTCACGCCGTGAATCGCCGCTTCATGCTGGATCTGGGCAAACAGTTCGGACGATTGCAGTAACGATTTTGACGGTATGCAGCCGACGTTCAGGCAGGTGCCGCCCGGAGACGGTTCGCCTTGCGCGTTGACCCCATCATCAATACACACCACATTTAGCCCGCGCTGCGCCGCCCGTAACGCCGCCACATATCCGCCGGGGCCGCCACCGATGACCGCGACGTCAAAAATTGAACTCATCACTCTTCTCCTTACAGATCCAGCAACAGTTGTTCTGGCGCTTCCAGCAGTTCGCGGATCGCCACCAGCGTTTGCACCGCTTCTTGTCCATCGATAATGCGATGGTCATAGCTGAGAGCGAGATACATCATCGGGCGAATCACGACCTGGCCGTTTTCGGCAACCGGACGCGGGGTAATGGCGTGCATACCGAGAATGGCCGACTGCGGCGGGTTGATAATGGGCGTGGACATCATGGAACCAAACGTGCCGCCGTTGGTGATAGAGAACGAACCGCCCTGCAACGCTTCCAGCGGCAGTTTTCCGGCGCGCGCCAGCGCGGCGTAATCAGCGATTTGCCGTTCGATTTCAACAACAGAAAGGGTTTGCGCATTGCGCAGCACAGGCACCACCAGCCCACGGTTACTGCTGACCGCAATACCGATGTCGCAGTAGTCGCGCCAGATAATGTCATTGCCCTCAACGCTGGCATTCACGATGGGAAAACGCTCAAGCGCGCGGGTGACGGCTTTCACGAAGAACGACATAAAGCCCAGCTTCACACCGTGTTTTTCGGCAAAGCGGTCTTTCCAGCGGGCGCGCAGGTCCATCACATTCTGCATATTCACTTCGTTGAAGGTGGTCAGAATGGCGTTATCCCGTTGCGAGGCCAGCAGACGTTCGGCGATACGGGCGCGCAGACGTGACATGGGTTCGCGACGTTCCTCGCGAGAACCGACGGGGGCGACAGGGCGCGGGGTAGCCGGTGCCATCGTCGGTGCTGCTGGAGCGGGTGCAGGAGCGGCAGGCTGCGCATGCTGCAGCACATCTTCTTTCAGGATGCGTCCCTGACGTCCGCTCCCTGCAACCTGTGCCAGATCCACATTGCTGCGCTGGGCTTCAAGACGCGCAGCTGGCATGGCAGTCGGTTCAACCTCTGCGATGACCGCTTCGGCAGCGGCGGCCTGCGGCTCCAGATGCGCCAGCAGTTGAGAAGACGCCACTTCATTGCCTTCTTCGACCAAAATGCGCGTTAAAATGCCATCCTGCGGCGCAGGGATTTCGAGGATCACTTTGTCCGTTTCCAGCTCCGCTACCACTTCATCACGGCGCACGAAATCGCCTTCTTTTTTACACCACGTCGTCAACGTGCCTTCCGTTACAGACTCCGGTAATTGAGGGACAGTAATGTCAATCATCAGATATGTTCCTTGTTATTTTTTTATGGCTGGATGTGCGCGAACGCATCCGCAAGAAAATCGTCAATTTGTTGCTTATGAACGCGGCCATAGCCTGTTGCCGGTGCAGCGGCGGCCGGGCGCCCCGCGTACTGCCAGAACGGTTTATCCAGCGTCAACGCCGTCAGTTCATGGTGAATTTGCCGCCACGCGCCCTGGTTCTCCGGTTCTTCCTGTAGCCAGACCCAGCGTGAACACTGCGGCCATTGCGCCAGCACGGCATTGAGTTCGTCGGTCGGGAACGGATAGAGCTGCTCTACGCGTACAATGGCCACACACTCATCAAGACCGCACTGTTTACGGGCTTCCAGGGCGTCGTAATAGACCTGACCACTGCACAAAATGACCTGCTTAACCTGCGCCGGGGAGCGTGGGAAGGTATCGGTAATGACCGGCTGGAAACGCCCTGAACTCAACGCGGAAAGCTCGCTCATCGCGCCTTTAAATCGAAGTAAGCGCTTACTCATAAATACCACCAGCGGTTTGCGCATTGGGCGTAACGCTTGCCCGCGCAGCAGGTGGAACATTTGCGCTGAATCCCCTGGCATCACCACATGCATGTTTTGTTCTGCGCAGAGTTGTAGCCAGCGCTCAGGACGCCCCGAAGAGTGCTCCGGGCCCTGACCGTCGTAGCCGTGCGGCAACAGAATGGTTAACCCGCTGTAGCGTCCCCATTTGGTTTCGCCTGAACAGATAAACTGGTCGATGGCGACCTGCGCGCCATTGGCGAAATCGCCAAACTGCGCTTCCCAAATCACCAGTTGTTGCGGCGCAGAGGTGGAGTAACCGTATTCCCAGGCCAGCAGCGCTTCTTCGTTCAATACGGAGTCAAAGACCTCGAAAGACGCCTGCCCCTCGCGAATATGTTGTAACGGCAGGTAGCGTTCCGCTTGCGTCTGGTGATGGACAACGGCATGGCGATGACTGAACGTACCGCGTCCAGAGTCTTCGCCGGACAAACGCACGCCGATGCCTTGATCGACCAGCGAGGCGTAAGCCAGCGTTTCCGCCATCCCCCAGTCCACCGGCTGGGCACCTGCCGCCATCTCTTTGCGCAAGGCAAGCTGGCGCTTGATGGTGGGATGGGCGACAACGTCTTGCGGAAGTGTGGTGAGGCGTTCGCCGTAACGGGCCAGTTCTTCCGCTGAGAGGGCAGTTTCCGGCTGCGCACTCCACTGCGGGTTGCTGAAGCCATCCCAGTTTGCGCTGAACGGATGCGTGGCATCCGGCACCGGCAGCGGATCGCGCTTCTGGCAGGCATCCAGCCAGTCACGATACGCGCTGACTTTTTCATCCTGCTGCTCAGGTGTCAGAACACCGCGGCGAATTAGCATCTCGCCGTAGCGGGTTCGCGTTCCCGGATGGTTGTCTACCGCTTGATACATCTGCGGTTGCGTCAGACGAGGTTCATCACTTTCGTTATGCCCGTGCTTACGGAAACAGACCAGATCGAGGACGATGTCGCGGTGGAAGGTATTTCGCCAGTCGCAGGCCAGCTCAATCGCCTGGCAAACAGCATCGACATCATCGCTATTAACGTGGATCACCGGCGCCGCCACCATTTTGGCGATATCCGTGCAGTAGCGTGAGGAACGCATGTCCTGTAAACGGGCGGTGGTAAACCCGACCTGATTGTTGATAACCAGATGAACGGTGCCACCGGTGCCGTAGCCTGTGGTTTGCGACAGGTTAAAAGTGGTCTGATTGACGCCCAACCCGCCGAGCGCGGAATCGCCATGAATCAACACGCCCATGACGCAAGACTTGCCATTTTCACCACGCCGATTCTGCCGTGCCCGTACTTGCCCAAGCACCACCGGGTTGACAATTTCCAGGTGCGACGGGTTATAGGCCAGCGCAATATGCAGCAACCCTGCTGACGTCTGCATATTGGTGGAATACCCCATATGGTATTTCACATCGCCAGAACCGGCGCCAATCGTCTGTTTTCCTTCGAATTCCGCAAAAAGTTGCGCCGGATCTTTACCCAGTAAATTGACCAGTACATTCAGACGCCCGCGATGCGCCATACCGATAACAAGCTCATCGACGCCCTGCTCACGTACGCGTTTCGCCAGCGTATTTAACGCCGGGATCGCGCTTTCTCCACCTTCCAGCGAGAATCGTTTTTGTCCGACGTAACGGGTATGCAGATAGCGCTCCAGCGTTTCTGCGGCCACCAGGTTTTCGAATCGATCCAGACAGGTTTGCGCATCCGCCTGTGGCGCATGACTGCGCTCAATACGCGCCAACAGCCAGCTGATTTCGTCACGGTTATCCAGATGCGCCAGTTCATATGCGCGACTTCCCGCCCATGCCTGCTCCTGCATGGAGATAATCTGCTTAAGCGGCATCTGGGTGCTGTGTTCGCCAAGGGTGACGTTAAATTCCTGGCGTAAATCGTCCTCCGTTAAGCCCCAAAACGCAGGCGTCAGTTGCGGCACGTCGGGGAGTTCCACCAATGACAGCGGATCCAGCTTCGCTCTGAGGTGTCCGAAATGTCGCCAGGCATGAATCAACTGTGTTACCGCAGCCTGTTTTTTTAATGCCGGACCAGACGCCATTACCGCTGAACAGCTTTCAGTGGAAGACAATTCCTGAGAAATAAAAAAACGCCGCCAGTCCTCGGGGAGCTGTTCGGGCGAGTGCAACCAGGTCTGGTAATACTCTTCAAGCCAGGTCGCATTGTCTCCATTGAGCAGCGTTCCGGGCGAAGTCATGTTCTCCATGTTGTTCTCCTGATGGTCGTAGACTGCTGCTGTATTGCAGTATTCGTACCAACAAAGAGAAATGTTATTAATCAATACATTAGAAACAAAACAGAGCAAAAAGGTGAGTGGAAACAGGAACAGTAATGCACGGGATGGCTGGAGTTAGAGACACCGGGAGAAAAAGAGGCTGGCCAGACGCCAGCCTCACAGGCAGGAGATTACATGACGGCGGCAAACGCCTTCGCAACACGCTGAACGTTATTGGAATTAAGACCGGCAACGCACATACGGCCGCTGGCGATGAGGTAGACGCCAAACTCATCACGCAGACGATCAACCTGTGCCGCACTCAGGCCGGTATAGCTGAACATCCCGCGCTGTTGCAGTAGATAGTCAAAGTTACGCCCCGGGATCTCGGTACTCAGGACCTTCACCAGCGCCTGACGCATCGCAAGAATGCGGGTTCGCATCGCTTCCACTTCCGCCAGCCAGCTGGCTTTCAGCGCATCATCCCCCAGCACGGCAGCAACCACCTGCGCGCCAAAATTCGGCGGGCTGGAGTAATTGCGCCGTACCGTGGCTTTAAGCTGACCCAGCACGCGGGTTGCCGCGTCAGCGTCTTCACACACCACGGAAAGACCGCCAACACGCTCGCCATACAGAGAGAAAATCTTCGAGAAAGAGTTGCTGACCAGCGCTGGCAGCCCGGCGCTGGCGATCGCGCGAATGGCGTACGCATCATCGTCCATGCCTGCGCCAAAGCCCTGGTAGGCGATGTCGAGGAAGGGGATCAGATCGCGGGCTTTCAGTATCTCAATGACCGCGTCCCACTGCGCGTGGGTTAAATCTGCGCCGGTTGGGTTATGGCAGCACGGATGCAGCAATACAATGCTGCGCGCCGGTAAGGCATCAAGCGTCGCCAGCAGGTCGTTGAAACGCACCCCGTTGGTTGCCTCATCATACCAGGGGTAAGTACTTACTTCGAACCCAGCACCTTCAAAGATCGCAATGTGGTTTTCCCACGTCGGATCGCTGACCCACACGGCGGAGTCCGGAAAATAACGTTTCAGGAAATCAGCGCCCACTTTCAGCGCGCCTGACCCTCCCAGCGTCTGAATGGTCGCAACACGCTGCTGCGAAAGCACAGGATGATCCGCGCCAAACAACAGCGGTGCAATGGTGTGACGGTAGGAGTTCAGACCTTCCATCGGCAGATACAACGAAGCGCCATGCGGCTGGGCATTAAGACGGGCTTCCGCTTCGGCTACCGCTTTCAGTTGCGGGATAATCCCATCTTCGTTGTAGTACAGACCGATACTGAGATTCACTTTGTCACGACGTGTATCTTCTTTGAAACGCTCCATGAGCGAAAGAATCGGGTCGCCTGCGTAGGCGTCAACTTTTTGAAACACGCGAAGGTTCTCCAGGTTTACAGGCAGGGGGTAAAGACACAATAAACCGGAAGCGAGAGAAGATCGAGAGGATGTTTAGCGAAGAAGTGCCGGATGGCGGCGCTTTCGCGCCTTATCCGACCGGTGGTCAGTACAAATGGGTAGGCCGGATAAGCGTCAGCGCCCTCCGGCTCACCGTGCGCTTAGTCGATATACTTCATCGCCACCCTTGAAGTCAGGCGCGTGATAAGTTCGTAAGCACTTACTTTTGTCATTTCAGCGATGCGTTCAACTGGCAGTCCGTCACCCCATAAAATGACCGGATCTCCCGCTTTATCCTGTGCCTGCGGCCCCAGGTCAACGCAGATCATATCCATCGCCACACGGCCGACAATCGGGACTTCACGACCGTTTACCAGTACCGGCGTTCCGGAAGGCGCGGCACGCGGGTAGCCATCACCGTACCCCATCGCCACCACGCCCAAACGCGTGTCGCGTTCACTTCGCCAGGTTCCGCCGTAACCGACCGGCTCGCCCGCTTTGTGCTCGCGTACGGCGATCAGGCTGGAAGTCAGCGACATCACCGGCTGGCAACCAAAATCGGCACCCGTGGACTGGTTCTCCAGCGGCGAAACGCCGTAGAGGATGATCCCTGGACGCGCCCAGTCAAAGTGAGACTGCGGCCACAACAGAATACCGCCAGAGGCCGCAATGGAACGCTGACCCGGCTTACCTTCACAGAAGGTGTTAAAAATATCGAGCTGCTGCTCGGTCGCACCGCATTCCGGTTCGTCTGCGCGGGCAAAATGGCTGACGATGTTTACCGGCTGGCGCACGTTTTTACACTGCGTCAGGCGCTGATAAAAGGCGTCGGCCTGTTCGGGAAGGACACCCAGACGGTGCATACCGGTATCGAGTTTCATCCACACAGTCACCGGTTCATCCAGCGTGGCTGACTCTAATGCAACGAGCTGTTCCTGATTATGCACGGCGGTATGCAGATGCTGCGCGGCAATGGTCGGCAGATCGGCGGCGTCAAAAAAGCCCTCGAGTAACAGGATAGGTTGCGTGATCCCGCCTGCACGCAGTCGCAGGGCCTCTTCGAGACGTGCGACGCCAAAGGCGTCGGCGTCGGGGAGCGTCCGCGCAGTCTCTAACAGACCGTGTCCGTAAGCGTTCGCTTTCACGACCGCAACCAGTTTGCTGGCAGGAGCCAGTTCACGCAGTCGTTGCAGGTTGTGTCGCAGAGCGCGGCGGTTAATCACAACAGTTGCCGCTTGCATTTCAAATCCTTATAAAAGAATCACCTCAATCTTTCGCGTGGCAGGAAGCCGACAAGCCCGAGCATTCCCGGGAGCTTAAATAACTCAGTGACCGGGGACTCTCGGGCGCAGTCAATGCATCTGCGGCGTGAAGGATGACGGAGATTTATTCGTCGTCGTACTGCGGCCCCGCATAATTATCAAAACGCGACCACTGACCGTTAAATGTCAGACGTACCGTACCAATGGGGCCGTTACGTTGTTTACCAATAATAATTTCTGCGATGCCTTTTAAGTCGCTGTTCTCGTGATAAACCTCGTCGCGGTAGATAAACATGATCAAATCCGCATCCTGCTCAATGGAGCCAGATTCACGCAAATCGGAGTTAACCGGGCGTTTATCGGCGCGTTGTTCCAGTGAACGGTTAAGCTGTGACAGCGCCACGACCGGAACATGAAGCTCTTTCGCTAACGCTTTGAGCGATCGGGAGATT
The DNA here is from genome assembly GCF_010231475.1 of Citrobacter sp. NCU1. GTDB lineage: Bacteria > Pseudomonadota > Gammaproteobacteria > Enterobacterales > Enterobacteriaceae > Citrobacter_D. The sequence goes on along the minus strand of NZ_NRDO01000040.1, from coordinate 26,641 downwards.
TCGGCGATCTCCAGTGTACGGTTGTCGGAAAGCGACGGCACGCGCATCAGCTGAAGGTAGTCGATCATGATAAGCCCGATGCCGCCATGTTCGCGGGCGATACGGCGCGCGCGGGAGCGCACTTCCGTCGGCGTCAGGCCGGAGGAATCATCAATATAAATATTGCGCTTCTCCAGCAAAATACCCATGGTGCCGGAGATCCGCGCCCAGTCTTCATCGTCCAGTTGCCCGGTACGAATTTTGGTCTGATCTACGCGCGAAAGCGACGCCAGAGAACGCATCATAATCTGTTCTGAGGGCATCTCAAGAGAAAAGATAAGCACCGGCTTATCCTGCAACATCGCCGCATTTTCGACGAGGTTCATCGCAAATGTCGTTTTACCCATCGACGGACGCGCGGCAACGATGATCAGATCCGACGGCTGCAAACCCGCCGTCTTTTTATTGAGATCGTCATACCCGGTATTCACACCGGTGACACCATCGTGCGGCTGCTGGAACAATTGTTCGATACGCGCAACGGTGGCATCCAGCACATCGGCAATGTTTTTCGGGCCTTCGTCTTTATTGGCGCGGCTTTCAGCGATTTTAAAGACGCGTGATTCCGCCAGATCGAGCAGATCTTCACTGGAGCGCCCTTGCGGATCGAAACCAGCATCGGCAATTTCATGGGCGACAGAAATCATATCGCGAACGACGGCACGTTCGCGGACGATATCGGCGTATGCGCTGATGTTCGCCGCACTTGGCGTATTTTTGGAAAGCTCCGCCAGATACGCAAACCCGCCGACGCTGTCCAGTTGCCCTTGTACTTCCAGCGATTCTGCCAGGGTGATCAGGTCGATAGGCTTGCCCATCTCCTGCAAGCGGTGCATTTCGGTAAAAATGTGACGATGCGGACGGGTGTAAAAGTCTTCCGCCACGACGCGTTCAGCCACATCATCCCAGCGTTCGTTATCCAGCATTAAACCGCCCAACACCGACTGCTCCGCTTCAATCGAGTGCGGCGGCACTTTCAGCCCGGCAACCTGCGGATCGCGGTCACGAGCATCAGTCTGTTGTTTGTTGAAGGGTTTATTTCCTGCCATAGTGAATGGAGTTACCGAGATAAAGAGTGGGTCGAAAGATTACCATATAAGTAGACCCTAACGATACGTTCTGGAGGAAGCATGGCAACACGAATTGAATTTCACAAGCATGGTGGCCCTGACGTACTAAAAGTGGTGGACTTTATGCCCGCAGACCCGGCGGAGAACGAAATCCAGGTTGAGAATAAAGCCATTGGCATTAACTACATTGATACCTATATTCGCAGTGGTCTGTACCCACCTCCCTCTTTACCCAGTGGATTAGGCACAGAAGCGGCGGGGATTGTCAGTAAAGTCGGCAGCAACGTCAAACATCTCAAAGCCGGCGATCGCGTCGTTTACGCCCAGTCAGCGCTCGGAGCATACAGTTCTGTGCATAATGTCCCTGCCGATAAAGCCGCCCTTTTACCTAACGCTATCTCTTTCGAGCAGGCGGCGGCCTCTTTCCTGAAAGGCTTAACCGTCTTTTATCTGCTGCGCAAAACGTATGAAATCAAACCCGATGAACCCTTTTTATTCCATGCTGCCGCAGGCGGCGTAGGGCTGATTGCCTGTCAGTGGGCGAAAGCGCTGGGCGCTAAATTGATCGGTACGGTTGGCAGCGCGCAAAAAGCACAACGCGCTTTGCAGGCGGGAGCCTGGCAGGTGATCAACTATCGTGAAGAAAATATCGTTGACCGGGTCAAAGAGATCACCGGCGGTAAAAAAGTGCAGGTGGTTTACGACTCCGTTGGCAAAGATACCTGGGAAGCCTCCCTGGATTGCCTGCAACGTCGTGGCCTGATGGTCAGTTTTGGCAATGCGTCTGGGCCGGTCACTGGCGTCAACTTAGGTATCCTGAACCAAAAAGGCTCGCTGTATACGACCCGCCCTTCGCTGCAAGGGTATATCACCAATCGTGACGAACTCACCGAGGCCAGTAATGAACTGTTCTCGCTGATTGCCAGCGGCGTTATCAAGGTCGATGTGGCGGAGAATCAGAAGTATGCGCTGAAAGATGCACAGCGCGCGCATCAGGCGCTGGAGAGCAGAACGACGCAGGGTTCGAGCCTGTTAATTCCGTAATCGCGTAGAAAGAAATTGGGCTTCCACATGGGAAGCCCTTTCTTTTTTTAGTTCGGCTGTATGTAGGGTACAGCTCGATGAATTCGTTAGACGCGCAATATTGACAGATCCGATAATCAATTCCTAATGGGTTCTAAGAGCAAAGTTTCAGGTTGTGACACATCCCTCACATCTTTAGTAACGCCAACGGTTATTGCGCTGATATTGTGGGATTTTCGGTGCTTTTATCGCCTTAATGGCCCACACCACCGCGATGGCCAGTAACAGCCAGGGCAGCAGTTTAAACATCAACGCAAACAGTCCCCCCAAAAACATCACCACCGTCGCCACGACTAACGCAGCCAGAACGCCCAACAGGGAAACCCCCGTCGCCATCAACATGATGAAAAACCCAATGACAAAAAGTAGTTCCAGCATGATGCTCTCCCCTAATGAAATCTGCACAGACCATTACAAGAAACATGCCAAAAAGTAACGTATTGATTTTAAAATAAAACGCCCCGCAACACTGTGCAGGGCGTGGTGAATTTGACCAGGTTTTAGCGAAAAATTAACGCTTATCCGCCACCAGCTTCAATGCGTGTTCCAGCACGTTGATATCAGCACCGGCTTTATGGGCATTTTCGCTCAGGTAGCGACGCCACTGACGAGCTCCCGGAATGCCCTGGAACAGACCCAGCATATGGCGGGTAATATGGCCCAGATAAGTACCGTTACTGAGTTCACGTTCAATGTACGGGTACATCGCACGCACCACCGCCACCGGATCAGCATCGGCCGTCGTCGCGCCAAAAATCTCACGGTCGACAGAGGCCAGAATGCCGGGGTTTTGATAGGCTTCGCGCCCAACCATCACACCGTCCATATGCTGCAAATGGGCTTTCGCCTCAATCAGCGATTTAATGCCGCCGTTGATCGCCATCGTCAGATGCGGAAAATCACGCTTCAATTGGTATACACGCGGGTAATCCAGCGGCGGGATCTCCCGGTTTTCTTTCGGGCTAAGACCGGAAAGCCAGGCTTTGCGCGCATGGATAATAAACATCTCGCATTCACCTTTACCGGCAACCGTATTGATGAAATCGCAGAGAAATTCGTAACTGTCCTGATCGTCAATGCCGATACGGGTTTTGACCGTTACCGGAATCGACACCACATCACGCATCGCCTTCACGCAATCCGCCACCAGTTGCGCATTGCCCATCAGGCAGGCGCCGAACATGCCGTTTTGTACACGGTCAGAAGGGCAACCCACGTTGAGATTGATTTCATCATAACCGCGCTCTTGTGCCAGCTTCGCACACTGCGCCAGCGCGGCAGGGTCGCTACCGCCCAGTTGCAGCGCGATCGGATGCTCTTCTTCGCTGTACGCCAGGTAATCGCCCTTGCCATGAATGATCGCACCAGTCGTGACCATTTCGGTATAGAGCAGCGTCTGGCGGGAAAGCAAGCGCAGGAAATAGCGGCAGTGTCTGTCCGTCCAGTCGAGCATCGGCGCAATAGAAAAACGATGGGCAGGAAAAACAGTGGACGAAGATTCTGGCATGGCGATTAATTAAGCATTCTGAAAAAGGGGCGCTACTATAGCATAAAGCAAAACCCGTGAGGCAAGACCGCATGCAGATGGCTGCATTGAGTGCGAGCCGGGCCAACGGCACAGACCGTCCCAGCCCGAGGGTCAACAGTATAAAACCGCATTATTTACGCCCTGGTTTTCCGTCGTGCGGGCCAAAAAACTGCGGCGGATGGTCAACCCAGCGATCTTCTCGTGTGGCGGCATACACCGGATTAATCGGGTAGTAGATGCGATTGTGTTTTTTATTCGCCTCCCCAACGACAAGCAGACGCACCTCTGCGCTGGTGTTGTTGATAAAAGTGTGACACACCCCTGTTCCCGCCGGAAAGCCAACGCTGTCTCCAGGTTCTAATTTCCACAGATAACCGTTTATCCAGACTTCGGGATAGCCTTCCAGCACATAAATGAACTCTTCTTCGTCGCTTTCCGCATGCGGATATGAGGTACGGCGACCCGGAGGGAGGCGTTCATGGTGAATACCAAGCCGACGTAATCCGAGCGTTCGCGCCAGCGGCGCACCGATGGAAAATAGCTCATCGCTATCAGGATAAGTAGCGTCATCAGCGCCTTCTGCGTCGCGCCAGTGACGAATGCAATCAGGTCTTTTCATGTTGGTTTTCCAGTGTGCAATGGGTCAGGTATAGCACACCGCGGGGGATCTCGGTGTTTTAAGAAGAACATGATAAAGTAAGGGATTAACGTTTCACGTACTCCGGGGTGCCAAATGGAAAAGACCACAACACAAGACCTATTGGCGCAAGCTGAGAAACTCTGTGCGCAGCGCAATGTGCGACTCACTCCTCAGCGCCTCGAAGTGTTGCGTTTGATGAGCCTGCAACAAGGAGCCATCAGCGCCTATGACCTGTTGGATCTGCTACGTGAAACAGAGCCGCAGGCCAAACCGCCTACGGTGTACCGTGCGCTCGATTTTTTGCTCGAGCAAGGCTTTGTTCACAAGGTCGAATCCACCAATAGCTATGTGCTCTGCCATCTGTTCGATCAGCCGACCCACAGTTCAGCCATGTTCATATGTGACCGGTGTGGCGTGGTGAAAGAAGAAAGCGCCGAGGGTGTGGAAGATATTATGCATACGCTGGCGGCAAAAATGGGTTTTGCCCTGCGTCATAACGTGATTGAAGCGCACGGATTATGCCCGGCGTGTGTCGAAGTTGAAGCGTGTCGCCACCCTAATGAGTGCCAGCACGATCATTCGATCCTGGTGAAGAAAAAACCGCGTTAAGTGGGTTGGGCGGCAAAACCGCCCAATGGACAGTACATCCTTGTACTTTCGGGGAATAACGGCTGATTACCAGCGATATTTATTACGCGACTCCCAGTCGCTCACTTCCTTTTCGGCCTTGTCTCTGGCGTAACCGTAACGTTCCTGGACCTTACCGACTAACTGGTCGCGCTTACCTTCAATGACCGTCATATCATCATCGGTCAATTTGCCCCATTGCTCTTTCACTTTCCCTTTGAACTGTTTCCAGTTACCGCTGACTTCGTCTTTATTCATCATCGAGTCCTCATGATTAGTGGTGATTAGCGATATTGCTTCGCCCAAATACACTACATTTTCTGCTGGACGTGAGATTAATTGTAGTCAGTGATCCCATGTTCATTTTGATATTCAGAATTTTTAACCATTACGCTTGTGCAAACCAGGTTCCGTGTCGCCAGTGGCGCCGCCAGATCCAGGCCAACGAGAGTCCACGGAGCGCCAGAAAAACGCTTAACGCCAGCCACAAGCCATGATTGCCAAGCCACGGCAACGTACACAGTGTGAGTGCAAATCCCAGCGCCGCAACGGCCATACTGTTGCGCATTTCCGCCGCACGCGTCGCCCCAATAAACATGCCATCCAGCAAATAACACCAGACACCGATTAACGGCAACACCACCTGCCAGACAAGATAGCGATCGGCCAAAAGTTGAATTTGCGGCAACGACGTCAGCAACGCGATGATGTGCTCGCCCGCAAGGGCATAAACGAGGGCAAAGAGCAGCGCCACTATCCCTGACTGCCGGCATGCCGCGCGCCAGACATCCAGTAGCTGACTGCCGTCACGTGCGCCATACGCCTGTCCGGAATGCGCTTCGACAGCATAAGCGAACCCATCAAGGGCATAGGCGGTAAAGGTCAACAGGGTCATCAGAACCGCATTCACCGCAATGATGTCGCTGCCCAACCGCGCGCCGAAAACCGTGATCGCGCCAAAGCACAATTGCAACAGCAACGAACGCAGCATGATATCCCGGTTAAGCGCCAGCAAACGGCGGAAATTCCCCCGCCAGGCGTGTTTCAGCATTACGGATGACACGCCGCGCAATGTAAGCACTTTGCGTACCATCATCAGCCCAAGCAACAACGTGGCATACTCTGCAATCACCGTCGCCAGCGCGGCCCCCTGCACGTTCATATGCAAGCCCATGACCAGCCACAGATCGAGGGCAATATTGAGAAGGTTGCCGACAACCAGCAGGATCACCGGCGCGCGTGCATACTGAACGCCCAACAGCCAGCCAAGCAGAACCAAATTCGCCAGTGATGCCGGGGCGCTCAGCCAGCGGATCTCCAGAAAACGTCGCGCCTGTATCAGTACCGCTTCATTTCCACCGACAATATGCAATGCAAGGTCGATGACCGGCGTACGAAACAACGCGATTAAGGCTCCCGCCCCTAACGCCAGAATCAATGGCTGTACCAGCGCGCGCGCCAGTGCCTGGGGATTTTTGGCACCAAACGCCTGAGCCGTCAGCCCGGTGGTGCTCATACGTAAAAAGAGCAACAACATGAAGAGAAAACTGGTTGCCGTTGCGCCCACGGCAACACCGCCCAGATACACAGGGCTGTCCAGATGCCCAATGACCGCAGTATCCACCAGCCCCAGTAAAGGAACGGTGATGTTGGAAAAGATCATCGGTAATGCGAGACGCCATAGCGCTTTGTCGGCAGAGGTAAAGAAAGGCATACGGGAAAGCCTGAGAAGGAGTTATAAAAAAGACGTTAGATTAGATTGCCAGGGTACGGCATAAATGCCTTACCCTGGCTTTTTTGTACACCCGGTAAGCGTAGCGCCACCGGGCGTGTCGCCGGATGGCGGCGTAAACGCCTGATCCGGCCTGGAGAGAATTACAACCACTCACCGTTACGGATAACGCCGACCGCCAGCCCTTCAATCGTGAAGTTTTGCTCGCGCAGGTCAACCACAATCGGTTTGAATTCACTGTTTTCTGGCAGAAGTTCTATTTTATTACCCTGCTTTTTCAGTCGTTTAACCGTCACTTCATCGTCAATACGCGCCACCACGACCTGGCCGTTACGCACGTCCTGGGTTTTGTGTACTGCCAGCAAATCGCCGTCCATAATCCCAATATCTTTCATCGACATACCGCTGACACGCAGCAGAAAATCGGCATTAGGTTTAAACAGTGACGGGTCGACCTGATAGTGGCCTTCAATATGCTGCTGCGCCAGAAGGGGTTCCCCTGCCGCCACGCGCCCGACTAAAGGCAGCCCCTCTTCTTCTTCCACCAGCAGGCGGATACCGCGAGAAGCACCAGAGACAATCTCAATGACCCCTTTACGCGCCAGCGCTTTCAGGTGTTCTTCAGCCGCATTTGGGGAACGGAACCCCAAACGCTGCGCGATCTCCGCACGCGTCGGTGGCATACCTGTCTGGCTGATGTGATCCCGAATGAGATCGAACACCTCTTGCTGCCTGGCCGTTAACGCTTTCATTCCGCCCCCTGGGTGTATATACAGTTATGCTGTGAGTATATACAGTTAAAGGTGATTTTGGAACCACAAACGGCACAAAAAACAAGAGATTTATCGGATTATGGAACCCTTATCGAAAATGCGGCCACAGCAGGATTCCCCAGGTGATCATCGCGATAAAGATCGAAAGCAATACCGCCGCCGACCCCATATCTTTCGCCCGCCCGGAAAGTTCATGGTATTCAGAGCCAACGCGGTCAACCACCGCCTCAATAGCGCTATTGAGGATTTCAACGACCATCACCAGCATGACAGAACCAATCAACAAAACACGCGTGATGGCGTCCACATCCAGCCAACAGGCAATCGCCACAGCGATTAGCGCAGCAACACTTTCCTGACGAAATGCCGCTTCATTAATCCATGCAGCACGAAAACCTTTCCAGGAATAACCAGCAGCTTTAATAATTCGGGTAAATCCAGTGGTATTATTAGCCATCAAAAGAACCTTTTTGCATTATCAGCGTCAATGACATTGTATCGTTAACCCATGAAATCCGGGTTACAGCAGCGCTGAAGTATGACGGGATACACCAGAAATTCGCTAGACTTTCTGATATCCTTGCAGCGCATTTGCATTATTAACCAGAGGCTTTACATCGTTTATGTCTGGCTGGCCACGAATTTACTACAAGTTACTGAATTTACCATTAACCGTATTGGTAAAAAGCAAGTCTATTCCGGCAGAACCTGCTCCGGAACTGGGGCTCGATACATCTCGTCCTATTATGTACGTTTTACCGTACAACTCAAAAGCGGACTTGCTGACGCTGCGCGCCCAATGCCTGGCGCACGATCTCCCCGACCCGTTAGAGCCGCTGGAGATAGACGGTACGCTACTGCCGCGTTATGTGTTTATTCACGGCGGCCCGCGCGTATTCACCTACTACACGCCGAAAGAAGAGTCGATCAAACTGTTTCACAATTACCTCGACCTTCACCGCAGTAATCCAGATCTGGATGTACAGATGGTGCCGGTATCGGTGATGTTTGGTCGCTCTCCGGGGCGTGAAAAGGGCGAGGTCAATCCCCCCCTGCGCATGCTGAACGGCGTACAAAAATTCTTTGCCGTTTCATGGCTGGGGCGCGACAGTTTTGTCCGTTTCTCGCCGTCCGTGTCCTTACGACGGATGGCTGACGAGCACGGAACCGACAAAATTATTGCCCAAAAACTGGCGCGTGTGGCGCGAATGCATTTCGCACGTCAGCGTCTGGCGGCGGTCGGCCCACGTCTGCCTGCCCGACAGGATCTGTTCAACAAGTTGCTGGCGTCAAAAGCCATTGCTCGCGCGGTAGAAGACGAAGCGCGCAGCAAAAAAATCTCCCATGAAAAAGCGCAGCAAAATGCGATTGCGCTGATGGAAGAGATTGCCGCCAACTTCTCCTACGAGATGATTCGTCTGACCGACCGCATTCTGGGCTTTACCTGGAACCGGCTGTATCAGGGGATCAATGTCCACAACGCGGAGCGTGTACGCCAGTTGGCGCACGACGGGCATGAAATCGTCTATGTGCCCTGCCACCGCAGCCATATGGACTATCTGTTGCTCTCGTACGTCCTCTATCATCAGGGGCTGGTGCCGCCGCATATCGCTGCCGGTATCAACCTGAACTTCTGGCCAGCTGGCCCGATCTTCCGTCGCCTGGGCGCATTCTTTATTCGTCGCACTTTTAAGGGCAACAAACTCTACTCTACCGTCTTTCGCGAATATCTCGGCGAGCTGTTTAGCCGTGGTTATTCTGTTGAATATTTTGTGGAAGGTGGGCGTTCACGTACTGGCCGTCTGCTGGATCCGAAAACCGGCACCTTGTCGATGACTATCCAGGCGATGCTGCGCGGCGGTACGCGTCCAATCACCCTGGTGCCCATTTACATCGGTTACGAGCACGTGATGGAAGTGGGGACTTACGCCAAGGAATTGCGTGGCGCGACAAAAGAAAAAGAGAGCCTGCCGCAAATGCTGCGTGGCTTGAGCAAACTGCGTAATCTCGGTCAGGGCTACGTTAACTTTGGCGAACCAATGCCGTTGATGACGTACCTGAATCAGCATGTTCCTGAGTGGCGTGAATCTATTGACCCAATCGAAGCCGTGCGTCCCGCCTGGCTGACGCCAACGGTCAATGGTATCGCCGCGGAGTTGATGGTTCGTATTAACAATGCAGGCGCGGCAAATGCCATGAACCTGTGTTGCACCGCATTACTGGCGTCCCGTCAGCGTTCGTTAACGCGCGAGCAACTGACAGAGCAGCTCGAGTGTTATCTGGATCTGATGCGTAATGTTCCGTATTCCACCGACTCCACGGTTCCGGCAGTCAGCGCCAACGCGCTGATTGACCACGCGCTGCAAATGAACAAGTTCGAGGTCGAGAAAGATACCATCGGCGATATCATCATTCTTCCGCGCGAACAGGCGGTACTGATGACTTACTATCGCAACAACATTACGCATATGCTGGTTCTGCCTTCTCTGATGGCGGCCATCGTGACTCAGCATCGCCGCATCTCCCGCGACGCGCTGCTTGAGCATGTTGAAATTCTCTACCCGATGCTGAAAGCAGAATTGTTCCTGCGCTGGGAGCGGGATGAACTGGCTGGCGTCATCGACGCGCTGATAAGCGAAATGCAGCGTCAGGGACTGATTACCGTTCAGAATGAAGAGCTGATAATCAACCCGGCACATTCCCGTACGCTACAGCTGTTGGCGGCAGGCGCGCGTGAAACCCTGCAACGTTATGCCATCACCTTCTGGCTGCTGAGTGCGAATCCGTCGATCAACCGCGGCACGCTGGAAAAAGAGAGCCGTACCGTGGCTCAGCGTCTTTCTGTGCTGCACGGAATCAACGCGCCGGAGTTCTTCGACAAAGCGGTATTCAGCTCTTTGGTGTTGACCCTGCGTGATGAGAAGTACATCAGCGATACCGGTGATGCGGAGCCTGAAGAGACGATGAAGGTCTATCAGATGTTGGCGAATCTGATCACCTCAGATGTGCGTTTAACCATAGAAAGCGCAACGCAGGACGAGTGATGTTAAAAAGCCGGTCAAATATGACCAATGCCGATTGTTTAAGGATCGGTTGACCGATCCGGTGGCTGGTGTAAAAAGGGTCCATGTTCATTATGGACCCTTTTTAAATGGAGCTTTCACAGGCCCCCGGCATTATCAATGCCACTTCCGCTGAGCACGCCCGCAGCCTTTCTGACCTCATTCCCTCTGAGTTTATCCCGCAGGCTCTGACACTTACAGATACCGTCACACTGCATAAACGCAAACTCCCGCCCGAATCCATGATTTGGCTTGTCACGGGCATGTCTGCCCATGGCTGAATTCGTCAACCTGATGGATATCACTGACCGGAATGGCACGGCCAGAAGTTCCGTTCTCCAGCGTCGGAAAACGCCCGGGGAAGGCGCTGTCCGGGAGTTGTTCGATATCACTCAGCGTCACTGGAACCAGCAGGCAAATCATCCGGAATGGCACGGCCTGAATCTGTTTGCCGTGGATGGCGTCGTTTGGCGTACAGCAGATACGCCAGAAAACAGTGCTGCCTTCAGCCGCCATGCGGGTCCGCACGGCGAAAGTGGTTATCCGCAGGCCAGGATGGTCTGTCTGATGGAACTGAGCAGCCATCTGATAAACGCCAGCGCCTTCGACAGTGAAAATATCAGTGAAATGCGGCTGGCAGCTCATCTGACGGAGAAAACACCGGATAACAGCATCAAACGTTGTATGAGCAGGCAAAATGGCGGGTACTGCCGGGGAGAAGAGAACGAAGTTATCCGAGGGTCATCAGGGCCAGGAGCCAAAAATATCCTGAAAGAAAAGCAACTGGTCACCTTAAGTGACCAGCATTAGGGACTCACTCCACCTTTATGCCTGATGGCGCTACGCTTATCAGGCCTACACGCTGCATTTGTAGGCCGGATAAGATGCGTCAGCATCGCCATCCGGCAACGAGTGCAAATTCAGAGGTGCCAGTAACTCATCGCCAGCCCCAAAAACAGCACCAGGCCGACATAGTTGTTATTCATAAACGCTTTAAAACAGGCTTCGCGTTCACGGTGCGCAATCAGTTTTTGTTGATAGACAAACAGTGCGCCAGCCACCAGCAGCGACCAGTAATATCCCAGTCCCAGCCCGTTCATCCAGCCAATCAGCGCCATCAGAGCCAACACCCCCACCTGCAGGATGCCAATGATCAACTTGTCATACTGACCGAACAGAATAGCTGTCGATTTAATGCCGATTTTCAGATCATCATCCCGATCCACCATCGCATATTGCGTATCGTAAGCCACTGCCCAAAGAATATTGGCGAGGAACATTAACCAGCAGCTCAGCGGCACTGACTCACTGACAGCGGCAAACGCCATCGGTATCGACCAGCCAAACGCCGCCCCCAGCACCACCTGCGGTAAGTGCGTGTACCGTTTCATAAACGGATAAACCCACGCCAGGGCCAGCGCAGCGACTGACAGCAGAATCGTCATCGTATTCAGCGTCAACACCAGCAAGAAAGCGAGGAGCACCAAAACCACAAAAAGCGCCCGCGCTTCTTTCTCGGTGACGGCGCCGCTGGGCAACGGTCGGTTCGCCGTGCGTTTGACGTGCCCGTCAAATTTGCGATCGGCGTAGTCGTTCACCACACACCCCGCCGCGCGCATCAACCAGACACCCGCCACAAACACCAACAATATCCATAATTGCGGCATCCCGGGTGTCGCCACCCACAGCGCCCACAGTGTTGGCCAGAGCAGCAGTAAAGCGCCGATTGGCTTATCCGTACGCATCAAGCGGTGAAACGCCAGTAGCTTATTCTGCGTCAGACTCCACTCCATATCATTTCCTCTCAGTACAACGGCGATGCAGGCAAAAACAGTTCTGTCAGCAGGAACGGTTTTCCGCTCAACCGCAAACGGGAACGACGTCCCCACAGCGCTGCATCGCGACCAATCTCAATAAAATCTCGGGTCAACGTTGACGATGTAAACAGGTAACGCCCTAGCGGGGTTTTTCCCATATTTTGCAAAGCCAACTCAGGGCCGCACAACGTTGACTCAGGCACCACGGTGCGCCCGGCAAGCCAGGGCTCACCGTCCGCGCATAACAGAATTTCACGTAACCAGTAACGGGATTCCGTCGGCAATAGCGGCAGTTCTTCCGCCACTTCATGTTGACCCACAAATCCTTCCCGTATCAACGTCACACTCACCTGTTTTCCCTGCTGCTCAAAACGTTTGGTCATGGAATCTTCCAGTAACAACCAGTCCAGTTGTTGGGAGTCCAGTGCAGGGATCGCGTCAAAATAGCGCAGCGCACGCAGTTGCGTTAACGCAGGGTGTGGCATGCCTTACTCTCCAATTCATAACGTGAAGGCATTGTATCGCAGAAAAGAGATTACGGGAGGCGTAAACATAATTAAGTGAACTGTTGCGCAACAGGAATGTAACAATTCGCATGGAATGATAAAAAAAGGTGCGCCAGGAGACGCACCAGTTGTTGCAAAATCAGCAATGCGGGGAGACGGTTACCCCTTGCCTTTTACACTGCTGATAAAGGTGGAACGGGCAGATGTGGACCCCAGGCGTTCAGCTTCATCAAGCAGTTTCAGCGCTTTATCCACGTCACCTGAGGCGACGGCATCTTTGATGGCTTTGTTGAAGTAGCTCTCGGTGTCGTTCAGCATTGGCTCACTTTTCTTCACCGGCGCTGGCGCGGCGACTGGAGTGGCAGCGACTGCCGCTGGAGCAGCATAAGTCGGCGCAGGTGCCGCCGTGTTGCCTACGGTGACCGGACCCGGAGCGGAAGAGCCGAACAGCGGCCCCACCAGCACACTGGAGCTGCTGTTGGTTTTCACTTTCAGTTTCAACAGACCATCGGTGGTATGACGCGCGATGGGATCAGGGATATCCGGAACCGAGTTACCGACGCCTTTTGCATAGGCCTTCGCGGGATCAAGCAACGTCGTGGTCTGCTGGAGATCTTTTTCGGTGGTAAACACCAGAACATAGAGCTTCTGCTGGCCCAGGGCAGGCGTAAGACGCATCACCCCTTCCAGGCGATCCGCGCTCATCACGCCCGGCTCCTGGTAGGTAAAATAACTGCTGGGGAAGAAGGCAGAAGGCGTCATGTTCTGATCAAGAATAATAACGTTTGGCGCAAATACGCTGGTTTGTTTGTTCACTTCGCTGGTCAGCGTCAGGGTCAGCTCACCAATGTTTGCCGGTATGCTATAGGCGGCAACCGGACCGCTAATACCCGCGACATCAAGGCGTTGACCGCCAGTGGCAAGTTGTGTGGACTGCGTTTTGCTCTGATCGACAGGCGTCCAGGTTAATTGTTGTAACGCAGCGGTCGGAATCGCAGGCGCTGCGCTGGTGTCTTGCGGAACATAGTTCACTTCCGCCAGCGTCACACCCGGTGCACTTGCGAATAACCCTGCAGAGAAACAAAGGGCAACGAGACTTTTCTTCATTTTCATTGTTATCACCTCAGATAGCTTGGGTTCAGCGGTGGCCAGGCAATAGCGCGCTAAACTCCAGAACAGAGGGGCTCGCGCCCCTCTTTAGGTCATTACGTCAGATTAGCTACGTATTACCACCAGATTTCCATCTGGGCGCCAAAGGTGACTTCATCGTCGTCGCCACGGCTGTAAGTTGTGGTGCTGGTGTCGCTAACGGCAACGCCATTATCGTAGCCCCATTTCTCATCCCACTTCGCATAGGTTGCGAAGACACGGATAGCCGGACGAGACCAGATGCTGTCGCCAGCCTGCCACTGTTGCGCCAGGGTGATTTTGAACTGGTCGTTGGTATCGTCGGTTTTCTGAGATTTGACGCTGTCGTAACCCACTTCCAGCAGGGTGCTCATGATTGGCGTCCACTTGAACATCGGACGAACACCGACGGTGTACCATTCTGTACCGTTGTCGTTATCCCAGTCGATATTCTGGTACATCGCCACATACATCAGATCCCAGCGATCGCCCAGAGAGATGGCACCGTGGTCGAGAATACGGGTCAGGCTACCGTTGTTGTTGAGGAAGTCCTGATCGTTATCGAAATTACCGAAGATATCCTGGCTGCGGCTACCCTGCGGAATACCTTTACCCTGAGAGGTCATCGCGTCAGTGGCGTACTGCACAACAAACTTGTTGTAGCCTTTGAGCATGCTCTGGGTATGTTCAGCAGTGAACATCCAACCGTCTTTGGTGGCGCCATCTGCGAGGTCGTAACCATCAGTCGTGTTAGCGCTGCCGTAGTCAACGCCTAATTCCAGCGTACCGCCTGGGTTAATTTCCATACCCGCCAGACGCACGTCGAACACATCGTTCGCGGTGTCTTTCGTGGCATCATAAATTTCGTCGCTGCTGAAAGCATAAGAACCGCCCGCTTCCTGAGAACGGGTCGCTGCCAGAGAGAGTTTACCGAAGCCCAGATCGATGTTTTCGATACCAGCACCAGGACCAGAGATATCCCAGTAGTAGAAGTCGATCATATGAACGTCGTGACGTTGGTAGAAGCGCTTACCGGCCCAAATGGTAGAGCCTGGCAGCCAGTCGATCAGGTTTTTACCCTGCACGTTCGCTTCACGGAAGGCGGGACTCGTCGCTTCCCAGTCGTTTTGCTGTGCTACGGAGTAGGCAACGTTAGTGTCGAAGTAGAAGCTCTTATCGCCTTCTTTCCACACTTCCTGACCCAATTTCAATTCCGCATAGGTTTCACATTCGTTACCGAGACGGTATTTACTTTGAGCACCGGTTGCCTGAAAACATTGTTGTTCGCCGCCACTACCCGTCCAGCCAATACCGGAACGAGCATAACCATGGAAATCAACGGCCATTGCCTGAGCAGACATAACGCCTGCTGCAACGGCAACTGCCAGAGGGAGTTTGCGCAGAGTAACCATCATTCTATCTCCTGAGATCATTGCTTTTCTTTTTTACACATCGTCTTTTGCAGACTTCGCATATTTAATGGGGGTGCTTAAACGCCCGGCTCTTGATGCAGCCGACGACATGCAGTGCCATCCTCACGGAACAAATGGCAACGCTCTGGCGGCAGGCCGATAGCGAATGTGGCACCCTCTTCTACCAACACCACGTCATTCTGGCGGTACACCAGGTTTTGACGGATGGCGGGGATCTGGATATGAATTTGTGTTTCGTGACCAAGTTGTTCGACGACCTGAACCTCGCCTTCCAGGGTGACATCGGCGATATCACTGGGCAGCAGATGCTCCGGGCGAATACCTAAAGACATATTTGCGCCGACCTGAACATCGCGGCTTTCAACCGGTAGCCAGACGTGTTGGCGATTCGGCAACTCCACCTGAACCTGATCAATCGCCGTCGCGGTGACTTTCACTGGCAGGAAGTTCATCTTCGGAGAACCGATAAAACCCGCCACGAAGCGGTCTGCCGGATAGTGATACAACTCCAGCGGTTTACCGACCTGCGCGACGCGCCCGGCGTCCAGCACGACAATCTTGTCAGCCAGCGTCATCGCTTCGACCTGATCGTGGGTGACGTAAATCATCGTGCGACCCAGCCGTTTATGCAGGCGGGAGATTTCGATACGCATCTGCACACGCAGCGCGGCATCAAGGTTGGAAAGGGGTTCATCGAGCAGGAATACGCGCGGTTCAGCCACCAGCGTACGACCAATCGCCACACGCTGACGTTGTCCGCCAGAGAGCGCTTTTGGTTTGCGTTCCAGCAGGTGCGCCAGCTGCAATACTTCCGCCACCTGATTGACGCGTTGGTTCATCACCTCTTTTTTGGCGCCCGCCAGCTTGAGACCAAAGGACATATTTTCGGCAACAGAAAGATGGGGATAGAGCGCATAAGACTGGAATACCATGCCAACGCCACGCTCGGCGGGCGGGATGTCGTTCATCCGGTTTTCACCGATGTACAGGTCCCCACTGGTGATGGTTTCAAGCCCGGCGATCATACGCAGCAATGTCGATTTACCGCAGCCTGACGGTCCCACAAACACCACGAATTCCCCTTCGTGAATGTCGAGATTGATATCTTTCGATACCACCACGTCACCCCAGGCTTTCGTTACATTTCGCATCTGTACGCTCGCCATGCCCTTCTCCCTTCGTTACAACCTGTCATCGACAGCAACATTCATCATGCCCCGACTATGCGTCATCGCCTGGCTGCGTAAATCCTCCACCCCCCGGCTTTTTTATGGGGGAGGAGGCGGGAGGATGAGAAAGCAAGCTCTGAGACATGGGTCGCACACAGCGAGAGAATTTCGTGACGTAGTCCGCAAAAAACAGTGTGTCTTTATGTGCGCCAACACGCATTACTCACATTTATGCAACACAAGTCACATAAAGCGGGGGTGGGGCGTAGTGACAAGGAGGATGGAAAGAGGTTGTCGTATAAAGAAACTAAGAAGCGTTAAGCCACCTCTGAGTATCCACGAGCACTTCACCAAAAAGGATGGGGAATATGAAAATCAAGACTGGCGCACGCATCCTCGCATTGTCCGCACTGACGACGATGATGTTTTCCGCCTCGGCTTTCGCCAAGATTGAAGAAGGTAAGCTGGTTATCTGGATTAACGGCGATAAAGGTTACAACGGCCTTGCTGAAGTGGGCAAAAAATTCGAGAAAGACACCGGTATCAAAGTCACCATCGAGCATCCTGACAAGCTGGAAGAAAAATTCCCGCAGGTTGCCGCAACCGGTGACGGTCCGGACATCATCTTCTGGGCGCATGACCGTTTCGGCGGCTACGCGCAGTCTGGTCTGCTGGCAGAAATTACCCCGGACAAAGCGTTCCAGGACAAACTCTATCCGTTCACCTGGGATGCCGTACGTTACAACGGCAAGCTGATCGCTTACCCCATCGCGGTTGAAGCGCTGTCTCTGATTTACAACAAAGACCTCGTGCCAAACCCGCCGAAAACCTGGGAAGAGATCCCCGCACTGGATAAAGAGCTGAAGGCGAAAGGTAAGAGCGCCCTGATGTTCAACCTGCAAGAACCGTACTTCACGTGGCCGCTGATTGCCGCCGACGGCGGTTATGCGTTCAAGTTTGAAAACGGCAAATACGACGTGAAAGACGTGGGTGTCGATAGCGCTGGCGCGAAAGCGGGCCTGACATTCCTGGTTGATCTTATCAAGAACAAACACATGAACGCGGACACCGATTACTCCATCGCGGAAGCGGCCTTTAACAAAGGCGACACCGCGATGACCATCAACGGTCCGTGGGCGTGGTCGAACATCGACAAGAGCAAAGTGAACTACGGCGTAACGCTGCTGCCAACCTTCAAAGGCAAGCCGTCTAAACCGTTCGTTGGGGTTCTGAGCGCCGGTATTAACGCCGCCAGCCCGAACAAAGAACTGGCGAAAGAGTTCCTCGAAAACTACCTGCTGACCGATCAGGGTCTGGATGTCGTGAACAAGGACAAACCGCTGGGCGCTGTTGCGCTGAAATCCTTCCAGGATCAGTTAGCGAAAGACCCACGCATCGCCGCGACCATGGATAACGCCCAGAAAGGCGAAATCATGCCGAACATCCCGCAGATGGCCGCATTCTGGTACGCCACCCGTACTGCCGTCATCAACGCCGCCAGCGGCCGTCAGACTGTTGACGCTGCGCTGAAAGATGCACAGGGCCGTATCACCAAGTAATACCGCAGTGCATGTGCCGGATGGCGGCATAAATGCCTTATCCGGCCTACAGAAAACCGTAGGCCTAATAAGCGCAGCGCCCTCCGGCGCATTTGCCACAAGATTTCAATGCTGTAGAGGAAGATCCCCATGGATGTCATTAAAAAGAAACATTGGTGGCAAAGCGACACGCTGAAATGGTCAGTGATTGGTCTGCTGGGCTTGCTGGTGGGTTACCTTGTCGTTTTAATGTATGCACAAGGGGAATATCTGTTCGCCATCATGACGCTGATTTTAAGCTCAGCTGGCCTGTATATTTTCGCCAATCGTAAGGCCTACGCATGGCGCTATGTTTATCCGGGTATGGCCGGTATGGGACTGTTTGTTCTGTTCCCGCTGATTTGTACCATCGCCATCGCCTTTACCAACTACAGTAGCACCAACCAGCTTTCCTTCGAACGCGCGCAACAAGTCCTGATGGATCGTTCTTATCAGGCGGGGAAAACCTTCAATTTTGGACTGTATCCGGCGGGTGACGAGTGGCAACTGGCCCTCACCGACGGTGAAAGCGGTAAAAATTATCTCTCCGACGCGTTTAAATTTGGCGGCGAGCAGACGCTGCAACTGAAAGAGGCCGACGCCCTGCCTGCCGGGGAACGCGCGAATCTGCGTGTTATCACCCAAAATCGCCAGGCGCTGACCCAGTTAACCGCCATTCTGCCTGATGAAAGCAAGGTGGTCATGAGCTCACTGCGCCAGTTTTCCGGCACACAACCGCTCTATTCACTGGCTGACGACGGTACGCTCACCAACAACCAGAGCGGCGTGAAATACCGCGCCAATAACGACATTGGCTATTACCAGTCCATCAATGCTGACGGTGGCTGGGATAATCAGAAACTGAGTCCGGGTTATACCGTGACCATTGGCTGGAAGAACTTCGCCCGCGTCTTTACCGATGAAGGGATCCAGAAACCGTTCTTCGCTATCTTCGTCTGGACGGTGGTGTTCTCCGTTCTCACCGTGCTTTTGACCGTGGCGGTGGGCATGGTACTGGCGTGCCTGGTGCAGTGGGAAGCGCTGAAAGGGAAAGCGATTTATCGCGTGCTGCTGATTCTGCCTTACGCCGTTCCGTCATTTATCTCGATTCTGATTTTCAAAGGCTTGTTCAACCAGAGCTTTGGTGAAATCAACATGATGCTGAGCGCGCTGTTTGGCGTCAAACCGGCCTGGTTCAGTGATCCGACCACGGCCCGCTCGATGATTATCATCGTTAACACCTGGCTCGGTTATCCGTACATGATGATCCTGTGCATGGGGCTGTTGAAAGCGATTCCGGACGACCTGTATGAAGCCTCGGCAATGGATGGCGCAGGCCCGTTCCAGAACTTCTTTAAAATTACGCTGCCGCTGCTGATTAAGCCGCTGACGCCGCTGATGATCGCCAGCTTCGCCTTTAACTTTAACAACTTCGTACTGATTCAGTTGTTGACCAACGGGGGGCCGGACCGACTCGGCACGACCACGCCAGCCGGGTATACCGACCTGCTCGTTAGCTACACCTACCGCATCGCCTTCGAAGGCGGCGGCGGCCAGGACTTTGGTCTGGCGGCGGCGATTGCCACGCTGATCTTCCTGCTGGTCGGTGCGCTGGCGATTGTGAACCTGAAAGCCACGCGTATGAAGTTTGATTAATCAGAATCACCAGGCGTAATTGGCGCAGCCAGTCTGGCTGCTGCCAGCGTTCAGAATGGCAAGTGAAATCGCCTGGAGCGATGCTAAGGAGTAAAGAACACTATGGCAATGGTACAACCGAAATCTCAAAAGCTGCGTCTCTTCACGACGCACCTGTTACTGCTTATCTTCATCGCAGCCATCATGTTTCCGCTGCTGATGGTTATCGCTATTTCACTGCGCGAAGGTAACTTCGCCACCGGGAGCCTGATCCCGGAAAACATCTCCTGGGAGCACTGGCGGCTGGCGTTAGGCTTTAGCGTTGAACACGCGGATGGCCGCGTCACGCCGCCCCCCTTCCCGGTTCTGCTGTGGTTGTGGAACTCGGTGAAAATTGCGGGCATCACCGCGATAGGTATCGTCACGCTCTCCACGACCTGCGCTTACGCCTTTGCCCGTATGCGTTTCCCGGGCAAAGCGACCCTGCTGAAAGGGATGCTGATTTTCCAGATGTTCCCGGCGGTGCTGTCTCTGGTGGCGTTGTACGCGTTGTTTGACCGTCTTGGCCAGTACATTCCGTTTATCGGTCTGAATACCCACGGCGGGGTGATCTTCGCCTATCTGGGCGGTATTGCACTGCATGTGTGGACCATTAAAGGCTATTTCGAAACGATCGACGGCTCGCTGGAAGAAGCAGCGGCGCTGGATGGCGCAACCCCGTGGCAGGCCTTCCGCCTGGTGTTGTTGCCACTCTCCGTACCGATTCTGGCCGTGGTATTTATTCTGTCGTTTATTGCCGCCATCACCGAAGTGCCAGTCGCCTCGCTGCTGCTGCGAGATGTGAATAGCTACACCCTGGCCGTTGGTATGCAGCAATATCTCAACCCACAAAACTATCTGTGGGGCGACTTTGCCGCCGCCGCGGTGCTGTCTGCGATTCCAATCACCCTCGTGTTCCTGCTGGCGCAGCGCTGGCTGGTCAACGGCCTGACGGCAGGCGGTGTGAAAGGCTAAGTTTCATCGAAGTCCCTGTGATAGACCCGCCCGGCAACGGGCAAGCCACTGCAACCCTCAACTTACGTTATCCCTACTTGTGACTGTGATTTGGCGCTCTACGGAGCGCCCTTTTTTTATTCCCGTTTTAGCCGTTTCGAATTACACAGCCATAAGGTGATCACCAGCAGCAGGATTGCTGCCGAGTAGATCAGGACATCCAGCGGGGATTTATGATCGACGATGATCAACCGCACAATGGCCGTGATCCCGATATAGACAAAGTAACGCAGCGGAAAGTGAAAGCCTGACTGAAAATACTTCACAATCAGCGCGATAAACTCAAAATAGAGAAAATAGACCACCAGCCCTTCCACCATCTCATACTTACTGGTTTGCTCAGGGGCGAACAGCACATCCATCAGATGCAGGGTCTCTTTGCCAAGAAAGACAACCAGGATCAGACCCAGGCTCAGTAGCCCAAGATTCAGCACGGTCTGTAAGATTGTGGAGATAAACTCAACACGCGGACGAGATAGCGACGTCATAACAGCACCTCATTCTCAGTGGCGAGATTCCTGTATAACGCAAAAATGTGACAGAGATCTACATTTTTTGTTTATATTTTGTTCATGTCGCGTCAACAGGCGAACATCATTGTTTCAACCGATTTCAACGGAAAATGAAAAATGCAGTTAAAACAGTCTGCTGTCCGTAACGTTATCTGTGGCGAAAATGTGGTGATTTATGAACCCGCCAACCTCTATGACTGCACGCTTGGTGACAACGTCTTTGTCGGCCCTTTCGTTGAGATCCAGGCCAACACGCAGATTGGCGCGGACACCAAAATCCAGTCGCACACCTTTATCTGCGAATATGTCACTGTCGGAAGCCGGTGCTTTATCGGGCACGGCGTGATGTTCGCCAACGATATGTTTCGGGAAGGAAAACCCAATGCCGACCGTAACAGCTGGGGGCGAATTACCCTTGGCAATGAGATTTCCATCGGCAGCGGCGCGACGATTCTGGCCGTTAGCATCTGCGATGGCACCGTGATTGGCGCAGGCAGCGTGGTGACAAAATCCATTACCGAGAAAGGGGTGTACGCGGGGAATCCGGCCTGGCTCTTGCGCAGACTGTAAGCCTGATAAGACGAATCAGTGTCGCCATCAGGCACCGCGCAAATGCCTGATGGCTGCCTAAAAGCCTTATCCGGCTACCCCATCAGCGGAAATTCACGCTGCGATCGCTGGTCATATTGTACAGCTGGAACTTACGACCCAGTTGCTGACCACCATCACGCGTTAACGGCGTCCAGCCGATTGCCGCACGGCTGCGGGTCGGTCCGGAAGAGAACAGATCCAACGGTACGGAGATATAGACGCCTTTGGTGAAGTCCCCTTCCCCATACTCATCCGGCGAGACATCGGTGATGGTCGCGTAACCGCCCACCACCACACCGCTGTCAAAGCGTTTGGCTATTTCCAGCGTACCGCCTTTATCGCCCGCCAGATACTGACCGACGCTCGCCTTCACCAGCACATCCTGGGCAAACGACGGCGTCCAGTAAGCCGTTAAATGCCCGGTTTTCACGCTGTAGTCGGTAAACGTCATCATGTCCTGCGCGCTACGCCAGTCACGCTGTTTCACATAGTTGGCATCCAGACCCACTGCCCAGTTGCTATCTACCGGACGGTACAGCACTTCTGCCCCTGCGCCGCCGAACATCGTTTCCAGATAACCGCCGTAGACCTGCCCATAGAAACCATTCCCCAGGTACTGGAAGTAGTTGGCCTGGAGATTATTGACGTAAATGTCATTCTCGACGTATTCGCGCACGTGGGTACGCACACGCGGCAGCTGGGAGTCGTTGGGTGGATTGGTGTAGTTAAACTTGTCGTAGTTGTTGGCGATATTTGCGAACAGGCTGCCGGTGGTGAGCAGATGATCTGTCAGCCACAGATCTGCCGTCCCCATTACGCCCAGCTGATACATATAGAAGTTTTCCGGGCCACCGATGGATTGGTTCAACACCGGATCGATGTGGAAATCAAAGCGTGATTTATCGATATACCAACCCTGTTCAGTCGTCTGCGGCACCACCGGCTCCACGCGTTTTTGCGCCAGTGGCGTTTCGTGACCCAGAGGTTCGCCTTCCAGATGACGCTTCAGGCTGGCAACGTCAGTTTCGGTCGTCACCTGCGGCATATTGAGCCGATTTTCCGTCACCCGGATCATGCGGATCCCGTCCGGTAGATCGTTCATGATGATCCGGTTAGCGCGTTCGATCCCTTCACGGGAGTCGCGGTATTTCACCTGCTCGCCGGTGACGTACAGCGTGTCGCCTTTCACCTGAATTTTCGGATCCGTCAGCCCGGCATTGTATTTCAGCAACGTCAATTGATTGGCCACCACCGAGTGCTGGAGCACGGCGTCCTGCGGCTCGGGCTGGTATTTCGGCCGGGCGTTATCGTTGTAGCTGGGTCGCAGATCGTTGAAGTTGGTGCGTAGCGTAACCCCAAACATGACCGTGTTGCCGCGCTCATAGCTGAGGTTAACGTCGGCCCAATCGGTAACGCGATAAATGGCGCCGACGTTAAACTTGCTTTTCTGTTCCAGTTTGCCCGCAAAATCCTGTTGATAGTTATTGCCTTCGTACTCCAGTTTCAGGCGCAGCGGTTGCCAGGGGGTCTGGTATTCCACGCCGCCAAACAGCGAGGCCGGGCCCTTGAACATCTCGCTGCCATCAACAGAACCCGCCTGTTTATAGCTGTTATCACGATCGCAATATGTGTCGCTGACGGAACAAAAGGGGTTGCTCACATTGCCACTGGTGCCCAGATAGCCCCAGCCGAGACCCAGCGAGAAATCAAACGGTCCCCAGGCTTTGTTAGCGACGATATATTCCGCATCAAACAGGCCAGTCCCGCCAATATCGCGCGCACCGACCGCCACCTGCGGCATCCAGTAGCTCTCTTCCCACAAACGAACTTTCACGTCGAAGGCTTTATCTTTGTAAGTCTGATCGCCGGAAAACGACTCCACGCTGCTGTACTGTTTGGTTCGGACGTCGGTGTAGCGCAGTGTGGTTTCCAGCCACGGGAAAAGCTGCACGGAAGCAGAGTAGTAACGGTACTGATCGTTATCGCGATAGTTCAGGCTCATCTCGCCTTCCCGCGCCATTCGCGCCGTGGGCGTTTGCAAAAGCCCCACGCCGCCAAAATCAGACTGTGACGGCCCAATCGGGGCGGGAAATGTTTCGCCATGACAAGCCACGCTGACGCCCAGCGCCAGGATGCTGAGCAGATGTGTTTTTTTCATTATTCGGGTATCCGCTGCGTCAGGGTATGAAGAATGTCGGCGTTAAGCGCATCGGGGGTCTGACTCCAGACAGAATCTGAAAGACCGACAAAAATAATGCTGCCGGGCATCGGCTCAACGTGGCGTTTATTCCAGTACGCCACCGGCACTTTTTGTGTCCGCCCATCGGGATAAACGACCCAGGCATAGCTGCGATCGGCTCCATCGATCAGGCGTTGTCCTTCGAGGTAACTCACAACATCGCGACCGGGGGTAAACGGCTGGCGACCCGGTCGGTTCACCAGACCAAACAGCGTGACGCTCGTTGGCTGCGGCCCCACCCACAGCGTGTAGTTTCCCTGCAACGGCGGATTACTCCGCTCACCGACGCGTACGGTATCGGGATCAAGAGGGATAAATTGCCTGCCAGTCACCTTCAGTGCCTGAATTTGCTGACACAGCGCACGGATTGCCGCAGGTTCACCTCCGTCATCCTCTCTGCCATACGCCGCCAGACGCGCCAGCAGCGACTGCTGTTCACGTTGCGCCGTGGCGGTCGCCTGTTCTTCGCTGATGACCGCGGAAGGCCACCAGCTGTTCGCCAGTCTGGGTTGCCCAACCAGGTCAATCAGATGTTCCGCACCGGTCAATGTTTTCGGATCTGTGGTGCCTGCGCTGAACACCTTCACAGTGCCTGCAGCAAAGACAGATGACGCGCTCAGACTCAGGATCAGCGCCGCAATAGACTGTTTGATCATTGTTTCGCCGCCTTAATGAGCGTGGTTTTCACCGGGAAGAAGTTTGCCCCCAGGTATTGCTCTGACTGGCGAATTTGCCCTTCTCTGTCAATCCAGTAACGGTTATGCCAGCGTGTTTGACTGGTCGTGACGGCTTCATCCAGCACACGCACCGGCGTCTCTTCACTGCCGAGTGTGAGGGTGTCGGTGCCAGTCCATGTGAAGACCGAACGGGCGGTGGCGTAACGCACCTGCTTATACTCAGTCCAGCCCATCGTGCGGGTCCACGTTGCGCCATCCATCATCTGCAACGGTTTTGCCAACGGATCAGCGGACACGTTATTCACGTCAATGAGGTTGTCGCCGCCGAGCAGCGTTTTCACCAGGCGGCCATGCTGGGTCACCAGGGTGGCCTGATCCTGCGTCACCCATTTCTGCTGCCCGTTCTCCGCGAAAGCGAGCACCACAAACAGCTGAGGCCCGCCGTTAAGCTGCATATACTGGCTGGCGTAGGGCATATTCTGAATATCATCGTCCGTCAGTTGCACGCCTGGCGTGCCAAACACACTTTCCCACAATGAATTCCCCAGCCCTTTGGTCGTGGCTGAACAGGCCTGTAGCAGCAGGCAAATGACAATGAGTACAGGTCGCTTCACGACTCTTCTCCAGAGGGACAAAATAACCACACCGAAGTGTGGTTAGAGTTAAACGTACCGGTGTTACTGGGTACGGGTGGTTGTGGTGGTGGTGGTCCCGGTATTAGAACCATCTCCGCCGCCGGTCGCCGCCAGTGCGACACCCACCGCAGAACTTACGGTGCTTACGCTGGTGGCGGAGGAACTTCCCGCCGAAACCGACGTTGCTGCCGCACCTGCCGCTTCTCCCACCTGAACGGGAGCGGCCCAGGCGGAGGCTGCCGTAAGCGCAGATATGGCAAAAATGCCATACAGAACTTTTCTCATAACTATTTCCCTTCATTGAATGAATGGATATTTACCCAAAATAATTTCAGGCGGGATCGAGTATACACAATGAAGACAAGCGAACTGACGTGATGGGAAATAGCAACGCAGCTTTAGGATAATGAGAAAAAATACAACGAAAACATACAACAACAAAATAAAAAATACTCATAAAACAATAAACTAAAACAATTTCGTTATGAGTTAAATCTTAAAAATAATTTCCTTTATTTTTCATGGCTATTATTTTTAGGATAAACCTCACCAGATAATTCTGAGGAAAGCTCACGTTCTATCCTCACATTTAACGTCAACAATGCATCAGCCAGTCTGTGTATTTCCTGTTTTCACATTCACAACATCAATAAGTAAAAAGTGAGACTTCCGCTGTCTCATTGACGGCGAAATTGCCATTTTCGCTAAGGTATTGTCAACCAGACAAATGTTTTTGCCCTGCGCGACGCGTACCGTTCAAAGATCTTCTCTTCATTTTCTGAGGTCAGGTATGAAAAAAACAACGGTAGGTCTTTTTGGGATTGGACTGGAGACGTACTGGCCGCAATTTAGCGGTTTAAAAACACAGCTGGAAGGGTACCTGGCGCAGGTTGATAAAAAAATAAGCCAGGAGAATGTTACAGTGATCAATAGTGGCTTAATTGATAATGCGATAACGATGGAGAAAGCCACCGCACGATTCACAGAAAATAATATTGATGTGCTCGTGCTTTATATTACCACCTATGCATTAAGTTCAACGGTACTTCCACTGGGTAATGACTCCAACTTATTGATAGTGTTTTATGTTCAGATAATGCCCGATGACTTTGTCA